>JAHZIG010000002.1 GCA_019419865.1 Clostridiales bacterium | reverse complement strand
GCAAAACGCTTTGGCTTTGGGAATAGCGAAAGGCGTATGCGAATACTTAGGTATAAAATTAGATAATACAGAAAGCGAGGAAAATTTAATGAGTAAAGAATATGACGAGCTGAACGGTCGCATAACCGACATACAGAACGAAAACAACAGGCAGAACGAAGTCATTAATGCGATAGGCAAGGACATACAATATCTCGGCGGCGTAGTTAATACAGTCGTTTACAACTACATAGATGAGAATATGCCGGACTGGGCAAAGCCGACGATCCAAAAGCTTGTAAACAAGGGCTACCTCAAAGGCGACGAAGAGGGCAGACTCGGCCTGACTACGGATCTACTGCGCGTACTTGTAATAAACGACCGCGCGGGGATTTACGGGGAGTAAACAACGCTCCATGCGAGCAGTATATAAATGTCAGGGCGGGGCTTTGGCTCCGCCCTTTTAGCTACTCTTGTACACGATTTTTACACGATTTTTGAAAAATCATTAAAATCAGGCTGGAGAAAATAAATAATATAATGCGTTAAAACAACGTATTTACGGGCTTTTTGAAACCGGAGTAATTAATCGAAATCGTTTGTAAACTCTTTGGTTATCCCCCCTAGGAGTCACCAAAACTCGCAGAACTGTCTAAATAGGCGGTTCTGTTTTTTTATGCACAATTTTTACACGATCCCGATATTTTTCCTTAAATAAACATTGACGATTCCGTAATAAGCATGATAAATACTTTATTTTCCCATCGCCGCAACGTTATCTAAAAACAACGTATTCCATTTCCGTATACGCTCATGTTTGGCGTTAAAGCAAGCCAATTTGCCCCTATTCGCTATTCTCTAATCTCTAATCGCTACGTTGTCCCCGCAAGTCACTTTTTTGGTTGTATAATAGAGGTATAAACTTAAAAGTTAGGAGGCGATGGTTTTGGCTAAGCCGCCCAAAAGCGGGTTGGATTATTGGCCGAGAGACGTAGGGTTATTTCAGGACAGAAAGTTCAGGAGGCTTAAGACGGAGTACGGATACCTCGCGCTCGTGGTATACGAACAGCTTCTTGACATGATCTATTCGGACAAGGGGTACTATTTGGAGTACGACGAAGAAACTAAAGACGACGCGGTTTGGGATATATGCTCGGCTCTTCAAGGGAAACATCAACCCGAACCGCAGACGATCGCGGACGTTATCGCGGGCTTGGCGGAGCGAGGACTATTTGACGGCGACTGCTTCAAGCGCGGACTGATAACGTCTAAGCGGATACAGAAGACCTATTACAGATGTACTGTAGACCGTAAGGCGATCGAGATAAACTTTGACATATGGCTTTTGGACGAGGCCGAGATGGAAAGCATGTCAAAGCGCAGTTTAATATTGTCCGAATACATAAATCGGTCGAATAACTCAGTAAATCGGTCGAATAACGAGGTAAATCAACCGAATTATCCGCAAAGTAAAGTAAAGGAAAGTAAAGTAAATAAAAGTAAAGCAGAGGAAAGTAAAGCAGGCGAAGCGTCGGCTTCCGCCTCCGCCGCGGCAACCGCTGCCGCCGATACAGATATACTATCTAATTATGAAATAGATAAAGTTATAGAGCGCTATCGAGATTGTATCGGTTACGGACTCGTTAAAGAACAGATGGACTGCGCTCGAGAATGGTTAGACGCGGGCGCGGAAGCGGAGATGATAAAGGCGGCGATAGACGAGGCGGCGTTGGAGGGAGTGAAGAAGTTTTCGTATATCAAAGCGATAGTCGAGGATAAACTGAATTTAGGCATAAAGACTTTAGACGGGTTCAGGAGGCAAAAGGAAGAGTATCAGAGGCGAAAGGCGGAAAGGGAGCCGTATCAGGCCTTTGGGGTCAAGAAGAACGCTTTTAACAACTATACCGACACCAACAAGACGGATTACGACGAGATAGAGAGGAATTTGGACAGACTTTTAGACGTTTATTTAGACGGAAGCTGATTGAGGAGTTGAGGCAATGAGCTGCGGAGCGTCGGTAACGTTGACTTATTCGGCGATAACAAGTATACTGATATGGGAGCATAGGAGTAACAAATGACGCGGCATGCGAGAGTATTAAATAGGAGAAAATTATGAAGATCGAAAAGTTATGCGGTATGATAGAGAGGTTTTTGGCCGGAGAGTACGATCCGCTGCGATTTTCCGTTGAGTTTCCGCACGCTTTGGTAGTATACGGCGACGAAGCTGAGCGGGAAAATCCCAGGGCGATAGAACTGCTCGAGTGGAATTTCCCGGAGATCTGCGACGAATACGAGCCCGGCGACGATCCCGAACCGTTTAGGAAGCGGGTCGCCGAGGAGTATGAGAGAGTTAAGGCGGCTATTTGAGCGTCAAGATCGGAGGCGTTGATAAATGATCGTAAGACAATTCGATACGGTGATATTAAAGGACGGTCGAAGGGCGGCCGTCGTCGAGGCGTATGAAAATAGATATTTCATAGTAGACGTGGGGAGCAGTCCTAAGGATTGGGAGACCATAGACGTGAGGATAGACGATATCGAAAGAGTGGTTGAGAACGATTGCGCGGCGGAGCCGGACGGTCGCGATAATGAATAAAGATTATGTTTAAACGTCTGCGATCGGAGAGATAATAACTTTTAAGCAAAAAACAGATCGCGTTAAAATAATGAATCCGACCGTTCTAAGGCTTATATTTGGCATTTGACAAAAAACGACGGGTGTGGTAGAATAGTCCGGTATGTTATATTTTAATGAGGGAGTGATATTTTAGTGTTTGAAGTTATAGATAACGCGATCCAGCAGATCGACGATTTTATCTGGAACGTGCCGCTGATAATACTGATTCTGGCTACCGGCATATATTTGACCTGCCGTTTCAGGGCGCTTAATATCAGAAATCTTGGCAAGGCTTTGAAATTTATGGTGGCTAATGAAGAGGGAGGAAAGGGCGAGATCTCGAGTTTCGGCGCTCTGTGTACCTCGCTTTCGGCGACTATAGGAACCGGAAATATCGTCGGCGTGGCGACGGCTATCGCGGCGGGCGGTCCGGGCGCGCTGTTTTGGATGATCGTCGCGGCGTTTTTCGGAATGGCGACTAAGTATACCGAGGGTTTTCTGGCTATAAAATACAGAACCATAGACGAGAACAACCACGTTCTCGGCGGTCCGTTCTACTATATCGAAAACGGCATGGGCAAAAAGTGGAAATGGCTCGCCAAGATATTCGCGTTTTTCGGAGTCTGCGTCGGTTTGTTCGGTATCGGAACGTTCTCTCAGGTCAACGGCATCACGTCCGCCGTTCAGGATTTCTTCGATCCCAATACGGCTGTGGCCGTCAGCCTGCTCGGACGCGAATATTCTATCTCGGTCATAATCGCGGGAATAATTATAACGGTAGCGGCGGCGCTCGTTATAATCGGCGGCATACAGAGGATCTCCAAGGTGTCGCAGGTTATCGTGCCGTTTATGGCTATTTTGTACGTGGTATTCGCTCTGTCGGTGCTTTTGCTTAATTTAGACAAGATCCCCGGCGCGGTGGTCGAGATCGTTCAAGGCGCGTTTGGATTAAAGGCGGCTGCCGGAGGTATTCTCGGCGCGATGATAGTCGCTATGCAGAAAGGTATTGCAAGAGGTATATTTTCTAACGAATCCGGCTTGGGTTCCGCGCCTATCGCCGCCGCAGCGGCCAAGACCAAGGACACGGTAAGACAGGGACTCGTCACCATGACCGGAACGTTTATAGATACTATAATCATTTGTACTATGACCGGACTTACCATTATCCTCACCGGCGCGTGGAACGTCCCGGGGCTCGAGGGCGTGCAGATAACTAACCGCGCGTTTGCCGACGGACTTCCGATATCCGATTCGCTGTCCGCGTTCATATTGATGATCTGTCTGGTGTTCTTCGCGTTTACGACCATACTCGGCTGGAACTACTACAGCGAAAGATGCCTCGAGTATTTGTCGAACAGGAATCAGAAGCTGGTTAAAATATTCCGCTGGCTTTATATCGCGGCGGTATTTATCGGCCCTTACATGACGGTCAGCGTGGTATGGAATATCGCCGACATATTCAACGGACTTATGGCCATACCTAACTTGGTCGCGCTGATCGCGCTCAGCGGCGTCGTCGCGAAGGAAACGCGCGAATACTTTGATAAAAGTAAATTGAAAAGATAATTTAGATATCGCGGCCGGTTCCGTACTCAGCGGGGTCGGCCTTTTACGCGCTTAACGCGCGCGGATCGATATTATTAAATTTACGGCGCTTAAAAATCCTTAGTGCGTTACAGATATTTTATAATTTTGTATTTAAGCTGTAAAGAAAGAGACTATTTGACTTGAAAATTAAAAATTAATGTGCTATAATAATAAAAAATCTTGATATACAATTGGTAAAATTGTATATTTTATTATTGAACAAAAGCGTTTGGCGATCCAAGCGCGTGGACGAGGAGGAGCTTTATGAGAAAAATTTTAGGAGCGATAGCGCTCGCTTTGGTATTGGGTTGCAGCTCGATCAGCGCGTTCGCGGCCGCTCAGAGCATTGTTATTAACGGTACGGTCGCAGAGATCCCCGCCGATATGGGCGAGATAATCGAGCAGGACGACCGCACGTTCGTACCGATCCGTTTCGTATCGGAGCAGATGGGTAAGATCGTTAAATACGACGACAACTTAAACGCGGCGATGATACTCGACGGTCCGGATATGTATCTTATCCAGCAGAACACCAATAGGATCTACAGGATCACGGATCCCGGTATCACCGAGACGACCGAGATGGACACGTCCGCTTTCATCAAAGAATATGAAAACGGCGGCAGAATGTACGTGCCTATCCGTTTCGTATCCGAGGCGTTCGGTTACGAGGTCGGCTGGGACGAAGCGACTCAGACCGTTTATATAAACGATCCCGCGGTTATGGGCGAAGGCGCTGTTCCGGGCGTGTAATAGCGGAATGTATCCAGCTTAGACTTAATTTATTTAAGAAATTTTAAAAACTAAAATGTTTCACCGGATCGGCCGCGTATACGCGGGATCCGGTTTTTTGTTATAATTATAGAGGATTATGATTTGATAACGAGTCTGCGGCGTTACCTATAAAAACGAGGTTAGAACCGCCGCCGATTCGAGGGCGGCTGTGTCATTTTCTGCGGCGCGGTTCGGGTCTTGGCAGGCAATCGCGCACGTTCGACACCATGATCAGGTCGTCGCCTATTTTAACGATCCGGTCTACGGGGATTATCAGATCGTCCTGCTTCCCGAGCATACCGAAGACACGGTATCCGCCGGGGACGACGAGCGCCGTGATCTTACAGCAGCTCTGTTCTATTACAATATCGCAGACGAAGCCCAGCCGCTCGCCGTCGTCCATGTTTATTACCTCTTTGGCTCTAAGATCGCTGAATCTTATATACATATAGCGTATTACCTTGTATAACGATACTTGTTATACCTTTCCTTTCTCATAATTTTCTGCAAATTTTCAAACGGCGCGGTTGATAGCCGCCTTAATACCGACGCAAACTGTTTATATCTCGCTTAGTTTTATTCTGACGCTCTTGTTTATCAGCGCGTCTACGACCTGGCTCTCGGTCAGCGTTTTTACGATCTCGCCGCCGTCGTCCAGCACGTTTATTATATAATATTTGTTGTAGCTCAGCTTTTTGAGCAAGACCCTTGCGGGAGTCGAACCGTAGGCGGCTACCGGGACGCAGTCGCTGAGTTTGCCGCGCGGGAGTTTTTCTTTATGATACAGGATCTCTTTAAGCTGTATAAGGGAAATGTTTCTCTGTTCGCTTGCAAGGTTGCCGAGCATAAAAACAGAGATGAGTATCATAGAAAAATTGTATCCCGACGTAACGAGCAGCAAAGCGGCGGCGAGAAGGAGCAGAGCGACGATTGACCGGCTGAATCTTATCATAGCGTTATACGCGCGTACCGCGCCGCATTTGAGCGTGAGCGCCGCTTTGACGACTCTGCCGCCGTCGAGCGGCAAAGCCGGGAGAAGGTTGATCAGCGCCAGGCAGAGGTTTACGCTCAGTATATAATCCCTGTAAACGCCGATAAAGTCTGCCGCGCCCCGGAGCGCCGATTCCGCGATAAGAATTATAAGACAGACGGATATATTGACCGCGGGGCCCGCGAGCGCTATTAGTATCTCGCTAAACGGATCCTTTATAAATTCGGAGCCGAGCCTGCCGCAGACGCCGAACGGCTGGATCTCTATCGACACGATCCTGACGCCGAGCTTTTTGGCCGCCGCTATATGTCCAAGTTCGTGAAGAAACGCGAACAAATACGCGAGGGAGAACATATAGAAGTAGCCGAGCATGAGCGCGGAGGCCGTGAGCAGAAATACGGCGGGGTTTATCCTGAGTATCCCAAGCCTTATATACAGACGGCGTATATCGAAGCTAAGCCGCGTTTCGCCGCGCGTTCGGCCGGCGCCCGTCCGAGGACGGCTTTGACGTTTTGCGGAGCCGAGACCCGTCATATATTCCCGAGCAGATCCGCGGCGAACGATGAGATATTCGCCCATATCGCGGCGAAATCGACGTCGTATCTGACGGCGTTTCCGAGCGCCTTCATGGAGTTTTCAAAAAATCCGACCCCGCTCCTGTTCATTATAAGCGCCGCTCCGAGGAGGATCGCGCAGGCGCAGAGCTGTTTTATAAACGTTCCGACCAGTTTTGACGCCGCGGTCGGCGTATATTCGTCGTCATATTCGTATTCAGATTCGTCTCCGCTTCCGTCCGTTTTATATACGCCGCCGCGTTCATAGCCGCTTTGGCGTTTTAGGCTTTCATAATATTTTTGGCGGTTGTATCGCCTGTTATATTCATCGGAATCGAATTGTCCGTTGTATCTTTGTCTTTCCGGCATATTTTCCAGCCTCCTGCATAGAGATTTTCGATTAGCGGGTAGGGGCGGCGGCCATGATTTCGGAGCCGTCCTTTGTAACAATATATTTTTATCGGGACAATATTATGCTTGAAATTTCGGGGCGTATGGGTTATTATTAAGTATCGGAGGTATTTTGAATGGAATTTGAATTGCAAAATAGCGGCCTTGAAGAGTCGCCGGGCGCCGCGGGTTCGAGATATTCGACGCCCGAATATAAAAATATGATGAACGTGTTTGAAAACTGTCTTAAGACCGTTCAAAAGCCCGCGAGATATATAGGCAACGAATTTAACAGCGTGCACAAGGTCTTCAGCGGGAATCTCAGAGACGACCCGGACGGGCTTATGTCATTCGCGTTCTGTTTCCCCGACGTGTACGAGGTCGGCATGTCGCATCTGGGCATGAAGATACTCTATCACATGCTGAACGAGCGGGAGGACACCGTGTGCGAACGTGTATTCGCACCCTGGGACGATATGGAACAGAAAATGCGGGAGAACGGCATACCTCTGCTCTCGATGGAGAGCCGTATCCCGGTCAGGGATTTCGATATGATAGGCTTTACTCTCCAATACGAGATGAGCTATTCCAATATAGTCAATATGCTCGAGCTCGCCGGAGTTCCGCTCAGGACATGCGAGCGCGGCGAGGACGATCCGTTCGTCTGCTGCGGCGGACCATGCGCGTATCATGCGGAGCCGCTTTCAAACCTCGTGGACTTCTTCATCCTCGGCGAGGGCGAGGAAGTGAACAACGAGATAATGGACGAGTACAGGAACTGGAAATTAGCGGGCGGAAAAAAGCGCGAGGAATACCTTGAGAGGATAGCCAAGATCGAGGGGATATACGTTCCGAGCTTCTACGACGTGGAGTTCGGAGAGGACAACACGATCAAATCGTTCGAGCCGAACCGCCCGGGCGTACCCAAACAGGTCAGAAAAAGGATAATAAAGGATCTCGACAACACATATATACCCGAGAAGCTGATAGTTCCGTTTATGGAGACGGTGCACGACAGGATCATGCTCGAGATCTTCAGAGGCTGTATCCGCGGCTGCCGTTTTTGTCAGGCGGGCTATATATACCGCCCGGTGCGGGAGCGGAGCGTGGACAGGCTGGTCGGCGTTGCGGATAACTGTATCAAAAACACCGGCTACGAGGAGATGTCGATGTCCTCGCTGAGTACGAGCGACTATACGCATTTGCACGAGCTGACCGACAGACTGCTGGATATAACCGTGGACAAGCGGATAAACCTCTCTCTGCCCTCTCTGCGCGTGGACAACTTCTCGATGGAGCTTATGGAAAAAGTTCAGAAGGTCAAAAAGAGCGGGCTGACGTTCGCGCCCGAGGCCGGAACGCAGAGGCTCAGAGACGTGATAAACAAGAACGTGCTCGAGAGCGACCTTATAAGAACGTCTAAAATAGCGTTCTCGGGCGGATATAACAGGATAAAGCTGTATTTTATGCTCGGACTTCCGACGGAGACGTACGACGACGTTTTGGGCATAGCCGAACTTGCGCGTAAGGTCGTGGACGCGTTCTACAGCGTACCCGCCGAGGAGAGAAAGGGCAGATCGGTTACCGTGACGGTCAGTACTTCGTTCTTTGTGCCGAAGCCGTTCACTCCGTTTCAGTGGGAGCCGCAGAACAGGATATCCGATATGGAGGATAAGGCGAGGTATTTAAAGGAGAATATAAAGTCCAAGAAGATAACCTATAACTGGCACGCGAGCGACGTCAGCTACCTCGAGGAGGTATTCGCCAAGGGCGACAGGCGGCTCGGCGAGGTCCTTATAACGGCTCAGAGTCTGGGCTGTAAGTTCGACGGCTGGACGGATTTCTTCGACTACGACAAATGGATGAAGGCGTTTGAACTGAACGGGATAGACCCCGATTTCTATGCCTTAAGGCGTATCCCGTACGACGAGATCCTGCCCTGGGATTACGCGGACATAGGCGTTCCGAAGTCGTATTTTATAAAAGAACATAAAAAAGCTTATGAAGAGATAACCACGCCGTCCTGCCGGGAAGAGTGCAGCGGCTGCGGCGCGGCGAGCTTTGGGGGAGGCGTTTGTTTTGAAAAATGATATATCGCCGCCGCGCGGAACTGAATGCGCGGCGAAACGCAGAATAAAATTCTCAAAGCTGGGGATGAGCAAATACATATCCCACCTCGATCTTTTAAGATGCTTTACTCGGGCGATAATGCGGGCGGAGATCCCGGTCAGATATTCGCAGGGGTTCAACCCGCATATGAAGCTGACCTTTTCGCTCCCGCTCTCGATCGGGGTCACAAGCCGCTGCGAGCGTCTGGATATCGAGTTGTCCGAGGAGATGGACGACGACGAGCTTATGGAGCGGCTGAACCTTAACCTGCCGCCCGATATAAGGATACTCGGCGTAGGCGATCTTGTATACAAGGCGGCGACGATAGTTTCGGCGGAGTACGACGTAGTCCTGTACGGAACGGACGATAAGGATGCGATAAAACAATTCTTCGCATTACCCGAATACATGATAGAGAAAAAGACCAAAAAGAAAGGCGTTCGGCAGGTAAACCTGATGGATTTCATAAAACGCTGCGGGATAGTCGAGGCTGAGGACGGCGAGTCAAGGCTGAACTTGATCCTCGCGGCGGGCGGAGAGGCGAACCTGAAGCCGGAGCTCGCGGTGGGCGCGCTTTCTGAATATTTGGGCGGCCGCATAATAAACTACGACATAGAGAGGGTAAGGATATTCTGTATGCCGGAAAAAGACGGCCCGCTTACGGAGTTCGTTTAGCCCGCGCGGCGCCGAACGCTTATGAGGGAAGCTGCGCATTTTGTCAAGGCTAAGGGAATTTTGTCGCCGAAGAACGGTATGAACCTGTACCGAGGCTGCTTATGCGGCCGTAACTACCGCGGCTTGGTGAAGCAAATGTTACAATATGGAACATGAGTTTGAGGATAAACTGGACAGCGAGCGGATAAGTATGTTTGGATAATAAATTATATGGTCATATGATATAGATCGGCTCTATGGGCGCCGAGAAACAATTTTAGGAGGTAGATAAGATGAATGCGGTTTTAACGGTTATGGGGATAGACAAGACGGGGATAATTGCTAAGACGTCGGGGCTTTTGTACGAGAGGAACGTGAACATCCTCGACATCAACCAGACGATAATGCAGAATATTTTTACAATGGTCATGCTCATAGATATAAAGAACATGAACGTGGATTTCGGCGAGCTGACGGACGAGCTCAATAAACTCGGCGAGGAGCTCGGCGTTGAGATAAGGGTGCAGCACGAGGATATCTTCAAGTCGATGCACAGGATATAGGAACGCGCGGAGTTTTTATGCGGGATTTTAGCTAAGGGGCGCGCCGCGGCGTTTTATGGGCGGCGGCCGAACCGGAGGCTTACGGAGGAATAATAGATGATCAATATTAACACAAATGAGATAATGGAAACCATAAAAATGATAAGGGACGAGCATCTGGATATACGCACCATAACCATGGGCATATCCCTGCTCGACTGCGCGGATTCGGATCCGAAGGCGGCCTGCCGCAAGATATACGATAAGATAACCAAGTACGCGGAGAACCTTGTTAAAACGGGCGAGGATATAAGCGCGAGATACGGGATACCCATAATCAACAAGCGCATATCGGTAACGCCTATCTCGATAGTCGCGGGCGCGAGCGATACGACGGACTACATACCGTTTGCAAAGACGCTCGACGAGGCGGCCAAGACCACGGGCGTGAATTTTATAGGCGGGTATTCGGCATTGGTGTATAAGGGATATTCCAAGGGGGATACCTATCTTACCGATTCTATAGCGGAGGCGCTCAGCGTCACCGACAGGGTGTGTTCGTCGGTCGGAGTCGCGTCGACCAAGGCGGGGATCAATATGGACGCGGTCAAGCAGATGGGCGAGATAATCGTGGATATGAGCAAAAGATCTGCGGATAATAATTCTATGGGCTGCGCTAAGTTCGTGGTGTTCGCCAATCCGGTAGAGGATAATCCGTTTATGGCGGGCGCGTTTCACGGCGTCGGCGAGGGCGACTGCGTGATAAACGTCGGAGTCAGCGGGCCGGGCGTGGTAAAGAGCGCGCTCGAGCAGATAAAGGGCTGCGACTTCGGAACGCTCGCCGAGACGATAAAAAAGACGGCGTTTAAGATAACGAGAATGGGTCAGCTCGTGGCGCAGGAGGCGTCGAGAATACTGAACGTTCCGTTCGGCATAGTCGATCTGTCTTTGGCGCCGACGCCCGAGGTCGGAGACAGCGTAGCTTATATACTCGAAGAGATGGGTCTCGAAAAATGCGGAACTCACGGAACGACGGCGGCGCTCGCCTTGCTTAACGACGCGGTCAAAAAGGGCGGCGTCATGGCTTCGGGATACGTAGGCGGGCTCAGCGGAGCGTTCATACCGGTCAGCGAGGACGCGGGAATGATAGCCGCGGCCGAGTGCGGCGCGCTTCAGCTCGATAAGCTCGAGGCGATGACCTGCGTATGTTCGGTCGGACTCGATATGATAGCCGTTCCCGGCGATACTCCGGCGTCCACGATAAGCGCGATAATCGCCGACGAGATGGCGATAGGCGTTATAAATCAAAAGACGACCGCGGTAAGGATCATACCCGCGGCGGGCAAGGAAGTTGGCGACAGCGTGGAGTTCGGCGGTCTGCTCGGCGCGGCTCCGGTGATGCCGGTGCATAAATATTCGAGCGCGGAGTTTATAGCCAGAGGCGGCAGGATCCCGGCGCCGATACACAGCCTGAAGAATTAAGCCGACAAAATAATCGGAAAATATTTGATTTTACGCTTGACAAGCGGGCGCGGCGGCGCTATAATTTGGTTGTATAATGAGAAATACCCATGAGGGAGTAGTTTGCATACAAATTTTGGATCCGGTCGATCCGGACGAGTATGTGACAAGTTCAACATCGTGGCCTTTTATGGTCTGGCTTGTCTTAATTAACGAGACTCATGTATAACAGTTGTAAGCTATACATGAGCAGGTAACAGAGAGATTTCGACCCAAGTATAGCTTGAAAGAGTTATGCTGGGTCTTTTTCATTTATAAAATCAAAAAGGGGGAATTTTCCTAATGAAAGCGTTTATGAAAAACGCCGACGATACGCTTAAGGAGTTAGGCGTAGACAAAGAGCGGGGTCTTAGCGACGCTCAGGTGGAGGAGAGCCGGAGGAAGTACGGCGAGAACATGTTCACTCAGGAAAAGCCGGAGCCTTTCATCAAGAAGGTTATCGATTCGTTCAAGGAGCCGATGATCATCATGCTGCTCTTTGCGGCCGTGATAACTCTCGGCGTCAACATCGCCAGAGGACTGACCGGCGGCGAGACCGATTACTTCGAGTGCGTAGGTATTTTCGCGGCGATACTCTTATCCGTCGTGATCACCGTCGTGATGGAGGGCAGAAGCGCGAAGGCGTTCGAGATGCTCAGAAAGTTCGGCGAGGACACGCCGTCGAGAGTAATAAGAAACGGCGTTGCCGAGATGGTCGCGCAAAAGGATATAGTAGTGGGCGATATCGTCTGTATCGAGACCGGAGACAAGCTCCCGGCGGACTGCCGTCTTATTGAGAGCACGTCGCTGCTCACCGACGAGTCGGCGCTGACCGGAGAGAGTATGCCGGTGCAGAAGGACGCGGAGCTGGTGTTCGATAACGAAAAGACTCCGGTCGCGGAGCGCGCCAATCTGTTGTATTCGGGCTGTTTCGTCGTAGGCGGCAGCGGTAAGGCGGTCGTCACCGATATAGGCGACAACACCGAGTTCGGTAAGATAGCGAGAGAGCTTTCGTCTACCGAGAAACAGAGCACGCCCTTGCAGGAGAAGATGGCGTCGCTCGGTAAGAAGATAGCTATACTCGGCGTTATCGCCGCGGCTATAGTGTTCGTGGTAGAGATGTTCCAACTGATCTCGACCGGCGACGTATCGTTCGTGACGGTGTCCGAAGCGTTTATAACCTCGATAGTCCTGATCGTCGCGGCGGTGCCCGAAGGTATGCCGACTATCGTCGCGATCTCGCTTGCGATAAATATTATCAAGATGTCCAAGCAGAACGCCTTAGTCAAGAAGATGGTGGCGTGCGAGACCATAGGCTGTATAAACGTTATCTGTTCGGATAAGACCGGAACGCTCACCGAGAACAGGATGACGGTCACAGACGTATATATAAATTCGCAGATGGCTATTTGTCCGCCGGATCGGCTTAAGGACGAGTATCTGGTGAATAACTTCTGCGTAAACAGCACGGCCGACGTTCATATGGACGGCGATCAGATGAAGTATATAGGCAATCCGACCGAATGCGCCCTGCTCACGTCGATCTATAAGTCGGGCATGGATTACGAGAAGGTCAGAAACGAGACGAATATACTGCACGTGTTCCCGTTCAGCTCCGAGACCAAGAATATGACGACGATCACCGATAACGGCCACGGCGCTACGGTATACACCAAGGGAAGCCCCGAGAAGATATTGGCTATGTGCGGCATCTCCGAGCAGAACCAAAAGGACGTAGAGGAGAGGATCATAGCTTACCAGTCGAAGGCCTGCCGCGTGATCGGTTTCGCGCATAAGGAGACCGAGTATTTAAGCGACTACGAATCCGCGAGGGAGGACCTCGAGAGCGGCTTGATATTCGACGGTTTCGTAGCCATAACCGACCCGCTGAGACAGGACGTATACGAAGCGGTCAACAAATGTAGAAGCGCGGGTATAGACCTTAAGATACTCACCGGCGACAATATCGTTACGGCTGAGGCGATCGCGAACGAGCTGGGAATTTTGGACGCGGATCATATTTCGGTGGAAGCGCACGAGATCGAAGAACTCAGCGACGAGGAACTCAGAGAGAAGATACCCCAGATCAGAGTTATCGCAAGGAGCACGCCGAGCGTTAAGATGCGCGTCGTAAGAGCGCTCAAGGCGAACGGCAACGTCGTCGCGGTAACCGGCGACGGTATCAACGACGCCCCCGCGATCAAGAACGCGGACGTCGGCATAGCGATGGGTATAACCGGCACCGAGGTCTCCAAGGAGGCCAGCGACATAGTGCTCTTGGACGACAGTTTCTCGACGATAGTAAAAGCGGTCCAGTGGGGACGCGGTATCTACGAGAACTTCCAGAGATTTATCCAGTTCCAGCTGACGGTCAACGTATCTTCGGTTTTGGTAATACTGACCTCTATATTAACGGGTCTCGCGGCGCCCTTTACCGCGCTCGAGCTCTTATGGGTCAATATCATAATGGACGGTCCCCCGGCGCTGACCCTCGGTCTTGAACCGATACGCGACCACCTTATGAAGAAGAAGCCTACCGAGAGAAACGCGGCCATAGTCAACAAAGGAATGCTTTCGAGGATAGCGATAAACGGCGTGTTCATCGCGATCGTTATAATGCTTCAGTACGCGTTCAACTTCCTGGGCGGAAGCAGCGAAGAGGAATGTTCGACCATACTCTTTACCCTGTTCGTGGTATTCCAGCTGTTCAACGCGCTCAACAGCCGCGAGATCTCAAACGAGAGTATATTTAAGTATCTCTTAAACAACAAGCTGATGCTCGGCGTGTTCGCGCTGACGTTCCTGCTTCAGGTGATTATCACTCAGTTCGGCGGAATGTTCTTCGGGACCGTGCCGCTCTCGCTCGCGATGTGGGCTAAGATCATAGGCGTTGGTCTGTGCGTTATAGTTCTCTCCGAGCTGGTCAAGCTCGTCAAGAGAATAGTCGCTCGAGTCAGAGCCTGATCGTATAAAATTTAAGCCATAAAATTTAAGATATAAAAAAACGCCGGAGACAGCGCGATCCGCGTCTCCGGCGGCGCTATATATCAAGCGCGCAAAGTCTTTTTTGATATTTTCGGGCTCATTCCTGCGGAGGAGCCGGATTGTTCGTCCTGCCAAGCAGAAAATCCGTAGAGGTACGGTAAAAGTCCGCGAGCTTTATAAGCGCGGCGGTCGGTATATCCCTATAACCCTTTTCGTATAAGGAATACTGTTGCTGAGAAATGTACAGCAACTTGGCGATATCCGACTGAGTCATATCGTTATCTTCCCTCATATCTCTTATATGTGGATAATAGCTCATTCTAAATTCTCCTAATCGTCGATACATTCGTTTAAATGTATTGACATTATACCATCTGAGCGCTATAATTATACCCGTTACATCTATTTAGATGTAAAAATTGAATACGTGAAGTAGGGATATGAATTCGACTATATCGATATACATTATGTTAACTCATCCATTTACAAGCCGGGCTTTCTGTGATAAAATCGCAGTCGGACCGGTTATTTTATTACCGTAATTATTAAAATCTATCCAAGGAGAAAGAAAATGAAAAACGTGTTCGACGATCCTAAATTTTTTGAAGGGTATATGAAGATAAGAGAAAATAAAAACAACTACAACGAACTGCTCGAGCAACCGGCTATGAGGCGGCTTACGCCCGACGTCAAAGGAATGGATATTCTCGAGCTCGGCTGCGGATTTGGCGCCAATTGTATGGAGTTCGTTCAAAACGGCGCGGAATCGGTCGTAGGGATCGACGTGTCGGAGCGTATGCTCGAGACTGCGAAACGGGAGAACGGCGACGGCAGGATCAAATATATCCGCCTCGATATGAAGGAGCTGGACGCCCTCCGCGGCGAGTCGGCCGGAAAATTTGACTTCGCATACAGCTCTTTGGCGTTTCACTATGTCGAGGATTTTAAGAAACTGACGGGCGACATATATTCGCTGCTGAAGCCGGGCGGGATATTACTGTTTTCGCAGGAACACCCGGTAACGACGGCGACTTTCGGGTATAATTCCAAATGGATCGCGGACGAGAACGGCGAGAAGATCGCGTTCGAGTTCTCAAATTACCATCAGCCCGGCAAGCGTAGTTCGTTCTGGTTTGTAGACGGCGTCGAGACTTATCACAGGACGACGGCGAATATTATCAACGCCTTGATAGAGACCGGTTTTGAGATCGCGGCCATGGACGAGGCAGAGCCGAGCGAGAAGGCGATAGAGATATATCCGGAGCTGAAAAAAGAGAAGCTCAAGCCCAACTTTTTGATCGTAAAGGCGGTCAAGCGCAAGATATGAAAACGAATAGATAGAAAAAGACCGCCTGCGAAGATAATATTCGGCCGGGGCGGTCCGTTTGTATTTAGATTTAGATCAGTTTAAATTTTTTGAGCGCGTTATATATCCCTTCGTTTTTTACCGAATCCGTAACATATTTAGCGACTCCGTCCAGGGCGGGGCTGTGGACCTCCATAGCGATCCCGGTCCCGACCGCGCCCAGCATCTCGACGTCGTTTTCGCCGTCGCCGAACGCGTAGGCGTTTTCTATCGGTATGCCGAAACGGTCTATTATGGCCTTGACGCCTTCGGCTTTATTTATCCCGCGTTTGCCCACGTCGGCGGAGTAGGTATTGCGGTGGCGGGTTATTAAAAAGTCGTTTTCGAAGCGTTTTTTGAATATATCGTACTGCTCCGGTTTGTTGTAGGTCACCATTATTTTATTGATGTCCTTGGCGGCGGCGGAATCGCTCATTTCCATAAAGCAGGACGAGTCGAGGTTGAACGTCTCTATCATTTTGACGAACGACTCCATGTTCTCGCCGAAACAATAGCAGCGCTCCTGGTTCTCGGTCAAGAATCCCAGTCCGTTCTCTTTGCAGTAATTAAGCATGTCCGTTATCTTCTCGGGGGCGATCGTGTTGTTGTGCACGACCTCTCCGCCGAGCTCGGCGTAAGCGCCGTTGGACGCTACGTAGCCGCTGAAGTCTATCCCGCATTCCGGAATGTAGCACTTAGCCCTGCCGGTCGCGAGTATCACGACGTAGCCGTTTTGTTTGAGTAATTTTGAAGCCTCTATAGTCTTATCGCTCGGGTAGAACATCTGTATCCTCTCGTCCACCAGAGTGCCGTCAAAGTCGAAAAATACCGCGCCTTTATAATTATCCATCTGTATTTCTCCAATCTTGATTATTAAATATGATACCGTATGCCGCGCAAGCCGAGCGCGGCTTAAACTTAAACCGCGTATCTTCGTAAAGACCTGATGCGCCGCGGGTCAACGGATCAATTTAAGTATACTATTTTAAGCGAAAAAATTCAATATAGTTTGAGGTATCAATTTGCATAATGTTAGCGCCGGCGCAAGAGTATTTGACATAACAACTTGCATAATGTTATAATATAGCGTAATATCTAAATCGAAACGAGAGTGATACATGTGGGCGGGATAACGATAAGGAAAGCGGAACTTGGGGATCTGCCCCGGATAATAAAGCTCCTGTCGGAAGATATTTTAGGAAGCGGGCGGGAGATATACTCCGACCCGCCGCATAAGCGTTATATCGACGCGTTTAACGATATCGCCGCCGATAAAAACAGCGTCCTGCTCGTCGTCTGCGAAGACGAAGAGGTCGTCGGCAGTCTGCAAATCACGTTTACGCGGTATTTATCGCATATGGGCGCGCTCCGGGCGACGGTCGAGAACGTGCGCGTCGCGGCGGATAAGCGCGGATCCGGGATAGGGACCGAGCTTATGAAATACGCGATAGACCTCGCGCGGGATAAAGGCTGCTCGATAGTTCAGCTTACAAGCGATAAATCGAGAAAGGACGCGCACAGGTTCTACAGGAGATTGGGTTTTGAAAGTACTCACGAGGGCATGAAGCTGAGTTTGGAGCAAGTCTGACCGGGTTTGCGGGCGATCCGTTTAGACTTTTGGGCGGCATAGCCGACGAAAGAACGGGCGCCGAATTTTGAATTGCGAGGGATCTTTAAAATGAGTGAAAATAGAATCAGGGTCGCAAGGATAAGCGACGCGGCGGAATTGGCCGGTATTTACGCCCCGTATGTGGAGAAGACGGCGATCACCTTTGAATATACGCCGCCGACGGCGGAGGAGTTCGAAAAGAGGATAGCGCGGACGCTTGAAAAGTATCCGCATTTAGTCGCCGAGCGGGACGGAGAGATCGTCGGTTACGCTTACGCCGGGGCTTTTAACGAGAGGGAAGCGTACAGCCGCGCGGCCGAGGTCACAGTATATGCGCGGGAAGATCGCAGGAAGATGGGAATAGGCGGCGCACTGTACGAAGCGCTTGAAAAGATACTTTCCGAACAGAATATACTCAACTTGATCGCCCGCGTTGCGTATCCGACCGCCGAGGACGAGCGCCTCACAAAGAACAGCGCGCAGTTTCATGAGCATATCGGCTATAGACGCGCGGGCGAGTTTATTAAATGCGGATATAAATTCGGGCGCTGGTACAATCTGGTCTGCATGGAGAAACACATAGGAAAGCATACCGACGCTCCGCCGGAGTTTAAGCGGTTCAACGAGATAAGGACGCTTATTGCTGAAAAATACGGTATCCTATAAAACGCGCCGGCGGTTTATTACTTTGGAGGAAATCGACCGGAGTTTATGAGAACAAAGTATGAGTTTGAGGATGGAATAATGATAGAAAACGGTTTTTTACCCATATCCAAGGCGGATATGGCGGAGCGGGGGATCGAGCGGCTCGATTTCGTATACGTCGTAGGCGACGCGTACGTCGATCATCCGAGTTTTGGTCACGCTATAATATCCAGGGTATTGGAGAGCAGGGGCTACAGCGTCGGTATCATCGCTCAGCCCGACTGGCATAGCTGCGAGGAGTTTAAAAGGTTAGGCGAGCCGCGGCTCGGCTTTTTGGTCGCGGCCGGGAATATAGATTCCATGGTCAACCATTATACCGTCGCCAAAAAGGTCAGGAACACCGACTTTTATTCCCCGGGCGGAGAGGGCGGACGCCGCCCCGACAGAGCCACTATAGTCTACTGCAACCGCATACGCGAGGCGTACGGGAAGAAGATACCGATAATAATCGGCGGGATAGAGGCGAGTCTCAGGCGGTTCGCCCACTACGACTACTGGTCGGACAAGGTGCGGCGGAGCATTCTGATAGACAGCGGCGCGGATATCCTTATATTCGGGATGGGCGAACATCAGATAGTCGAAATAGCCGATCTGCTCGCCGCCGGAGTCAAAGCCTCGGATATAAAGTTCGTTCCGGGGATCTCGTACCTCGAAGGCGACAAAGACGCGCTGCCGGACGACTGTATAATACTGCCGTCTTACGACGAGGTAGTAAGAAGTAAGACCGAATACGCGAACGCGACGAGAATAGAATACCAGGAGCAGGACGCGGTCAGAGGGAAGCCGCTCGCCCAGCTCGACCATAATAAATACGTAGTCCAGACCCCGCCGTCCAAACCGCTTACCCGGCAGGAACTGGACGACGTCTACGCGCTCCCGTATATGCGAACCTATCACCCTATATACGAAGAAAAGGGCGGAGTCCCGGCTATCTCGGAGGTGGAGTTTTCGCTGACCTCCTGCCGCGGCTGTTACGGCGGCTGTAATTTCTGCGCGCTGACCTTTCATCAGGGCAGGACGGTGACCTCGAGGAGCCACGAATCCATAATAGAAGAGGCGAAACTGCTTACCAAGGCGCCAGGCTTTAAAGGATATATCCACGACGTCGGCGGTCCCACGGCCAATTTCAGAGATCCTTCCTGTAAGGGTCAGCTCGAACACGGGGTATGCAAGAACAAACAGTGTCTGTTCCCCGAGCCGTGCAAGAATTTGGAGATAGACCATCGCGACTATATGGAGCTGCTCCGAAAGCTCAGGCGGATAAAGGGCGTCAAAAAAGTGTTCGTAAGGAGCGGGATAAGATACGATTACCTGATATACGACAAGGACGACAGCTTTTTCAGGGAGCTGGTCAGGTATCATATAAGCGGTCAGCTCAAGGTCGCGCCCGAGCATATTTCGGACAACGTGCTCAGATACATGGGCAAGCCGGGGAAAAAAGTCTACGACAGGTTCTGTGAAAAATATAAAAGCCTTAATAAGGAACTCGGCATGAACCAATACCTCGTGCCGTACCTGATGTCCTCCCATCCGGGAAGCAGGCTTAAGGACGCGGTAAAGCTCGCCGAGTATTTAAGGGATATAGGACGCAGTCCCGAGCAGGTGCAGGACTTTTACCCGACGCCGGGCAGTATATCGACATGTATGTATTATACCGGGCTCGATCCTATGACGATGAAACCGGTGTACGTGCCGAGATCGTACGAGGAGAAGCGGCTGCAAAGGGCGCTGTTGCAGTATAAGGATCCGAAGAATTACGAGCTGGTATATAAGGCGTTAAAGCTGGCCGGCAGAGACGATCTGATTGGTTATGACAGGAAATGCCTGATACGCCCAAAACGAGGCGGCGGGTTCGATAAGAGAAAAGGCGGGAGACCTACCGTTTCGCAAAAGCGAAAAGGCGGCGGAGGATCTGGGCGCGGCCGAAAGCGGCGCCGATAGGAGAAGCTTATATACGGCTAAATATTTAAACAGAAAATATTCAAATAAAATATACAAACAGAAAGGATGTTTCAAATGGCGAAGATTTTAAGCGGCAAAGAGGTGTCGGCGCGGGTCAGAGGCGAACTGAAGACCGAGGTCGAGGAGCTTAAGAAGCAGGGCAAGACCCCGGGACTCGCGGTCGTATTGGTCGGAGAGGATCCGGCGTCTAAGGTGTACGTGGCGAATAAGGAGAAGGCGTGCAAGGAGATGGGCATATATTCCGAGATGCACAAGCTGCCCGAGGAGACTACCGAGGAGGAGTTGCTCGCGCTGGTTAACAAACTCAACGCGGACGACAATATAGACGGTATCCTCGTTCAACTGCCGCTGCCTAAGGGCTTGGACGATAAGGTCATAATCAACAATATACTTCCAGAGAAGGACGTTGACGCGTTCCACCCGGTAAACGTCGGCAAGATAATGATAGGCGATTTTGATTTTGTTCCCTGCACCCCCGCGGGTATCATGGAGCTTATAAAGGAGAGCGGAGTGGACGTAGAGGGAAAGGAATGCGTGGTGATCGGCAGAAGCAATATAGTCGGCAAGCCGATGAGTATGCTGCTGCTCCACAAAAACGGGACCGTAACGATCTGCCATTCGAGGACCAAGAACTTGAGCGAGGTCGCGAAGCGCGCCGATATCTTAGTCGCCGCGGTCGGCAGAGCCAAGTTCGTGACCGCCGACATGGTAAAGGAGGGCGCGGTGGTCATAGACGTCGGAATGAACCGCGACGAGAACGGCAAGCTATGCGGAGACGTGGACTTTGAGAACGTCGAGAAGATCGCCGGAGCGATAACCCCGGTTCCCGGCGGCGTAGGTCCGATGACGATATCCATGCTGATGCGCAACACCGTAGCTTCCGCTAAGCTCAGATCTAAAAAATAAGCTTGTTATATGAATAGATTCGTCCGGGCGCAGATTTGCGTCCGGCTTTTTTTTGCGGCCGAGCATAGCCGCCGCGATTAAAAAATATAAGAAAATTAACATTTTGGTTTAGGCGTAAAAAATCTGTAATATAGTAAATTCTTGTGAGAAATATTTGCATGGATAATTTGAGAATTGTTACAGAAAATTTGCGTATAATGTAAAAAGATATTCCTATTTGAGAATTATATGTTACAATAATATTGTAAAACCTACAAAAATATATAGTTAATTTAAGACATATTTGTAGGAATTGAGAAAAATATATATTTGAGTTAGATAATTCAACCAAGAAAAATAATACGGATTTTATGACATCAAAATGTGAAGACGCCGAATGTGTTTGAAAAGTGTTGGGTTGACATAAAGTATTATTAATTTTGTTTTGATTTGACCTGACTTATTGCAAATATAAAAGCGGCGCCCGCGATTTTGATATAATTGCGTAAATAGTTTGTAATAAGGAGGGGTTGCAATGTATTTAGATAATACGGATTTAGCGTCGGGCGGAACCGGCGGAGTAGTTTTAGACAGCGGCAATACAGAAGCAGCGTATTTTTATGCAGACATTCGCGAGGATTCGGGAACAAAACAAATCGAGATCATGCGCGCCGACGCTTTAAAAAACGCTAAGATCAATAAAATAGACGCTCGTAAAAAGAGATTTATCAATTTACTTCTGATGTCCGATAAGCAGGAAGAGATGATCGATATGTATCTCGACAGAAGCGATATGTACGTTATCTATTGGGGCGGCGCTGTCGTCGGAGAATGCGTGGTCATGAACGTATTCGAGGACGTTTTTGAGATAAAGAATATAGCGGTGCGCGACGAGTACAGAAACCGCGGCTTCGGCAGACGGTTGATCAAGTTTGTCGAAAACGAATATAAGGGACTCTGTTCGATCCTGCTCGCGGGAATGCCGGAGTGCAAGTCGGCGGTCGAATTTTATAAGCGCTGCGGGTTCGAGTATTCCCACAGGATCCGCGATTTTTATATAGACTATTACGACAGTCCGCTCTATTTGAACGGCGAGTATTTGACGGATATGGTCTATTACAGAAAGAAACTCGTATGAGAGAATATTGCGAAATAAAATGCTCGGAGGCTTGCCACCGCATAAAAAGCGGATTTCCTTATAAATGGGATCTGAATATCTACCGGGGCTGCGAGCATAGATGCGTATACTGCTTCGCGGTGTATTCGCATAGATATATCGGCGGCGAAGCGAGCGCCAAACCCGAAAATATCGACGAGTACGAGCAGATAGGCTTTATCTGAGCTTTTAGAGGATCGCGTTTGGCCTTTAAAAAATTTAAACTCAAGGATTTTTAATGGTCGGATCGCTGTATCCGGCTTTTTTTACGCGATAATATTTGTTGATTTTGCCGTATTCGCTTCTCTTGACAAAATTTTTCGCGGGTAATATAATATATTTGTTTGAATTCAAACTATTTGTTCGGGGGGAGAGACATGGACTATCGCGAATTGCACTATTTGCTTCTTATAGGTTTTAACCGGTCTAACAGGGAGATTACCAAGCGGGTGTATTCGGACAATTTGACGCCGGGTCAGCCCAAGATATTGGAATTTTTGTTGGGGAATAACGGCTGTACTCAAAAGGAGATAGGCCGGGGCTGCGCGCTCGATAAATCGACTGTGACGAGTTTGATCTCAAGGATGGAGGACGGCGGGCTTGTCAGGCGCGAAGCCGACGATAAGGACAGACGCGTTACGCGTATTTTTTTGACCGAGCTGGGCGAGAAGCGGGCGAAGCGCGTCAGAGAGGTATTCGGGATAGTCGACAAAGCCGCGTGGGGCGAGATCCCTTGTGAGGAGAGGGAGAGCTTTATGCGGACGTTTATAAAAATCATAAATAATTTAGAATCGATGGAGGAAGATAAGTGAAGAGATATATTTACAGATACATGTGGTTTACCATAGGCGTGATGATCAACTCGTTCGGGATAGCTTTGATAACCAAAGCGACGCTTGGAACGTCGCCCATTTCGAGCTTGCCGTACGTGCTGAGTTTTAGGTTCCCATTCACGCTCGGACAGTTGAGCTTTGTGATGAATATGCTTTTCATCGCCGCCCAGGCGGTTTTGCTCAGAAAGGAGTTCGAGCCGATACAGCTCTTGCAGATAGCGGTAAACGTAGTATTCAGCGCGGTCATAGACGTTAGCATGAGTTTGCTTTCCTGGCTTGAGCCGAGTAATATTTTAACTCAGCTGATAACTCTCGTATTGGGCTGCGCGGTATTGGGAGTCGGGATAAGCATAGAGGTGGCTCCGGGCGTGGTCATGGTCCCCGGCGAAGGTCTGGTAAAGGCGATCTCGACGGTCTTTAATAAGAGATTCGGAACCACTAAGATCATGTTCGACGTTACCCTTGTCGCGATAGCTCTGGTTTTGTCGCTGATTTTTTTCCATCGTCTGCAGGGGCTTGGAGTCGGTACGATAATATCGGCGCTTATCGTCGGCAGATTCGTTAACCTGTATAACAAAAAGCTGCCGCTCGTCTCGTATATAGCCGGTCTGAAGCGCGGAAGGCTCAAAGCCGGCGAGGCGTGTTAGTTGCAAACGTTTTAAAAAACGCGATCTCGGGAGATACGGAACCCTATAGGGGCGTTCCCGCCCGAGAGATCGAGCGGTCGTAATAAGATATTTATTGAATCTGGATCTATTGTTTCAGCGGTTTGACGCCGCTTATTTTTTTGCCATATTCTAAGGCGGAGCGATCGCCTTAAATCTATATTTGCATTATCAATAAAATTATGTTGTTAAATTTTAACTCGTATGATATAATAAGCCTAATTGATTTTCCCGGACGTATCCGAAATAGGGATAGTAAAACCGCCGGTCTCCTGCGAGGTTATATCCCCCGAGACGATCTCGCCGCGGTATACGAACACGTTTGCGTATATAAGCCCGGCGTCCGATTCGGCGTGGTTTAGTACTTTGTACGAGTAACGCGTCACGTTTTTCCCGCGGTACGGTGTAAGATCGAAGCCGGAGCCGGAGGCTATCCGGTTGTACGCGTTGTACACTCCGTCGAACTCTGACGGGACGGTAATATGCGAGATCTCTTTCGGCGACGGATCGACTTCCCAGCCGAACGAGGCTATGAACGCGACGTATTCGCCGTTCGAGCGGTTGTCTACGGAAAATAAAAGGAAGATAAGACCTATAATAATAACGGCTATGGAGACTATTACTATTTTTATCCTGTGTCTTATGAAAAAAACGCGCAAGCCTTTCACCTCCGGAAGTTGGGCGCCGCGCGGCCGTTTTAGATAAGCGGCGGCGGTTTGGAGCGGATATTATATGTTCGGCGCGAGCCGATCCGAGCGTTGTTTGGATAAACGCCGTCCGCGCGATACCCGTCCGCGCGGGCGATCGATAAGCGTCCGATACATACGCGGCGTGTTTTAGCGGCCGTAAAATATACGTCCGGCGCTTAAGCTTAAATTTGCGCTCGCCGGACGGCGGAAGACGCTCTTTATTAAACGATATGCCGCGGAGCGAATAATTATGAGAGAATTGGAGAACTTTTATGAGACTTGATAAATTTCTCGCCGACTGCGGCGCGGGGACCCGGAGCGAGATCAAAAAGCTGATCAAGCGCGGAATAGTCGAGGTCGAAGGGATGGACGCCGCGAAGCTCAAACCGGATACCAAGGTCTCGTCCGAGAGCCGGGTGTTCTTAGGCGGAGAGGAGCTTAAATACAGAGAGCATATCTACTTAGCGCTCAACAAGCCGGCCGGGTATATATCGGCCACGTACGATAAAAGATTGCCGGTCGTTTTGGAGCTTGTGCCGGAGCGGTTTCGGCATTTTAAGCCGTTCCCGATGGGCAGGCTGGATATAGACGCCGAGGGGCTGCTTATCATTACCGACGACGGCGCTCTCGCCCACGAACTGCTGAGCCCGGCGAAACACGTTCCCAAAACATATTACGTCGAGGCGAGCGGGAGCCTTAGCGCGGACGCGGCGGAGCTGGCGAAAGAAGGCTTGACCTTAGATGACGGATACGTATGCGCTCCGGCAAAGCTGAAGATAATCGACTCGGGAGATGAGAGCGGGATCGCGAAGGCCGAGATCGAGATAACCGAGGGCAAGTTCCATCAGGTCAAGCGGATGTTCTCCGCGCTCGGCTGCGAGGTGAAGTATCTAAAACGTATAAGGATAAACGGGCTCGAACTGGATCCGGAGCTAAGACCCGGAGAGATAAGGGAACTCGGCGAAGACGAGCTGGAAAGACTCAAAAACGGCGGCCGAGGCTCGAGCCTATAAATAGATTTAAGGAGAAGACGATGAATAATATAATACCAAGAGTGTGCGCTATACACGATATGTCCGGGTTCGGGAAGGTCTCGCTTACCGAGATCATACCGATACTTTCAGCTATGAAAGTGGAGGTCTGTCCGCTTCCCACGGCGGTGCTGTCCACGCACACCTATGAGTTTAAGGATTATACATTTTGCGATCTGACGGCGGAGATGCCTAAGATAATAAAACACTGGGACGAGATAGGACTGGAGTTCGACGCTATATACAGCGGATATATGGGAAGCGCGGAGCAGATAGATATAACGCATAACTTTATGGCCGAGCGCAAAAAGCGCGGCAGTATGACGGTGGTGGATCCGGTGCTGGGAGACGTCGCGCTGGGTACGGGAAATCTCTACAGCGACAGGATGAAGGATCAGCTTGCCGGGATGAAGAAGCTCTGCGGCGCAGCCGATATAATAACCCCCAACGTCACCGAGGCGAGCCTGCTTATCGGCGAGGAATACCCGACGGCGCCGCTCAATAACGCGAAGATCAAGGATTATCTCTCGAGACTTAGAGAGACGGGCGCTAAGGATATAGTTATCACAAGCGTGATGGATTCGGAAAATTCGATGTGCGTCGCGGTCTACGATTCAAAGAGCGACAAATACTATAAGATCAACTGCGGATATATCAACCGTCCGTTTCACGGTACCGGCGACGTCTATACGAGCGTGCTGACCGGCGCCCTGCTCGGCGGAGAGAACATAGTCGAGGCGGCCAACATAGCCGCGGGGTTTGTGTACAAGGCCATACAGGAGACGATAAAACATCCTGAGATAAAGATACGGGAGGGCGTATTGTTCGAGCCGGTGATAGTTAAATATTTCTCTAAAACCGAGTTCGATAAGCTGTATATAGAGATATAGCGTATCTGCTTTCGGCTTTGAGCCAAACGCCGAATATACGGCGGCGTACTAAAGATAAAATTGGGGAAGTGATGAAATGATTGCAAATATAAACAGTACCGGTCTGTACGGGATCGAGGGCTATACCATAAACGTCGAGTCGTCGGTCGGGCGCGGATATCCGAGTCTGGAGATCGTGGGGCTCCCGGACGCTTCGGTGCGCGAGTCGAAGGAGCGTATAAGGTCGGCGATCGAAAAATGCGGCTTTAAGATGCCGGCTGTTAAGATCGTGGTAAACCTGGCTCCGGCCGATATAAAGAAAGAGGGCGCGTATCTGGATCTGCCGATCGCGCTGTCCATACTCGCCGCGTCCGGTCAGATAGCCGCGGACGGGCTCGAGGATTGTTCGTTTATGGGAGAGCTGTCGCTCAGCGGCGATTTAAGACATGTAAACGGGGCGCTGCCGATGGCCATCTGCGCGTATCAGGCGGGGCGGAAACGGGTGTTTCTGCCTCTTGAAAACGCCGAAGAGGCCGCGATGGTGGAGGGACTCGAGGTATACGGCGTAAAAAATCTCAATCAGATAATGGATCACCTGAGCGGCGTGAACCGGCTGAGTCCGGTAAAGGTCGATATTGAAAGCGCGTTTTCCAAAAAGAATAAGCTCATGCCCGACTTTAACCAGGTAAAGGGTCAGAAGAACGCGAAGCGGGCTATAGAGGTTGCCGCGGCGGGCGGGCATAATATGCTCTTTATCGGGCCTCCGGGTTCGGGCAAGACCATGCTTGCGCGGCGGATACCCTCGATACTTCCGGACATGACCTTCGACGAAGCGCTTGAGGTCACCAAGATACACAGTATCGCGGGCTGTCTGCCCAAGGGCGAGCCGATAGTCGGAGAGCGGCCGTTCAGGAGCCCGCACCACACGATCTCGGCGGTCGGACTGTCCGGCGGGGGTTCGTATCCGAAGCCGGGCGAGATAAGTCTCTCTCACAACGGGGTGCTGTTTATGGACGAGCTGCCCGAGTTCAGGCGAGACGCGCTCGAAGTGATGCGTCAGCCGCTCGAGGACGGGGTGGTGACCATCTCCCGCGTAAACGGAACGATCACCTATCCCTGCAACATCATGCTGGTCGCGTCGATGAACCCGTGTCCCTGCGGCTACTACAACGACGCCAAGCACGAGTGCATATGCTCCCAGCAGAAGATAGCCAAGTATCTAAACAAGGTGAGCGGTCCTCTGCTCGACAGGATAGACCTGCATATCGAGGTCCCCGCGGTGGAATACAGCGAGCTGGAGAAGAAGAGCGATAATGAAGAAAGCTCCGCCGACATCAAGAAGAGGGTCGATAAGGCGAGACGGATACAGAACGAGAGATATAAAGGGACGGGGATCTTCTCAAACAGCAACCTGACCCCGGATATGATGGAGAAGTACTGCGAGCTGGACGAGGATACGAACCGGCTGCTAAGAGACGCTTACGACAAGCTCGGCCTGAGCGCGAGGGCGCATAACAGGATACTCAAGGTGGCGCGGACTATAGCCGACCTCGACGGAAGCGAGAAGATCAAGACCCTGCACGTGGTAGAGGCTATCCAATACCGCGCGCTCGACCGCAAGTTTTGGAGATAGAACGCCCGGGGGGTGCGCCCCGCAACGGCGTATAAATAAAGATATACTAATAAACGACGATTAGGAGTAAAATAAAAATGAAGATAAACGTAGTTTTGGTAGAACCCGAGATACCTTCGAACACGGGAAATATATCGAGGACGTGTTCCGTGATAGGAGCGGCTTTGCATTTGGTGCGTCCGCTCGGGTTCGATATAAGCGATAAACAGGTAAAACGAGCCGGACTGGATTACTGGGACGAGCTGGAGATACATGAATACGATTCGTTCGGCGAGGTCTTAGAGAAGTATCCGGAAGGCGATTTCTATTTTTGCTCAACAAAGGCTAAGAAGACGTATTCGGATATGGATTATGTAAACAACGGAGACAGGGAGCTGTTCTTCGTATTCGGAAAAGAGACCAAAGGGCTTCCGGAGGATCTGCTGCGCGAGCATATCGAAAAGTGCATACGGATACCGATGCGGGAGAACAAACGCTCGCTCAACCTCAGCAATTCGGCGGCGATAATAGTATACGAGGCGCTCAGGCAGGGCGGCTTTGAGGATTTGCAGACAGAAGGACGTTTTCCGGACGAGGTTTAGGCTCGGCGTTTTACGCCGATACGCCCCGCGGGAACAGGGATATAAATATAAAGATGCGGAACGCATAACGTTCGATATTTGATTATAAAAAAGCGTAGCTTGCAAATCGCGCCGCGGCGCCGGCTGTAAGCTATGGCGAGACAGTACCGAAAGGAGAGCTTGATATGGTAAGGATTATAACCGACAGAGCGGCGGATATTGAAAAGGAGGTCGCGCTCAGGCTTGGAATAGAGATATTGCCTTTTTCGCTCAGTATTGGCGGCGAAGAGCTTACGGCGGATATAAACATGAGCGCGCAGGATTTTTATAATAAGCTGAAGGAGCGCGAGGGGGAATATCCCAAGACCGGGCAGATGTCGCCGCTCGATCTGGAGGATATCTTTAGAAAGTACGATAAGGAAGATCAGATAATATATATTTCTATATCGGCTAAGGGCAGCGGTATAAACGCGACCGCGAACATGGTCGCGTCTCAGCTTAGAGACGAGGGGTACGACATAACCGTCGTAGATTCCAAAATGTACGCGATGGCGCTGGGGCGCCCGGTAATAGAAGCGGCCGGGATGGCGAAGCGCGGAGCGGGCAAGGATGAGATAATAGCCTACGTAGAAGAATGTTTCAGCCGGGATACGGCGTATTTTATCGTAGACGACCTGACTTTTCTGCAAAAGGGCGGCAGGATAAAGCCGACGGCTATGGCGATCAGCAAGATACTCGATATCAAACCTATTTTGATGGTGACGGACGGTCTGGTCGAGGCCTATAAAAAGGTAAGGGGCATGAAAAAGGCGATGTCCGTCCTTGTCGGTTACGTTTTGGAGAGGATGGACGAGCCGGAGAAAAACGAGATCGTCATCCTCCATACGGACGCGTCGGATAAGGCCGAACAGCTTCGCGGCATGCTCGAAGAGAAGGTAAAGCCCGGCTCGATAAGCGCGAGCGAGGTCGGACCGATAATAACCGCGCACACGGGCTTGGGATTGATAGGCCTGTATTTTAAGCATAAAAAGCCGTATACCGAATACGATAAATAAGAGCCGTTCGCTTTAGCCGGGCGGCGCCTATAAAGAATTGATTTTACAGGATAGGGGGCCGTCTTAATGTATTTGGAAAAAGACGAGATGAAGTTCGCTATATTGTATACGCTGGAGAAGAACGTGGAGCCGATGAGCATGTCTCTGCTCTGCGAGGTTCTCACCTGGGACAAGAACGTCATGGGGTATTTCGAGCTTGCGGAGATGCTCGCCGAGCTGATAGAGGATAATTACGCCGAGAGGGTGAACTACCGGGGCGAGGAAGCTTTCAGGCTGACCGGCAAGGGGAAGGACACTAACGAGTTCTTTTCAAGGCGGGTCCCGGCCAGCATAAGAGACAGGATAAACGACGCGGTCTCGGGGATGAAATACGAGACTCAGACCAACCCGAACGCCGTTGTGTGCGAGATACTCCCGGCGGCGAGCGGGAGGTATATGGCGTCGATGCAGATACTGGATCTCGGCAGTCCGATAATGGAGCTGAGGCTCGAGACCGGCGGCAGAGCGGACGCGGAGAGGATGATAGCGTCGATGAAGAAGAAGGCGGAGGAGATATATGCCCAGACGCTTAAAATACTTGACGAATAGATTTACAATTGATATAATTAAATTTATTGATTTTACATTATAAATAGATGGGGTAATTAAAAATGCAGAAATTAGGTTTGAATGAGATCCGAGAGAAATATTTATCGTTTTTCGAGAGCAAAGGCCATCTGCGTCTGCCGTCGTTTCCGTTGGTGCCGCAGAGCGACGCGAGCCTTTTGCTGATAAACGCGGGAATGGCGCCGCTTAAGCCGTATTTTACAGGCAAGGAGACGCCGCCGTCCAAGCGGGTCACCACCTGCCAGAAGTGCATCAGGACCGCGGATATAGAAAACGTCGGTCACACCGCGCGACACGGCACGTTCTTCGAGATGCTCGGCAACTTTTCGTTCGGCGACTATTTTAAGAGCGAAGCTACGAGCTGGGCTTGGGAGTTCGTGACCAAGGTCTTGGAGATCCCGACGGACAGGCTCTGGGTGAGCGTGTACGAAGACGACGAAGAAGCGGTAGAGATCTGGACCAAAAAAGTAGGCGTCGACAGAGACCGTATAGTATATATGGGCAAAGAGGACAACTTCTGGGAGATCGGCACGGGTCCGTGCGGTCCGTGTTCCGAGATATACTACGACAGAGGCGAAGAATACGGCTGCGGTAAGCCGGACTGTAAAGTCGGCTGCGACTGCGACAGATACGTCGAGTTCTGGAACCTCGTATTCACCCAGTTCGACAAGGACGAAGACGGAAACTACAACAAGCTCGCTCACCCGAACATAGACACCGGCATGGGGCTTGAGAGGATAGCCTGCATAATGCAGGGCGTCACCTCCATATTCGAGGTAGACACTATAAGAAAGGTACTCGACAGCGCCGCTCAGACCGCCGGGATCAAGTACGGAGAGAGCGAGAAGAACGACGTATCCCTAAGAGTTATCACCGACCATATAAGAAGCACGGTGTTCCTCGTATCCGACGGGGTGCTCCCCTCGAACGAGGGCAGGGGCTACGTCCTAAGACGTCTGTTAAGACGCGCCGCGAGACACGGCAAGCTGCTCGGCATAGACGGAACGTTTTTATATAAGCTGGCTAAAGTGGTGGCCGAGGAATCTAAGAGCGCGTACCCCGAGCTTGAGGATAAATTTGAATATATAGAAAAGGTAATAAAGACCGAGGAAGAGAGATTCGCCGAGACGATCGACCAGGGAATAGAGATACTTAAGCAGTATATAGACGAGCTTAAACAGGCGGGCAAGACCGAACTGGACGGCGATAAGGCGTTTAAGTTATACGACACCTACGGCTTCCCCATAGACCTGACCAAAGAGATCCTCGAAGAGCAGGGGATGACGGTCGCGGAAAAAACCTTTGAGGATCTGATGACCGAGCAGCGCGAACGCGCAAGACAGGCGCGCGGAGATATGGAGGGCGCCGCTTGGGAGGACGATATTTTTAAATCCATAGAGGGAAACACCGTATTCGACGGCTATACTAAATACGAAGAGGACGCCGAGGTCTTAGGCATAAGCGTCGGCGGAGAGAGAGTAGAGAAGGCGAGCGAAGGAGACGAGGTAACGCTTGTGCTCGACAGAACGACCTTCTACGCGGAGAGCGGCGGTCAGGTAGCCGATACCGGAGTAATCGAGGGCGAAGATTGCAAGATCGCCGTGACCGACGTAAAGAAGCAGAACGGCAAATTCCTGCATAAAGGTAAAGTTTTATCCGGATCCGTAAGCACGGGCGATAAAGTTACCGCCAAGATAGACGCGGCTAAACGCGAGGCCATAAGAAGAAACCACACCGCGGTCCACCTTATCCAGGCCGCGCTCAGAAAGGTTCTCGGCAACCATGTAGTCCAGTCCGGTTCGTACGTAGACGAGAAGAGATTCAGATTCGACTTCTCTCACTTCGCGCCTATGACTAAGGAAGAGCTTACGGAGGTCGGCAAGCTCGTAAACCAAAAGATATTCGAGGCGATCGACGTCGAGACTATGGAGATGGACCAGAAGGCGGCGCGCGATATGGGGGCTATGGCTCTGTTCAGCGAGAAGTACGGCGACGTGGTCAGAGTCGTAAAGATAGACGATTACAGCATAGAGCTGTGCGGCGGCTGTCACGCGGCCAACACAGGAGCGCTCGGACTGATGCAGATAACATCTGAGGCCGGAGTGGCCGCGGGAGTCAGACGTATCGAAGGCGTGACCGGAGCGGAGATACTCAGCCTCATCAACGAAAAAGACGAGACGATAAATAAGACCGCGGAGATCCTGAGAACGAATCCGGCAAGCCTGGTAAGCCGCGCGGAGAGCGTTTCGGAGGAGCTCAAAGAGCAGAAGCATGAAATAGAGAGGCTTAAGAGCAAACTCGCCCAAGGCGCGACCGCCGGGATAGCGGACGGAGCCGAGGAGGTAGACGGGATCAAAGTCATCGCGAAACTCCTCGACGACGGCATGGATATGAACACTATGCGCGAAGTGGGCGATAAGGTCAAAGAGAGCGTATCCAACGCGCTGATCGTCCTGGCGTCCAAAGCGGGCGGCAAGGTCAACCTCGTTTCTATGGCGACCAAGGACGCGGTAAAGAGCGGCGCGCACGCGGGCAGGATAATATCCGAAGTGGCGAAACAGCTCGGCGGAGGCGGCGGCGGTAAGCCGGACAGCGCCCAGGCCGGCGGCAAGAACCCCGAAAAGGTAAACGAAGCCCTCAGCGGCGTTAAGGATATACTTATAAGACTTAAGTCCGAGAGTAAGAAATAAACGGAGTTAATCGATCGATCTATAAGGAGGTGAAAACAATGGATTGTCTATTTTGTAAAATAATCGCGGGAGAAGTTCCTTCGACTAAGGTATACGAGGACGAATACGTATACGCGTTTTTGGATATTTCGCCTCAGGCGCCCGAGCACGTCGTGATCGTACCGAAGGAGCATATAGCTTCGGCGAACGAGATAAACGCGGAGAACTCCGCGCTCGTTGCGAAAATATTCGAGGCCGTTCCCAAGATAGCCAAAGAGCGCGGGATAGCCGAGGACGGATACCGAGTCGTTAACAACTGCGGAGTAATGGGCGGTCAGACCGTCGGACATCTGCACTTCCATCTGCTCGGCGGCAGGAATCTCGGCTGGCCTCCGGGTTAAACCAATGCGAATATATTATGGGAAGCGTCGGCGGAACGTCTGCCGGCGCGTCCTTTATGTTTAGAATTGATCGAGTTGATAAATAATAGTAATGAGATCGATAATATAGCGGATAATATATAGGAAGATACGCGGCGGGAGCCGATAGGGATGTTATTTAGCGGCGGCCGGTATTTTCCGGATAAGGCGAATGTTGCATTTGTACTAAAAAAACGGCGCAGAAATATGTAATTTGTACATATTTGGCCGAAAAAAAACTTGACAAAGAGTTTTTTGGATAGTATAATAGACAAGCGTGACAAAGACATACGATGATTCCGGAGGTGGCGGAGTCCGAGTTTACGGCCTATATAGCCGTTTGGGCTCTGGAAATTTCGGAGGAGATTGTCCGGTTTTGAAAACAGGGCGGAAGGTCACACTTCTAAATTAATACAGAGAGTTTTGTTCGGCGTTCTCCGCGGGACTATGTCCTGAATCAAGGGGATACGCTTAGGTGAAACTGTGTATAAAAGTCCCCGAAACCGAAATTCGTTACCGAATACTGGCTTCGGGTTTAATTTTGCAGTCCGTGCAAAACGCCCGGCACGGTGTCAACATTATACTTAATTAAATTAAGGAGGGTATTCTCACAATGGCAGAGAGAATCAGAATCAGATTAAAATCTTACGACCACAACTTGATCGACCAGAGCGCGGCCAAGATAGTGGAAACAGTAAAAAGAACGGGAGCAAAGGTATCGGGTCCGGTTCCGCTTCCGACCAGAAAAGAAGTCGTTACGATCTTAAGAGCGGTTCACATGTATAAGGATTCGCGCGAGCAGTTCGAACTCAGAACCCACAAGAGACTCATAGACGTGCTGAGCCCGAGCGCAAAGACGATCGACGCTCTCAAGCACCTCGATCTGCCGGCCGGCGTAGATATCGAGCTCAAGATCTAACTTCGGCTGACTTTTTTAAGAAAAATAATTAAAAATTTTGGCTACGTTGGCGCATAGTCAACCAATGGCCCGCAGGTAAGCTTATGTTAAGCCGATGCCTGTGTAAATAGGAGGAAAATTTTATGAAAAAGGCAATCTTAGGTAAAAAGATTGGTATGACTCAGATCTTCACGGAAGACGGAGTTCTGATCCCGGTTTCGGTCATCCAGGCGGGACCCTGCGCGGTCGTGCAGAAGAAGACCGAAGAGGTAGACGGCTATAGCGCCGTACAGGTCGGTTTTGAAGACAAGAAGGCTTCAAGAACCAACAAACCGGAAAAGGGTCATTTCGCTAAGGCGAACGTGCCCGTTAAGAAGTATTTGAAAGAGTTCAAGCTCGACAACGCGGCTGAACTGAACGTAGGCGACGAGCTCACGGTTTCGCAGTTCACGGGCGGCGAGCTGGTAGACGTTACCGGAACAAGCAAAGGTCACGGTTACGCGGGCGCGATCAAGAGATGGGGAACTCACAGAGGTCCTATGACTCACGGTTCGCACTATCACAGAGGCCCCGGTTCTCTCGGAGCTTGTTCGGATCCGTCGAGAGTGTTCAAGGGTAAGAAGATGCCCGGACATTATGGCGTAGATAAGGTCACGATCCAGAATCTCGACCTTGTTAAGATAGATGAAGAACGCAATCTTCTGCTGGTTAAGGGTTCCATTCCGGGACCTAAGGGCGGTTTGGTTGTTGTGAAGAACGCAGTAAAGGCAAAAGCCTAAGCCGCAGAGGAAGGAGGATATAAGACATGCCTACAGTAGATATATACAACGCTGAAGGCCAGGTGGTCGGCAGCATGGAATTAAGCGATAAGGTTTTCGGCGTCGAGGTAAACGCCGACGTAATGCACGAGGTAGTAGTTAACTATCTTGCGAACCAGAGACAGGGCACCCAGTCGACAAAAACTCGTACCGAAGTTCGCGGCGGCGGTATCAAGCCTTGGAGACAGAAGGGCACGGGTCGCGCAAGACAGGGTAGTATCCGCGCTCCGCAGTGGACAGGCGGCGGCGTCGCTATAGGTCCCAAGCCCAGAGATTACAGATACGCAGTAAACAAGAAAGTGAGAAGACTCGCTCTTAAGTCCGCGCTTTCTTCAAAGGCGAACGAGAACGAGATAATCGTACTCGACGGTCTCAAATGCGACGAGTTTAAGACGAAGCAGATAAGCTCGATGCTGAAGAATTTAAACGTTACCGAGAAGGCTTTGATAGTTCTTCCTGAGAACGATAAGAAGGTCGTGGCTTCGGCGAGAAACATCAGAGGCGTCGATACGACTTACGTCGGTTCGATAAACACCTACGAGGTGCTGAACCACACAAAATGCATAATATTAAAAGACGCAGTAGCGAAACTTGAGGAGGTGTACGCATAATGGTAGCTCATGATATTATCAGAAGACCTATAATAACCGAGAAAAGCATGGATCAGGTTGCAGACAGAAAGTACACCTTCGAGGTTGCTAAAAACGCGAATAAGATCGAGATAAAGAAAGCCGTTGAAGAGATCTTTAAGGTCGAGGTCGAGAAAGTGACCACGATCAACTACAAAGGCAAGCCCAAGAGGCAGGGCGTGTTCTACGGCAAGAGAGCGGACTGGAAGAAGGCCGTCGTAAAGCTCACGCCGTCAAGCAAGACTATAGAGCTGTTCGAGGCGTAAGAGGCGATCTTGAAATTTGCAGATAAGGAGAAATAAAAATGGGTATAAAAAGTTATAATCCTACAACGCCTTCGCTGCGTCACATGACTGTTTCTACATTCGAGGAGATCGATAAGGTCGCTCCCGAGAAATCTTTGCTTCGTCCTATGCACAGCAAAGCGGGCCGTAACTCGTATGGTAGAATAACCGTTAGACATCGCGGCGGCGGCGCCAAGAGAAAATACAGAGTAATAGACTTTAAGAGAAACAAGGACGGTATGGAAGCTACCGTACAGTCCATAGAATACGATCCGAACAGATCGGCGAACATCGCGCTTCTTAAGTACGAGGACGGAACAAAGACATATATCATCGCTCCCCTCGGACTTAAAAAAGGCGACGTCGTAATATCCGGCGAAGGCGCGGATATCAAACCGGGCAACGCTATGGAGCTTAAGGATATCCCGGTCGGTACTATGATATACAATATCGAGCTCAGCCCCGGCAAGGGCGGCCAGCTTGTTCGCAGCGCGGGCAATACGGCTCAGCTGATGGCTAAAGAGGGCGATTTCGCTCAGGTAAGACTCCCAAGCGGCGAGGTTAGAATGATCAGACTTAACTGCCGCGCGACGATCGGCCAGGTAGGAAACACCGACCACGAGAACATCAACATCGGTAAGGCCGGCAGAAAACGTCACATGGGCTTCCGTCCCACGGTTCGCGGCGTAGTCATGAACCCGAACGACCACCCGCACGGCGGCGGTGAAGGTAAGTCGCCTATCGGTATGCCGAGTCCTGTAACCCCGTGGGGTAAGCCGGCGCTCGGTTACAAGACCAGAGACAAGAAGAAAAAGTCCAACAAGTTCATCGTCAAGAGACGTAATTCCAAGTAAGGAGGGGATATCATGGGAAGAAGCGTTAAAAAAGGTCCTTTCGTCGATCAGAAGCTGCTTGCCAGAATAGTGGCTATGAACGAGAAGAACGAGAAGAATGTTATAAAGACATGGTCAAGAGCTTCCACAATATTCCCGGATATGGTTGGTCACACCATAGCGGTCTATGATGGAAGAAAGCATGTTCCGGTATACGTTAGCGAGGACATGGTAGGACACAAGCTCGGAGAGTTCGCTCCGACCAGAACGTACAGAGGTCACGCGGGCGCGAAGACGAGCAAATAATTAAGATACGGTATGAACCGTTTGGTTAAATAGAAGACGAAATACGAAACGGTTCATTTATACTTTTTTAAGAGCCGGCCAAGCCCGGCATAATCGAAAGGAGCCATACAGATATGGAAGCAGTAGCAAAGGTTACTCATGTACGTATTGCGCCGAGAAAAGTAAGAGTTGTGATAGATCTGATAAGAAATAAGACCGTGGGCGAGGCGATAGGTATTTTGAGAAATACTCCCAAGGCTGCGAGCCCGGTCGTTGAGAAGCTTTTAAAATCGGCGGTCGCTAACGCTGAGAACAACCACAATATGGATGTTGAAAAGCTTTATATTTCCGAGATATACGCGGATCAGGGCCCCACTCTTAAGAGAATACAGGCGAGAGCGAAGGGACGTGCATTCAGAATTAATAAGAGAACAAGTCATATTACAGTAAAACTTCAGGAAAGGGAATAAGATAGGAGGTAACAAGCATGGGTCAGAAAGTTAATCCACACGGCCTGAGAGTCGGCATAATTAAGGATTGGGATTCTCGTTGGTTTGCTGACAAAAAGAGCTTCGGCGATAGCCTCGTTGAGGATTATAACCTCAGAGTTTTCTTGAAAAAGAAGTTATTCCAAGCCGGAGTTGCAAGAATTGAGATAGAGAAATTCGCTAATAAGATAAGAATATTCATCCACGCCGCAAAGCCCGGTATCGTAATCGGTAAGGGCGGCGCCGAGATAGAAAAGCTCAAGAAGGAACTCGAAAAGATGACGGGCAAGACGATAATCTTAAACGTCATCGAGGTTAAGGTTCCGGACATGAGCGCGCAGTTGGTCGCAGAGAACATAGCTTCGCAGCTCGAGAGACGTATCTCGTTCAGAAAGGCTATGAAGCAGTGCATGGGCAGAACCATGAAGATGGGCGCTAAGGGTATAAAGACTCAGGTCGCGGGTCGCGTAGGCGGCGCCGAGATCGCGAGAACTGAGCAGTATCACGAGGGTACGATCCCGCTGCAGACTCTCAGAGCGGACATCGACTACGGCTTTACAGAAGCTAACACGACGTACGGTAAGCTCGGCGTTAAGGTTTGGATCTACAAGGGCGAGATCCTTGCCGACAATAAGAGCGCGACCACAAGAGAGACGACTCCGAGAAGAAGACCGGAGGGCAGAAGATCGGACGCTCCTAAGAGACAGCAGAGAGGGGGCAGAAAATAATGTTATCGCCAAAGAGAGTTAAACATAGAAAAGTTATGCGCGGCAGAATGAAGGGCGAGGCTCACCGCGGCAATAAAGTCGTATACGGCGAGTACGGAATTCAGGCTACAAGCCCCGCATGGATAACAAGCAATCAGATCGAGGCCGCTCGTGTCGCTATGACGCATTACACCAAGAGAGGCGGTAAGGTATGGATAAAGATATTCCCGGATAAGCCGGTAACGGCAAAACCGGCCGAGACTCGTATGGGTAGCGGTAAAGGTTCGCCCGAGTACTGGGTAGCAGTCGTTAAACCGGGCAGAGTTATGTTCGAGATAGGCGGCGTGAGCGAAGAAGTCGCGCGCGAAGCGCTTCGTCTCGCTATGCACAAACTGCCGCTTAAGTGTAAGTTTGTCAGAAAAGCTGATCAAGAAACGGAAGGTGATAGTTAATGAAGATCCAAGAAATCAGAGACCTTTCTACACAGGAAATTGAAGATAGAATAAAGGACCTAAAGGAAGAACTTTTCAACCTACGTTTTCAAAACGCAACCAACCAACTCGATAATCCGATGAGAATGGCGAGCGTTAAGAAAGAAATTGCTAGGGCTAAAACGGTGTTAAAAGAAAAAGAGCTGGGTTTGAATACAAACCTTAACGCGTAGGAGGTGCAGATAGATGAGTGAACGTAATTACCGCAAGACTCGCGTAGGTCATGTTGTAAGCGACAAGATGGATAAGACGATCGTCGTTGCGATCAGAGAGAGGATCAAGCACCCGCTTTACGGCAAGGTTATGAAGAGAACCTACAGACTTAAGGCTCACGATGAGAACAATGTTTGCGGCGTAGGCGATAGAGTCAGAGTGATGGAGACCAGACCGCTGTCCAAGGACAAGAGATGGAGATTGGTCGAGATCATCGAGAAAGCGAAATAAGTTTCGTTTTTTAAGATCGCTGCAGGATCATTCGCCGGAGAGTATAGTTCCGGCGCTAAACTTAGGATCGGGTCTGCGCGTTTTTCAGATCCGGCAAGAACAGGATTCAGGAAGAATAGGAGGAAGTCCGTTATGATACAACAGCAAACTATTTTAAAGGTTGCTGATAACAGCGGAGCGAAAGAAATACTTTGTATCCGCGTTATGGGTGGATCTTTCAGAAGATACGGCAACATAGGCGACGTTATCATAGCTTCTGTAAAAAAAGCAACGCCCGGCGGCGCTGTTAAAAAGGGCGAAGTCGTTAAAGCCGTAATCGTACGCAGCACGAAAGGCGTAAAGAGAAACGACGGTTCTCAGATCAGATTTGACGAGAACGCGGCGGTAATCATCAGAGATGATAAAACTCCGAGAGGAACCCGTATATTCGGGCCTGTTGCGAGAGAACTCAGAGATAAGGACTATATGAAAATATTGTCGCTTGCTCCCGAGGTACTTTAATTTTAAAGTTTTCGCGGCGCTTTCACGTCCGATATCGAGACCTCTCGGCTGAAGGCGAAAAGCGCGCACGCGTTATTTTAAACCTAATGATAGGAGGAACAACACATGTCTATAAAATTGCATGTTAAGACAGGCGATCATGTAATCGTTTTATCCGGTAAGGATAAGGGCAAAAAAGGCAAAGTTTTGTCGGTAGATCCCAAAAGACGCATGGTCGTAGTTGAGGGCGTTTCTATGGCTACCAAACACAAAAAGCCCCGCAGAATGGGCGAGATGGGCGGCATAGTCAAGCAGGAGACCCCGATATACGCAAGCAAGGTTATGAACGTATGCAGCAAATGCGGCTCTCCCTCAAGAGTAGGACGTAAAGTCTTAGAGGACGGCACGCACGTTCGCTACTGCAAGAAATGCGGAGAAACATTTTAGTTTTTAAAATCCCAACGGAAGGAGGACGCAGTATTAAATGAGACTCGAAGAAAAATACAATAAAGAAATCAAAGACGCTCTTATGGCTAAGTTCAACTACGACAGCGTTATGCAGATACCGAAGCTGGTAAAAGTCGTTATAAACATGGGCGTCGGCGACGCAAGAGAGAATTCGAAGGCTTGCGAGAACGCGGCTAACGATCTCGCTATCATTACAGGTCAGAGACCTATAATCACCAAGGCCAGAAAATCCGTCGCAACGTTTAAAGTAAGAGAAGGTATGAACCTCGGCTGCAAGGTCACGCTCAGAAACTCTAAGATGTACGAGTTCGTAGACAGACTCTTCAACGCGGCGCTTCCGCGCGTACGCGACTTCAGAGGTATCAACCCCAACTCTTTCGACGGCAGAGGCAACTACTCGATGGGTATCAAGGAGCAGCTTATATTCCCCGAGATAGAGTATGATAAGATTGATAAGATCCGCGGTATGGACATCATATTTGTTACGACAGCCGAGACGGACGAGGAAGCTCGCGAGCTTCTGACGCTGATGGGAGCGCCGTTTACAAAATAAGAGTACCGAATAAGGAGGATTAATTTATGGCTAAGAAAGCTATGATCAACAAGCAGCAGAAGAAGCAGAAATACTCCACGCGCGAGTATAACAGATGTAAGATATGCGGCAGACCGCATGCTTATCTCCGTAAATTCGGAATTTGTAGAATTTGCTTCCGTGAGCTTGCTTACAAGGGCGAGATTCCTGGCGTAAAGAAAGCGTCATGGTAATATAAAATATAGTAAAATCAGGTGGTTAGCAGCTGAAGCGGCTGTATAATACGGAAAACCAAACCGATTTTTATGTAAGGTAGAGCCGAGATACAGACTCGGCGCAGACAGATAGAAATTCCGATAAAAAGGAGGTAAAATACAAATGCATATTACAGATCCTATAGCAGATATGCTCACAAGAATCAGAAACGCCAACAACGCGAGACATGCAACGGTCGATATACCGGCGTCTAAGATGAAGAAGGCGATAGCTGATATTTTGGTAGAAGAGGGTTATGTAAAGAGCGCCGAGCTCTTGGAGGACAGCGTTCAGGGAACGATCCGCATAACGCTCAAATATGCTGAGAATAAGCAGAAAGTATTGACCGGACTTAAGAGAGTGTCAAAACCCGGTCTTAGATCGTACGCGTCGAAAGACGAGCTTCCGAGAGTTTTAAAGGGCTTGGGAATAGCGATCATATCGACGTCAAAAGGAATCATGACGGACAAAGAAGCTCGTCGTCAGAATGTCGGCGGCGAAGTTCTGGCGTTTATTTGGTAAGGAAAGGAGGAGAATTCATTGTCACGTATAGGAAACATGCCGATAACCGTGCCCGCGGGCGTAGAGGTTAAGGTCGGCGAAAACAATGAAGTTACCGTAAAGGGTCCTAAGGGCGAGCTTAACAAGGTTCTTCCCAAGGATATGATCATTGAACAAAGCGAAGGAGTAATAACTGTAAAGCGTCCTTCGGAATCAAAAATGCATAAATCGCTTCACGGTCTCACTCGTACCCTGCTGAATAATATGATAGTCGGTACTACAGAGGGATTTAAGAAGGAGCTCCAGGTCAACGGCGTAGGTTACAGAGCTGCAAAGCAGGGTAAGAAGCTGGTTATGAACCTGGGTTATTCGCATCAGGTCGAGATGGAAGAGACTGACGGGATTACTATCGAGGTTCCTCAGCCGAACCAGATAATCATCTCGGGTCCCGACAAGCAGAAGGTCGGTCAGTTTGCCGCAGAGGTAAGAGAGAAGAGACCGCCGGAGCCGTATAAGGGCAAAGGTATTAAATATATCGACGAGAGAATCATACGTAAGGAAGGTAAGGCAGGTTCTAAGAAGTAGTAACCGCAAGGAGGTGCAGATTTAATGATTAAGAAGGAAAGCAGCAACGTATCGAGACTTGCAAGACACGCCAGAGTCCGCAAGAAGGTATCGGGAACTCCCGAGACCCCGAGACTGTGCGTTTTCAGAAGTCTAAAGCACATATACGCTCAGATCATCGACGACACGACGGGTACTACTTTAGTTTCGGCATCGACTCTGGATCCAGAGCTAAAAGCAAACTACGGCGGAAACAAAGACGCGGCTAAGGCCGTAGGCCAGTTAGTTGCTAAGAAAGCGGCTGAAAAGGGTATCAGCGAAGTCGTATTCGACAGAGGCGGATATGTATATCACGGCAGAGTTGCTATGCTCGCCGACGGCGCTCGCGAGGGCGGCCTTAAATTCTAATTATTACTCATGAAAGAGGTGAAAAGATAAATGGCAGAGAAGGGCGAAAGAACCAGGAAACAGGAACGCATCAACGCTGACGCGCTCGACATTCAAGAGAAGGTCGTATACCTCAACCGCGTAGCGAAGGTTGTAAAGGGCGGTAGAAACTTCAGATTTTCAGCGCTCGTAGTCGTAGGCGACGGAAACGGTCACGTTGGATGCGGAATGGGTAAAGCGGCTGAAATTCCCGACGCTATCCGCAAGGGCATAGACGACGCTAAGAAGAATATGATAACGGTTCCGTTGCTTTATTCAACAATACCGCACGAGATAATCGGAGAGTATGGCGCGGGCAGAGTATTGCTCAAACCCGCCGCTGAAGGTACCGGAGTTATCGCCGGAGGCCCCGCGCGCGCGGTGCTTGAATTGGCAGGAATTAAAAATATAAGAACGAAGTGTTTGCGCAGCAACAATCCTAAGAACGTAGTCGCGGCTACGATAGAGGGATTGGCGTCGCTCAAGAGCCTTGAGGAAGTCGCGGCGCTTCGCGGCAAGAAGCCGGAAGAAATTTTGGGCTAAGTTTTAAAGACAGGAGGACATAACAGTGGCTAATACAATTAAAGTAACTCTTACAAAGAGTACGATAGGCTGTAAGAAAGATCAGATCGCTACAGTAAAGGCGCTCGGTCTTAGAAAGCTGCACCAGACTGTTGAAAAACCTGATAACGCTCAAATTAGAGGAATGATTTTCAAGGTTAAACACCTGGTTACCGTAGAAGAGTAATAGACGCGCGGCCGCCGAGCTGAGCGGCCGATCAAACCGAATATTGCGTTCGGTTTATTATTCTGTCTAAAGTTTAGCTAAACAATGAGTTTGGTAACGTTATTTTAACAAATTTGTTGTTTTTCGGTAATATACGACAGTAAAAGTGTAGTAATATATAAAGAGCCGGGTCATGCTCGGCTGAGCCGGCCGATAGACCGGTCGGGCTAAAGAAACTTTTTCATAATTGAAAACTAAGTTGAAAAGGAGGAGGTGGACTCAATGAAACTTCATGAATTATCTCCAAGCAATGGTTCGAAGAAGAAATCATTCAGAGTCGGCAGAGGCCATGGAAGCGGCAACGGAAAAACTGCCGGTAGAGGTCAAAAAGGTCAGAACGCGCGTAGCGGAGGCGGCGTACGTCCCGGATTCGAGGGCGGACAGATGCCTATTTACAGAAGACTTCCGAAACGCGGATTTACAAATATTTTTGCAAAGAAATATGTTTCGGTCAACGTAGAAGTTCTTAACAAGTTTGAGAACGGGACCGAGATAACAGCCGAGTTTCTTAAGGAAAACGGGGTTATTTCCAAGATCAACGACGGTTTGGTAATATTGGGCCGCGGCGAGCTTAATAAGAATTTGACGGTTAAAGCTAAGAGGTTCAGTAAGTCCGCCGCAGAGAAAATAACTGCAGCGGGCGGAAAGACTGAGGTGGTATAAGTCATGTTCGAGACAATAAAGAATGCATGGAAGATCCCGGATCTCAGGAAAAAGCTGATCTATACGCTGGTAATGCTCATAATATTCAGACTGGGTTCGTGTATACCCGTACCCCTTCTGGAACCCGAGGCAATGCGTCAGATATTTACGAGCGAGAATTCGCTGTTCGGATTTATCGACATCATCTCGGGCGGCGCGTTCCAGAACGCTACGATATTCGCTATGAGTATCACGCCGTACATTAACTCGTCGATTATCATGCAGCTTTTGTGCGTGGCTATACCCGCGCTCGAAAGACTTCAGAAGCAGGGCGAGGACGGCAGAAAGAAGATAGCTCAGATAACGCGTTACGGAACGGTCGTACTCGCGTTTATACAGGCAATAGGTTTGTACTTCCTGCTCAACAGCTACGGCGCGGTCACAAATCCGGGATTCGCTACTGCGATCGTCGTAATATTCACGTTTACGGCCGGCACGGCGTTTCTTATGTGGCTGGGCGAGCAGATCACCGAGAAGGGCGTTGGTAACGGTATATCCCTGATAATCTTCGCGGGTATAGTTTCAAGATTCCCTTCGATGGTTCAGTCGCTCTACGCTTACGCAAGAGGCGGCACGCTTAGTATAATCGGAGTAGTAGCTCTGCTTATACTCGCGCTCTTGGCTATAGGCCTTGTCGTTATGATGAACGAAGCGGAAAGACGTATACCGGTTCAGTATGCAAAGCGCGTCGTCGGCCGCAAGATGTACGGCGGACAGAGCACGCATATCCCGATCAAGGTAGCGGCGACGGGCGTTATCCCCATCATCTTCGCGATGTCGATCATGTCCTTCCCCGGTACGATCGCCGGATTCTTCGGAGTAACTTCCCAGTCGGGCGGTTTCTGGGGAGCGTTTTTGGCAGTGTTCTCGCAGGATTCATGGATATACGCTATATTGTACTTCCTGCTGATAATATTCTTCACATATTTCTATACGGCAATTCAGTTCAATCCGATTGAAATGTCTAATAATATGAAGAAGAACGGCGGATTTATTCCGGGAATCAGACCCGGACGTCCGACTTCGGAGTACATTTCCAAAGTTCTGTCAAGAATCACTCTGGTCGGCGCGATATTCCTTGGTCTGATAGCTATACTTCCTATATTCTTAAACTTGGCGCTCAACATCCAAAACTTCTCTATCGGTGGAACGTCGCTCCTGATTCTTGTCGGCGTTGCGCTTGAGACGGTTAAGAATATCGAGTCGCAGATGCTTGTAAGACATTATAAGGGCTTCTTGGAATAGTCGACCGTAATTTTAGAGAACGTCCGGCAGTATTTAACAATATTATTGTTAATAGCTTGACAAAATAGGTTCAAATAAAATATAATCATAGGAGTGGATTCATAGGCGGAACATGTCTAAGTATCTGCTCCATGTTTTTTATAGCTGAAAAATTTAAACCAATACCTTAGATCGATTATACGACGGGTCTGAGCGCGTAACGCGCGTTCGGCCGACGCTTAAGACTTTTGATAATATTGGGATATTTTTCATGGACGGTTATAATATTTCTGGAATATGTTAATAATAAATTTGGTATAATTTGCTTTAGATTGCGCGGCGGCCTGAGAGACTATACCAAGTTAAATATAAAGTATATAATATTTTTATATACGAAATGGAGGAAGAAAAAATGAGACTGATTTTATTGGCGGCGCCGGGCGCCGGAAAGGGCACTCAGGCTGAAAAGCTCAGCGAACATTACGAAATCCCCACGATATCCACCGGAGTTATTTTGAGGACTAACATCAAAGAGGAGACCGAGCTCGGAAAGCTGGCGGCGAAGTACATCAACGACGGCAAGCTGGTCCCGGACGAGGTCATGATCGAGCTTATGGAAAAGCGTCTCGGGGAGCCGGACTGCAAGAACGGCTTTATACTCGACGGATTCCCGCGCACGATCGCTCAGGCGGAGGCTCTCGATAATTCGGATATAGATATCGATAAGGTCTTGAGTATCGAGGTTCCGGACGAGAAGATAATCGCGCGTCTATCGGGCAGACTCGAATGCGGCAAATGCGGTACGACATATCATAAGGAGTACAGAAAGCCTCAGGTAGAGGGCAAATGCGACAAGTGCGGCGGAGACCTGAACGTCCGCGAGGACGACAAACCCGAGACGGTCAAAAACAGATTAAACACATATCATCAGCAGACCGAGCCGCTGCTCGACTATTACCGCGAAAAGGGTATGCTGCGCGTAGCGGAGGGTCAGGAAGAGATCGCCGATACGACCGCCGAGGTTTTAAAGGCTCTCGAGGACTAATATTTGTTTGGCGCGACGTTTGGATAAGTAATCGCGTAAATAAATCATTATGTCTTGACGCAAAAAGTTTATTCGGCGGTACCGAGGCGCCGCCGGAATATCTTTTGTAAATTACAGTTGGCTTAGGGGGTTTTAATATGGTAGTGATCAAGTCCAAGTCCGAGATCGAGAAAATGAAGGTCGCGGGCAGGATTACATACGAAACGCTTGAACGCGTCCGCGAGGCGGTAAGACCCGGCGTTACCACGTACGAGCTCGATAAGATCGCGGAGAAATATATAAAGAGCTGCGGCTGTACGGCTTCGTTCAAGGGTTACGGCGGATTTCCGGGCAGCGTATGCGCGAGCGTCAACGAGGTTATCATCCACGGCTTTCCGGATCATAAGCCTCTTAAAGAAGGGGATATCGTGAGCATCGACGTCGGCGCTTGCTACAAGGGGTATAACGGCGACGCGTGCAGAACGTTCGCGGTAGGTAATGTGAGCGCGGAGACGCAGCGTTTGATAGACGTTACAGAACAAAGCTTTTTCGAGGGACTTAAATATATACGGGAGGGCTATCGTATCTGCGACATTTCGGCGGCGATCCAGAACCATGTCGAGGACGCGGGTTATTCGGTGCTCAGAGGCTACTGCGGTCACGGCGTGGGCGCGGATCTGCACGAGGATCCGGAGATCCCGAACTATGTGACTAAAACTAAAGGCGTGCGTTTGAGAGCCGGAATGATCATAGCGGTCGAGCCGATGGTGCTGCAGGGTAAGAAGGACGTCTATATCGCCGACAACGATTGGTCGGTGATCGCAAAGGACGGAAAGCTCACGGCGCATTACGAAAATTCCGTGCTTATAACAAAGGACGAACCCGTACTGCTCACCCTGCCAAAACAATAGGGCGACGTATTCAGGAGATCATGAGTATAGAAAAATTGAAAAATAACAAGAACGCGGCGGCCGACTCGTGCGCGAAACAGACGCGGAACTATCCGATAGGCAGCGTCGTCCGCGCGGTTTCAGGACGCGGCGCGGGAAATTTGTATATCGTCGTTGGGACGGACGGAGATAAATACGCGTGGCTTTGCGACGGCAAGTATAGAAAGATCAAAAATCCGAAACGTAAAAACATCAAACATATCGAGTTGGAACGTCCGGCGGACGTCGAGATGACTTCGATGATAGAGAACAGGATCGACGTATTGGATTCCGAGATCCGTAAGTTCATCAAAAAGGTTCGCGACCGCGGCGCCGCGAATTAGAGGCGTAAAACACGCCGCGGCGGCGCGGATCGGGCGCTGAAAGGTTAAAAAATACATAAAAATATAAATCATTATAAAAAGGAGGCAGATAATATGTCGAAAGAAGACGTTATAGAGGTAGAGGGCAGAGTTGAAGAGGTGTTGCCTAACGCGATGTTTATCGTCGAGCTGGAAAACGGCCATAAGGTTACGGCGCACATATCCGGTAAGCTCAGAATGCACTTTATCAAGATCTTAAAGGGCGATAAGGTCACGGTCGAAATATCGCCGTACGATCTGACAAAGGGCCGTATCACATGGCGCGCAAAATAACGGCCGGGCTCCGGAGCTCCGGCCAGGATGGGACGGTTAGTTATGAACAAATTATTTAAACGGATATTGGCGGCCGCGGCGGCGGGGATCATGCTGATCCTGCCGACAGGGTGCGGGAACGGAAACGACGCCGAACAAGCGAGCGTCGAGGCGGAACCGACCGCGGTCTCAGAAGAAAACGAGATCAAAAAGGTGACGATAAGCTGCGCCGGGGACGTTACGCTCGGAACCGACGAAAGCTTCGGCGGATATACGATGCCGGAGGTATTAGCGGATAAGAACAACGACTATTCATATTTATTCAGCAACGTAAAAGAGATATTTGAAGACGACGACCTGACGATAGTCAACTTTGAGGGCACGCTCACCGATCGCGGCGTCCGTCAGGATAAGACGTTCGCGTTCAAGGCCGATCCCGAGTACGTTCAGGCGCTAAGCGCCGGCAGTATCGAGGCGGTCACTCTTGCGAACAACCACAGTTCGGACTACGGCGAGGAGAGCGCCGAGGATACGAAGAAATATCTCGAGGACGCGGGGATAATCTGGTTTGAAAACGAGAACACCGCGGTGACCGAGGTGAACGGAGTTAAGGTAGGACTCGTGGGGATATACGAACTGAACGGTTCGGCGGCGGAGACACTGCCGATCGCGATGCAGGACGTTAAGGACAAAGGCGCGGAGCTTATAATCGTCGAAGCGCACTGGGGCGTCGAGGGCGAGAACACGCCGACGCAGTCGCAGATCGATCTGGCGCACGAGGCGGTAGACCTGGGAGCCGACTTGGTCATAGGCCACCACCCCCACGTTTTGCAGGGAGTCGAGAAGTATAACAAAAAGTACATAGTCTACAGCATGGGCAACTTCTGCTTCGGCGGGAATCAGAATCCCTCGGATAAGGATACCATGATATTCAGACAGACGTTCAGCGTCCGAGGCGGAATGGTAGGAACCGACGACGATTATGAGATAATCCCGTGTTCGATATCGTCGACTTCTTCGTACAACGACTATTGTCCGACGCCGCTTGAGGGAGACGCCGCGGCGAGAGTGGCGGAGAAGATACAGTCGTTTTCCGACCGGATCGGCGACGGAAATTTAGAGCTTAAATTCAGAGGAGCCGATACCGAGAGCGAGACTGACGCATAACGGGTAATATGGAAATATTGCACATAAACGACGGTTAATTTTTGTAAAATTTCTACATTGCATATAAAAATAAATTTCCAAAGAGCTTGACACCCGAATCAATTAATGTTATACTAACAAAGTTCGCATTATAGGGGTATATCTCTGTTTTATGGACAGAAATGTGTGGATTTCACGCGTTTTTCGCCCGAGTTTGGGCGCGCGCGTGAAATGAAGTACAGAATCAGGAGGTGAAGGAAATGAAAGTAAGACCTTCAGTAAAACCTATTTGTGAAAAGTGCAAAATAATAAGAAGAAAAGGTAAGGTAATGGTTATCTGCGAGAACCCGCGTCATAAGCAGAAGCAGGGTTAATCGCAAGATGCATAGCTTTACTGAGCAGGGTTAGGTTTAGCGGCCATTTTAAGTTAAGCCGACGCCGCGAGTCTGAAGCGAATTTAGGCGCAGCGGGTGAAATTCTGCTCCGATTCTTCAAATTATCGATTGCGCAGACAAAAAATTTGAAGAGAAAAAATTATGGAGGTGAATTAAATCAATGGCACGTATTGCAGGCGTAGATTTACCGAACGACAAGAGAGTTGAGATTGGTCTCACATATATATTCGGAATCGGTCTTTCTACATCAAAGAAGATTTTAGCGGCTACAGGAGTTAATCCCGATACCAGAGTTCGCGATTTAAGCGAGGACGAGGTGTCCAAGCTCAGAGCCGAGATCGACAACTACAGCGTGGAGGGCGACTTAAGACGCGACATCGCTCTCGATATCAAGCGTTTGATGGAGATCAACTGCTACAGAGGCATGCGTCACAGAAAGAATCTGCCTGTTAGAGGACAGCGCAGCAAGACGAATGCAAGAACGCGTAAAGGCCCCAAGAAGACTATTGCTAATAAGAAGAAATAAGCGATAGCCGACAGGTCTAAAACTATTGAATCCGCCGTATCCGCATATGTTTTTTCGGCGCGGATATGGCTCGAAAATCTTTCAGGAGGTGAAATACAATGGCTAAAGTAGCAAAGAGATCAAGACGCCGCAGAGAGAAGAAGAATATCGTAAACGGCGCGGCTCATATCAAATCTACGTTTAATAATACCATTGTTACTATAACAGATTTAGCCGGCAACGCGATTTCGTGGGCGTCGGCTGGTGGTTTAGGCTTCAGGGGCTCGAGAAAGAGCACTCCGTTCGCGGCTCAGATGGCTGCCGAGACGGCTGCAAAAGCGGCTATGGAGCATGGCTTAAAGCACGTTGAAGTATATGTAAAAGGACCGGGAGCCGGCCGTGAGGCGGCTATCCGTGCTCTGCAGGTTGCGGGACTTGAAGTAAACATGATCAAGGACGTAACGCCTATTCCGCACAACGGCTGCAGACCGCCGAAGAGAAGAAGAGTCTAATTATTTTAAGAAGGAGGAATAACAGAGCATGGCTAAAAATACTCAACCGGTATTAAAAAGATGCAGAACTTTGGGTCTCGATCCGACAGTTCTGGGTATAAGTAAGAGCTCGATAAGAACTTCTAACCAGATGAGAAGAAAACGCTCCGAGTACGGTTTGCAGCTCAACGAGAAGCAGAAGGTTAAGTTCATATACGGAGTTCTTGAGAAACAGTTTAGAAAATATTACGAAATGGCTGTCAAGAGACAGGGCATTACCGGCGAATGCTTGCTTCAGATCCTTGAGTCGAGACTCGACAACGTAGTATTCAGAATGGGACTCGCAAGCACAAGACGCCAGGCAAGGCAGATTGTAAACCACAGTCATATCACAGTAAACGGCAGAAAGGTCAATATACCGTCGTATCTCGTAAAGCCCGGCGACGTAGTCTCGGTAAGAGAAAAGAGCGTAAGCTCGGCGGGTATCAAGGATATAGTCGAGAGAAATCAGGATCGTTTGGTACCGCAGTGGATCGACATGGACAAGAATACTTTAACAGGTAAGATTGTCAGATTATCTAACAGAGAAGATATCGACTATGAAGTTGAGGAACACCTCATCGTCGAGTTGTACTCTAAATAATCACAATTTACCCTCAATGTTCGCAGACAATTTTGTAAGGAGATATTTGCGCAGCTTTTCGCCGCGTATAATATTCTCAAATTAAAAAGGAGGGCTATAAATGATCGAGATAGAAAAGCCGAGAATCGAGTGCGTTGAAGCGACAGACGACGATAGATACGGTAAATTCGTTGTAGAACCTTTAGAGAGAGGTTACGGTACGACGCTCGGGAATTCGCTGAGAAGGATGTTGTTGTCGTCTCTGCCGGGCGTAGCCGCTACTTCTGTTAAGATAGACGGAATACTCCATGAGTTTTCCACTATTCCCGGAGTTAAAGAGGATGTGACCGAGATTATTTTAAATATAAAGAATCTCGCCGTAAAGCTGCATTCGGATACTCCCAAGACGGTATATATCAACCATGAAGGCGCGGGCGAGATTTGCGCCGGCGATATAAAGCACGACTCTGACGTGGAGATAATAAACGAAGATCTGCATATAGCTACGCTTAACGAGGACGCGAGACTGTTTATGGAGATAACCCTTGATAAGGGCCGCGGTTATGTGTCTTCGGAACGCAATAAGGAGCTTATGCAGCCTGCTATCGGAGTTATTGCGACCGATTCGATCTACACTCCGGTAGAAAAGGTCAATTACAGAACGGAAAATACGCGCGTCGGTAACGTTACCGACTACGACAAGCTGATACTTGAGGTTTGGACTGACGGGACTATCTCGCCGGCCGAGGCCGTGAGCCTTGCGGCGAAGATTATCAGCGAGCATTTAAGCCTGTTTATTGAATTGTCTGACGATGCGAAGAACGCTGAGATCATGATAGAAAAAGAGGAGAGCAAGAAGGAGAAGGTCTTAGAGACTACGATCGAAGAGCTGGATCTTTCGGTGCGTTCCTACAACTGTCTCAAACGCGCGGGTATAAACACCGTTCAGGATCTTACCACGAGAAGCGAAAACGATATGATGAAGGTGAGAAACCTTGGACGCAAGTCGCTTGAGGAAGTAATAGCTAAGCTTGAGGCGATGGGTCTTAAGCTCGCAAGCGACGAATAATATCAAAGTTACCGGTCGGCGGGGTTACTTTGCCGACGATAAATATTGAAATAAGAGGTGATAATTATGGCATGGCAGAGAAAGCTGGGCAGACCAACCGATCAAAGACGCGCTATGCTCAGAAACCTCACTACTTCGTTCTTGGAAAATGGCAGGATAGAGACCACGACTACAAGAGCTAAAGAGGTTAAGAGAATGGCCGAGAAAATGATCACTCTTGGCAAAAAGAATACGCTTCACACAAAAAGACAGGCGCTCGCCTATATCACAAAGCGTGAGGTAGTATCGAAACTGTTTGATGAGATCGCTCCGAAATATGCCGACAGAAACGGCGGATACACCAGAATAATCAAGGTGGGTCCCAGACGCGGCGACGCGGCTGAGATATCGATCCTGGAGTTAGTTTAATATTTGATCAATGAACTGTCGTGTGATTTTAAATAATTGCGCGGCAGTTTTTTTGATTGTTTATAGTATGTTAAAAAATTAGTCGAAAAATATTAAAAATTAGATATTATAATGACTATATATGCATTATCTGCCGGTTGGCATATAGGAGAATAGAGGTTTGTTTTCGCCGTTGCGGATTAGCGAGACGTAGACGATTGTTTTTATTTTAAAGACGCTAAAAGTAAGGCAAAGGAAACATAATAATGAAGAATTTGATAATAATAAACGGGGCGATGGGCTGCGGAAAGACGACGGCGTCGAAGACGCTGATGAAATATCTGCCGCGCAGCGTGATGCTCGACGGCGACTGGTGTTGGTATATGGATCCGTTCCGCGTTACCGAGACGACCAAGGCGGTCGTTTTGGATAATATAATATATATGCTTAAAAACTATATGCTCTGCGGAGAGTTTGAGAATATTATTTTTTGTTGGGTCTTAAACGACGAGAGCGTTATAGATCGTATCAAGTCCGAGATCGAGCGTTTGGGCTTCGAGATATATGTCTTCACCCTTATCTGCGGCGAGGCGGAGCTTGAGAGACGGTTGCTCAAAGACGTTAAAAGCGGCGCGAGAACGGACGACGTGATAAAGAGGGCTTTATCGTATCTTAGGTTTTACGATAATATGGATACCGAAAAGATTTACGCGGATAATTTAAGCGCGGCGGAGACGGCGCTTTATATTGCGGATCGCGTGGGTTACATGGTATAGAGAAGATTGTCGGGTAAGGAAGCGGTTGTTATAAATGGGAGGCGGAATGTTTATGAGAAGGTATAAGTTATTGAAAAAATATGCAAAGCCCGCCGTATCGGCGGCGCTGGCGCTGATAGTCTGTCTTTCGATATTGCAGACGGCTGTTTTTTCCGCCGGGATCGGCGTCGTCTTAGACGGCGAGAGCCTTGAACTGGAAACCCAGCCGGTCATGATAGACGACAGGGTATTGGTTCCTATGCGCGCCGTTTTCGAGGCGATGGGCGCGACCGTTATATGGCACGGCGACGTGGGTTCGGTCGAAGCGGTAAAAGGCGATATTTCTATGATGATAGGAATAGATATGAAATACATGATCGTCAATAAGAAACAGATACAGCTCGACGTTCCGGCAAGGCTCATAGGCGACTATACTATGATCCCTATCAGAGCCGTCAGCGAGGTATTCGGCTGCAACGTCGACTGGGACGAGAGTTCGCAGACCGTTTATATAGAGACGGCGGAGTATTTGGACGGCGCTTCTCTTACCAACACGGGCGGCGCGGCGTCGGGATCCGCGGGTTTGTCGGGTTCGGCCGACAGCGGCTTGGAATACGAGAGCTATTTGAATAAAACGGTAAACGGGTACGCGTTGTATCCCGACGTTCCGGATTTTGGAGCTATAATGGGTACGTCGGCCGCGGCGATATTAGATAGCGGCAAAAACATAACCTACGACGCGGAGTCGCTCCCGGAATTTTCGGACGAGGTATATAAATATTATATGCTAAAAAATGGATTTGACTTTATCGCCCAAAACGGTTATGATATGTATATAAAAGACGATCTGACAGTTTTGGCGGGATTTTATGACGACGTTTTCAGAGTTTTGATAGTAGAGGAATAAAAACGGCTCAAATTGACTGAAGTTAGAAATAAAGCCGGAAAAACGACGGATTTGATAAAAATATAAAGCGAGGAGTTTGGACGAGTGAGCAAGGGTTTTAAGGCGGCGGCTCTTATAATAGCGATAGTTACAGTAGTATTTTCATCTTTCATAGGCGTAATGTCGGCGGACGTCATGTCTTCGATGTCTTTCGGCGAGGTCATATCGACCGATTCGGTAGACAGACTCAGCTCGACGGGCGAAAACGTAGGGCTTGTAAACGCTTTGCTGATAGGAACCGACAAAGAGGGGCTGAGAAGCGATACGATAATGCTGGTCTCTTTCGACGATAATTCCAATAGGGTCAATATCCTATCGATACCGAGAGACACCAGAGTCGAGTTAAACGGTCACACCGAAAAGATCAACGCGGCGTTTGGGCTTGGCATGCTCGCGGCCGAGGAGGATCCGGACGTTAACGATGAGGATATGCTTATCGACGAGGTGAAGAAGATCACCGGTATGCCGATACACTACTTCATCACGATAAACGTGGACGGCTTTGTAGACGTGATCGACGCTCTGGGCGGCGTTGATTTCAACGTGCCGTACGATATGGATTACGACGATCCCGCGCAGGATCTACATATACACCTTGAGGCGGGAGAGCAGCATTTGGACGGTCAGGCGGCGCACGATTTCGTAAGGTTTAGACATAACAACGACAACAGCGCGCCCGGCGAATACGTGATGGGCGACGAAGGAAGAATATACTGGCAGCAAAAGTTCATGGAAGCTTTGGCGGAACAGAAGCTGAAGCCGGAGTATATTTCAAAGGTAGACGATCTATTCGACGTCATCAGGGAAAACGTAAGGACAAACCTCGCGTTTACCGATATTATGCGGATCCTTAACGCGGCGCTCGACGTCGATCTTTCAGAGATGGAGTCGTACCAGCTCCCGGGCGAGAGCGCGTATATCGGCGGCGTTTGGTATTATATCTACGACGAACAGGAGACGTCTCAGCTCGTCGGCGACGTGTTCAAGCCGAAGAGCCTCGCGCAGTGGGAAGAGGAGAAAGCCTTGAGACAGGAGCAGGAGCTTCTGGACGCGGAAAATTCGGACGGCGGCGAGTCTACGTCGTCTCCGGAGACCGAGTGATATAGCGGCTCTGCGGACTGATTAGTGAAGAACAAAGAGCGGTTTGTAAGACGGGAATATAGAAACAGGAAGGTTTTCAAGCGTTATTTTGCAGTTTGTAAACTAAATATTTAAGGGGGGTGTTAAGTTTTAACGCCCCTTTTTGCAATAAAACAAGAATAATACGCTTAAAATAAACGCCTATACAAAGCGTTTGGCTCTATCATATATTCCAAAAGCTTATGTACGCCGCGTTTTTTATATAACATAAGCCGCGCGCCAAGCGCGTTGGCGAGATCAAAAAAAAGGAGTGGATATAAATGAAAAAGTTAACGAAAGCGATAGCCGCCGGTCTGTCAGCGGCGCTGGTCGTCTCGGGGACTTCGGGACTTACGGCGTTTTCCGCGGTGGAGACGGGCGTTACCATAAACGTAGACGGCGAGAGGGTCGACTTTACCGATCAGGAACCGCTGATAATCGACGACGTCACGATGGTCCCGGTAAGGGGCGTGTTCGAGCGTCTGGGCGCCGAGGTTGAATATATCGACCCCGATATGGTGGACATTATCTACCGGGATGCCGAACAAGATATTAGGATCAGGTTTACTATAGGTTCCAACTTGATCGAAGTCGTCAGAACGCATAGCGACGGGACCGAGGAGACCGAGACCGTAGAGCTTGAGAACGCGACCGTTTTGACCGAAAACGACAGAACGCTGGCGCCGCTCAGATTCGTATCCGAGACTTTGGGCTGCGAGGTAAATTGGGATGGCGCTACATATACCGTGGATATTTTAACTAACGGCGAGCCGGAACCCGTTCCGTCGGCGTCGCCCTCGCCGAGCGTTCCCACCGCGTCGCCGGAGACCGAGGGCGAGATAGTCAACGCCGAGATCCAGGCTGATAACAGACTGGCGTTTACCGACGACGCGCTCTACTATGTCGGAGACGACGGAACAGTTTGGTACGGGAGTACGGCCGAGGAGGACGCTCAGTATTCTCAGGTCGAAGGGCTGTCGCATATAGTGGCGGTAGACTGCGGACTCAGTACCATATACGCGCTCGACCGGTATGGGAACGTATACGCGTGGGGAGATAACAGATACGGTCAGGCCGGCTCTGATACCGGAGAGCGGGTCGATTCGCCGCGCAGGATAGAGGGGCTTAGCGGTATAGTAAAGCTCAGCGCGGGCGGATACTTCGCGGTAGCGCTCGACGGTTCGGGCGATATATATGCCTGGGGCTTAAATACTAAGGGTCAGCTTGGAAACGGTACGACGGAAAACAGCGCGGCGCCGGTCAAGGTCGAGTCGGATGTTAAATTTGCGGACGTCGCGGCGGGGCTCGAGCACGTAGCGGCCGCGGCCGAGAACGGCAGAGTTTTCACCTGGGGTTCGAACGGTTCCGGTCAGCTCGGGATAGCGAGCAGGAACGTCTCGTACAGAGCCGAGCCGACGCAGGCGCAGAATATGTACAACATAACGAGCGTGGCGGCGGGCGACGAACAGTCGCTCGCTCTGAGAAGAGACGGCACGGTCTATATGTGGGGAACTACGTACATTGGTTTTTGCGACGAAGAGATCGTCGCGGACGATACAGCGCAGGACGGCGAGGATAGCGAGAACCTTATAATCGCGGACGAGTACGGTTACTACAGATTCCCCGAGCCGACCAGGGTCAGGAAGATATACTGGGATCAGGACGAGCGGGATTACATGGTCTCCGTCCTAACTGATATAACGGCGATAGCGTGCGGCAGGAGCGGAAGCGCGTTCATAAGCGCGGGACGGGCGTACGCGCTCGGAAACACTCCGCTCGCGCCGGGAGGAAGAAGCCGTCAGGCGCAGCTTTTGAGGTTTTACGCTCAGGAATATTCTCAAATCGAAGCCGACGCGGTATACTGCGGAAACAATAACGAGCTGTATATTATAAACGGCGACGGACTTTGGAGAATAGACGGTTCGGGAAGAACGCGGATAGAGATAGGCTAAACATTTGATCGAGACCCGGCGGGATGCGCCTTATCCCGCCGGTCTTTTTTTGCGCAAATTTTATATCCTTAAATTGTTAAATCATTATAAAAATATTGCAATGAGAATACCGATATGCTATAATCGACCTAAGAAATATAATATTTAACTCAGAATGGAGATGAAATTATGAAAAGTAAGTTGCACAGATGGTCGGTATTAGGAATATTAATTTTTATCTTCACGGCTTGTCTGGGCGCGTCCGCGTCGGTCTATGCGGACGGGATAAGCGTTAACGTGGACGGCGAGCCGGTCGTATTCGACGCGGAGCCGTTTTTCCAAAACGACCGCACAATGGTTCCCATACGCGCTATTTTCGAGGCGTTCGGCGCGAACGTAGAATGGGACGAGGCGAGCCAAACCGCGGTCAGTACGCTCGGCGGAACGACGGTTTCGATCCGGTTGGGTTCGCCCGAGATGACCGTATCCGACTCCGCCGGAGCGAGGACGGTCGCGTTGGACGCGGCGGCTATTAGCGTATCCGACAGGACGTTCGTGCCGGTCAGAGCTATAAGCGAGGCCTTCGGCGCGGAGGTGTACTGGAACGAGGGCAAGCAGTTGGTCGAGATCGGAATGGATAGCCGCAAGGTGTATTTCCCCGAGGGCGAGAGGCTGTATAAGACGACCTACAGGGTAACTTCTATGCCGAGCGTGTTGCTGGACGGCGGAGCGGTTTACTACGGCTTTCCGGGCGACGAGAGTTTGAATAAATTTGAAAACGGCGCCAAGTACGCGTATCCGCTAAACGGCGAGGCGGAGAACCTCATACTCTACAACGGCATGATATACCTCTGGGAAGATCCGGGCACGGTCGGGAGTACTTCGAGCCTGAGGAGAATAAACAGAGACGGAAGCGGACTTGAGACGCTGTTTACCGAGGACGACGCCGAGCTTGGAAGTTACAGGATAGGCTTTTTCATCTGCGACAACAAGGCGTTCTATGTCGGCTACGACGTCGGAACTATCCGCGCGGCGGTCTACGATATCGCTACCGGAGATATTGATAGCTATTCGGCTAAGGCCGATTTTACATCCGACGATCTGGATAGAGATTACAGAATGGCCGACTTCTTGTCGGCGGCCGTGACGGACGGCTCGCTCTATCTCAACGTTACGCTCGACGCGCTCGAGCCGGAGGCTATGAGCTATATCGTGGAGATCCCCTTAGGCGGCGGCGAGAGCGAAACGGTAAGCGCGTATCCTACGGGCGCGTATGTTCAGGAGAAGCTGATCGGCGGCGGATATAACGGCAGATTCGCAAAGAGCGGCGGAAGGATAGTCAACAGCGAAAACAAAGTTATCGCGGAGGAGCTTGATAAATCAGGCGTCGAGAGCAATATACTCTTAAACTACGATAACGATCAGGCGGTCTACTATTACTTCGAGTGGACGGACGCGGGCAGTAATTATTCGAGAAGATATCAAATGATGAGCGTCATAAATTACGACGGGACCGAAAATAACGTGCTCGGCGTATGGGACGCCTACGGGATCGGCGCTCCGTCCGAACTGCCGAATCTTCCGGGTATCCCCGGAAGTTCTTCGAGCGGCTCAGGTTCGGGATCGGGCGGAAACAGTAACTCCGGCTCGTCCTCTTCGGCGAGCAGATGCCTAAACTGCGGCGGAAGCGGCTACCTTGAGTGTACCTATTGCCACGGAACCGGCAGGGCGACTCAGGCTCAGATAGGTATAGACGGCGGGATCTGGGAGGACGACTGCCCCAACTGCGGCGGCAGCGGCAGACGGCCATGTTCGCTCTGTCATGGCAGCGGACAAATGCCGTGATAGGCTCGGAGAATTTGATTATATGATTAGTTTAAAGGCTGTTTAAAAAGAGCCGGTCTTGCTTTTTACGGCGAGACCGGCTTTTATCATTATCAAAAATTATTATATCAAATCGTCATAAGTAGCTCTTCCACGCCTTAGACCATCTTTTGATCCCGTCGTTTATCTGGGAATTTTTAAGTTCGCCGAAGCCTATTACATAGGCGTTTTCGGGATAACGCGCGAGCGACGGGATCCCAATGCTTGAGTTGAGCAGACTCGCCTTTATACCGGCGCTGAGTAAAAGCCTTGAGCTTTCTCTTTCGTCGGCGTCTATATCGAACTCAGCCAGACAGAACATCCCGGCCTCGTCGCCGCTGAGCTTGGTGTGCGCAGAAAGTTCGGATTCCGAAAAAGCCGTCTTTAGAGTATTAAGCTTTTCGCGGTAAATACTGCGCATATAGCCAACGTGCTGTTCATAGTAGCCGAGATCGATAAATTTGGACAGCGTGACCTGTTCGGCGCGGGATACTCTGTTTGCATAAAATGTTTTGCTCGCCGCCCACAGCTTTAAAATTTGTTCCGGCAGAACCGCGTATCCGATTTTCATAGACGGAGCTATCGTATTGGAAAAACTGCCGAGCAGTATCACGTTTTTGCCTCCCGAGAGTTCCCAGAGCGTTCTTTTTCGCTTTGAATAGCAGTAGTCGTTCTCGCTCGTATCTTCGATTATATATCTGCCGTCGCCGGGCCATTTTACAAGCTGCCCCCGCTTTTCGTTGGAGAGCGTTACGCCCGTGGGCAGATCGTGAGTGGGTTTTTGGTACAGTATCCCGGTTTCGTATTTCATAAGCTTTGCAATATCGATCCCGTTCGAGTCGTTTTCGATGAAGTCAGGGTCGAGATGAAGTACGTTGGCGACGCTTTTTATACGATAATTATAGTAGTTATTCATCAAGACAGGCGTCTTATACGCGAGCAGCAAAAATATCTCCCGCATAAGATCCTCCAGTCCGGGACCGATGACGATCTGCTCGGTCTTACATTGTATTCCCTGCGTCCTAAACAGCAGTCTGCGGATGCTCTTTCTCAGACAGTATTCTCCGTGCTTCTCCCCGTGCTGAAACAGACCGGTATCCTCCTTTATCGTCTTGAGCATAAGCTTCGACCACTTGGCGAAAGGCAGCTTGGATACCTCGACGCCGTTACTGCTGAAGTTGAATACGTTGTCGGTAAGGACTTTTCTCTCGTCGTCCCAGACTCGGTCTGAGGATACGTAGTACCCGCTGCCCGGGCGGGCTATAACGTATCCGTCCGAGACCAGTTTGCCGTACGCGTTCTCGACGGTTACCGGCGAAATATTGAGTTCGCGGCAGAGCGCCCGCCGCGACGGCAGAGCCTCGTTGGCTATAAGGTAGCCGTTTATTATCTCGTCGACGATACTGTCGTATATCTGTATATATATAGGAGTCTTTGACTCTCTGTCTATCTTAAACATTTATCTCGCCCCTTTGTCGGTATCTTAAGGCGGTTCTATGCCTTCTTATATTATAGCGCTCTTTAGGATATTTTACAATATAAAATTGGCATAGCTTATTTTATGCAAATCGGTACTGTTAAAATGCATAAATTTATTGTATAATTTAGATAAACTAATATATTATGCATAAAACATGAAAGGAAGGAATCAAAATGCGAAAAAGAATTTTAGCTATGCTTTCGGCGCTGACGGTGTTCGTTACGATTCTGGCCCCGACCGCGGTCTCGTACGCGGCGCCCGAAGAAGATATGGCGGAGCTTGCCGAGACGACTACGCTGACCGTCGGTACGGACAAGCAGTACCAAACGATAAGCGAAGCGGTCGCGGCGGCTAAGGCGATCGATCCGCAGAGCGAGGCGGACAGGGTAACGATCAACGTGGATCCGGGCAATTACGAGGAGCAGGTAAAGATACAGGATCTTAGCTTTGTGACCTTGCAGCAGACGCCCGGAACCGACGGAGACGGCAGAGTAAACCTCTACTGGTACTACTGCACCGGCTACTGCGCGGGAAACACCGGCCTTGACGGAAACTACGATCCGAAAGTCAACTGGAGCCATCCGGGCACATGGTACGGCTATGGCGACGTTAACGAAGACGGAGAAGTTATTTCAAACAACGAGGAAGACTTCACGGTCTACCGTCTTGGACAGGTACTTACGGGCGTCGATACTATCTCGTACTACGACACCGACGGCGTTGCGCACAGAGACGTGCCTGTTCAAAAGGATCACCTTGGCGACTTTAACGACCAGGCGGCTTTGGTAGTAGACAGCGCTTCGACCGATATAACGGTAAAAGACTTCAATATAGTAAATACTATACCCGTTATGGTGACGGAGGGCGAGAAAGAGTTTGGAGTAGCTCCGCAGGAGGATAGAAACGCGGATAACGCTACAGACAGCGCTCTTCCGAGACGCGACAATCTTGCAATATGCGACGAGAACACCGTACCAAACGGTACCGATCGCGTAGTAGCGGCGCTTGCTATAGAGAACGACATTGAGAAAGTAAAGGCGCTCGAGGCGCTTACGGATCTTACGCCCGAAGAGAGCGCGTACCTCGTCCGCTCGAATAAGTATAACGAACGCGGCCATGCGATCGCGATAGACGGCGACAAGATAATCCTCGAAGGCATAAGAGCGAGAGGAAATCAGGACAGCGTATGGGTAGGAAGAGGCAGACAGTATTTTAAAGAGTGCGACCTGATCGGCGGCACCGACTATATCTACGGCGACGCTACGGTCGTATTCGACAGCTGCTTGCTCGGAGCGGAAGGTATGACCAACCAGAGCTACGGCGCGACCATCACCGCGGCTAACCACGACGCGGCGAACCCCTACGGATATTTGTTCTTTAACTGTACTGTGTATAACCTTCTGGATAATATCGGAACTTCGATGTACGGCAGACCCTGGAGACAGAGCGCTCAGATCACGTTCTACAACACGAGGCTCGACGATACCGCCGAGATAGGCGCAAGTCCGGCCGGGATCGATTCTGTAGGCTGGAGAGACATGTCCGGAAGTATGGCGGATATGGCGCGTTTCTACGAATACGGCACGCATAACGCGAGCGGCTCCGACGTCGATCTGTCGGGACGTCTTGTGAATAAATCCGTTGAAGAAGGCGGACAGGGCATGGGCACCGTGCTCGATCAGTGGGAGATACTCGAGTTTAATCCGAGAAACTATTTTAACAGCGATTTCTGGCTCGATCAGGGCAAGAGCGAATGGGATCCGATGAACTTCGGCGATACGTATCTTTCGGAGGTAGACGCGCAGATCGAGGCTTCGGCTATCGACGTTCCGGAGGGCGAGGAGACGACGATCAATCTGCCGACGCCTTCGGACGATAATATAGAGTTCCATTGGGCGAGCGCTTCCTCAAACGCGGTAGTATCGGAGGACGGACAGACGATAGAAGTAGTCCGCCCGGCGCTCGGCGAGGAGCCGATAGAGACGTCGGTGATCCTCTATGCGAGAGATAAGACGACCGGCTACGGCGACAAGGTTGAGATACCGGTGACTATAGCGGCTACGAACGACGATGAAAACGTATTCGATATGCCCGTTACGATCAACCAGTCTACGGACGCTGAGAATACCTACACTATCAGAATAACCAAAAACGGCGCTCTGATCAAGGAGCAGCAGATAGAAGTAAATTCGATGACGACCCAGGCGACCGTTGAGAATATCCCGGCGAGCGCGGACGGCATCGATTACGACGTGCAGATAATATCGGTAAGCGACGAGTTTACGATAACGGTTCCGGAGGACGGCAGGACTACGGTCAGGGGCGTTGTCGGAAATCAGGTCAAGCTCGAGGTAACCTCTAACAAACTCGCGAGCAGAACGGTAGATATCGAGCAGGCGCCGACGTCGCTTGGAACGGGCGCGAGCGTTGCCGATAACGGAGACGGTTCGTTCACCGTTAGCGGAAACGGAACCGGAGGCGCGTATTGGAGACTTTCCGACCTTACGCCGAATATATCCACTACTAACGCGGTGACGCTTGAATTCACTCTCGATATGTCGGCGGGATACCGCGCGGACGATAACGGAGCTTCGGTAGAGGTCACAAACGGTCAGCCGTCGGGATTCTCAACGGATGTCAGCGATACCCGCTATGCGAGAGTCAACGCGGGACGTTGGGATCAGCTCAACATGTTCGACCCCGACGCGCCGCGCAGAAGCGGATCGAGCAGCGACGAAAACCAGTGGCTCAACTGCGCGAACGCTAAGTTTGGCGACAGCCCCGTTCAGAATGTGAGAATCATTGTTGATTTCAAAAACTCGAAGATAATAGGCGAGGCTAAGAGCGCGACGTCGTCGCAGTGGATAACCTATAACGAGTTTGACGCGTTCCCGGAAAACGCGGACAAGAATAATATCTACCTCAGCGTATTCCCCGGAAGCGCGGGCGACAATACTTTCACGATCGAGGATATAAGCGTATCTTACGACGAGATCGTGACCGGAGAGGAGCCCGATCCAACGCCTGTACCGGATGGAACCGGAGTATATGAGTTCAAGGGCGATAATACCGACGTAATTGGCGGAAATCAGTGCGATAATACATACACGCTTGTATTTGTGGATGGAGTAGATCAAAATGTCGCTAAGTATTTTGCAGACGAAGAGGACGGATCTATAATCGATCCTGAGCTTGTCACAAACTATAAGAACTTTATTGCCAGTACCGGCGACGGAGCGCATCCGCAGATTCAATTAAACGCCCCGGCCGGAAAGTACAGATTGTATTATCTCGGATTCCAAAGCGGTAATAATGTAACCGCGGAGGTAGGCGGGAAAATATACACGGCGGCGCCCGGAGTGAATTTTGCTTATAAGCAGGAGCAGTCGAGCGATATACTTAAACTCTACGCAATAGATATAGAGATGGCGGAGCCGAATCAGACCGTCACATTCAATTCGACGGATCCGTGGCTGCCCGATCTTTATGCGGTGGTAGCAGTAGGAACAAGCGAACTCGATCCTTCGATAAGACCGACGCCGGTACCGACCGCGGAACCGCAGCCGACGGCAGAGCCTACGGCCGCGCCTACAGCGGAGCCGAGCGCGGAGGGCAGGATCGTCAGCGCGTATACCGAAGACGGTAATACATACGTAGAGCTTGAGAACATAGAGAGCGGCGTCGTAGTAGGCGCGGATTACGGAGATAACGACATTCTCGTCGGTATGGAGACCGCGGACGTTAGCGGAGACGAGATAGTACTACAGGGAATCGAGGCTGATAAAGTGTTCGTTTGGGATTCGCTTAGCAATATGGAGCCGCTCTGCGACGCGGCGGACGTGACCGGAGGAGGCTCGCAGCCGATAGAGGGCGAGGTATACGTAGACTTTACGACTATGGACAGCGTTCCGGTTTACAGCGAGGCGACAGGTCAGGGCTTCGTCGCGCAGTCGAGCGCTATAATGCCGTCCGGTTATGAGAGACAGGTAGCGCCTGCGGAGCGCATAGAGCTGTCGTCTCAGGGAGCTACTGTTACTGAGACTGATGCGGGGTATCTTCACTATACAGCGAAAAGCTCCGCCAACGGATATGACGCGGACGACTATAACTACGGCGGCATGATTTACAGAGTCGATACGGGCGCTCCCGGAGCGTACCGCCTCGAAGTCGAGGTAACCGGCTCGAGTTCTGATACAAGAGTAGCGCCCACAGGCATGGACGCGGGCAGACTTACCGGTACTTCGACCTGGGATAACGCGGGTAACGTTCCGCGTACGGTCAGCGCAAAGTGGAACGGAAGTCTTTGGACGTACGATTTTGCGACAGGAGAGGATTTTGTCGAGATAGAGATAGAGCCTACTTCGCTGGCGAGCGCTTCGGATCCGAAGACGGTCGGCGTTAAGTCGATAAGAATCACCCCGCTTGAAAACAACGCGGCGGGAGACAAGCCGACCATACATATACTCGGCGACTCGACTCAGAAGACCTATACATTTAACGAGGTCATAAGCGCGTGGGGTCAGACTTTAGTTAACTACTTCGACACTGATAAGGTCAACGTGGTCAACTACTCGATGGGCGGCCGCGCAATGAAGAGCAACTACAACGAGGGACGTTTTGACGAGATCCTTGTTTCGGGAAAAGAGGGAGACTTCGTATTTATCCACTCGGCGCATAACGACGAGACGGTAAGCGTCGATCGTTTCTCAAGAGGTTCGGCGGTAGTATCGATTGACAACGACGATTCGGCGGTCGTTAAGGAAGAAAAGCTTGCCGCAAATAACGCTAATTATAACAGATGGTTGGATATGTACGTAGAGGCGATAAAGGCGAGGGGCATGACCCCGGTGCTGGTCACCGGAATGCCGAGAACAGGTTCCGGCAGATACAGCGAGAGCGACGTTAAACCTAACGGCTTCAATCCCGACTCGCCGGCGAATATGCGCGCTAAGGCGGCGTCCGATCCCAAAGTCGGACTTGTAGAACTCTACGAGGGCGCTAAAGACTACATCGACAGCCTCGACGCAAGAGAGGTTATGTATATCTACAACAACGTAGAGGCCGGAGAGACCCCGGCGGAGAACGCGGCGAACGGCGCGAACGGCGACGGAACGCATTACCGCGAGGCGGCTTCCAAACAGTGGAACAGGATAATGCTCCAGAGCATCTACGACCAGTCGGTGGCGGAGACGGATACCTACACCGATAAGGATATAATGCAGGAGTTGGTATCGTACATGAAAGAGGATGTCGCGGCCGCGGCTGAGAGCGGCGATTGGTCGGCGGTATTCCCCGAGATGGCGAGCGACGTCAGCGCGGTAGGAGTCGTTCCCGGAGCTGAGAAGCAGGCGGAGAGCAACTACTACTATAGAAACAACATAGAAAAAGCGCTCCAGCTCGGTCTTTTGCACAAGGACGACGATAATCTCTTTAAGCCTAACGATACGATAACCGTAGGCGAGTTCGCAAGAGGTATGGAGAAAGCGTTCGGGCTTGAAGAAAATTCGCTTACGAATTATACGATGACCTACGCTGAACTTCAGGCGGCGGGTAGAACCGCGTCGTTATCTGAAGATGAGAACGCGGCAATTGTATCTGATTCGGCGCAGCTTTCAGAGACGGCGGGTGATGGAAATATAGCGGTAAACATTACCCAACCCGAGGGCGGAACGGTTACAGTTTATAATGAGAGCGCATATCACACTTTGACGGTTGATATTCCGGAAAACGTAACAGCGAATCAACAGCTTGCCGACAACGAATACTTCACATTGACAGCGCCGTCCGAGGTTGTTAATAAGGAGGACAGCGGCGCAGAAGGAAAGTTTGAAAGCGGAATTTCTAACAATAGTATAGAAGTTCGAAACAACGGAACAAAACAACCAGAATACGTTGCAAAAGCGGACGGTATTCTCACTCTGTATTTGAGATTTGTGGATCATAAGCAAATAACCTGTGAAAATATGACGGACGGCACAATGGTTCAGAAATATATTAATAACACAGAGATCGCAGGAACAACGCAGGAGAACAAATATGAAGCTGTAACGTTTAACGTAGAGGCGGGTAAGACGTACGAGTTCTATACAAACGGCGGAACAGGAAGATTGTTTGGCGTAAAATACTCTTCAACCGATTATCCGCAGAGCACGTCGCAGCTTATGGTTAACAGTGGCGATACGATAAGAATTGTTGCCGAGCCTGATCAATATTATATTAACGGCGCGATAATAATCAACGGAGAAGAAGCTGAGGAACCAAAAGAGTGTACTTTTAAGGTTGAATCGGAGACGACCGTAACGGCAAGATTTATCGCAGAGCCGGTATTGGTTGAGGAAACTATGATAGCGACCGACGCGGCGCTGACCAGAGAGGCTATGGGCGCGATACTCTACGACGCTTACCTTGAGGCTTACGGTAAGGACGAGGACGGAAACTGGAATAAGGTTTCATACATGAACCAGAACGGAAACGTTCCTTCGCCCGACGATCCGAACTACGATCCTAATATCGAGTACGAAGGCTCGCCGTATACTCCGCTTGTAGGCTGGGGAGCGCTCGAGGACGTTTCAGAATTAGAATTAGATTTATATCAGAAGGTCAAAGAGGCGTATAACCTTGGCCTTATGAGAAGCGAACAGGGTATAGCGAGAGGCTCGATTGCATTAGGAAACCAGCTTGAGCCAAAAGCCGAAGTAACCCGCGCTAAAGCGGCTAAGACGCTTGTGTTTGCGTTTATACTCACGCAGGAGCCGAGAGGCGAGAGCCAGACCCTGCCGGACGGTATAAACCACGCGTCCGAAACGGCGGAGATAGCCGTACCGAACGAAGACGCGCCGAGTACGCCGATGTCTTTAAATTAAATATATGATAGGCATATAAATGGGATATGAAAATAACTGTCAATAGTTTTCCCTCCTATAATATAGCGCCCGGGAGTCTCAAACTCTCGGGCGCTTTTGTAGGTTTAAACAGAAGTCTGATAAATAGATCTAAAATACTGGCGTAAACGACGATAGCGGATAGCGGTTCGCCGCGCTATAACCGACGCGCGTTTTGACGTATTTTTTAAATTTTAAGCTCAATACAAGAGCTTTCAAAACAGTAGTCGAACGATGCGGCCGGTCTTGTCTCTACAATTAGCCGCGCGTTTTGGCTCTTTTGAATATTCTCTTTATATTTGGAGCCGCTTCGACGATACGCGCGATCAGGCAGAGCGCCAATATCGAGATCGCGCAGTACGCGGCGGCGAAAGCGCCGAGCTTAAGTAATTGCGGCGGCTCGAGCGCGGGCGGCGCGCCATAGCCGAAGGAATTAAATACCGCAGCGAACCGGTCGAGAAGACCGAGCGAGTCCAGCGCGCCGAACGTTATCAGGCTCAGGATAAAGGCGAGCGCTCCTTGAAGAAGTTTGCCGAGGATATAGGGCTTTAGTGAAATATTCGAGTCGGAGACGATCGCGGATACCTGAAACAGCACCGAGACGCCCGACATGGAGACGAACATATTTATAAGACTTAGCTTAAGCGCGGGCGGTATATCGAGAGGAACGAGCGTTTTTACGCCGTAGGTTATCTCAAGAAGCGAATACAAAAATTCGGCTCCGGTAAAATGGGGTATCGCGCCGCATACGACTGAGAAAATGACAACAAAGCCGCAGACCTTGAGCATAGTCCGGACAGAATCGGTAACGGCCGCGCCTATGGCCGCGGAGAAACCGGAGATACTTTTATTGCGCGTAAGTCTCAAACGCCCGGGCGCCGTGCAGCAGTCGGCCGAGTCGGATTTATAGAACTTAAATATCGCTCCGGTCAGCATTGCGGATAGGATATGGATCAGATATAAGATAAGCCCGATATTCGAGCTGTAGAGCATACCGACGCCGACCGCGGCGATACAGAACATAGGTCCGGAGTTATTGCAAAACGCAAGCAGGCGTTCAGATTCGGTCTTTGCGAGCGCTCCGGAATTGTTGAGCCGCACCGCGCAGCTCGCGCCGACCGGGTAACCGCTTATTATCCCGACGACGAAGGCGATTGCGCCCGCGCCGGAGACGCCGAAGATAGGCTTCATTATCCTGGACAGATACCGTCCGGCGAGTTCGCCCGCGCCCAGCGACATAAAAAGCGAGCTGACGACGAAAAACGGGAACAGCGACGGAACGACCGTCTCCGCGCAAAGCCTAAGCCCATACCGCGCCGATTCGACGCAGCTCTGCGGGTCTATTACCATATATACGATCAGATATACGACCGGCGCCAGCGCCGCTGATTTTTTTAGTTTTCCCGCGCCGCGCCGTGTTTTTTCTACCATAATCCCAATACGCCTTTCCGTCCGCGCCATAGACTGCGTATAAACGCGGACTGAGTGTTTATAAATTTATTTCTTGTTATAATTGGTTTAGCGCCGGCCGCGGACTATTTTAAGTTGTTTCCGCCGCCGGATGCATTTTAGATCCGTTTCAATTTCCGATTTGATTTGGACTAAGCCGTTTTGGCTTAGTACGTATTTAAGTCGAATCTGTTTCGGCCGCTTAAATTGTTCCTATTGATTTTCGACGGAGCTTAAATTTCGAGCCGTTTTCGCCGGCGTATGGAACGAACCTGAATTATCTCAGTCGCTTTCGGGATCGTTAGTCGGGTACGGCGATGGAGAGACGGCGCTCTGCGATTCGCCGGGGTCGGGTTCGTCGTAATCGATTGCCTGTTCTTCGGCGATGTTTTCGCTGCACTCGTATACGACTGTGACCGACACCGTGTCGCCGGTCAGGATATTGTGGTCGCAGGTCTTGTTTTTTATCTCGACCCCGTCGCCGAGTCCGGCTTCGATCTCGGCTGAGAGTTCTTCTATTCCGAAATCTATCGCGTCGCTTATACTTCTCTGCTTTTCGACAGGCTCATACTCTGAGAACGTAGATTTTATTATAGTCAGATCCGGGATAAAGACGGGCATATCGACGACCCATGTCTCTTCCGAGACGTCGTAGTTCTCATAGACGGGTTTATTCACGATCTTTTCGGGGAACAGATCCAGCCGCCTGTAGGTCTCGTCGGTGTCCGAGTTTGTGAAAGAGACGCTGTAGCGTTCTTTTGAATCTCCGGTGGCCTCTTTGTCCGTGTATGTAAGACTGTAGTTTCTACTCAAGCTGTACGTCGTCGTCGCGTATACTTCTCCGTACGCATGGACGAGTCTCGTACTGTTCGCATTGGAGATAATGCCGGAGGCGAGCAGGTCGCCTTTTCTGACCGCGTCGCCGGTCTTAACTACGCGTTGACCCTCTTTTATCTCGGTCTTTTCGATTACGCCGTCGCGCGAGGCGACAAGGTTGCATATGGCGCTTGGATCCAGGCGTTCGGGCGACTCGAGACGTTCGGTTATCTCGACATAGGCTCTCGAGCCGCGCATTGTGATGCCGAACCACGCCATATCCGGGAAGCGGTTCATCATCCAGTTGCGTATCGTATCCCTGTCCAGCCCCTCTATCTTGTCTCCTATCCCCACGCCTATGGAGCTTAGCTCGCTCCTTATATCGGCGGCGGATATCCTGCTGTTTCCGGTTATGTCTATCCCGGTTATGTGCGTCGAGGTGAAGTAGAGTATGAATACCAGCGCGGCGACGCCGATCAGCGCGGGAACGCGTTTCTTATACCGCGAGATATAAAACGGCAGCCCCGACCTCCGCTTTATTTTGACCTTGACGCCGGTCTTTCGGACTATGGGGCGTATCCGCTTAAAATCCTTGATATCTATCTTCGCTTCGATACAGCCCGGGTATCTGTATACGTCCCGGATATGTATATTTCTCTTTATGCATATATTAATAAAGCGTTCGGGAAAGCGTCCCGTAACGGCTATCGTCAAAAATCCGTGAATAAAGTTCAGTATTCGTACGATAAACATTCTATCCTCCCGGTCAAAAAGAGAGCTTCGTTGTCGATCGTTCTGACGGTCAGCCCGCTCCCTGTCACCGTTATATTGTTTGGTTTTGCTTTTATTTTAATAACGGTATCGGTGTATTCGAGCAGACCGTGATGATTGAGCACCGTCAGCTCGTTTCCTATCAGCTTGATTATGGGTCTTTCGGTCACCATTTCGAGCGGCAGATCGAATTTCCTTGCAAAGCCGACCGCGAGCCTCTCGGAGCCCGATAATTCTTTCGAGCGTTTCGCTTTATCGGCGCCGCGTGCATCTGTCGAGCGCGACATAACCGATCCCCCCTTTCGTTTTTAGGCTGAAAAACAGCGCTTTTATTAATAGTTATGCGCCGAAGTATGAAATTATTAACGTAGAGATTAGGAACGTAGCGATTAGCGATTAGAGAATAGCGAATAGGAAGTCCAGCACGCTTTTGTAGCGTGAAAACAGCGGCTGTAACGTTATAGGGAAACAAAGTATTCCGCTTCCGTAGACGTAGCCGTCAGGCAATAAAGAGACGAGTTTTACCACCTATTCTCTAATGACTAATACCTAATCGCTATGTTCGTAGAGATTAGGAATTAGGGGGGGTGAAATTTGTTTCTAAAGCGCCTGACGGTTATGTTTGCGGAAATGGAATGCATTGTTTTCCTATACGGCTCAGAAGCCGTTAAAACGATACGGTCGCCTTTCGGGCTCCTAATCGCTATTCTCTAATCTCTAATCGCTACGTTATCTCTTGATATTTATTTTGCGTTCTGGTATAATAAATACGACTAAGTTAAATAACGGTTTAGAGTTTTAAACATAGCCGACTTTGACGGCAGACGCGGTTTGGGACTTTAAGCGAATTAATATATTTAAACGAGGTAGATGAATGGAACGTCATATTGAAGTTGATAAAATAGACACGGTGATAAACTTATTCGGAAGTTTTGATTCAAACGTGAAGATCATTGAAAAGGAACTGGACGTCGCGATAATAAACCGCGGCTCGGATATAAAAATAGGCGGGGAGCCGGACAAGGTCGATCTTGCGATCACGGCGATAAACCAGCTGCTCGCAATGGCTAACCGCGGCGAGACGATCGGCGAGCAGGAGGTCCGGTACGTGATGGGTCAGGTCGAGCAGGGCAACGCCGAGGAGCTGGAACATTTGGGGAAGGACGTCGTATGCATAACCGCTAAAGGAGTTCCGGTCAAGGCCAAGACGCTCGGTCAGAAGCAGTATGTCGATAAGATGAGAAACAACCCTATTGTGTTCGGGATAGGTCCGGCGGGAACGGGTAAGACTTACCTTGCGGTCGCGATGGCGGTCGCGGCGTATAAGAATAAAGAGGTAAACAGGATAATCCTCACCAGACCCGCGATAGAGGCGGGGGAGAGCCTGGGCTTTTTGCCCGGGGATATGCAGGAGAAGGTCGATCCGTACCTGCGCCCGCTCTACGACGCTTTGGGCGAGATGCTCGGCTACGAGGCGTTTCATAAAACCGTGGAGAGAGGACAGATAGAGGTCGCGCCGCTCGCGTATATGCGCGGCAGAACATTGGACGACGCGTTTATCATACTCGACGAGGCGCAGAATACCACTCCGGAGCAGATGAAGATGTTCTTGACAAGGATGGGTTTCGCGTCCAAGATAGTGGTCACCGGTGACATAACCCAGATAGATCTGCCGAGGGATAAGAAGTCGGGGCTCAGGGACGCGGAGATAGTGCTTAAGAATATCGAGGGGATCGAGTTCATGTACCTCAGCGAGATGGACGTGGTCAGACATCCGCTCGTGCAGAAGATAGTAAAGGCGTACGAGCGCAAGACCTTAGAGCGGGAGCGCGTGATGAGAAACAGGAAAAACTCCGGAGGCCGCTCCTAAGCGTGGGCGGGTTCGGCGCGGTTTCGGTTTAGGCGCCTAAGAGATAGGAGAAAATACAATGAACGTCTTAATAACAAACGAACAGGATAAAATACCGGCGGGTCAGGATATCGAGGAGCTTGTTAGATCCGCCGTAGCCGCGAGCCTTGAATATATGGGCGTAGACCGGGACGCGGAGATAAGCGTGTTGTTTACCGACAACGAGAATATCCGCGAATTGAACCGCGAGCACAGGGGGATAGACCGCGCGACAGACGTGCTCTCTTTTCCGATGTACGAGTTCGACAAAGACGGAGAAATGATAGACGAATACGGCGGGTACGGCTTAGGCGACGAGGGCGATATAGACGACGAGAGCGGCGCGGACGACTCGAGCGACAAAAACGGATTAAGCTATGAAAGCGGCGAATACGACGTTGAAGCTGACGAAGAAAATGAAGAATACGGCGAGCTGTTTGAAGACGAGCTGTGCTTAGGCGATATAGTAATATCGCTCGAACGCGCGGCTGAGCAGGCCAAGGAATACGGGCATAGCTTCGAGCGGGAAGTCGCTTTTTTGACCGTGCACTCCATGCTGCATCTTTTGGGATACGACCATATGACGCCGGAGGACGAGAAAGAGATGTTCGGATATCAGAAGAAGATAATGGAGAAGCTGGGGATAAGCAGAACAACGTAGAGATTAGGGATTAGCGAACATAGAGATTAGAGATTAGCGAATAGGGAATAGGGGCAAAATTCGCTTCTTTAGCGTCGAAATGGTTTTGTCGGCGGAAATTGGAATACTTTGTTTCCCTACTCCGCAACAGAGGCCTCATAAACGTTACAACAGCCGTTTAGGTTCCTACTCCCTACTCCCTAATTCCTAACATCTACGTTTGGTGATTATTATGAAGAGATCAAGAGGATTAAAAAGACTTGCAGAAAGCTTTAAAAACGCGGCGTCGGGAATAATAAGCTGTATAAGATACGAACAGAATTTTAGAATACATATCGTCGCGGCCGTTTTCATATTCATTTTCGCGCGGGTATTCGGACTCGAAAGAGCGGAGTGGGCGACGCTGATACTTACGGTGTTTTTGGTAATAATATGCGAGGCGCTCAATACCGCTATGGAATTCTGCGTAGACCTCGTGACGGACGAGTATCGGGAATACGCGAAGCTGGCGAAGGATATAGCCGCCGGAGCAGTATTTTGTTCGGCCGTAGCGGCCGTTGTCGTCGCGGCGGTCTTATTCGGGGATATCGATAGGATATTATATACGATCAAGGTCTTCGCCGAGTTTCCAAACGTTATAGGCGCCGTTATATTTTTGGCGCTTGGATTCATGTTTGTTTTCTTCGCCGGAGACGATAAGAACGACGGAGGCGGGACGCCGACGCGTAAGAGAAAAAAGTAGAATTTAACGCGCGGCGCGGAGGAGGTAGAGTTATGCCGTACTTTGAGTATAGGGATAAGTCGATATTTTATCAGGAATACGGACAAGGCGATCCGGTAGTATTTCTGCATGGAAATACGGCTTCTTCTAAGATGTTTGAACTTCTTATGCCGCTCTATGCGGAGAAGTTCAGGTGTATTCTGATCGATTTTTTAGGAAACGGACGCTCGGAGAGAGTGGAAAGCTTTTCGCCGGATATGTGGTATGACGAGGCGTTGCAGACCGTTACGCTGATCGAGCGTTTAAACTGCGAAAAGGTAGCGCTTATCGGAACGAGCGGCGGCGCGTGGGCGGCGGTCAACGCGGCTTTGGAATGTCCCGAACTGGTTCGCGCGGTCATAGCGGACAGCTTTGACGGACGCTCTCTAAACGATAATTTCGCGGCAAACCTGCTGTCGGAGAGAGAAAAAGCGAAGGCGGATTTGCAGGCGAGACGGTTTTACGAGTGGCAGCAGGGCGCGGACTGGGAAAAAGTAGTCGATCTCGACACGGAAGCTCTGCTCAAATGCGCGGAAGAAAAGCGTCCTCTCTTTCATAAGCCGCTGACGGAACTCGGCGTTCCGATCCTGTTGATGGGCGGTAAGGAAGACGAGATGTGCCGAACCGATCTTGAACAAGAGTATAGGGAGATGGCGAGGCTGATCCCCAACGCGGCCGTTCATATTTTTGAGCGCGGCGGACATCCGGCGATTTTATCCAACGCCGAAGAGGCGGCCGAAGCGATTACAGAGTTTATTGCCGATAATTAAAACGATGTTTCATTTTGAATTTAGATCAAAGAGGGAATTGTTAGACCGTATAAGAATAGTTGTAAAAAGGAGTTAATAACGTGAAAGTACCTTTCACGTTAGCCTCAGGCAGGATTTAAGCGCCCGCGCGAAATTTTCCTCGCATGGCGCTCGGAAACGCGCATGGGCGTATAATAATCTCTTATCATTCCTTGCCCTGCGGATAAGAGAGCTTTTATCACTATTTATGCCGAAGCAGGGCGGCGGAATGGAGATTAACGTGAAAGTACCTTTCACGTTAGCCTCAGGCAGGATTTAAGCGCCCGCGCGAAATTTTCCTCGCATGGCGCTCGGAAACGCGCATGGGCGTATAATAATCTCTTATCATTCCTTGCCCTGCGGATAAGAGAGCTTTTATCACTATTTATGCCGAAGCAGGGCGGCGGAATGGAGATTATTATGAGATCAGGATTTATCGCGATAACCGGACGTCCAAACGCCGGTAAATCGACGCTGCTGAATAAGATCATAGGCGAAAAGGTCGCCATCGTATCTAACAAACCGCAGACCACCAGGACCAAGATACTCGGGGTGCATACGGGCGACGATTATCAGCTTGTGCTGATAGATACGCCGGGGATACATAAGCCGCGCAATAAACTGGGACAGCGGATGGAGAAGTATATATATACTGCGACTCAGGACATAGACGCGCTTATCTACGTGGTGGACTGCAATATCGGCGCCGCGGAATACGAACTCGAAAAGGAGTCGCTCGAGGGACTTAAAACGTCCGGGATACCGGTGATACTCGCGGTCAATAAGATAGATACGCTGCCGAAACTCAATCTGCTGCCTATACTCGACAGGCTCGGCGGGATGTACGACTTCAGCGATATAATACCCATCTCCGCGCAGAAGGGGACGAACGTCGAGGAGCTTCTGGATAGGATCAAGGAGTACATGAAGGAAGGACCCAAGTTCTTCCCGGACGACGTTATAACCGATCAGCCGGAGCGGAGCATAGTCGCGGAATATATACGCGAGAAAGCGCTGAGACTTCTCAATAAGGAAGTTCCGCACGGCATAGCGGTCGAGATAGAGCGGATGAAACAGCGGGAGAGCGGCACATGGGAGATCCTCGCGGCGATATACTGCGAAAAGCAGAGCCACAAGGGCATTATAATAGGCAAAAACGGCGAGAAGCTCAAGGATATAGGCAGACAGGCGAGACAGGACATAGAACGGTTTTTGGGAGCCAAGGTCTATCTCGAGCTTTGGGTCAAGGTGAACGAGAATTGGAGAAACAAGGAACGTTTTATAAACGATATTGGTTTTGATTAATAGGTTAAAGAGGTGAGCGCGGTTGGCATTGATAGAGACGGAGGGGCTTATAACCCGGGAGGTCAAATACGGAGATTCCGGAAGGATCCTGACGGCGCTTACCAAGGATCTGGGCAAGATATCGATCTTAGCCAGCAGGTCGAGAACGAATAAATCGGGCGTTCTTATGGCGACCCAGCTTCTCAGTCTGTCTCGGTTCGAGCTGTACAAGGGCAGAGGCAAGGGGATGTATAAGCTGAACGAGGCCGAACTTATGACTACGTTCTCAGACGTCGGATCATCGCTTGAAAAGATGTCATACGCGTCGTACTTCTGCGATCTTGCCAATTACTTGACGATCGAGGAGATACCGAATACCGAGACGCTGAGACTTTTGCTCAACTCGCTGTATCTGCTGAGTTCGGAAAAGGTCGAGCCGGAGAGGATCAAAATGGCGTTTCAGCTGCGTTGTATGGCGATAGAAGGACTCGCTCCGAACACCGGAGAATGCAGCGTCTGCGGCGATAAGAATATCCGCTACATAGACCGCGACGAGGGCGTCGGCGTATGCGAAAAATGCGCCGCCGGAAAAGGTCGGCTCACCGAGGTCAACGAAGGCGTGAGAAGAATAATTAACTTTATATGCACGGCGGATATAAAAGATATTTTTTATATCGATCTGAGTCCGAAAACTGTCAAATATATTTCCGAGTTCGGCGAAAAATATATAGAGGCTCAGTTTCAGCACGAGTTCAAGACGCTGAATTTCCTCAAAGACGTGCTAAAACTCAATGAACCGATTACCGGTGCAAATAATTCTGACGCGCCGGACGATACTAAAAAAACGGAGGGATAGGCTGTGTACGGCGCAGATAAGAACGCGACTCCGGCGGAGCTTCAGAGCCTGCTGGAGAAATTCTTAAAGGAAAACGGCGCGGGCGACGTGGGATTTTGTAAGATAGATATAGAGAACGAGTTCGGTCTTGATTATGCGGTATCGTATACCATACCGCTGTCCGACGCGATAATAGACGGCATAGACGGGGCCCCGACTCACACGTATTTTCATCATTACAGGAGCGTGAATACGCTTATCGATAATAATTCGCTCAAGGCGGGCAGGATACTTGCAAGCGCTGGCTATAGATACGTTCCGATCCCGGCGTCGCAGTCGGTAAACGGATTGCAGGGAATATTCTCGCACAAGTACGCGGCGGTAATGTCCGGTCTTGGGACGATAGGCAAGAGCGGGCTGTTTATTTCGGAGAGCGGAGCGGGACCGAGGGTAAGGCTTGGAACGATACTAACCGACTGTCCGTTTGAGACGAAGGAGGTCAAGCCCGAATGTAAATGCGGAAGTTGCCGCGCATGCGTAAAGGCCTGTCCCGCGATGGCGATAACCGGCGAATTATGGAGACCGGGCGAGGACAGAAGCGTGATCGTGGACGCCAAGGCTTGCAGCGATTATATGAAGGAACATTTTAAGGATATAGGCAGAGGCGCGGTGTGCGGCGTGTGCATGGCGGTATGCCAACGTAGGGATTAGAGATTAGCGAATAGGGGGCGGAATGGGATTCTGTAACGCCGAACGGAAACGTCGGCGGAAATGGAATACATTGGTTTCCTATACGCTTTAGAAGCCATCAAAACGATAAAACAACGTTTTGGACTTCCTACTCCCTAACGCCTACGCCAACGTAGGGATTAGGGATTAGGAAGTAGGGGTGAAATGGGATTCTTTAACGCCGAATGGAAGCGTCGGCGGAAATGGAATACATTGTTTTCCTATACGCTTTAGAAGCCATCAAAACAATATAACAACGTTTTGGACTTCCTACTCCCTAACGCCTAATTCCTAACGCCTACGTTGCGGAAGTGGAATATGTTGTTTTCCTATACGCTTTAGGAGCTGTTCAAACGTTATGGCGTCGTTTTGGACTTCCTACTCCCTAATCCCTAATATCTAACGCCTACGTTTGGAGGTTAATTATGCAAGAAGATAAAAAAAGACCAATGAAAAAGGTTTCGGATTCTTATACCGAACAAGTACAGATGATAACTCAGCAGGATCTGAACGGCTACGGCAGGTTGTTCGGGGGCAGGTTGATGGAGTGGATCGACGAGGTCGCCGGGATCGTGGCGAGACGGCACAGCAACAGTATCGTCACCACGGCTATGGTGGACACGCTCAACTTCAGGGGCCCGGCTTATCCCAACGACACTATCGTTTTGGTCGGCAAGGTGACATACGTCGGCAGAACGTCTATGGAAGTCTGCGTAAGAGCGTACAAAGAGGACATAAACGGCATGAAGCGGACTATAAACAAAGCCTATCTCGTCCTGGTCGCCCTCGACGAAAACGAGAAGCCAAAAGAAGTCCCGGGCTTGATCCTCGAAAACGAGATCGAGCAGATGGAATGGGACGCAGCGGAAAAACGCAACGAGCTCAGAAAGAGCAGAAGAAAGCAGCATTACTAACGTAGAGATTAGCGATTAGAGAATAGCGAATAGGGGGTAAAAATTGATTTTGTAACGTCGAACGGGAACGTATGCAAAATACGTTTCTATGCGACTCAGAGGCCGTATACACGGCTATAGAATCGTTTTCACCTCCCTACTCCCTACTCCCTATAATCCTAATCGCTACGTTTACAGATTTCTGAAATACGGTTTCGCAAGCGAGGCTGAGATGATCAGCTCGCTGAAGCGCTCCTTTAGGTACTCGGCCATAAATTCGCATATGGTGTTCTCGGTCTCGAAATGTCCCGCGTCGACGAGGTTAAGCCCCAGCTCGAACGCAAGCTGCGCCTCGTGGTGGCGTATGTCAGAAGTCACGTATACGTCGGCTCCGGAGTTGTAGGCGGAGTATATCCCGTCCCCTCCGGCGCCCGTGCAGAGCGCGACCGTTTTTATTATATCTGATTCGTCGCCGACAAACCGGATCGATTCGCAGGAGATCGCCTGCTCTACAAATGCGGTGAAGTCGAGCATATTCATCTTCTCCGGCAGTTGTCCGACCCTGCCTATCTTCATAAGCGGCGCGCCGTACTCGTCAACGCATTCGTCGTCCGTAAATTCCCTTACGTTTATAAGCCCGAGTCTTTCAGCCAGCGCGTCGTTGGTTCCCCCGGCCGCTATGTCCAGATTGGTGTGCGCGCTGTAGACCGATATATCGTTTTTTATCAGCGTGCGGATTATATTTCCTTGAACAGTTTGCTCGATAATGGATTTTGCGGGATTAAACAGCAGCGGATGATGGGAGATTATCAGCTCCGCGCCCTCGGAAATAGCCTGTTCCACGTTTTTAGACGTTACGTCCAAACAGATTAGGATCCGCCTTACCGGAGCGTCGAAGTCGCCGACCATAAGCCCGGGATTGTCCCAGCTCTCCGCCAGTTCTTTCGGCGCCAGCTCCTCGATCGCTGAAACGATCTCTTTTACCGTATACATTCTATCACTCCTTATTTATCTATGTTTTATTGTCTTTATATTTGCGTTAATATCAACCCGAGTCTCGATCGACGATCGATATTTATATTCGTTTGAGACTTAAGATTTATCTCAAACGCCGCGCTCGATATTTTTCTCGATATATTCAATGAGCGCCTCGCATCGCTTGAGCTTACCGGCAAATTCGTCCGAACTTGAGTTTTTAAGCCCGTCGGCCATTTTGAGCAGAGACCGCTTTTGCTTTTCTATATACTCGTCAAAATGTTCGGGTCTATTCTCGATAAGCTTGCGCCCGAGGAAAATCTCCGGACTGTATTCGTCAAGTTCTCCGATCGCGGAGCCTCGCCGCTCCGGCGCGTAGGTTACGTCCATGACTACGTAAAGCTTGCGCTCCTCTTTGGCAAGGCGCTCGGCGAGTATGTTGAATCCGTTTCGGCGCAGGTAGAGCCTGAGTTCGGGGATACTGCTCATCGGCTGGAGTATCAGCCGCTTCGCTCTGCTCGCCGTCAAAATATCCGCGTCCAATATTTCGGCTATCATCAGTCCGCCCATGCCCGCTATTACTATCGCGTCCGCTTCGCCCGGCTCGATAGTCGAAAGTCCGCCGCCGAGCCGAGTCTCGACCGTATTTTGGGCGCCGTAGCTCGTTATCGTCGCCTTCGCCCTCTCTATCGGACCAGGTCTAATATCCGACGCGATAGCGTTTATCGCGGCGCCCGTCTTGCACAGATAGACCGGAAGATACGCGTGATCGGTCCCAATATCCGCAACGCAGGAGTACGCCCTGTTTAAGCCCAAATCTTTCGGCCGCGTATTTGCCGCATCGCCGCCCGACCGCGCCGGAGCCTTAGAGATAAGGTCGGCTATAAGACCGAGCCTTGGGGTGAGTTTAGGTATTTTTTCAGTCATGATGTATCTCCGTTAAATTACTGATATTGATATTGACATTTCAAGTACGTTGTTATATAATAATAACAGATAAGAGGCGAACCGAGATATCGGTTAGCCAGAACAAATATGTTAACAAATATAGTCGTCCTGGTCAGAGGGCGGCTATATTGCATTTTGGGAGACTATTATTAAAAAAATAATAATAGAAATTATTATCTTAAATAATATATTCCACATAACACTCACCTCCTTATGTAGCATAATGGAGATGAACACCCCCTTTCATTATAAAGTGGGGTGGCTAACCGTCCTTCAATTACCTCTTATCTGTAAACATAATTATATAACATGCAACAGGTTTAGTCAATTTACAATTCAATTACGTTTTTATAGCGTCGTTTTTTAGGGAATATAGGATAAGCGTATTCCGACGTTCAACCTTATTCGCCAATATTTAACTCATGCAAAAGGGAAAATCCAAAAAATGTTGAATTATAACAATATAGGTAAAATTTTATTAAATCTATTTTGGGAGATGATCTAAATGAACGTTAGGGAAACGACCGAAAAGTACCAGGCGGAGCAGTTGTCTCCTCTTGCGTGTCTGAGCCAGAACAGCCGCGGCAGGATGCGGGAGGAGGAGAAGTGCGATATACGCACCGATTTTCAGCGAGACCGAGACAGGATAATACATTCCAAGGCGTTTAGGCGGCTCAAGCATAAGACGCAGGTGTTTCTCTCGCCTATGGGCGACCATTACAGGACGCGGCTCACTCATACTTTAGAGGTGTCGCAGATAGCTCGGACGATAGCGAGGGCGCTGCGGCTCAACGAAGACCTTACCGAGGCCATATCCCTCGGTCACGATCTGGGTCACACTCCGTTCGGGCATAAGGGCGAGAGTATTTTAAACGAGATCTGCCCGTCCGGATTCAAGCATAACGAGCAAAGCTTGAGGGTCGTGGACGTGCTCGAGGGCAGGAGCGGACTCAACCTGACCTACGAGGTAAGAGACGGCATACTCCGCCACACCGGAGACGAGACGCCCTCTACCAAAGAGGGCGAGATAGTCAGGATAGCGGATAAGATCGCCTATATAAATCACGATATAGACGACGCGGTGCGCGGCGGGGTCTTGACCGAGGAGGATATACCCAAGGAGTATTCGGAGATTTTCGGGAATAAACATTCTAAACGGATAGACACGATGATAAAGGCGATGATCGACTACAGCGCGGCGACCGGCGGCAAAATAGGGATGGCGGACGAGTACTACGGCGCGATGATGGGGCTGAGGCGGTTTATGTTTGAAAACGTCTATTACGACTCCGGCACAAAGGCGGAGGAGAAGAAGGCGGAGTACATCATCGAGGGTCTGTACGCACGTTTCAAGGAGGATATAAGCCTTATCCCGGAGGACGCGAGGCGGAGCAGTAATACCGACGACGAAGAGTTGATAGTAAAGGACTACATAGCCGGGATGAGCGACCCGTTCGCGGTATCGACGTACGAGAATCTGTTTGTGCCGAAGTTTTGGGTGTGAGAGTAGAAAGATCGAATGAAGATAATAGCGCGGACGGCCGCCGTAACGTTTAAAAGCGGCGCGGGCGGGATGGGAAATATTTATTCCCGCCGCGCTATGACATATAGTTTTCAAAATAAAAAAGGGTTTTATTAAAATATGTCGAATTAATTAAGCTGAGACGATTTTAATTTGTTTCTATATATTTTAAGGCAAAAGGCGGGTGATATTGTATGGCGTCGTCTGAGTTTCAGGCGTTTATCGACGAGGTTGTAGGGCGAAACGATATAGTCGACGTGATAAGCGAATATACTACGCTTAAACGGACGGGCTCGAACCTGATGGGGCTGTGTCCTCTGCATAACGATAAAAAGTCGCCGTCGCTGTCGGTCTCGCCGGACAAGCAGATGTTTCATTGCTTCGGCTGCGGCGCGGGCGGCAACGTGATACACTTTATCCAATCCGCCGAGAACCTCGACTTCATCGACGCGCTCAGGCTTTTGGCGCAGCGGGTCAAGCTTGAGATGCCGGAGCCGGGTCGCGGCGGGATGAGCAGAGAACGCCAGGCCAAGATCGCGGATAAAAAAGAGCGGATATACGCCGTCAACAAGGAGGCCGCGCTGTATTTTTACAATAACCTCGTCTCGCGGGGCGTATCGCCCGGCTATGAATATTTAAGAGACAGGCGGATAACCGACGCCACGATCAAGAGGTTCGGTTTGGGCTACGCGCCCGAAGGCTGGGATAATCTTAAGGAGTTTTTGCTCTCGAAGGGCTATTCGCTCGAAGAGATGCACGACGCGGGTCTGGTCAAGAAACGCGACAACGGCACGTATTACGACGCGTTCCACGACGGCAGGGTCATGTTCCCGATAATCGACGTCAGGGGGCATGTGATAGGCTTCGGCGGCAGGATCATAAAAGGTTCGGACGCCGCTAAGTATCTCAATTCGCCCGAGACGATCGTTTTTAAGAAGAAAGAGAACCTTTTCGGCTTAAACATAGCGAAGAACGACAGATCGGGAAAACTGTTGCTGATGGAGGGGTATATGGACGTAATATCCCTGCACCAAAGCGGGATATCCAACGCCGTGGCCTCGCTCGGCACCGCGTTTACCGAGGAGCAGGCGTCGCTGGTCAAGCGGTATTCTCCGGCGGCGGTCCTCTGTTACGATAACGACGAGGCGGGGAAAAAGGCGACTATAAGAGCCGGGGACATACTTCTAAACGCCGGAGTCAAGACGAGCGTGCTTACTATCACCGACGGCAAGGATCCCGACGAGTTTGTAAACGCTAAGGGTCCGGATATGTTCAGGGTATTGATCGAACAAGCAAAACCATTGATCAGGTATAAAATTGACGAAATAAAGCAAAAATATAATTTAACGGAGATAGAGGGCAAGCTCGAGTTTTTAGAGGAAGTAACGCCGGTCTTGGCGCAGATAAAGGGTCTCGCCGGACGCGAGATGTATATTTCGGAGCTTGCGCGAGAGCTGGACGTCAGCGCGGAGAGCATAGCCTCGGGAGTCGAGCGTTTGGCCGAGAGAAACCATATTGTAGACCAAAGGCGCGAAGCGCGGAAGCTGGAGCGGCGGAGGTACGAGACTCAGAGGAGTATCCCGGACAACAATATGAAGCTCTACAACGCGGAGAGATTTACGCTCAGTCTTATGACCGAGCCTAAGACGATAAAAGAGGTCTTAGACGCCGGGGTAGAAGCCGACGATTTTATCTGCTCGGATATACATAAGCGGCTTTTTAAGGAGATCGTGGACGGATATAATTCGGGCGAGACCTTAAGCGCGACCGAGCTGGTCGGACGTTTCGATGCGGACGAGGCCAAGGCGGTTTCGGATATCCTGATACACGATAAGAACGTCCGCGACAAGGAGGCCGCGGCGGAGAATCCGCTCAGGATAATCCTATCCGAAAAGCTGGGGCGGCTCGAGGAGAACGCGCTTAAAAGCGGCGATCAGGAGGAACTTCAGAGGTTGTTTGAAATGAAAAAGAGACTCAAGCGGAGCGGGTAGCTCATACGTTTGAAAGGCGTTGCGGCGCGGAGATATGTTATATCGCAGACGCGGCGGGAGACGTTATATTCAATACGCGTATCTGTAAGAGCATACGCGTTGGAGATATTTATATTTGCAGTAATAATACTTAGGAAAATTATACATGAGGAGATGATCGGTATGGCTGAGAACAACAACGAGAACATAAAAAAGGGACAAGGACGCATGAAGATGGATAAACAGATGGCGCACAAGAAGGCGCATATGATCCAGGCTTTGGTCGAGCAGGGTAAAAAGACGGGGGTTTTGGATCATAAGCAGCTTGCCGACAAGCTTGAGGAGATCGAGCTTGATCCCGATCAGATAGATAAGATATACGAGTTTATCGAGAAGCAGGGCATAGAGATAGTCGGCAATATCGAGGAAGAGGACATAGAGCCGATCGGAGACGACATCGAGGAAGTCACCGAGGAAGAGCTCGAAGACATGTCGGTGCCGGACGGCGTGAGCGTGGACGACCCTGTGCGCATGTACCTTAAGGAGATCGGAAAGGTCAACCTGCTCAGCAGTCAGGAAGAGGCCGAACTGGCGAAGCGGATGTCCGAGGGCGACGAGGACGCAAAGCGCAAGCTCGCCGAAGCGAACCTCAGATTGGTCGTAAGCATCGCTAAGAGATACGCGGGGCGCGGCATGCTGTTTTTGGACTTGATCCAGGAAGGGAATTTAGGCCTTATAAAGGCGGTCGAGAAGTTCGATTACACAAAGGGGTATAAGTTCTCGACGTACGCCACCTGGTGGATCAGACAGGCGATAACGAGAGCCATAGCCGATCAGGCGAGGACTATCCGAATACCGGTGCATATGGTCGAGACGATCAATAAGCTGGTCAGAGTCTCGAGACAGCTCGTTCAGGAGCTGGGCCGCGATCCGCTGCCGGAAGAGGTAGCGAAGGAACTCAATATGCCGGTCGATAAGGTCGGCGAGATACTCAAGATCGCGCAGGAGCCGGTCTCTCTCGAGACGCCTATAGGCGAGGAGGAGGACAGCCATCTTGGCGACTTCATCCAGGACGACGACGTGCCGGCGCCGTCCGAGGCGGCGACGTTTATGCTGCTCAAGGAACAGCTCGTGGACGTGCTCAGCACTCTGACGCCGCGCGAGGAGAAGGTGCTCAGGCTCAGATTCGGTTTGGACGACGGCAGAGCGAGAACGCTCGAGGAAGTCGGCAAGGAGTTCGAGGTAACGAGAGAGAGGATCAGACAGATCGAAGCCAAAGCGCTGCGTAAGCTCAGACATCCGAGCCGGAGCAAGAAGCTAAAGGATTATCTTGAATAAGAAGCGTATTTATACGGATATTAGACGTATAGATATGCGTACATAAACGTAGCGATTAGGGATTAGAGATTAGGGATTAGGGGGGAAAACGAGTTGTTTTAACGCTAACGCAAACATATTCGGAAATGGAATACGTTGTAGTCCTATGCGGTTTGGAAGCCGTGTAAACGGCTACAGCCGCCTTTTGGACTTCCTATTCGCTATTCGCTAATCGCTAATCTCTACGTTAACGTAGGAGTTAGGGATTAGGGATTAGGGGCAAGACGAATTATTGCCTGATTGAAGCGTAAGCGGAATAGGGATAGCTTGTTTTTCTATTACGTTACAGAGACGTTTCCACGTTACAAAAACGTTTTGGACTTCCTAATCCCTATTCGCTAATCGCTAATCGCTACGTTCGCTAATCTCTACGTTGTTGGGGTGATTTTTATGTATTGTAAAAAATGCGGTAACGATATAGGCGACGGCAATTTCTGCCCGTATTGCGGCGAGAAGGTCGACGTTCCCGTATATGACGCGGATCTGGGCAGCGGCGGATACAATAACGAAAACGGCGACGGGGGCGGCGTCAGATGCCCTAAGTGCGGCGCGGGCGACTGCCAGCCGATCGTTGAGACCACGGTTACCGGCGGCGGTTATAGCGCCGGGAACGGCTGCTGCGGTTACATACTGTTCGGACCGCTCGGACTTCTGTGCGGCGCCTGCGGAAGCGGAACAAAGACGTATCATAACAGGTACTGGGTCTGCAAAAACTGCGGAAAGAAATTTAAGATGTGAGACCGCGCCGCTATGAAAAACGAAAACAAAACGCGGGATAGTTCGGGCCGCCCAAAAGACGATAAAACGGAGCGCGTCTGGCTTAAGCTGATGGAGTTTGGAAGAAGAACGGGCTGTCATCAAATGCCGGAGCGCAGTTTTTTTATCAAGGATATGCAGTTCCCGGTCTGCGCGCGGTGCACAGGGGTGTTTATAGGATGGCTGTTCGCCGTCGTCGGAATATTCTTTTACAGACCCGGATTTATAACGATAGGCGTTTTCTGCGCGCCGATGTTTATCGACTGGTTTTTGCAGTATAAGAAGATACTTAGATCGAACAATATCAGACGCTTGATAACCGGGATCTTAGGCGGCTACGCTCTGACGAGCCTTTATATTATATTGATACTTAAGCTTATCGAAGCGTTAGCCGGACTATTTGCGTAAATTAAATAAGCAGGGCGCGAACCGACCGTTTGGATTCGCGCCCTTTAAATTTGCAATAATTTAATTCGTTTGAGCCGACGCCGCTTTCAAAAGCGCCGATATGTAAACGGCGGTTATAAACAGAGTAAGTACTTTAATAAGTCTTTTCATGAATTATTATTCCTTTCAAGTAAAATTATCATATTATGAACAAAACTGTTTAAAACAACGCCGCCCGTCGAGTTTAGACGACTTCGGGCGGCGTTATTGGATTTATTTTACGCAGCGTTCAATGGATAAGCAGGGTTAAAGCTCAAGCGACCGTATTGCGGATCGGTTTTATGACAGCGATCCAAAATCTATCATCTCTTCGGCTATGCTCATAAGCGTCGCCTTATCGGCCGTCGAGTCTATCGCGGTTATGCAGTAGTCTGCCCCGTTTGCGCTCCAGCTTACAGACTGAACTTCGTTGATCTGTATCTCGTTTGAGCCGTAGCTGAATACGTACTTGCCCGACGCCTTGTCCGCTTCGTCCTGCTCGGTCAGCTCATAGCCCGCGGGAACCAGCTTATTTGCGTAAGCCGTGTAATATATATCGCAGCCGTTATAGCTCAGTTCCGCTTCGCCGCGCTCCGCATCCCATTCGGAGGCGGGTCCCGCGCTCAGAGATATATCGTCTCCGTCCTTTTCGTAAGTCAGATCGAGGCTCTTGAAATCCCTCATCGGACTTCCGGCCGTGTCGTAGTCGGTGTTATCGACGACGAATCCGGCTTTGAACGTATATCCGCTTGAGAACGAATCCATAAGGCGGACGTCTATTCCTATATCCTCTTTTACGGTCTCGCTGTCGGGCAGGGAGTAATACGTCGGAATATTCCACGAACTGCCGGTCCTTGAACCGACTATCACGCCGGTCGCGACAGAGGTTACGCCGAGCGCCGCGATTACTGCGGCGGCTATTGCGGCGGTCCTTATTACCTTAAGGCGTTTGATCTTCTTTACCGGGTTCGCGGTCTCGGCTATCAAGTCGTCCGATATGCCCCCGATGGCTTTGAATAAATTTCTGTTGTTCATAACGTTATCCCATTCCTTTCAAGATATTTTTTTAGCTGTTTTCTGCATCTTGACAACATAGACTTGACCTTGCTCTCGCTGTAGCCGTACCGGTCGGATATATCGCGTATGCCGTCGGCGTACCAGTACCGCCGTATGAATACGACCCGCTTGGTATAGTCGAGCTGTCTTAAAAACTTGTCGATATACTCCGCGATAAGCTTTTGCTCGTATTCGGATTCGGTAGTCTCTCTTGACGATATGCATTCTTCCAGCTCGGACAAGATGAGATCGAACGAGCCGTTTCGCTTCGCCGCCGTGTTGTAGTCGTACCTGTCCAGCGCGATATTTCGGGTTATCCTCCCGAGGAAAGCGGAGAAGTTCTCCGGCCTCTCCGGCGGGATAGCGTTCCACGCCGCGTTGTAGACGTCGTTTTCGCATTCTTCGGCGTCCGCGTCGCTTCGCAGGATATTCCGGGCTATCGACCGGACGAGCCCGCCGTACTTAAAAGCGGTCTCGGCGATCGCGCTCTCGTCTCTTTTGAAATATAAATCGATTATTCTTTTATCTTCCATTGCCAATGTACTCCTTTATTTGTCCTTTCACCTATAAAGTAGGAAAAACTGAAGTTTGGTTGCAACGTAGCGATTAGAAATTAGCGAATAGCGAATAGGGGGCAAAACGGGCGGCTTTAACGCCGAACGCTTTGTCTGCGGAAAGGGAATACACAGTTTTCCTATGCGGCTACAGAGACTGTTTTTTACGCTACAGTATCGTTTTGGACTCCTAATCCCTAATGACTAATCCCTAATGACTAATCCCTAATCTCTATGTTCGTAGCGATTAGGGATTAGCGAATAGCGAATAGGGGGAAAAAGACTTTGTTAGCCGGAAAAACGGCGACGTATATGGGAAGGGATACTTTACAATAAAATTATAAGAATTTTAAACTAACCGCGTAAGCGGCGGAGGAAAATAATTTATTCCACCGCCGCAAAACCCGTTTTCAGTTAAAGCGAATTTAATTATCACAATACTCCCAACGCCTGCAGCAGGATACATACCGCGTAGCATACCGGCTGGTGGAGCATATATATCCATATGCTTTTGCGTCCGATCCACGGCAGTATCGGCGGGCGAAGGCGGAGCAGTTTGTCGAGCGGCCCGATCCTCGGTATGATCGCATTAAAGAAATACCCGGCGCAGAACAGAAACAGCCAGGGGAATATCGGGAAAAAGTCGCCCGACGCGAAGTCGGGGTGTGGAAAACCCAATATTGTGAACACGCCTATATTGTATATCTCTCTCGGGATAATTATAAAAGGCGTCTCGCCGATACCTATGTAATGGTTGGGGATATGTTTGAGCAGTATAAACAGTATCAGGCTGAATACCAATCCGACGTACGGGTTTACTTTTTTCAGCGCCTTGTCGAGCGGTATCATTATCAGTATCGCGCAGCCGATAAAGTTGAGCACGCCGAATATAACTGCCGCGCTCGGCGTAAACAGAAACGTTACCCCGGTGATAACGAGTCCGCAGATATTCAAAAATATGCCCCGCTTCAGGTTGCCGCGTCTGCCGAAGCTCCATACCGCGCCGGAAATAAAGATAAAGGTTATGCAGATCGACTGCTGCCAGATATATACGAGCGGGATCTCAGGCCATGAGAAGCGGCGGCCGAACAACACGAACAGATCGAAGCAGAAGTGATAGATTATCATGCTTATTATCGCGATTCCCCTGACCGCGTCTATCAGATGATACCTGTCTTTTATCGCTGCGTCCGCGGTTTTAGCGGCCTGTAGATCTTTATTTTTGATATTCATAGTATTTCTCCAATCATACGGCGAGATTCGTCCGGCGCCGCCGCCGAAACAGCGACCGCCGAAATAAACGTTTTAGCCTATTATATCATGCGAAGCAAGGTCTAAGTCAAGCGCTTTAACAAAACTTTTCATCGCGCGCAATTTTTGGCGATCAAGGACGAGCCGCATAAAAAATTTCTTGACATGGAGCGCGCTTCAGGTGATATTATATTGGCGCAATAAAGTACGATGATATTTTTGGGTTGGTTGAGTATTGTTGTATTACAGACATGCTCTAATTGTATAATTGTATATGTGTTATAAGTATTAGACATACTCGTCGCGCTAAGGTGTTATATATATAACAGCGCGGGATATAGGTTTATCCGAAACAGGCCGGAGTTTGTCCGGGTGGATAGACGTAGGTCTTTGCTTAAAATTATATGAAACGGAGTGATCTAAGATGAAAAAGTTACTGTTGATATGTTTGCTCAGCGCCGCGGTTTTGACTGTCTCGGGCTGCGGCGATGCGGAGAATACTGCGGCCGGACTGCGCGGCGAACAGGCGGCGGAGGAGAGCGCGGCCGACGGGATGTTGACGTTGACGTTCGGCGAACAAGCGGTGACGTTTATCGTTGCGGACAATCCGCTGACGCGGGAGCTTATGGCGCGGATCCCGACAAGCGCGGAGTTCGAGGACTACGAAAACAGGCTAAAGTTCACGCGGCTCGGCGCTCCGCTTGCGAGCGCGCTAAACGACGTTCAGCCCGGCTACGACCCGTCGGGCGGCGATATAGCGTACGATACGGCGAACGATACGATAGTGGTATTCTATTGCGACGCCGAATATTCGGACGATTTGATATACCTTGGAACCGCCGAATCCGGCTCCGAATGGATACCGGTGATGGAGGATAACGTAGAAATAACATAGAGAATAGCGATTAGATAATAGCGAATAGGGGTAAAACGGGCGGCTTTAACGCATGACGGGAACGTATGCGGAATGGAATACTTTGTTTTCCTATCACGTTACAGAAGCCGTTTTTAACGCTACGACAGCGTGTTGGACTTCCTAATCTCTAATGACTAATCGCTATGTTGGTACAGGAGCCGTTTTTAACGTTATTACGTGAAGTTAAATATTTGAAAAGTTACTCAGGAGCGGCCGCGCTTGCCGCTCCAATTTTTTACTTTCCCTAAAACTCCCTAAAGCTCCCTAAAAGAATTACGTTTTTTCGGGGGTTTCGCGTTGAACGGGGAAATTAGGGAGGGTTTTTCCTATTCCTTTATATATTTATTTTTTATATTATATTTTTTCTTTTTCAAGTAACTTATTATAAAAAAGTTCTCTAAACTCCCTAAAAATCCGGAAAATACCGTGAAAACGTTATTTTTTTAGGGACTTTTGCAAAAAAATACTCCCTAAACGCTCCCTAAAAGCTCCCTAAAACTCCCTAAAACTATTTTACACTTTTACATATATTTCTATCTGTTCAATTTACGCCCATCAGTAAAATCTGTATGAAAGAAAAAACTCCCTAAAAAGTTAGTCGAAACGGCGCAAAGCCCGTAAAAACGTTATAAATTTTAGGGAGTTCTATTTTTGCGATAATATTTCGTATAGGTAAAACTTTAGATAAAAGTATAAAAATGGGAAAAATACCCCCAGGGGGTAAACGTAGCGATTAGCGATTAGAGAATAGCGAATAGCAATTAGGAGCCTAATACGCTTCTGTAAAGCTTAAACGGCGACTGTAACGTAATTGGAAAACAAAGTATTCCAATTCCACATACGTTCCCGTCATGCGTTAAAGCCGCCCGTTTTACCCCCTATTCGCTATTCGCTAATCCCTAATCTCTACGTTGTTAAATATCTTTCGCCCGAGTCGGGGAGGATCGCTACTATATGTTTGTCCTCGTTTCCGGGGCGCAGCGCGAGTTCCTTGGCGGCGAAGACTGCGGCGCCCGAGGATATGCCGACCAGAACGCCGTCGGTGTGCGCTATTTCCTTGCCGGTCGAGATCGCGTCGTTGTTTTCTACTTTTATAATCTCGTCGTAGATCCTGGTGTCGAGCGTCTCGGGAATAAAGCCCGCGCCAATCCCTTGGATCTTATGCGGCCCCGCCGGCTCGCCGGAGAGGACGGCCGAACTCGCGGGCTCTACCGCGACTATCTTGATTTCAGGGTTCATTTTCTTTAAATATCCGCCGGCTCCGGTTATCGTTCCGCCCGTTCCGACCCCGGCGACAAATATATCTACTTTGCCGTCGCTATCCTTCCATATCTCCGGGCCGGTGGTAAGCTCGTGTATCTTGGGGTTAGCCGGGTTGGTAAACTGGGACGGGATAAAGCTGTTTTCGTATTTTTGAGCCAGCTCTTCGGCTTTGGCTATCGCGCCGGACATACCCTTAGCGCCCTCGGTCAGGACTAACTCGGCGCCGTAAGCGCTCATCAGGTTCCTGCGCTCCACGCTCATCGTATCCGGCATTGTGATTATCACCCGGTACCCTCTTGCTTTGGCCAAAAACGCCAGACCGATCCCGGTGTTGCCGCTGGTCGGCTCTATTATAACCGAATCGGGCTTTAGTTTGCCGGTCTTCTCCGCGTCCTCGATCATCGCGAGCGCGACCCTGTCCTTTATGCTCCCGCCCGGGTTGAAATATTCCAGCTTTGCTATCACGTCGGCCTTAAGACCGTATTTCTTTGAGTAACCGTTTAACTTTAAAAGCGGGGTCGAGCCGATCAGCTCGGTCACGCTGTCCGATATTTTCATATTCGACCAATCCTTTCTCTGTATTTGCGCTGTGCAATTATATTTGTGTTGCAAAATGTTCCGTTTATTATAAAATATTTAGCGATATACCGCCATTCCGATAGTTTCGGGATCAGACCGTATCGAATGCGTCGCTGAGCGCCTCTATCAAGTCGTCGGCGTTCTCGGCGCCGATCGAAAGCCTGATGGTGTTCGGTTTTATCCCCTGTTCCGCCTTTTCGGACTCGCTGAGCTGCGCGTGAGTCGTAGTGGCCGGGTGGATTATCAGCGACTTAGAGTCGGCGACGTTGGCGAGCAGGGAGAATATCTCTATATTATCGATAAAACGCTTCGCTTCCGTCTCTCCGCCTTTTATCTCAAAGGTGAATATCGACCCAGCGCCGTTTGGAAAATATTTCTCATAGAGTTTATGGCTCGGCTCGCTCTCAAGCGACGGGTGATGTACCGCCGCAACTTTCGGGTGAGCGTTTAGGTATTCCACTATTTTAAGCGCGTTCTCCACATGCCGCTCGACTCTGAGCGAGAGCGTTTCGAGTCCCTGAAGCAGGAGGAACGCGTTGAACGGCGAGATCGCCGCGCCGCTGTCTCTGAGCAGAAGCGCTCTTACCGCCGTAGCGAACGCCGCCTTTCCTGCCGCGTCCGCGAAACTCACCCCGTGATAGCTTTCGTTCGGTTCGGTCAGCTGTCTGAATTTTCCGCTCGCCTTCCAGTCGAAGTTCCCGCCGTCTACTATCACGCCGCCGAGCGCGGTCCCGTGACCGCCGATGAATTTTGTGGCCGAGTGTACGACGATATCCGCGCCGTGTTCTATAGGCCTTATCAGATAGGGCGTGGTAAATGTGGAGTCTACGACCAACGGGATATTATGTTTATGGGCGACCGAGGCTGCGGCCTCTATATCGACTACGTTGGAGTTGGGGTTTCCAAGCGTTTCGACGAAGATCGCCTTAGTGTTCTCGCGGACGGCGTTTTCAAAGCCGCCCTCCTCGTAGGGATCGACAAAGGTCGTCTCTATCCCGAAGTCCGGCAGAGTGTGCGCCAAAAGATTATACGTGCCGCCGTATATCGTATTCGACGCGACGATGTGATCGCCGCTTTTGGCCAGCGTCCTGAATGTATAGTCGAGCGCGGCCATTCCGCTCGCGACCGCCAGCGCCGCCGAACCGCCCTCGAGCGCCGCTATCCGTTCCTCGAATACCGCCTGGGTCGGGTTTGTGAGCCGGGCGTAGATGTTCCCCGCCGCCTTCAGCGCAAATCTGTCCGCGGCGTCGTCCGAATCCCTGAACACAAACGACGTGCTCGCGTAGATCGGAACCGCTCTCGCGTCGGTCGCCGGATCCGCCGTCTCCTGCCCGGCGTGAAGTTGTATTGTCTCAAATCTCCAATTTCTGTTCTTATCGCTCATTGTTATTATCAGCCTTTCTGTATCTCGTATTGGCCGCGCCTTTGTATCGCCGCGTCCGAGGACCCGATTTAGCCGGATCCTATGTATGCCTTAAGTATTAATTCCTACTCAATATATATGAGTTATTATATCATAATATATCGGCGTGTCAAGACAAACGTTTAGCCGACGGAGCGCGTCGTCTGAAAAGACGAAATAGCGGGGCGCGGCGCGGTGGAAATACTGATATTTGGCATGAGTTATTTCCTATTTATAATATACGCGGCGTATAGGTCTTATATAAAGGACTTATCGGCCGTTAAAGCGGCGGTCTATGTCGCCCATCAAGGTAACGATCGGGAGACTCTGCGGACATACGTCCTCGCACTTGCCGCAGGTCAGACATGAATCCGCGCGGACGGGGAGTTTGTCGTATTCCTTTTTCGAGTCGCCTTCCCAGGTGTATTCGAGGCCGGACTTGTTGTAGAGTGAAAATATTTTAGGTATATCCAATCCGCCGGGGCAGGGCGTGCAGTATCTGCAGCCCGTGCATTGGACGAGGGTCGCGCTGTTGAACAGTTCGCCCGCCTTCATTATCGCGCTCCGCTCCGATTCTGTAAGCGATCCCGGCGCCGACTTATCCGCGAGCCGGATATTTTCTTTTAGCTGTTCCATATCGCTCATTCCGCTGAGCAGGAGGGAGACCTCTTCGTAGTTCCAGACGAAATCGAGCGCGCTTTCGACCGGAGTCCTTGCGCCGCCCAGCGCTTCTTTTATATGCGCCGCGGGATCCGCGAGCTTGCCGCCTTTGATCGGTTCCATTATCACGACGCCGAGACCTTTTCCGGTCGCGTACTCAAGGCCTTTAAGTCCGGCTTGGATCTTGGTATCGGCGTAGTTGAATTGTATCTGGCAGAACTCCCATTTATCATACGAGTCTACGATCTCCTTAAAAACGTCGAACTCGTCGTGAAACGAGAAGCCGAAATGTCTGATCTTTCCTTCGCTTTTGAGCCGCTCGCATTTTTCGAGTATGTCGAATTTCTTCGTCTTATCCCAGTAATCCTTGCACATGCTGTGCAGGAGATAGAAGTCGATATAGTCGGTTTGGAGCCGATTTAGCTGTTCGTCGAAGATCCTGTCGAAGTCTTCGGGCGAATTTACCAGCCAGAGCGGCGATTTATCCGCGATATATACTTTATCTCTTACGCCGAGCCGATTTAAAGCTTCGCCCAAAAACGTCTCGCTTTTGCCGTCGTGGTAAGTGTAGGCCGTATCGTAGTAATTGACGCCGTTTTCATAGGCGTATTTTATCATCTCAAACGCTTGTTTGTCGTCAATCTTCCGCTTTTCCCCATCCTGTATCGTGGGAAACCTCATACAACCGAGTCCCAGAGCCGATACCTCGGCGCCTGTTTGTCCGAATTTTCTGTATCGCATATCGCGCCTCCTTAATATTTTATCCAATTTTAGCAGTATGATGTATAATCATATATTTTGATTTCAAGCTGTGCAATAAAATTATACCATATAGCTTCTCAAATTTAAAGTCTGATTTAAGACGCGGGATAGATTTTAGGCAAAATTTGTATCCGCTTTAGCTGTATAAATTTATCAGGTATGCAAATACTTTATTTATGACAAAGCATAAGGAGTATAAAAGCATATGAGAAACAGCAAGGTTGAAATATGTGGGGTCAATACGTCGCGGCTGCCTATCCTGAGCGAGGAGGAGAAGACCGATCTTTTGGAGAGGGTAAAGAACGGCGATAAGGAGGCGCGGCAGAAGTTTATATACGGTAATCTAAGGCTTGTGCTCAGCGTGATAAGGAGATTCAACAACAGGGGAGAGAATGTGGACGACCTGTTCCAGATAGGCTGCATAGGTCTTATAAAAGCGGTTGAAAACTTCGACGTCTCGCATAACGTTAAGTTCTCGACCTACGCGGTGCCTATGATAATAGGCGAGATAAGGCGATATCTCAGGGATAATAATTCGATCAGAGTGAGCAGATCGGTAAGGGATACTGCCTATAAAGCGCTCGCGGCAAAAGAGAGACTGACCAACGCGAGCGGCCGGGAGCCCACGATCGCGCAGATAGCCGCCGAGCTGGGCGTGAAGCCTCACGAGATATCCATGGCGCTCGACGCGATCACCGAACCGGTCTCGCTGCACGAACCGGTGTATCACGACGGCAGCGACGCTATATTTGTGATGGATCAGGTAAAGGACGAGAAGAATATCGACGAATCATGGATAGAAAACCTATCTCTCAAAGAGGCGATAAACCGGCTTGGAGAGAGGGAAAGACATATTATCAACCTCAGATTTTTCGAGGGCAAGACTCAGACCGAGGTGGCGGGAGAGATAGGCATATCCCAGGCGCAGGTCTCGAGACTGGAAAAAAACGCTCTTAATCATATGAAGAAAAATTTGGCTCCATAAGGATATATAACTGAACTTCACGCGCGTTCCATAGCTAGGAACGCGTTTTTTCGTCCTAAGAATCGCTATAGCTAAGAAAGTGTAAATTTGACTTTGAGTCAACTATAAATTAAGCCTAGTAAAACGGCATAAAATAATCGGTATGTATAAAATTTACGCCAAAATAACTGTATATCTTGTGGGGAATTTGTGTTTAGTTAAATGTTTCATTGACTTTATGTTAGAAATGCATTATAATGAAGTGTGTAGAATTAGGGAATTTGTTCAATATGATAATCGACATTAATAGATTAAGACGTAATGGCTATAGTTAAAAATTAAATTTATCATAATATCAACTTGAAAACTAAGAATATTAAGGGGGAATTTTAATGCTTAAAGGAAAGGCAAGGGCAATCGTGTCCGCTTTGATCGCATTAATGTTCGTTCTTCAAGTTGCTCCGAGCTATGTGTTTGCGGAAGGAGATGCGACCGCCGGCGCGGAAGTATCGTCGGAGGCGCAGAGTTCCGCTGAAGAGAGCAACGAGACGGACTTGAATTACGCGATCGACTCGGAAGGCAATATGGTCGATTTGCCGGACGATTACGGTTCTACTATATTGGACGCGGACGTAATGACCGAGACGGAAGACAGCGAGGCGTCGGGCGCGTTGGTGGACAACAGCAGCTCGGTGACCGAGTTCTACGCGATCGACGAGGACGTGCATTTGGCGGACGAGAGCCTGGCTACGGTATTTAATATCGATTTTGAAGATCAGACGGTAGGCGCGACCGAAGTGGACGGCTGGGATTTTGCCATCTCGAGTAAGAGCGGTAATCAGAGCACAAGTACGATTCAGATAGCCGAGGATCCCGAGAGAGGCAAGGTGTTGCAGCTTCAGAAGAACCTTAACGGAGCTTCTAACGGATCGTTTGCGGCGGGCGACGACACGTTGCTTGCTCAATACGTTTTTCCGGATACCGCTGAATACGGAAACTTTGAGGTCTCGGCAGATCTTAAGGTAACCAAGGCGGGAAGAATGGGTATATATCTGTTTGGAGCGGACGGCGTAGAACTTCTGGATCCGCCGGTCGTCGATTTTGTCACCCGTTCGTATTTCTGGGATAACGGCGGCGAGTCGGTGGACCCGACCACTACTGTAATAGAAGGTCAGGGTATACAGAACTGGGACGGCGCCTCCAAGGACGATAAAGATTCCAACTATTTCATGAGCAGCAACGAGTGGTACACCTTTAAAGTGATCGTTGACACCAACGCCGGAACATATACTCTTGTAGTATACAATCCGGACGGTACGGAGAAGAGAAGAAGCTCAAATCTGGCTCTTAATCCCGACAACATTGGGGATCCCGCCGAGATATACGGCGTAGGTTTCGAGGTCATGAACGACGTCAAGTCGCTGGGAACTCTGCTTGTCGATAACGTTAAGCTTGTCGATAACAACGATTTCAGAGGCGATATGGTGAGCGTCGGTCAGGATAAAGACCAGCTCGCTTTGCCGAGCGGAGTGGATGCGAGCAACGTCACCGACGGCTTTACCATGCCGGTAGTAGGCGGCAACGGCTCGACCATAACGTGGTCGTCCGATAACACGGATATAGTTTCCATCGACGCAAACGGTAACGTTACGGTAACAAGACCGGCGTATACCGGAGCGGGGGCGTATACGGTAAGAATAACGGCGTCTCTTTCAAAAGGAAACGCGGCGGCTACTAAGTCGTTTGTACTGACAATACCGGAGAACGCGCCGACTAGCGACGCTGAAAAAGTCGCGGCCGACGCGGCGCAGGTAGCGCTTCCGGCAGATCTCGATGTGGATAACGTCGGTTCGGCGTTTAAGCTGCAGACGGCCGGCGAGAACGGCTCGACGGTAACATGGACCTCTTCGGATCCGAGCGTAATAAGCATAGACGCTGAAGGAAACGCGACCGTGACCAATCCGAGCTACGCGGGCGAAGACAGCGTGGGCATAGATCTTACGGCTACGGTAAGTTTTGGCGGCGCGAGCCAGGAAGTAACGTTCAGAGTCTTTGTTGCGGCGAGAGACCCTGAGACGGACGAAGAGAAAATTCAATACGATATAAGCAAGCTTTTGATCGGCGGAGTCGACTTGACTAATATAAGACAGTCGAGCATATACCTCCCCGAGAAAGGCAGTAAGTTCACGACGATTACATGGACGTCGTCGGACGAGAATTATGTAAAGATAGAAAAGAACTATGAATCGGATATAGAGATAGACGACGAAGGCAACGTAAGCGAAGGAGTAGCGACTGAGGCGGAAGGCTATCAGGCGGTAATAACCAGACCCGATATGAACTCAAACGCGGCGAACGTAACTCTTACCGCGCATCTTAGCATAGGTTCCGTAACGCTTACAAAGGATTTCGCGCTTACGATCCAGCCTGAGGACGCTCTCAAGGCTTATCCGGGCGTAGAGGGTTACGGCGCATACTCCGAGGGCGGCCGCGGCGGTCAGGTCTATCATGTAACTAACCTGAACTCATATGGACCGGGTTCTCTTACATACGGTTTGGAAGAAGTTCAGGGACCGAGAACGATCGTATTTGACGTTGGCGGCGTAATAGATCTGTCGGATCTTGGCCGTGAGATATCGATCAAGGGCGAGAGATGCTCGAACGTAACGGTAGCCGGCCAGACGGCGCCCTATCCGGGTATTACGCTCAAAGGATACGGTCTCACTGTAAGCGCGGCGCACGACGTTATAATCAGACATATAAAGATCCGTATAGGCGACGTTAAGGCTGACAACGAGCTGTATCAATCCGATCCGCTCAGTATCGGTAACTCTACAAACGTAATTATTGACCACTGTTCGCTTCAATGGGCGATCGACATGGCTTTCCGCGCTACGGGCGAATATATAACGCTGTCGAATACAATATTCGGAAAGTCGCTGCTACAGAACTCGCCTCATGAGAAGGGCGGTCACGCTTATATAGGAATGATCAACGAGGGCGCTAAAAAGGTCTCGTTTGTAAAGAACTTCGTAGGCGACAGTACGCAGCGTTCGCCGCGTATTACAGACGCGGACTGGATAGACGCGTACAATAACCTGTTGTATAACTGCGGTAACGGTTTCGACTTATACAACTATGAGTGGATGAACAGGAACTCAAAGATGAACGTTCACGGTAACTACGCTCGTAAGGGTCCGAGTCTTTCGAATGGAACGCCTTACAGAATGGGCCGCGGTCGTGAGTACGCAGGCGGCGTTATGTGTTACTTCGAGGACAACTACGGCTCAGGTGGCGGCGAAAGCCTGCAGGAGACTGCTACTCAGAATAGTTCGGGACCGAAGTTTGAGAGAGTACTAACATTTGGTGAGACCAACGGTTCAGCGGGTACGGATTACGATCTCAGCAACGTAACGCTTACCGAGTGGGATGAGAATCCGGTTTCATACGATAACAACAATAAGACGTCTCCGGGCGCAACGTTCACTTATATGACGTATCCGTTCCCTGCTCCGCGCGGCGAGGTTCTTAGCGGTTCAAAGAGCAGTATAATGGATTATGCGCTTGATGAAAACAACGGTATGGGCGCGACAAAACCGGCAAGAGATCTTTATGATACAATGATAATGAAAGAGGCCGAGGGTGGCACGGCGACAAAGGCGACGTTATCAAAGGAAGAGGTAACCCCGTTCTTTGAAGAACTTGAGTATCGTACCGGTCTTGATTACAGCGAATATAAGACGTCAAGAACATGGACTGTAAGACAGGGCGAAGGTCCCGTACTAAAGGGTGCGGGCACAAGCTCGGGGGAGACTAAGCCTGTCGATTGGGATAATTATACCGATGTTAAGAATAACTCGTCGAAGTATACGTATACCACCGACTTTGAAGTTGGCGATTGGTGGGGCGAGTATACAGGCGCGGCAGGTCAAGAGACTGTCTATACGTTATACGATAATAAGCTTGGCCGCACAGTGACAACGACGAACGGCGACTACGACGAGACAAGGTATTCGCTTATCTCTATGGAGGATATGTATATCGCCTCTAAGAGAACTGTGGCGGATCTGTATCCGAGCGATTGGGTATATGAAGATTTCCCGGACGTTGCAGAGTTTATGGATAAGTATAGAAAATCGAATTATCCGGAACCGGCTGAGGATGCGAGCGAAGAAGAGTGGAAAGAGTATATGTCTACTGAAATCGTTTGGGACAGCATGGGCGACGGTATAGCGGATTGGTATAAAGAGTATAAGGGTTGGAATAAGCAACAGTTCTGCGCTAACCTGATAGACGAAGAGACCGGATATACATATATTGAAGATTTCTTGGCGTTTATGGCGGGCGACCAGCCGCTTGCAACCGATAACACTCCGGCTACAGTAGAAAACTTCAAAGTTAACAATCTTGGTTATTCCACGGCGCAGGTATACTGGAACACAGACTACAGAACGACTTGCGTAATAGAATACGGAACAGAGCCGGGCGTCTATACCAACAGCGAGGCGTTGCAATATGACAGCTCGACAGACTACTATCATACGTATCACGCTATAACCTTGGTAGATCTCGAGCCTGATACTACGTATTATTATAAGGTAACAGCTGTGGATGAGAACTCTAACACGACTGTCGCGGAGTATAACGCGAATGGGAACAGTACGGAGAAAAGTATGACGTTTACCACAACGGAGGCTCCGGAGGGAGCGGCTGATATCCTTCCTTCGAAGCCCACGATCACCAATACGGTGCCGTACGTAAATCAGGTAAGGCTTAACTGGGTTGGCGACGTCGCGACAGACGAGAGCTATAGCATTTATTATGACACCACGTCGCATGGCGGAGATATAGACGCCTATGCATATAATATTTCGGGTCTTGATGTAAGAACGGACAGTCAAATCATAACGGAACTTGAAAATAATATTCCGTACTACTTTATTGTAGTAGCCGTTAACAAAAACGGTCGGACTGCGTCGGACGAGATCGAGGTAGTTCCTTCGGGCACGATATTTAATTATACGTTTAATGATATGACGGCCGAAGAGAGAGAATCGTATATGCAAAACGAGTATATTTACGATCTTGGCGGTAAGGGTTCTATGCAGCAAGATCCTGATACAGGAGAATGGGTTCTGCAGCTACTTGATGAGACAAACTCGCACGGCGTAAACACTCATCTTAAACTTCCGGTAACGCAGGAGGAGAAGTTCACGTTTGAAGTCAAGCTTAAAGTGTTATATCAAAAACAGACTGACGCGCTTAACAGACAGGAGGACGTAGACGGCGACGGATCCGACGAACACAACACAGTCCAGCTGAACTTCTTCAAGGATTCAATAATGAACGAGGAGAAGGATTCGACGATATCCGCATTGTGGGATAACGTGTTCTCGTTGTTCTTTAACAGTTCGTCTACGCCGATAAGCGAAGAAAACGGCAGATACGACGGAACGGTGGAGACCGGCAGCTTTGAGTATAATTCGACTCCGATCTCGACGTATAAATCCGGAACAACAGTCAAGGGCGCAGGAAATAGTAACGCGGTATTGCCGAGCGGAACAGGATATTCAAGCTCGACGTACAGATACACGTCCGTATACGGCGACGCTAAGTTCTCCAGACAGGAGGACACGGATAAGACCCTGCATGGCATATGGTATTATGAGAAAGGCAGTACGGATTTTATAACCGTTAGATTGGTCATAGATCCGCTTAACAACAACGTTCAGGTATATAAAGACGACGATTTGATATACCAGGTAGGTACGTTCAGCGAGGATGTTGAGGAACCGTACAACATAGGTAAGATAGAGATCAAGTCCCGTAACGACGGTTATTCATGGGTAAATGTAGCGTCGATCAGAGCGTTTGTCGGCGACGGTACTAGCGATACCCCGATAACACCGGTACCGCCCACAATTGCAGGCGGAGGCGGAACCGGCGGCGGTAACGGAGGCGGAATCGGCGGCGGAGGCGATACAACTGCGACTGCATCGCCGGCTCCCGAGGTTACGGCAGATCCTGAAGCTACAGCAACGCCTGAAGCTACTCCGGCGGCTACTACAGAGTTTACCGACATGGTCGGATACGAATGGGCTGTTGAAGCCGTTAAATCTCTGGCTGAAAAAGGCATAGTAACCGGAATTGGAAACGGGCAGTTTGCGCCGGCAGACCAGGTAACGCGCGCCGAGTTTGTAACCATGCTGATGAGAGCGTTCGGACAGGACGTGACTGCAAGCGGCGAAGAGGCGTCGGAGTTCAGCGACGTAGCCGACAACGAGTGGTATACCGATAAGATCTGCAAGGCGGTATCTTTGGGTATAGTACAAGGTAACGGCGACGGCACGTTTGGAGTTAACGATCCGATCTCGCGTCAGGATATGATGGTTATGTCGTATAGGACGCTTAATACGTTTGGCGTAACTGTAGATAAAGTAAAGGAATATACCGACTTTATTGACCAGAGTGATATAGCTGATTATGCAGTAGAAGCGGTAAAAGAAATGTATTGTGCAGGAATAATAAACGGCGTGGGCGACGGAATGCTCGACCCGACAGGCGTAGCAGAGAGAGCTCAGGCCGCGAAAGTAATATATGGTTTAATTTAAAAAGGGAGGTATATTTCCAATGAAAAAACATTTCAAAGTAATATCTGCTATACTCGCGGCGGCGATGCTCATTAGCAGTATTATAACAAGTTCGTTCGTATTTGCCGAAGACGCAGACACGACCGCGGCGGATACAACAACAACGGAGGAGGCGGCTGAAGTCATAGCCGCTTCCACCGCCGCGGCGGCAATAGCTTCTATGCCGGGAGAGGATCTGGAATATTCGTCCGATTATAGATTCGACAGCGCGCTCGGTATATTCGAGATGCTGCCGGACGGATACTGGGAGACCGAGCAGGTCACAAGAGGCGAGTTTTCGACTATCATTGCTAAGATGATCAAGGCCAATACCGAAGGTTATCCGAGCTATTCGACCTCGCCGTATTCGGATATAAACGCGGATCACTTCGCATATCCCGCGGTTTGTTACCTGACTGACATAGGTATTTTGAACGGCGACGGTAACGCGATATTCAGACCGGACGATCCGATCTTGGTTTCCGAGGCGGTAAAGATGGTAATGGCTGCGATCGGTTATAGCGAAGCCTGCGAAGCGTCGGGTGGTTTCCCGACCGGATACATAAGCTGGGCTACGCGCAGCGACGTTTTAAATGGGCTGAGCTTGGACACCAACGGAACGCTGACAGCGCTCCAGGCGGCGAGACTTGTAAGAAACGGCCTTGAGGCTAATCTGATGCAGGCTATATCTTATAACAACAACGGCGCCGTAGAGGTAATGACCTCAAACACGACTTTGCTCGAGCAGACATATAAAGTAAGGAAAGAGACCGCGGAGCTGATAGCTACATATTTTGCTACATTGAGCGGCGCCGAGGTAGATCTTGAGAATGAGATCATACTCGACAATGTGACCTATCAGATCCAAAACAACAGTTTATTCGATCCGGAGGACTACCTCGGCTGTAAAGTTGATTTTTACTATATGACAAACGTAAGCGGCTACAGACGCAGCGTGGTTATATTTGTGGAATCGGTAAGCAGTCCTAACTATCAGACGACGATTCAGGCACGAGACCTTGTGAGCGTAACCGACAGCCAGGTAAATTATATTGATGAAAACGGCCGCGACGAATCAATCAACATCGACGATATGACAATGATTTCATACAACGGTAAGCCGCTTGAAAATATACCCGACGAGGGTCTTACGATTCAAGTCGGCGAGGTCAAGGTCGTTTCTCAGGAATCTATGGGCAGAGCGGATGCAGTAATAATCAACGAAATGTTTGACGCGCAGTTTGAGAGATACAACTCCAACACGGAGCAAGTAATATTCCAGAACAACGCGACTTCAAACTTGCCGAGTTTGTACTTTACAGATAACTACCATACAATGATCACGTTAAACGGCGAAGCGATCGAGCCTGAAGACCTGCAGAAAGGCGACGTTATCACCTATTCAGTAAGTAACGACGGCTATTACATCAGAGGTTACGTATCGAGAGATCAGGTCGAAGGTACTGTGAGCGTCGTTTCAAATGATACTTATGCGAACGGCGAATATACGGTCGTTACGATCAGTAATCAAGATAGCGCTCAAGATTATGTCGTATCTCCGTATTGCAGCAGAGAGATAACAGCAGGATTTTCGAGCGCGTTCCAGCTCACCTACGACGGCAGAATTTTGGGCACCAACGCAGTATCGTCGTCGGGCGCTAACTACGCGTACTTGATAGATTTTGGTACGGTCGACAATGGATTCAACAGTTCGTTTGTCGTAAAACTTATGGATAGGAACGGAGCTATACACGAATATGATTCGGCGATGAAGGTCAACACAAACCTGGGCGATTCCGGCGAGGTAACGCAGGTGTCGGCGGACGTGATATGCAGCCAGTATGCCAGCGCGCTTTCGAGGAGCCAGGTAGTACTCTATGAGCTCAACAGCAACTCGCAGATCAGATCGCTATATCTGGCGACGGACTACACGGATTCGCTTGAAGATCCCAACAACCTTGACTTTGGTATGTACTATTCGGGCAGCACAAGACTTACAAATAATCTGATCGCTAACTGCGCGATTACCGACGATACCCTCATATTCAGAGTGCCGTTTGCGGATCGTAACCGCGAATCCGACTATTCGGTAGTCAGTGTCGACGAGCTTGAAAACGGAGGCGTAGACGCGGACATCTACGATATCAGAAACGGCGTCGCTAACGTTTTGGTAGTTAAGGATTCAGATCCGGCTAACCTCAGCGATTCGGCCGACGTAATGTTCGTAGACGAGGTTGTATCTGCTTGGGACGAAGCTTCATCGGCTCGCGTAACTCAGATAGTCGGTTATGTAAACGGCGAGAAAGTATCGTACAACGTCGACGAGGATGCTACCCAGTCAAGCGCAGCGTTTAATGCATATGCAACTACGATAGACAACGCGGAGCGCGGCGACTTGATCCAGTTCACGGTGGGATCAAACGACGCTATCACGATCTACAGATTCTTGTACGATTACTCTGCGACAGATAATTACTTTGAGCTTAACCAAGACGGTCACTTCAACTATGAACTTGGCAACGACGAGCTCTATGTCGTATACGGCGAAGTAATGAGCGCGTACGACTTCTATCTGGTCGAGACCACGGATTTGACCGATAAGAAATATTATAGAGCGTATCCTACAACCGATGTAAACCTCTATCAATACGATCTCGAGAGAGACGAGTTAACGGTTGGAGATCCCTATGATATTCAGCCGGGCGACAGAGTTGTAATAAGAACTCAGTACAATGATGAAGAAATCGACATGATGGTAATCACGGGCGAAGAGTAATAGTTTATGTATATCTTAAGAAAGAGGTCGGCGTTTGCCGGCCTCTTTTTCTGATGTTAAAATTTGTTTAACAAATGCTTGTGTTTTAATTATAGTTATGTTAAAATAAATATAGTATTAAAATAAATAATGCGGTATAGGCGCTAAAATGCGCTTGATAGGCGAGCGACAGAGTTTGCAAAGCCGACGGGTCCGTATATTCTGAGCGGAGGTCTATTTCGACCTAAGCTAAGAAGGGATTCGGCGCTTATTTATGAAATTTATTTTATAAATTCTGTGGAGGTAAGAATTTATGTTAAAATTTACTAAGATGCACGGTATAGGCAATTGCTATATATATATAAATTGTTTCGAGGAAGAGGTGTTCAACCCGAATAAGCTTTCCGAATTTGTTTCGGATTTTCATTTCGGCATAGGCTCGGACGGTCTTGTGCTGATCATGCCGTCGGAAGTCGCGGACTTTAGGATGAGAATGTTCAACGCGGACGGCTCCGAAGCCGAGATGTGCGGGAACGCAGTGCGCTGCGTCGCAAAATACGTTTATGAAAACGGTATGACAAATAAGCTGAAGTTTACCTTGGAAACTCTGGGCGGTATAAAAACGCTGGATCTCGACGTAGTAAACGGAGTAGTCGAATATGTCAGCGTCGATATGGGCGAGGCGATATTGAAGCCGGAAGCTATCCCGATCAATTTGCCTGGCGAAGAGATAGTAGACAGGGAAATAGAGGTAGACGGTAAGAAGTATAATATAACCGGAGTGTCGATGGGCAATCCTCACGCCGTCGTATTCGTAGACGACGTTGATTCGCTCAACTTAGCCGAGATAGGTCCTAAGTTTGAGAATCACGAACTTTTCCCGGAGCGTATAAATACGGAGTTCGTCCAAATAATAGATAACAACACCGTAAAGATGCGCGTATGGGAGCGCGGCAGCGGAGAGACGTGGGCTTGCGGAACGGGCGCCTGCGCCGTGGTCGTAGCCTGCGTATTAAACGGTTTCTGCAAGAGAGATGAAGAGGTGCGGGTCAAACTGCGCGGCGGAGACCTGAAGATCAGGTATCTAAGCGACGGCCGCGTCATCAAAAAGGGAACGGCAACTTTCGTTTGCAAGGGCGAGGTAAACGTTCCGCCGATCGCGAGATAAGCCGGTTTTATTTTGAGAATTAAGAATTTAATATAAAGGAGTTGTTGTAAGTGAAGCTGAACGAGAATTATTTTAATCTGAAAGAGAGTTATCTGTTTTCGGAGATCGCGAAAAAGGTCAACGACTTTTCAGCCGCTAATCCCGATAAGAAGGTCATAAGAATGGGCATAGGCGACGTAACGCGTCCGCTTGTTCCGGCTGTGACCGAGGCCATGCATAAGGCGGTCGACGAGATGGGAGTCAAGGAGACCTTCAGAGGTTACGGTCCCGAGCAGGGCTATGATTTCCTGCGTAACGCGGTAGTAGAATACTACAAGAAGAATATAATCAATATCGAACCCGACGAGGTGTTCATAAGCGACGGAGCTAAGAGCGACGTGGGTAATATAACCGACCTCTTCGACAAAGATAACGTCGTTATGATCCCGGATCCGGTGTATCCCGTGTACGTCGATACCAATATCATGAACGGAAGAAAGATCGTATTTTTGAACGCGACCGAGGAGAACGGCTTCTGCCCGCTTCCGTCCAACGAGAAGGCGGACATAGTATATCTCTGCTCGCCCAACAATCCGACCGGCGCTGTCTACACAAAGGAACAGCTTAAGGTCTGGGTGGACTATGCGCTCGCGAACGACGCGGTGATCTTATTCGACGCGGCTTATGAAGCGTTTATACAGGATAGTTCGCTGCCAAAGAGCATTTACGAGATAGACGGCGCTAAGAGATGCGCGATAGAGTTCTGTTCGCTTTCAAAGACCGCGGGCTTTACAGGCACAAGATGCGGTTACACGATCGTGCCTAAAGACTTAAAGGTCAAAGTAAGCAAGATAAATCCGAAGCTCCCGAAGCTGTCTCTGTTTGAGAAAGAGGAAGTTATCGTAAACAAGCTCTGGCTGAGACGTCAGACGACAAAGTTCAACGGCGTTCCGTATATAGTACAAAGAGGCGCGGAGGCCGTATTCACCGAGCGCGGCCAGAAGGAGATCGCGGTCAATATCGACTACTACCGTGAAAACGCAAAGGTCATTGCGGAGACTATGGACGAGCTTGGCATAAAATACGTCGGCGGTATCAACTCGCCTTATATTTGGCTGAAATGCCCGAACGGCATGGGTTCGTGGGAATTCTTCGATTACTTGCTTGAAAATATCGCAGTCGTCGGAACCCCGGGCGCGGGCTTCGGCAAGAACGGCGAGGGTTACTTTAGACTTACCGCTTTCGGCGATAAGGACGAGACCGTAGAGGCGATGAAGAGACTTAAGAGATTATTCGGCGCCGCAGAGGTCGAGGTAATAATCACCGAGCCGCCCGTTGAAAAGAAGGCTATTTCTGAGTCTGCGAGCGAGGACGCTAAAAGCGAAGAATAGTGTTAAATATTATAGAGGCCGCGCAAAAGCGGCCTCTTTTCTAATTTTCGGTAATACGAAGATACCCGGCGAATTAGAATAGACCGCGGCATGTCCGAGCGCGAAAGCCGGAACCATATTTTACGGTATGGGAAAGACTATTTCCCTATTAGGATAGACGAGCATAAAAGAGTTATGAAAGAACTCTGATTCGCCGGTCGCCGAGCTTTTATGGTGTTCTTATACGCAGGCGGGGGTTATTGGAATCAAATGAACGTATGATAACCGAGCTAAGAGTCATAACTTTTAGGTTATGCGTATATAAATCGCGCGGAGGCGGCTGAGACGGAATCGCGCGGCGAGACGGAGTATAAGGTGGAATAAAAGCCGCTCCAACGATAAGAATATTTAGCGGTCATGGCGCTTACATTTGAAATAAAAAAGAGACCGATCCTATACGATCGGTCCTGAAACTGTATACAAAATAATTATTAATCTCCGAAGCTGATCCCGACTTCTTTTGCGTTTAAAACCTCGTCGCAGTTTGGATCGACGTTTTTGAGTTTTCCCGCGACTTCGCTGAGCGGAACGGGAGTTATTTTATTGTTTATCAAAGCCATCATGTATCCGAACTCGCCGTTTTTGATCGACTGCGCGGCGCGGGTACCGAGGCGGGTGGCCAATACTCTGTCGTACGCGGACGGACTGCCGCCTCTCTGGAAATGTCCGGGGACGCAGACTCTGATTTCGTGTTCGGACTTTGCCTGGATCTCGTCGGCTATCCGGTATGAGATCGACGGATAGCTCTCGGCCGCGCGTTTAGCCTTGAATTCCTTTTTCTTCATCTTAGATTCTTCGACCGACATGGAACCCTCCGCAACGGCTATTATTGAGAATTTCTTGCCCTTCTTCTCGCGGCGATCCAATTCCTCTATTATCTTATCGATGTTGTAGGGTATCTCGGGAATGAGTATTACGTCCGCTCCGCCCGCGATCCCCGCGTACAGCGTGAGCCAGCCGGCCTTATGCCCCATAAGCTCGATTATGAATATCCTGCCGTGCGAGGTCGCCGTCGTGTGGATCCTGTCTATAACGTCCGTAGCTATATCGACCGCGCTGTAGAAGCCGAAGGTCATATCGGTTCCCCAGATGTCGTTGTCTATGGTCTTCGGCAGACCTATCACATTAAGCCCCTCCTGGGAGAGAAGATTGGCCGTCTTATGCGTGCCGTTGCCGCCGAGAACCACCAAGCAGTCGAGCCCCATCTTCTTATAGTTGGCTTTCATCATCTCGACCTTGTCCACGCTGTTTTCGTCCGCTTTGCGCATCTGTTTAAACGGCTGACGGGACGTGCCAAGTATGGTTCCCCCAAGCGTCAGTATCCCGGAAAAGTCGTTTTCCTTCATAATTTTGTAGTTTCCGTAGATCAAACCGCCGTAACCGTCTTGGATCCCGTATATCTCGAGTTCCTTGTTTTTAAATTCGCGGTAGAGCGCCTTTGCGACTCCGCGTATAGCGGCGTTAAGACCCTGACAGTCCCCGCCGCTCGTTAAAATTCCTACTTTCATCATAACGTTTTCCTCCTTTGCGTCGCTTGCATGGTTAAAGTTTATTCTATAGTTAAAGTTTATAATTTATACTTTGGTTACGAATTTTTATTCGAACGTTTGCTCTTTTCCCGATCCTCGCGAGCTCTTTCGGCCTCGCGCTTGCTGAGCGAGGCGAGCTTGATAAACTCTCTCTGGCAGTTCAGCTTCTTAGACTCGTCCGCCTCTTTTACAGAGATATAGGAGCCGTCGCTCTGCATTATTCTTGTGTTTTCGGTATCGCTGAACATAGCGCTGAGAATATTGTCGGCGCGCTCGAACAGCCTTTTATCGGCGATTGGGAACACCAGCTCGACGCGCTTGTCGAGATTCCTCTGCATCCAGTCCGCGCTCCCCATGTACAGCTTCGGCTCTCCGCCGTTTTCAAATTTGAAGATACGGCTGTGCTCCAAAAGCTGACCGACGATGCTGTGGACGGTAATATTCTCGCTGAGACCCTTTTTGCCCGGGATCAAGCAGCAGATCCCGCGAACGAGCAGGTTTATTTTAACGCCGCTCTGCGACGCCTTATACAACAACTCTATTATTTTGGGATCGACCAGAGAATTGATCTTGGCCGAGATCCCGGCGGGTTTGCCTTTCAGCGCGTTCTCGGTCTCGGTTTTTATCATATGCTCGAAAAACTTTCTGAGATCGCGCGGCGCCACTTTAAATTCCTTGTATACGGGCGAACCGGCGTAAGAGGTGAGCATATTAAATAAAGTGACCGAATCGCTGCCGTATTCCTCGCGGCAGGTGAACAGTCCTATATCCGTATATAGTTTCGCCGTCGATTCGTTATAGTTTCCGGTACCCAAGTGCATGTACGAGCGGAGCTGATCGTCCTCGCGGCGGATCACGGTCAAAATCTTGCAGTGGGTCTTGAGTCCGGGAAGTCCGTATATTACGTGGCAACCGGCTTTTTCGAGCTTCTTGGCCCATTCCACGTTATTCGCTTCGTCGAAGCGCGCCTTGAGTTCGACCAGTACCGTGACCTGCTTGCCGTTTTGAGCGGCTTTGATCAGCGCGGCTATGACCGGAGAGTTGCCGCTCACCCGGTACAGCGTTTGTTTTATCGCCAGCACGTCGGGGTCGTCGGCGGCCTGCTCCAGAAAATCCACGATGGACATAAAGCTCTCGTACGGACAGTGGATCATCCTGTCGCGCTTCTTTATGGCCGCGAAAATATCGTCCTCGCCGACAAAATCGGCGGCGGGGTATTCCGGAACGAGTTTTTCGTATCTCAAAGCGTCGCAGCCGTCTAGGTTCGCAAATTTTGAGAACACGGTCAGATCCAGCGGCCCCGCGCTCTTGTATATCTCGTTTTTCTTTATGTCTAATTTATCTATAAGGAAATCCTTTATATCCGAGTCGCATTTCTTTAAGATCTCAAGTCTTACCGGTTCGCCCTCGATGCGCTTTTTTATAGACTTTTGGACTTCTACGAGCAGATCGGGAGCCTCGTCGTCTATCTCGACGTCAGAGTTTCTGGTGATCCTGAACGGGTCGCAGGCTTTTACGCTGTAACCGTCGAAGAGCGCTTCTATATGCGAGATCATTATCTCCTCGAGCATGATAAAATCCCGAGTCCGCCCCGCTTCCGTCTTACCGCGCGGCAGTTCGACGAACCTCTTTAGGTTGGACGGAACCGGCACGACGGCGTAGCAGGTCTCCTTAGAATCCTTATTCTTAAGCCGCACGGCTATATTTAGCTTTTTACCGGCGAGCCGCGGAAACTTCCTGTCGTCGTCGACTGCGATCGGCGTGAGCAGAGGAAATACGACGCTGTCGAAATACTCGTGCAGAAACTTGAGTTGTTTATGGCTCAGCTCGTCTATCCCGAGGAGCCTTATCCCGTGTTTCTTTAGTTCGGGAATGAGAGAATTATGAAGACAGGCGTACTGCTTTTCATTAAATTCCTTGATCTCCTTGTTTAAGGTCGAATACAGCTCGGACGGAGTATAGCCGCAGTTTCCAACTTCCTTGTACTTGGACTTGACCTGCTGTTTGACTCCGGCCACCCTGACCTCCATAAACTCGTCCAGGTTGGAAGAGGTTATAGCCAGAAAGCGAAACCGTTCGAGTATAGGGTTGGCCGTCTTTTCGGCTTCTTCAAGAACTCTGTAGTTAAAAAGCAGCCAGCTCAGCTCGCGGTTTATATAATCGGTTCTTATTTCAAACATTTTCTTCATCCTTTGGTTTTTAACATAATCCTTCTCAATTATATCAGAAATTAGATATATATGTCAATACGGCCGCAAAGCCGAGTTTTGGATTTAAGCCTGCCGAAAAGTATTCGATTAATCGGAACGCGCGAAAAAACGGACGTCGGCGGGGTTTGATTTTGCTAAACGGAGCGTCAAAAGTATTTCTCGCATATATATAGTTTTGGAGCAGCGCTTTTTTAATATTTAAGAGATGGAAAATATCCTTGCGCTATAGTTTAGAGTATGATAGAATTAAATCGTATTTTAGACGCACGGAGGCGGTCGAAATGAACGAATTGCAAATAATAATGGAAAAGTTCGCCGATTCGGGCTGGGATCTGATCTCGGTTCCGGCTAATGAATATCTAAACGGAAACGCCGACGGAGAACGGCTGTTGTCCGCGATCAGGCAAGCGGACGCGGAATGCGGTACATGCGGCTGCGAATTGGATCCCCTGTATAAAAGGGCGATCGAATTAATTCGGGGATAGACGAACAAAACAAAGATATTATATATAAAGACAGGAAAGGAGCGATCTAAGTGAAAAAGGTAAAGATCACAGTTTTAAAAACCACTTTGGACAAGGAACTGACCGCCGAATACGGCGCGGAGGGGCTTAAGGCCTGTCCTATGCTGAAGGAAGGTCAGGTATTCTACGCGGATTACGCGAAGCCGGACGGCTTTTGCGACGAGGCGTGGAAGGCGATATACCAGTACGTATTCGCGCTCGCTCACGGCGCGGGCGACGGGTTATTCTATTACGGCGATTGGATAAGGAAACCCGGGGTCGCGATCTGCAGCTGTAACGACGGATTGCGTCCGGTTATATTTAAGCTCGAGGCGACCGACGAGGAATCGGAGATAGATTATACCCCGGTGCGCTGAAATAATCCGCGCGGTCTCCGCCGCTTCGCTTTAAATACTCCTGCGGAGCGGTTTTATTTCATCCTAAAATGTAAAATATATTTGACATTTTGGCGCGAACATGATATAATTGAAGCATAAAAGAACGGAAAGATTCAATTTTCAGGAGGCGATAACGTGAAAGTTCCTTTCACACGTTAGTCTCCGGCAGGATTAGAGCGCCCGCGCGAAATTTTCCTCGCATAATATGCTCTAAGACGCGCATGGGCGTATAATAATCTCTTATCATTCCTTGCCCTGCGGATAAGAGAGCTTTCATTACTATTTATGCCGGCGCAGGGCGGCGGAAAGGAGATTATTATGGCTGTAGGCGGGATAACGAATTTAATGGCGGCGGTAGTTTTCGGGGTCTTTATACTCTTGATCGTGTGCGCGGTCGCCGCGGTAATAATGCTAATATCGCTGTCGAGACAGGGCGACGAGAGAAGAAAGACTATCCTGCAAAGGACGTGCGTCAATACGTTTTATATAACGGTCGGTTTTTTGGTTTTATATGTAATAGCGGGGCTGATAAGATCTATAGCGTTTGATCAAGCGCTGCCGGGGATAAACCCGGCGGTAGGGCTCGGCGTTATAGCGGTGGTATATACGATAAACCTTGTATATTTTAAGGTCAAATACGGTGGCTGAGCGTGAAGAACAGAATAAAGGAACTCAGAAAACTGAGCGGGATCTCCCAGGAAGAGCTCGCCAAGCTCTGCGGGGTGTCGAGACAGACGATAAACGCGATCGAGAACGATAAATACGACCCGTCGCTGTCTTTGGCTTTTTGTTTGGCCAAGACGCTCGGGGTAACCGTAGACGAATTATTTGAATATGAATAAGAGCTTGCGGCGCGCCGGAAATAAGACGCGCCGCGTTTCTTTAGGCTTCCCATTTGAAGTTTTCGCGTCCGGCTCCGATCTCGAAGTGATATTTTACTATGCCGAGATCGACCTTAGAATAGAAGCCGCCGGTCGCCCTCGCTCCGACGAGACCGTTTTTATAGCTGAACATAAATTTCTGCTGATTCGTAGCCGTCGGGGCGAGCATAGCCGCCCGCATGCCGCGCATAAACCATTCGGGCGCGGTTTCGTCCGCATGATACAGCTCGGACATATCTTTATTTTTATGCTGTACGCCCTGAGTCGCGCCGTAGCCGACCGCGATGACGCAGACGAGCTTTTCGCCTTTTTGGATAAATGGCTTGCAGTTCTTTTTGCTGAACGTCAAGGCCGCCCAGCAGGTGTTAAGCCCGAGCTTCTGCGCTTTTAAAACCAATTTTTCTCCGTAATAGCCGACTTTTTCGTCGAGGCCTGAGCCCTTTTTACCGATCATGGCGAAATAATTTTTTACGCCGCTGAATTTTCCGTAACGCGCCATAAACGAACTGAACGCTTCAGGTTCGTCGGTTACCAGCCGTATGCTAAGGCCGCTTTCCCGGTTGCAGTTTTCGATCTCCTTATTAAGTTCCGCGAGCGTTTCCTTGGCTATGGGCTTATCGGTATAGCTTCTCACGGAGTGACGGCTTTCTATCGCTTCTAATATATTCATGTTATCATCTTCCTTGTAAATATAAAGTAGTAGTTATTAGAGTTCCTCTCCAAGAACTATGGGATAATCAGATCCCGCCGGTTGACTATTGTTTTTATGCAAAATGCTTTTATTCGTCCGGATCGATATACGGATATCCGGAGTCTACGGCGTTTGGAACGACTTCCTCGATATGATCGATAAGACTTTTTAGCGAAGCCCAGGCGTTTGCGGCGGCGTCTGCGTAATAATAATTCATTGTTCCCACGCGCCGCATATCGATAAGTTTAGCTTCCCTTAAAATTTTTATATGATGCGATACCGCGGGTCTTGATAAGTTGACCTTTTTGGCGATATCGGGAACGCGGGAGCCGACCGGATCGGCCTCGAGGATAGCGATGAAGATCTGCTGGCGGTTATAATCGCCAAGAGCCGAAAATACGGTTAAACACTTTTTAAATTCGTTGGATAGGTTTTTTCTCTGCGCCGAGCAAATTTGCAAATTCCTTACCTCCTTTGTTGAATGGATTAAACGTTTAAACTATTATAACACATTTTTTTAATAATAGCGCTATGGTAAAGAAAATCGAGACGAGTTTTTCGGGGGAGTTTGTTTGGACGGAAACTGAAATAATATTTGGAGCGTTTAAGATTAGTTTAAGAATTTGAGCTTATAATTAGATAAATTTAATATAGAAAAGAGGTTTATGATTATGATGAAAAGCAAAAAGATAGTTTCGTTTGCGCTGGCCGTGTTTATGATTACGTTATCGTTTTCGACGGTTTTCGCGGATGAGACGACAGGATCGACGCCGTTTACGGACGTGGCGGAGGATGCGTGGTATTACGGCGTAGTGAAGGAAGCGTATGAAAGAGGATTAATAGAAGGCAAGACCGAGACGCTGTTCGCGCCGCAGGACGACGTCGCGGGCGGAGAATTTATAGTTATGACGCTCAGAGCCGACGCGGGAGCCGTTTCCGAGACAGGAGAGCTTGTAAGCATAGACGAAGCGGTCGAGCAGGCGGAGCGGAACGGGTTGATTAGCGACGAAGGCGCGTGGACTTTTGAAGCGGATACGCCGCTAACGCGCGAACAGATGATGATAATACTGTATAGATATATGTCGTATAAAGGAGTAAGTATGACCGAGAGCGCCGACCTTACGCAGTTCGCCGACGGCGGCGACGTTTCGGATTACGCTGAAGAGGCTGCGGGCGGTCTCGTAGCGCTTGGGATAATCGAAGGCGACGGAGTAAACTTAAGACCCCAGGATCCGATAACCAGAGCGGAGGCCTCGGCGGTACTGATCAGGGCGCTCGAAAAGATCGAACAGTCCTCGACTCAGCCCGGCGGCGGGGAAACGCCTCCGGATATGCCGCCGGGCGGTTTTGGCGGATCGCAGGAGGTCACGCAGGGAACTTCGGCCAACACTATATCCGAGGACGGCGTATACAGCGGCGAGACCTATACCTCTACCGGCGACGATGAAAACGCGTTGAGGATAGTCGGCGCGGAGATAACTCTTGAGGATATCACGGTCGATAAATCGGCGGGCGCCACGTCCAACACCGAAAACGGCGACTTCTACGGCCAAAACGCCGCGCTGCTCGCGACCGACGGGGCAAGCGTTACCATAACGGGCGCGGACGTGAGTTCTTCGGCTCAAAACGGCAACGGAGTATTCAGCTATGGAGAAGGCACGGTAGTTACGATTTCCGACTCGACGATAACGACTACTGAGGATAATTCGGGCGGCATACACACCACCGGCGGCGGAACCATGTACGCGTACGATCTGGACGTTACGACCGGCGGAAGTTCGGCGGCCGCGATCCGTTCCGATCGAGGCGGCGGCACGGTCGTAGTCGACGGCGGAAGCTATACGTCGAACGGGTTCAATTCCCCGGCGATATATTCGACGGCGGATATAACCGTGTCAAACGCCGAGCTCACGGCTACCAATTCCGAGGCGCTCGTTATAGAGGGTAAAAACTCGATAACCCTAAACGACTGCAGCGTATACGGCAACATGAGCGACACGCAGGGGACGAGCTCGGACGAGAACGTGCATAACGTGATGATATACCAGTCGATGTCGGGCGACGCGGACGTCGGAACTTCGGAATTTAGCATGACCGGCGGAACGCTGACCGGCAATAACGGCGATATGATCTATGTCACCAACACGCACAGCATAATCAACTTGTCGGGCGTTACAATAGAAAATAACGACGACGAAGCTTATCTGCTGCGCGTATGTGGCAACACGGCCAGCCGCGGCTGGGGTCGGGCGGGCGCGAACGGCGCTCAGGTCGAGTTTACCGCCGACGATCAAATTTTAGACGGCGATATTATCGTAGATACCATCTCGAATTTAGAGATGACCTTGACCAATAATTCGGAGTTTACGGGTACGATAAATATAGTCGAGAACGAACAGGGCGGAGAAGCCGTTTCGGATAACGCGGTCGTTACGATAGACGAAGGCTCTACGTGGACGCTGACCGGAGATTGTACGATCACGTCTTTGGAGAATAACGGAACTATAGATTATAACGGTTACACGATAACCTTGGCCGACGGGACTGTTCTTGGATGATTTAGGCTGCGAGGAGAATGTAGTCCTTTTGGAAGAAAATATTTCTATTCGGCAGAGCGCGGTCTCTGCCGAATTTTTGCGTTTATGGGACGCGTCGGCTAAGCGTCCGACCGGATGGATCAATATGAGTATAGCGCAAAAAAGGCGCGGGGTTGCCGCGCCTATAATCAATTTCCCTTTTCAAGAGAGATTTCGTTAAACACCTTAAGATAATTATCTATTCCCATATCCGTCCGCTCGGCGCCCGAGACGTCCATGATTATCTCGCCGTCGTGCATCATTATCGTGCGGGTCCCGTATTCCACCGCGTAGCGCAGATTATGCGTTACCATCAGCGAGGTTATCTTTTTCTCTTTGACGAGTTTGTCGGTCAGCTCCATGACGACGTCGGCGGCCTTGGGGTCGAGGGCGGCGGTGTGTTCGTCCAGAAGCAGGAGGTCGGGACGTACGAGGGTCGCCATTATCATAGCCAGCGCCTGACGCTGACCGCCGGAGAGCGTTCCCGCGGGCGCGTTTAATCGGTCTTCGAGGCCCATGCCCAAGAATTCGAGCTGGGTACGGTAAAAGTCCTTTCTCGCGCGGTTCAAGCCGAACGAGAGTCCGAAGCGCTTGCCCTTGTTGTCGGCTATCGAGAGGTTCTCCCAGATAGTCATGGACGGACATGTACCGAGCGCCGGATCCTGAAAGACTCGGCCTATCTTAAAAGCCCGCTTATAGTCTTTCATCTTATTGATCTCCCGGCCGCCTAACAGTATCTTGCCGCCGTCGACGTCCGTGGAACCGGAAATGATATTCAAAAGCGTCGTCTTACCCGACCCGTTAGAGCCGATCACCGCTACGAATTCGTCGTCGTTTATCTTTAGATTAAAGTTGTTGAACAGTACCTTTTCATCTATCGTACCGTGGTTAAATGTTTTGTATATTGAGGAAAGCTCAATCATGCAGTCTCACCCCCGACTTCTTCTTTTTGAGAAAGAATTCGTTTATCACGAGCGTGGCGATAAACAGGATTGTTATCATCAGATTTGTATCCTGAGACCTCAGTCCCGCTGCGAGGGCGATCGAGATACAAGCCTTATAGACTATCATTCCGAAAATAACTCCGGTGGTTATCCGCATAAATTTGATCTTCTTGAACACCGTGACGCCGATTATGACCGCCGCGAGCCCCATAACGACCGTGCCGGTTCCCGAGCCGACGTTGAACGCCCGCGAATACTGACAGTAGACCGCGCCCGAGAGCGCGACGAGTCCGTTGGCTATCGAAAGTCCTATTATTTTTATCGTACCGGGATTCTGAGCCAGGGTTATTACCAAGCTTTCGTTGTCGCCCACGCTTCTCAGCAGGAAGCCGGACTTTGTGCGCATATACCAGTCGAGCGCAAACTTGGCGATTAAGGCGATAACTATTATGACCGCGAGTTTCGAGTAAAAAGCGGCGTGCCCTTTAAACAGGAACTCGGTCTGCGAAAATATGGTGACAGAGTTGTTTAAAAGAAAGTCCGACGCCTTGCCGACTATGCCGTAGTTGATCGAGTACAGCGCGGTCATGGTGAGGATACCGCAGAGGAGGTTGCGTATCTTGAGTTTTACGTTAAAGATACCGGTGAACGCTCCGGCTACGCAGCCCGCCGCGAACGCGATCAATAGCGCGAGCCACGGGTTTACCGAGTTCCTGATCAGCACAAAACACACCGCGATCCCGAGCGGAAACGTTCCGTCTACCGATAGGTCGGGAAAATCGAGGATCGTGTATGTGATATACACCCCCATAGCCATTATACCGTAAATAAACCCTTGTTCAAGGATTCCTATTATAAGCAGTTCTATCATGATTCCTCCGTCTGAGTCGTTTTGATTTCCGCCCTGTCGGTAATCGACTGCGGGAGTTCTATGTTAAACGCCGCCGCGGCGTCCGGATTTACGGTTATCTTACTTTCGGTCATAGTCTCGTATGGAATAGTCGATATATCTTCGCCGCGCAGGACTCTGGCCGCCATCACGCCCGCCTTTCTGCCCAGTTCGATATAGTCTATCCCGGCGCTTGCTACGCATCCGGCCGCAACTTGTTCTTCCTCGCTGCCAAAGACCGGAACTCCGGCCGCTACCGCTTTTTCAACGAGCACGGGCAGGTTGTTGACTAGAGTGTTGTCCGTCATATTAGAAACGCAGTCAACCTCCGTCAGCAGCACGTCGGCCGCCTGCGGAATCTCCGAGGCGTTGGTTATACCTCTTTCGACGATCTCAAAGCCGTATTCGTCGGCCATTTCTTTGTATTCGGCGATGGTCGAGACCGAATTAGCTTCGCTTGTCGTATATAGGATACCTATCTTTTGAGCGTCGGGAAGGATCTCGCGTATCAGTTTAAGCTGTTCCTCGACCGGGAGTTTGTCCGAGACGCCGGTTATTCCCGGCATAGGCTCCGTCTCGCTGACCGCGAGATTAGCCGCGACCGGGTCGGACACCGCGTTGAATATTACCGGTATGCCCGCGTCAAAGCACGCGTTGTAGCACGCCTGCGCCGACGGAGTGGCGATCCCGCAGACGAGGTCGAGCCGTCTCGACGCGAACTGCTGAGCTATCTGCGTATTTGTCGAATCGTCGTTTTTAGCCGATTGCGCGGTGAGTTCGTACTCGATCCCCTCCGAATCTAAGCCTTGCTTAAAGCCTTCGAGGCAGTTGTCGAGCGAAGTGTGATCCGCGTATTGCAGAACGCCTATATTATAAGCGCCTGAACTTGAATTTTCGCCGCCGTTTTCCAGCATATCGGTCGACGCGCAGCCTGAAAATAGGCTTACGCAAGCCGCCGCCGCTGCGGCGAAAGATATGATTTTTTTGAATTTCATGGTCGTTCATTCCTTTTACTGAGTTATTTTAGAAAATTTTATTAATATTGTATTACTTTTTACTAACGCTGTCAATAAAAAATATTCATGAGTAGAATCGTTCTCCGTCGCTTTGACTTATTATATGGTCTTACCAAGATCGCGCGATCATACGCGGTACGAGCCGATTTAGGCGGTCGGATAGATGGAAGAAGAGGCGGGCGCTACGCGGCTAAGCCGTTTGAAGCCGTTTTAACCGCATAATAATAAACGAGCCGCGCGGCGGAATAACTGCGTCGTTGCGGCTCGTGTTTTCGATCTATCCAATACAAGCGTATAGGCTTGTTATAGGAGATATTTAGTTTTTATGAACAAATCTATAGTCTTACCAAAGTCTCAATCTGTCCTCAGGAGCTACGTACATCGGATCGCCCTCCTGTATGTCGTAGATCTCGTAGAACGCGTCGATCGTCGTCACGCAAGCGTTTACGCGCACCTGGTTGGAAGAGTGAACGTCTTGAAGCAGTTGCTCGCTGGTCAGGTAGTTCGAAGTTCCTATCTGCGCCCACATCGTGGCGAAGGATTCAAGCGCTTCCTGCTGAGCGGTTCTGTCGTCGCCTATGATATCGAATACGCACTGGATACCCGCGACGTCCGCCATGTTCTCGGTTATTGTGACCAGAGAGTCCTGAGTCACTCCGTCTATTACCTCAAACCGGCTGTAGTAGTCCACAAATTCCTGCTGTTTTTCTTGGAATATCGCCGCGTCCTCTTCGGTCCACCAGTTGCTCAGCACGCCGTTTTCGTCGTACTGCGCCCCGTTAGCGTCGAAAGCGTGACCTATCTCGTGGGCGATGACCGCGCCGATAGCGCCGAGATTTGCAGCGTAGCTCGCGTCTTTGTCATAGATCGGAGCGTTAAGTATTCCGGCTAAGATACAGATGTTGTTGAGACTGGGGTTATAATACGCATTCTGAATATCGGGCGACATAAGCATGATGTCGTATATGTAATTTTCGTCGCCGCACTGCGCGATAACGCTGCGCAGGTCGTTTTGCTTTATTCTCAGCGTATTGGTGAAGTAGGTGCCGCCCTCGGATACCGGTATTATATCCGGGAAGAGCTGCTCCTCCGAATAGCCGATCGTCGCTCTGATCTTATTGACCTTATTTATAGCGTTTTGTTTGGTCTCCTCGGCCATCCAGTCGTTGTTTTCAAAGCGTTCTATATACGCCGCCTTGATATCGTCCACCATCTGCTGGATGACGGCGGTCGTCGATTCGTCGTAGTAGTATTCGCAGTATAGATAACCAATATCCATCGGCATTAGATTCTGAAGTTCCTGCATATTTGCGGCGCTCAATATTCTCGCCGTCTCAGGATCCATCGCCTCTGTTTCATCGGTTTCGTCCGTAGTCGCCGAGCTTTCGGCGGTCTCTTGAACCTGCTGCTCCGTGAAAGCCGCGTACAGCTCCGCGTATCTGTCGGGATCGAGTCCGGTGACTACCGCCGCGCCAAGGTTTTCAAGTTCGTTTAACTTATCCAACTCTTCCTGAGTAGAGCCGGCTTTTATGCTCAGACCGTATTGCAAAAGCGCGTTGATCTTTAAAGCTTCTAAATTACTCGCGGTCAAAACGTCTTCGCAAGCTTCAAGATTGCCGGTCAGAGACGGTATGACGCTTTCGATATTATAGAATCCAACGTCGGAGAGCATAGAGCTTATATCGATATTATCTATCATCGCGTTCGCTTCTTCAAGAGAATATACCTCCTGAGGAGCCGCGGTCGCGGTCGTCTGTTCTTCGAGCGCGCTTAATTCCGGATGTTCTGCAATAAGAGTTTCTAACATTGCGTTAGACGTTTCTTCATCAAAGTCAGGGTCTATTATCGCCCTTGTCATAAGACCGTATATGTACTGAACGACATAGATAAGGTCCATACCGGTCGAGGTCGTTACCTGGATCTCGTACGCCTTTTCTATATCGGAATCGCTTGCGGTATAACCCATGGAGTCTAAGTATTCCCCGATCAGGTTTTTGTATTCGTCGCCGTACTGCTCGGTCGCGGCTGAGCTGTAAGAGATAAGGCCTCCGGAGCCCATCGAGGCGAAGGCGATTCCCGGCTCCATCTTTCCGGTCTCGCTGTTTTGAACCGCGCTGATAGAGAACAGCAGGTTGATGCCCGTTTCTTTGTAGATAGTATTAACCGCCGCGACAAATTCGTCGATCGTGTCGGCTTCGGTTATCATAGAGCGGTACGATTCAAACAGTTCGGTGTCCTCGGGATTATCCTCGAATTTGCCGTCTATGCACATTAACATATCGTAGATTCTTTGAGCGGCCGAGCCTTGCTCGTATTCGAGGTCGCCCTCTACGAGCTGCACGAGCAGGTCGTTCTCTTTTTCGGTAACGTCGTTATATATATCGGTAAAGTGGGACCAAGCGTTTTCCTGAGTGATTATCGCGCCGTGCTTAGCGTCGATGGTCGTGGAAGAGCTTAGATCCGCGTTGCGGAAGGCCTTGTTGTTTACGTAGCCGTAAAAGCTCTCGCCGGGCTCTACCGTATTCAAAGCTGCGTCGCTTCTGTCAGTCAGAAGTTTCACTTGCTCTACGGTTATATTATCTTCGGCGCCCATGGTTCCGTCGCCGTAGCCCTGGATCAGTCCGGCCGCGCTGAGTTTGTTTATATCGTCTACAGCCCAGTCGGGGGTGTCGGTAAACGCGATAGGATCCTGAACGGGCTGGATCTCGTCGGTGTTTTCAAGGCACCTTGCGAGCATTACCATAGCCTCGATACGCTGGACGTTTTCTTTAGGTCTTAATGTCCTATCCTCGTATCCTCTTACGATTCCCGCGGTAGCCGCTTTGGAGATATCGTCTGCGTATTCTTCGTCGATTTGATCGGAATCGGAGAACGTGGACAATATGTAGTCGCTGCCGGTCAGGTTATTTCGTCCTACCGACTGCACAAATTCCGAGACGACGTATTCTCTTGTTGCAAACTCCGTTTGATCCGCGGCGAAAACTGTTGGGAAAACGCTCAGAATAAGAACGAGGACGAGCGCCGCCGAAGTCAGTCGTTTAAAGCCTTTGTTTTTCATAATAGACTCCTTAATATTGTTATTATTTGACATATTATTTATAAAAAATATTACAGAAATTATACAGTATGTTTAATAATTTTGCAATAGGAAAATTTAAGATTTAACGATATAGGTGTTGGTGATCGGCGCGAGGTATTAGACCGTAAAACAAGGCCGTTTTAACGTATGACGGCAATGCGGGCGGGAAAAATGATACTTTATCTTCCGCCCGCGCTTTAGCCGCCGTTTTGCGGCTGCTAAAACGTTTCACCTCCCTACTCCCTAACGCCTATCGTCCTAACTCCTATGTTGACTTTATTTAAACATATGATATAATCTTAAATTAATATACTAAAAGTAATCGACGGCGAAAAATACGGCGGTTGTTTGGAGGCGGAAGGTTTGGAGCTGAAGAGGATAGTCGTTAAGGTGGGCACGTCCACCATAACGCACAGCACGGGCAAGATAAATTTAAGAAGGGTCGATATGCTAACAAGAGCGCTGGCCGATATAATGAATATGGGTCACGAAGTAGTTTTGGTATCGAGCGGCGCCGTCGGAGTCGGCGTAGGAAAGATGGGACTTGAGAAGAAGCCGGCGTCTACGCAGGAGAAGCAGGCGCTCGCGGCGATAGGTCAGGCCGGACTTGTTTCAATGTACGACAAGTTCTTTAAGGAATACGGCTACAACACCGGCCAGGTCTTGCTCACCAAGTTCATACTCGACGAGGAAATGAGATACAGAAGCGCGAAGCGAGCTTTTGAGACGATGATCAAATATAACGTTATCCCTATAGTCAACGAAAACGACGTTATATCTTCATACGAGATCGAGTTTGGCGACAACGATACGCTTTCGGCGTACGTCGCCGAACTGGTAGACGCGGATCTTCTGGTTCTGATGTCGGATATAGACGGTTTTTATACGGATAATCCGAATACCAACCCGGACGCGAGGCTGATCTCGGTAGTGGAGGAGATTACGGAAGAGATCAAAAAATGCGCGGGCGGAGAAGGCTCGTCGAGGGGGACGGGCGGAATGAGAACCAAGCTTAAGGCCGCTAAAATAGTAAACAGCTGCGGGATCGACATGATCATCACAAACGGCGCGAATCCCGAGAATCTCTATAAAATAGTCCAAGGCGAAAGCGTAGGGACTTTGTTTAAGTCTCCGAATCCGAGGATAAAGAGCCGTAAATAATTTAATAAGCCCGCCGCCCGAGCCGTCGCCGAGCATACGGCGTCTATAGCGCGGCGGACTTTTTGGAGGATTATAAGACGAAATAATGTTAAAAACTCAGCTTTAGCGTTATACTTTATAATACGGTCCCCAGAACGAGCAGCATAGCGAGCCCGGGCGCGCCGAGAACGCCGGTTATCAGAGCGTTGAGCGGATTAAGCGCAATATGCAGTCCAAAGAGGGATAATATAAAATTTAATGCGAATATCACGGCGCCGCCCAAGGCGCAGGTCAGCATTAGCCTAAACAGCCAGATAAACGGTCTCTTGAATAATATGCATATCAAAACGATCAGGAATAATCCAAATATGTATATAGCTATACTTCCAAAATCAAAATTCATTTTAAATCCCTCTTTGTACTTTGTTTTTTGTTAAATCAGCTGTTTAAGCTTCAATTTGCGTATATAATAGAATATGAAACAAGCTTTCTTATTATGACGTCTTTTTTAAAATCGATATCGATTCATAAAAATATTCGGACGCAATATATTTTAGGGAGCGGGTTTGCATTTTAAGGCATATTGTCAAAATTTTATGCAATCGGCTTTTATTACTTGCAAACGCTTGATTTTAGGCTGAATTTGTGGTTTAATATAATATAGGATTTTTGTGCGGTTATTTTTGCCAATTCCTGCGCGAGCCGGATCGTATCCGTTTTGGCAGTCCAGAGCGTTCGGAGAGCGGCGCGTCGGAATTCGGCGTTTGCGGCCGGATAGCGGATCGTCGACTTTTTTTTCGGCTTGCGAACCGCGGCGGCGTCCGATCGGTATGTAAAACAGACGGCGAACGCAGGGCGTAAACCGCGCGAATATATAAAAGGAGATGCGTCATTTTGATATTTGAAGAAAAAACTGTTTCAAGCGAGAAGATATTCGACGGGAAAATAATAAAACTGCGTCTCGATAAGGTCGCTATGCCGGACGGGAGTCTCGCGGATCGCGAGCTTATAGACCATCCGGGCGGAGTAGGGATCGTTGCGCTTACGGACGACGATAAGATAATACTGGTCAAGCAGTACAGAAAGCCTATAGAAAAGGCGATCTACGAAGTCCCGGCCGGAAAGCTGGACGCGGGCGAGGGACATTATACCTGCGGCGTCCGCGAGCTTGAAGAAGAGACCGGCTACAGAGCGGAGAGGTTCGAGTATATGGGCTTTATCTATCCGTCGCCGGGCTACGCCAACGAGCTGACGCATCTGTATCTCGCTACCGGCCTTAAAAAGGGCGAGATGCATCCCGACGAGGACGAGTTTTTGGACGTGGAATATATGGATTTTTCCAAAGCGAAAGAAATGGTTATGAATAATGAGATAAACGACGCTAAATCGGTATACGGTATCCTAAAAGCGGCGGTTATCATAGGTAAGTAGAGATTAGGGATTAGGAATTAGAAATTAGGAACGCGGACGGTCTCATGGAGTCTGAAGCAGTTTTTGCGTTAAAGCGACAAATCTCGCCCCTACTCCCTACCCCCTAATTCCTAACTCCTACGTTGAGGTGAATTATGAGTAACAGAAAAGTTGACGTTAAAATAAATAATATAGAATACACGCTGATCAGCAACGAACCTGAGGAATACGTTCAGCGCGTCGCTTTGCTGGTCAATAAGGTCATGACCAAGGTCTTGGAGGGCGCGCCTCAGCTCAGTACGGCTCAGGCGGCGGCGCTCAGCGCGATCAATCTGGCCGACGAGCTTTTAAAGAGCGAGGCGGTAGTGGATAATCTCAGGGTCGAGATAAATAATTATATCAAGCTAAACAAGGAAAGCTCCGAGGAACTGGAGAGCAAGAAACTCGAGGTCGAGGAGCTTAAAGAGGATATGCATAAGCTCCAGATCGAGCTGGCTAAGCGCGAGACCGAGATAAACAACCTGAAAAACGCCCACGGCGGCAGAAGATAGAGCCGGAGGAGAGCTTTGATGTATAGATTGGAACTGCTCGCGCCCGCGGGTAATTTCGACTGCTTAAAAGCCGCGGTCCAGGCCGGAGCGGACGCAGTATATCTTGCGGGAAAGAACTTCGGGGCGAGGAGCTTTGCGGATAATTTCGACCCCGATCAGCTTAAGGAGGCGGTCAGGTACGCGCATCTTCGCGGTAAGAAGATCCACGTTACGGTAAACACCGTAGTTTTTGACCGCGAATTTTCAGAACTCGAGGAATATCTAAAATTCTTGGACGAGATCCGAGTCGACGCGATAATCATCCAGGACTTGGGCGTGTTCGAAGCGGCGAAGAGGATCTGCGCGCGCGCCGAACTTCACGCCAGCACCCAGCTCACCGTCCACAACCTCGCGGGAGTTAAAGAAACGTACGAGCTTGGCGCGGACAGAGTCGTGCTTTCGCGCGAGCTGTCCTTCGAGGAGATAGAATATATCGTAGAAAATAAGCCCGAGGGGATAGATATAGAGATATTCGCTCACGGCGCGCTCTGTATGTGTTATTCAGGGCAGTGCATGATGAGCGCCGTGATGGGCGGCAGGAGCGGAAACAGGGGCAGTTGCGCCCAGCCGTGCAGGCTCCCATACTCAAACGGCGCGTTGAAAGAAGGCAAAAAGGGAGCGTATCTCAGCCTTAAGGACATGTCGATAATAAATCATTTGGATAAGGTGAAGTCGCTTTTAAAATACGGGGACATATCCCTTAAGCTCGAGGGCAGAATGAAAGGCGCGGCCTACGTCGCGGAGGTCGTAAGGAGTTTTAGAAAATGTATCGACCAAGACCGCAGACCGACCAAAGACGAATGGGAGGAACTCAACTCGATATTTTACCGAGGCGGCTTGACCGACGGGTATTTTACCGGGAATATAGGAACGCATATGTTCGCCTTCGATAAGCCGGATAACCCATATAAACGCTCGAACGGCGGCTTGGAAGCTTCGCTCAAAGAGTATGTTTCGGCTGATAATATAAAGAGAGCGGTCGAGGCTTCGATCAGAGTGGAGCCGGGGAAAAAGGCTGAGCTTACGCTTTGGGACGACGAGATAAAGATTTCCGTCCTGAGCGAGGACGAGGTCGAGACGGCCAAAAACAGAGCGACCGAGGCGGAGAGGATCAAAGAGCAGGTCTTGAAGACCGGAGGCAGCGTTTTAAAGATCGAAAACTGCGAGGCGGTCGTCGGAGAAAACGCCTTTATCCCGATAAAAACGATAAACGAGCTCAGAAGAAGAGCCGCGTCCGAATTTGAGGAACGTATTATAAAAAGTTATAACGACCGAAAATCAGAGCGGCGCGGCGAGATATTGAATTATAACGGTTTGCCGGACGTCCGGGGCGGAGAACCCGCCTACACGGCTTATGTAAGAAATATGGAACAGTACGGGGCGGTCGAAGGTTTTAAGTTTGAATATATCTACGCGCCCCTTGATTTGATATACGATAATAAGGAGATATTCGGCGGCGATAAAGAAAGAATAGTTATCGCTCCGCCGTCGATAATAAAGGATGGCGAATACTCAGGCTATTCGGCTAAGCTTGAAGAGCTTTTTGATTTAGGGTATACCAATCTATTGGTCGAGAATATCGGCGAATTATATAGAAATAAACGTTTCAATTTATTTCTGGGACACAGGTTCAACGTATACAACAGCCGCTCTCTGGCCGTTCTTGAGTTTATTGCGCGGCCTAAGCTGATAACCGTATCGCCCGAACTGAACTCGGCGGCGGTCAGAGACCTTAAAAAGAGCGGGGCCTGCGAGCGTATCGTATACGGATACCTGCCGGTCATGGTCGCGGAGAACTGCATAGCCAAAAACATCGGCGACTGTCCGTGCGAGACGGACTACTCGCGGCTTAAGGACAGAAAGGGGAATATATTCCCGGTTATCAAGGACGGAAACTCGTGCAGAAGCGCGCTCTTGAATACGGCGCCGACGTATTGGGCGGATAAGAAGAGGGAGCTTAAAAAGCTCGGCTGCCGGTATTTAAGACTGATGTTCAGCATCGAATCGGGAGAAGAGACCGAGAGGATATGCAGGGCGTATTTCAGCGGCGAGGATATTGGATACGACGGTAGATTTACAAGATAGCGCTTTTATTTATAAACGCGCGGCGTATAAGAATAGATTTATAAGACGGCGCTTTTATCTACGCGCCGCGGAAGAAGGTTATTGATGAAGATAGTACTTGCGTCGGCTTCGCCGAGACGGGCGGAGCTACTTAAAAATATAGGGCTTGAGTTTAGCGTACAGCCCGACGATTCAGAGGAGATATCGACTCCGGGGCTCGATCCCGCGGAGACTGTGAAAGAGCTTGCGCGCAACAAGGCGTCGAACGTCGCCGGGAAAATAAGAAACGCGGGCGGCTTAGGCGACGAGGAGGTCCTCGTTATAGGCGCGGACACCGTAGTGGTCTCAAACGGCGAGATATTGGGAAAGCCGACGGACGAGACGGACGCGGAGCGGACGCTCAGACGCTTGTCCGGGAACAGACACGAGGTATACACCGGTATTTCGGTCATAGAGGCGTTTAGCGGCAGGGAGGTCTGCGACTTCGAGGCGACCGAGGTCGAATTCAGAGATATTTCGGACGAGGAGATCGCCGCGTATATAAGGACGGGCGAACCTATGGACAAGGCGGGAGCGTATGGGATACAGAACCTCGGCGCGTTATTTGTAAAGAGGATAGAGGGCGATTATTTCAACGTCGTCGGTCTGCCGCTTTGCAGGCTGGGGATGATTTTGAAGAAAGAGTTCGGCGTAAGGCTTATCGGCTGATATAGACGAACGTTTTTTGCGGAGGTGCGAGATGGCTATAGATATAGGAATAGATATGGGCAGCTACAGTACCCAGATCTATGTTGCAAATAAAGGGTTGGTAGTGAGCGAACCCACGATCGTAGTAGCCGACGAGAATAAACAGATCCGGGCGATAGGGCGCGAGGCGCTCGAAATGACCGGAAAGACGGCGGAAGGGCTCAGCGTGATACACCCGATGCGTTCGGGAGCGGTCAACAGCTTTAACTATTCGGTCGAGTTTTTAAAAATATTATTAGACAGATGCAGCAGGACGGTATTTGCAAAGCGCAGAGTCGCTATGTGCGTGCCGTCCGAGCTGAGCGAGGTGGAGAAAAGGGCGGTAGAGGAGACCGCTATTTCCGCGGGGGCGAAGGAAGTGTATTTGATAGAGTCGCCGCTTGCGGGAGCGATAGGCGCGGGTATAGAGGTCTCGGAGCCTAAGGGCTACGTTATCTTAGACGTAGGCGCGGGCACGACGGAGGCGGCCGTCGTTTCGCTCGGAGGAGTCGTCGTCTCCAGTTCTTCCAAGACCGCCGGCGACGCGGTCGATCAGGCTATCGTTCAGTTTGTAAAGAAGAAGTTTAACGTGGAGATATCGGACCTGGCGGCGGAGCGCGTGAAGATAAAGATCGGCGCGGCTCTCAGAGGAACGGGGACCGAGATCGCCGAGGTGCAGGGAAAGGACATGTACAGCGGAGCGGCCAAGGCGGCAATCTTGGGCACAGGCGAGGTCTACGGCGCGATAGGCGACGTAGTCAAGGAGATAGTCGAGACGGTTGTAAACGTCTTGGAAAAGACGCCGCCTGAGCTTGCGGCCGACATCATAGAGACCGGGATAATAATGATAGGCGAGGGTTCTAAACTAAAAGGGCTTGGCAGATTGGTGAAAAACGTCACCGGGGTCGAGGTGTACATGGCGGAACGTCCGGTGGAGAGCGCCGCGTTCGGAGCCGCGCTGGCGCTTAAAGATAAGAATAAAAAGCTCAGACTTCTGTCGCAGGTCACGGCGCCTAAGAATTATTGAGTAAAAATGGTCGCGAATACCGCCGTCCGGCAAACAGACGCGCATAACCGACATGTTTCGATCCGGCGTTGCGCTATAATATTGTCCGTTATATTTACATAGGCGGCGTATAGTAGGTGAGATATTTGAAATTTATAAAAGAACATAAACTTTTAGCAATATTGGTTTCGGCGATATTGATAGCCGCGGTGTTGATAGGCTTCTTCGCCGCCAGATCCCAAAACGGGAGACCTTCCGCGGCAGAGGACGCGGTCAAGACGGCGGCTTCTCCTCTGCAAAGGATAATTACCAATATCGGAGACGGAATATACGACCTGACTCATTGCTTTTCGGTGATAAGCGATTTGAGAAATGAAAATTCGCAGCTCAAGGCGGAGAACGCCGAGCTTGAACAGGTCGAGACGAACGAGGAACTCGAGGCCGAGAACAGGAGACTTCGGCAGATGCTCGAGCTTAGGACGGAAAGGGCGGAGTACGAACTGACGGCGGCGTCGGTCGTCGCTAACGATCCTTCCAACTGGTATTCGACGGTAACTATAGATAAAGGCTCAAAAAGCGGTATCGACGTCGAGATGCCGGTCGTTACGGGCGAGAATTTTTTAGTCGGTAAGGTCACTAAGGTCGGAACGAATTGGGCGGAGGTCACGACGCTGATCGATCCGTCTTTTTCGGTGGGAGCGCTGGTAGGCGATACGAAGCAGCTTGGCATAGTAGGCGGCGACGGCGAGCTTAGATACTCGTATCGATGCAGGGTATCGTATCTGAGCCGGGATATGGAGTTATCTGACGGCGACTTGCTCATGACTTCGGGCTTGGGAGGAATATTCCCGAGCGGTATAACGATAGGCAAGCTGTACGACATAGGCGAGGATAACCTGACCGCGTCCAAATACGCGTCGGTAGAACCGAGCGCGAATATCCGGGATCTGAGGGACGTTTTTGTTATAACGAACAACATAGAGCTCGTAGCGGAGCAGGAGACGGACAACCTTAAAAATCTGCGCGAGCAGGCCGAGGACGAACAGGCCGAGATAGACAGACGAAACGAGGAAGCGAGCGCGACCGCCGACCCCGACGCGACGAGCGAGCCGAGATCGACAAGCGAACCGGACGAGGACGGCGAGAACGCAAGTAACGAAGAGAGAGACCGGTCCGGCGATAACGGCGAAGATGAAGCGAGTCCGGCGCCGTCGGACGACCCGGATTCAGAGTGAGTTTTGTTGTAACCGATACGCCTTTCGCGGCGAGGACTTAGAGTTTTAAATATAAAGGTAGACCGTTTTGTATGAGATACGGTATACGTTACTGGATCGATAATGGGGAATTGCGAGGAAGTGTAAGATCATGAAAGTTTTGCATCACGGATTATGGCTTTTGGCGCTGGTAATTTTGCAGCCGATAATTAATTCGCTGAGTATTTTCGAGATTACTCCGTGCACGTTTATGCTGTTCGGACTGCTGACAGGGCTTCTCTGCGGGAGGATACAAGGGCTTACGTGCGGCTTTGTTTTCGGGCTTGTCTACGACTTGTTTATCGGCAGATTCGTCGGGGTAAACGCTTTCATATTTATGCTGCTCGGATACGTAGGCGGAGTTTTAAGCGACAGAGTTTATTCGCTGCCATATTTTTTGACGCTCGGCGTATTTGTAATATGCGCGACCGTCTTAAGCGAGATGTGTTATTATATCATATATTCGATGGAGTATCCGGGAACCGGCTTCTGGTTTACCGTGTACCGAACTATCCTTCCGGGCTGTATATATAATACGGTAGTCGGACTTATAATGTGGAAACTGATGACGAAAACGCTTAAACTGTGTAGAATAAAGACGGTATTAAAGGGGAGCCTTTAAATTATTCGGATAAATATGCGGCGAAAGCGAACGTTTTAAGCATATATTGATATGATTGGTGATAAGAATGAAACTGAGTGAAACAGAAAAACGCGCGGCGGCGATTTTAGCGGTAGCCGCCGCTTTGATTATAATATGCGTTATAAGACTTATCGATCTGCAGATCGTAAACGGAGAAGAATACAGCCAAAGAGCTGAGAACAGCGCGGTGAGGACGTATACGCTCAAGGCGCCGCGCGGCGAGATAGTAGACCGCTACGGCGTTCCGCTTGTAAAGAATAATCTCGGATATAACGTGGTCATGTACAGAAGCGGGCAGGATGAGGCGGACGTTAACGCCGAGATACTGGACGTAGTAAAACTTCTTAAGGAGAACGGCGACGAATACAATACGACTTTCCCGATCGTCTACAACGCGGAGGAAGAGGTACCGGAGTACGATTTTGGATTGATTGAATCCGACTACGACGACAGAGAAGCGTTTGAAGAGGCGAATAGCAGCGAGATAGCCGAATGGGAAGATAAGAACGATCTCAGCGGCTATGAAAAGCTTTGGGATATATTTAATCATTTCAAAGAGGAATACGGCGTTGGCGACGAGTATTCGGACGAGGATGCGCTCGATATAATAGCGGTTAGATACGAGATGGAGCAGAGAAATTTCAGCGCGACAAATCCGTTTACCATAGCCAACGACGTGAGCGACATAGTCGTTCAGAAAATAAAGGAGAGCTATAGCGCCGCCGGAAATGTGGACGCTGTGATGGAGACGATAAGAACGTATTCCGAGGGGACGACCGCCGCCCATATTCTGGGAAGAACCGGGATAATATACGCTGAAGAATACGAACAACTGAAGGATCAGGGCTATGGAATGAACGATATAATCGGTAAGGACGGACTTGAGAAAGTTCTTGAATCATATTTAAAGGGCGAGGACGGTTATAGACGCGTTCAGATCACAAAGGACGGCGACATAGGCGACGTCGTTGAAGAGAAGGAAGCTGTTCCGGGCAATTACGCCGAGCTGACGATAGATCTGGAGCTGCAAGAGACAATGGAAAGCTCTCTTGAAAAAAATATAAGGCAGGCCTGCGGTGAAGGCGGCGCGGGAGCGGCTATAGCGGTCGATCCGAATAATGGAGAAGTACTGGCCATAGCTTCGTATCCGACCTACGATCCGGAGACTTTTAACGAGGATTACGAGGAACTTTCGAGCATGGAATCAAATCCGTTGTTCAATCGTGCGCTCAACGGAACGTACGCGCCCGGTTCGACCTTTAAGATGCTGACTTCGATAGCGGGGCTTGAGACCGGAACGATAACTCCGGACACAGAGATAGTAGACCGCGGAAGGTATACCTATTACAGCGATTATCAGCCGACCTGTCTCGTGTATTCGTCGAGCGGGGCGACGCACGGCTCGATCAACGTATCCGAGGCCATAGGCGTGTCCTGCAACTACTTCTTTTACGAGCTTGGCAGATTGGTCGGGATAGACGCTATCGACGAATACAGCGAAAAATTTGGCTTGGGCGAGGCTACCGGAATAGAATTATCTGAAGGCAGAGGTCAGGTATCCTCTCCGGCCGAGCGAGAGGCAAGCGGGGGAGAGTGGCGTCCCGGAGATACTTTACAGACGGCTATAGGGCAGTCCGACAGTTTGTTTACGCCCGCTCAGCTTGCAAGCTACGTCTCCGCTATACTGAATAAGGGGACAAGGTACAGACTGCATCTTATAAAGGATATAGTCGATTACGATACCGACGAATTGGTCTATTCGACGCCCGCCGAGGTCGTAAGCGATAACCCGATCTCAGACTCGACTTTTGAAGCGGTAAAGGACGGTATGCGCAGAGTTACCGCCGACGGTACGGCGAGCAGAGTGTTTGGAACGACCGAGTATCAGGTCGGAGGCAAGACCGGAACCGCGGAAGTATCCGACGGCGCGGATAACGTATTATTCACCGGATTTGTTCCATACGACGAACCGGAGATAGTCGTGGCGGTCGTGATAGAACACGGCGCGTCCAGCGGCTACGCCGCTCAAGTGGCAAAGGACATATTCGACAGGTATATGGAGCTTAGGGATACCGACCGTACGGCTAAGCCGTCGGACGCCGATACGGACGAAAGCTCCGACGCGAGTCAGACCGCCGCTCCCGACGCGGACGACGAAAACGCGGAGGAGACGCCGAAGCCTACGACCGAGCCGCAAACCGTGGAAGAGGATGAAGCGGAAAATACAAACGACGGCGCGGAAGCTTCCGCCGAGCCGGAGCCGACCGAGGCGTCCGAACAAAACGGCGCGGGAAGAGATATGATAATTTAGACAAATTTCACATTAAAAATTTTTATAAAATGAATACAAAATTTATAAAAAACGGGCTTTACATTTTATATAATGTGTGATATAGTTTTAATGTTGTTAGTTATTAAATAGATATATGTCGCGTTTCACAGCGATTTAGAGCGAGTTTTGGCGAGTTGAAGCGATACGCGCTTAGGCATATATCACAAAAAATGAAAGATCGGCTCCATGGGCGAGTTGTGCGGTTACGCTTTTATTTGAGCCGGGTTTATAAAAGGGAAATGGAATTTTGGATTGGAGGATTAACGATGAATATTGCCTTGATTGCGCATGATAAGAAGAAAGACCTTATGGTTGATTTTTGTATAGCGTACAGCGCTATATTAAAAAAGCATCATCTATGTGCGACCAACAATACCGGAACGTTAGTAGCGGACGCTACCGGCTTGCCGGTTACGTTGTTTTTGGCCGGTTCGGAGGGCGGCGACCAGCAGATCGGCGCCAGGATAGCTTATAACGAGATAGACGCGGTGCTGTTCTTCAGGGATCCGCTGACGCAGCAGAAATACGAACCTAATATCGATTCGCTGTACAGATTGTGCGACGTGCATAACGTGCCGCTCGCTACCAATATCGCGACCGCCGAGGTTCTGATCATGGGTATCGAACGCGGCGACCTTGATTGGCGCGAGCTGGTCAAACCGAAGGTATCGCATTTTAAATAAAGGTACGGCGCGTATATTTTACGGTTGCGCGCGGATAAGGGTTGGATCGTTAGATAAGTTGTATAAAAATAGCGAAGCTCGACGGAGAAGAATCCTGCGAGCTTCGCTTTGTATTTTGTCCGAATTATTTTTTCCAGATAGGCGGCAGTTTGCGGATCGCCTTTGCTTTAGCGAGCGCCGAGCCGATTATTACGGCTATTATATAGTCGACTATATGGTGGATAAACGTTCCCGCGACGGTGATTATCGCAAGTAACATCATAGAATAACCCGCCTGCGGCGTCGAGAGACCGACGGCGAAGAAGATCAGGACTACCAGGCCTTCAAAAACCGCGTGTATAATACCGGTGATCAGACACGTTATTATAAGGTTCGCGCCTTTTTTCAGCATATACGCGCCGACGAGCGCGAAAAGGATATGAGACGCGGCTCTTACCGCGACCACGAGATCGGCGGTGATGAAAAAGCCGAGAGTCGTGCCCACGGCCGTGAAAGCGGCTACCCATGGCGAGATGAACATTGCGAGTATCACGGGCACGTGCGCCATCAAAGTCGCCGAATACGGGCCTACGACCCAACGAAACGGCGGTCCGGTGAATATCATCGGGATAAGTATCCCTATCGCTATAAGCAGCGCGGATATTACGAGATCCCTTGTCTTTAACGTAGAATTATTGCTCAATTTACACCCTCCAAATCTATTTCATTACGCTTAATCTTACTATAATTATAAAACATTGTCAAGGAGTTTACAGCTTCGGCGGATAAAATACGCGGGGATTTAGCCGAAAATAAAATTCGGCGGAATAAGTCTTCCGCCGAAATAATTCGTCCGCTATAAGGTCAGTTCCTCGATCAAAGGAGAGTTATTATCGTTCCACAAAAACGCTTTTACATACGCGATAGCGGCGCCGTTCGGAACGGAGGCGGTCTGGACGGCGCCCGCGTCCATGCCGAAATCTCTGCTATATACGAGACAGTCGTTTTCGTCGTAGCCCGCAATATAGAGACTTGCGTCCGTGTCCGGCGAATACGCGTAAACCCTGCCGTCCGATTCGAAAAGGGTCGTATCGTTATATTCAATGTCGAGACTTACGTTCGACAGATACATATACCAGCCGCCGCGACGCTGGAAATGCAGCGTTGAAACGGATACGCTCGTATCGAAGTCGAATTCATAGTCGAAGATCGAGTCGCCGAGCTCGTATACGCCGTTTGCGGAGTCGTATTCCGTGTATGGGATAAAGGAGTATTTGCCTTTGCCGGTGTAATAATCCAAGGCGGCGACGACTTTGTACCAGGTCTTAAGTTCGGGCTTATTCTCCGAATCGGGCGTTATGCTTGGTCGGTTGCCGGCCTCGTCGTATTCTTCAAAGAATCCGAGATCGTGCTGCGCGTATATGCTCGCGATCTTGACGGTGTTTCCGCTTTCGTCCTGACCCTGCAGCATAAACCGGGTTCCGGTCTGGTCTACAACTCTCTCGCCGAGCATATAGTAGTCGGCCGAAGCGGTTATTATACCCTTGTTCTGCGGCGTGAAGGTTCTGCTCGTCTCTCCCCAGAATTGCAGTACGTATCCGTTGTTGCCGCCGATGGGCGCCGAAGAACAGTCGATTATCTGGTCGCCGGCGGGTATATACCAAGCCGCGCCGTCGAAATTCGTATCGTGGAACGGAACGCTGTAATCGTCGTATTCAATATCGCTTTCGCCGTTCAGCGTCAGACGGCTGAACTTTGCGATCGAGAAATATTCTTTCGTCGACACGCCCTCTGCGCTGTCGGTCGCAAGCCCTACGTAGAGACGCTGCGGCAGAGAATCGTATTCTATCGAAAACGGCTGTCTCGCGTTGCCGCTCCAGTCTATACCGTTGTCGGAAACGCTGAATGTCAGCGTGTTCCCGCTCCGCTGTATGCGCATATATTTTGGCATAGCGTAGGACTTATCGCCGTTGTCGCAGTCGTCGCCGTTTGCGTCCTTGAAATATATCTCTTCCGAGCTTTGTCCGGCTCTCGCTCTGCTGAATACTTTTACGTTCTCGCCGTTTCTGCCCCAGCCGTCGCCGATCATGGCCATGACCGAGCTTGGACTCAGATCGGCGCGCACCATAAGCCCGCTCACCTGCTGATTTTCAAATTTAGGTATCTCTTCGGCGCGTACGGTTATATCAAAATCCCCGTCTACCGGTTTATACATAAAATCGCAGGAGTCGGAGGCGCTTTCCGTGATCCGACCCGAACCGTATATGGAGTATACGCCGGTCTCGTCCATCGCCGCGCCGCCCAGGCCGTCGTAGCCTGTGGAGCCTATCTGGACGTGCGAATAACTGCCCGGCGCGTCCGTGGATTTAACGTATACTATAGACGTGACGCTTTGCGTCTTCTCTCCCCGCGTATTATATGCTCGGCAGGTTAGATAATGCGCGCCTTCGCTTAAGTATATATCGGTATCTATACTGCTCCCGTCGAAGCTCTCGATAAGCGTATTGCCGTCGTAGAGCTCCATTTTTGTAACGGCGTTCCCGCCGACTGCAAACGCTTCCGCGCTGTAGCGGACGGCCTCGTCTTCAAAGAAGACCTCCCAGTCGCCGTTGTCTACTTCGACGTCCGAGCCGCCGATATTGATGACGTCGTCGACCGAAGCGATCGCCGGAGATTTAACGACTATTTCCGGGTTTGTCGGAGGAGTATCGGACTGTTCGGCGGTCCACTCGTTTATATACGCCTCTATAAGCGTGTAACCGGCGTATTCGCCGTCCTGAATTATATCGGTCTCGTCTAAGCCGCTTAAACCGTTGTTTAATATCCAATCTTCGGGGATCTCGAAAGTTCTGTATTCTTCTTCCTGCTCGATCAGTCCGCCGACTTCGGTCGCGTTGTTTATGACGCGGCCGGTCCCGTATTTTACATCGGATACGATCCTTGCGTCTACCGCGTCCCGCTTCGGCAGAGTCGCGCCCGCGTTTTGGAGAACGTAATCATAGGCGTCCTCGGCCGACATGCGCGTTATTGCGTATTCGCCCATATCTATCTCGCCGCTAAGCAGTTCGGCTTGGTCGGGATTTTCAAGGCCGAGGATATTGTTCTCGGTGTATTCCTCGTTTCCGAAAACGTAGTTGCCCGCAAAGTAGAAGCGGGATTTGGGATCGCCGTCGTTTAGCGGTCCGGATATGTCGAATATCCTGTACCACAGGCTTCTGCGCGTCGAGGGGCCGTATTTATAGTAGTTCCCCACCCAGTTGACGTTGGAGGGCTCAAAGCTCGATTCGTCGGACGAATACGGCTCCGCGCCGTACGCGGAGTTGGTTTGACCCCAGTCGTATATAACGTTGTTGGAGACGTCCGTGCTTTGAAGCTGTCTGTCCAGTCTCGGACTTCTGCTGTCGTGGTGGGCGAGCAGGTTAAAAGCGTAGCTGGCGTCCGTACCGCCCCAGATGGCTCCGTAGCCGTGAGCGCCCTTGACGTGGTTGCTCATCCTCAGGCTCTCCGAGCCCATGGTATTTTGTATCGTCAAATGATTGCCGACCGTCTTGCCTTCCTCCGCCGCGCCTGCGTACAGGGTCAAAAGCTCGTCCACGCACCAGGATACGCTGCAGTGGTCGATTATTATATTTGTATTGAAACGTCCGCCCAGCCCGTCCGGTTCGCCGCCGTTCTTGTCGGTGGGGCGAATACGCATATATCTTATAATTATATTTTTCACTTCGTCGTCGAAGACAACGTTTCCGCCGCTTATCGTAATGCCGTCGCCGGGAGCGGTCTGACCGAGGATCGTGAGGTTGTCCGCTTTAATTGTAAGGGTTCCGGTAAGCTCGATCGTTCCGCCTACGTCGAATACGATTATCCTGCCCGGCTGAGATACCGCGTCGGCGAAGGAACCTTCTCCGGACGCGCTTAGATTGGTAACGTGATACACTTCGACCTCTCCGCCGTCGTCGAGAATCCCGCGAGCGCCCGGCGAGTATTTTCCGCCGCCTATCGCCTCCGGAAAAGCGAGCGTTTCCGCGCCGACCGCGTATACGGACATGGCGGAAGCGATCAGGATCAAAAATGCGGACATGATTATTAAGCTTTTCTTCATTAGATATTCCTCCTGAGTTTAATGGTAATATGAAAATTAAATAACTCCAAATTAATTTTAACACGGGCCTAACACATTATCAAGCCCATGGTGAAGCGCGATTAAAGATACTAACTTTGAGCCATAGCCGCCGTCAGCAGCTCGACCGCAGTCCAGTCGTCGATCCGGCCGGACACTATCCCTATGTTGTATTCTACGGCCGTTTTGAACAATTTGAGAAGTCCGGCCTCGCTGTAGCGGCGGCTCTCCTCGATAAGTTTTTTTATGACGAACGGGGGTTTCGGATATTCAAAGTATTGTCTGAGCTGTTCGGCGGACAACCGCTCGGCGGAAAGCTGGCGGCATAGAAGCAGATCGGCTATGTTTCCGGTCATTATCAATAATATTCGCATTGCGGACTCGTTTCTTTCCTTTAGTTGTTTCAGCTCAAGCTGCGCGTTCGTTAAATCTTTTCGCTTTATTAGGTCTAATATATCGTAGACCCTAAGCTCGGTATCCTTTTGCACGCAGGCGTCTATATCGCTTCTGCTGATATTATGCTTTGATTTGCCTATATACAGCTCGAGCTTATCCGCTTCGTTAGAGAGATTGGCCAGCGACGTTCCGCAGATATCGACCATGTATCTCGCGTCCTTGGCCAATATCTGTATCCCAGATTCCGAAAAACGGTTGTTCAGCCACGCCTGCAGCTGGCGCCGATCCATTTTTTCGCAGCGTATCACGCCGCCCTTTTCTTCGATAAAGGCTAAATTTTTCTCCTTCTTAGGATCGAACCCGTCCTCGCGGAACACAAGACAGACGTATTGCGGCAGCTCGGCTACTATCTTTTTAAGCCTTTTGAACTCGCTCGTGGTCGCGTTGCTGAAAATACCGCAGTCGGATACGAGTATCATAGTCCGTTCGGACATCTGCGGGTACTTATCTACCGCTTCTTCGATCGCCGCGGCGTTTACTCCTTTCCCCTCGAATTTCATGAAATTAAAGCTTTCAAACTCGGGGGCGATGATCTTAGCCTTGATTTGTTCTATCTTCGAATCGATTATATGGGTCTCTTCTCCATATATAAAATATACGGGCGCTAAAAGCCCCGATCTTATCTGTTCGTTTAGTTTTTCTAATTTCATATATTAACTCCTGTTCGCAAACGATCCTAAGCGGCGGCCGAAACCGCTGTTTCCGCCGCGCCGATTTTACCTATCCTTAATATACATCATATTTGTAAAAAAATCAATACGCTTATTCAGAGTAGAAAGTAAGATTTTTGTAACATAAATTTAATATAAAAGAAATTGTTGTGAAACACAAAAGAAATCAAAATTTAACCTTTGGAGACTTGAAAATTAATTTGTTTACAGTTTGTTCACATTTCCAGCAAACGCTGTAAAAACGCGGGTTGAGTGGCGTTAAAGCGCGTGAAAACGCCTGTTTCTGCCGTGCTCCGGGCAAAAAAACATTGACTTTTGGGGCAAAAGATAGTATAATTCGGACATAGCCTAAAAGAAAAAATATGGATTAATATCAATCGATAAGACTCTTGTTATACGAGCGTTTATTTGTTTATTGAGTTTAAGAGCTTAGCGATTGTATTAGTCGCGGGCTAAAAACTACGTTAAAAAAATATGCCGAAACGAGGTGAGGTAAGAGGAATAGCGCATATACGTATATTCTAATTGGAGGTTTTTTATTTTGAGTTTTAAGAACGAAAGTTTGGAGAAGAATTTAAGAAGAATTGTTGCGACGCTATTAGTACTCATAACAATTTCTACTTTTATAATAGTACCTACATACGCATATGAGTATGAAATAGAGGAGCCGGTACAGTGCTATGGAGTTATCCAGGCATCGACGTTAAACGTAAGAGAAGCGGCGTCTATGGACGCTGAGATAATAACGACCCTTTCGGCTGGACAAAGAGTCAGAGTTAATTGGGTCGAGCCGGGTTGGGTAAGCGTCGCTTACAACAACGACGGTTTGATGGGATACGTATCAGCCGATTACATAACCGTATATGAAGGCGAGATGCCGGACTACAGCTCGACCGGCGGTCAGGCGGCCGTTGATCTGGCAATGCAGTTCTTGGGCGTTCCCTATGTTTGGGGCGGAACGTCGCCGAGCGGTTTCGACTGCAGCGGACTTATCTATTATGTATACGGACAACTTGGTTATTCGCTCAACCGCGTAGCCGACGATCAGATGAAGAACGGTATACCGGTATCTTTTGAAGAGCTAGCGCCCGGCGATCTGGTTGGATTCGGTACAGGCGGATACGCGAGCCATATAGGAATGTACATAGGCGACGGTAAGATGATCCACGCTCCTCATACCGGAGACGTTGTTAAGATCACCGATATAACCACAGGTTATTATGCAAGCCGTTTCCTCGGCGGAAGAAGAATTATATATTAATCTTCGCGTCGCAAGGCTTAAACTTTGAAGAATTTTATCAAAAAACTTAAGACAGTCTCATTTAAAGTGGGGCTGTTTTTTTATTTGTCAATACTAAATCAAAGCGCAAATCTAAACAGCCGTAATCGTTTACGGTTCAGCAAGACGATAATTGTAAAGCGCCGTCTGCGGATATGGCGAAGCAGGACGTTTTAAGTGAAGCGTGGATAGCGGAGGGAAGATATACTATGGAGTTGACGGAACTTATTAGCGTTGTTAAGGCGTTTATTGAGGAAATAGAATTTGTAAGCCGAGTCGAGCCCGCCGGAATTTATGAACTCGCCGAGGGTCTGCGGCTCGTTGACCGCGGTCTCTCTCCAGTGGATATCCATATACTTTCTTGCCCAGTCCTCGTCGTAGTAGTCGCCGTATTCGCTCATCTGACAGCCGTAGCACAGATCCTCCGCCATTTCGCAGATCGCGTCATGAAGCTCAAGATCAGTCTTTCATTTATCTTCGATTTTGTCGTAACCGAGCGCCGCTCCGAGTATATTTCCGGTCGCCGCGCCGGTCGAATCGCTGTCGCCGCTGTGGTTGACCGCCGCGATTATGCCTTTTGAGAAATCGTTTTGGTACTTTAAACTGCAATATATCGCTATGGCGAGCGTCTCTTCCGCAACCCATCCTTTGCCGAGCCTGTTTATGTTTTCAAGATCGTCCGCGTCGTTTTCGGACAATTCTATAGCGAGATCGATCAAGCCGGTAAGCTCCGCGATATGTTCGTCCTCTTTGAACATATCCGCCGCGGTATCTCGCGCCTCTATGACGATATCCTTTAACGATACGGGTTCGTTCTTCGGATATACGATCCGATTCAAGATATGCGTAAGTACCGCCGAGGGCGTATACCCCAAAGAATGGCCGTGCGTGATCGCCGAAAGCCTCGCGCCGAGCATATACAAATTTTCTATGGCGTCGGTTTTATAGTGAAGTCCGAGCGGAGCGATACGCATGATCCCGCCGCAGCCTTTGCTGTCGTTTACAGGCTCTTTTATATAATCGAGCCGGCCTTCGCCGCGCTTCAAAGCCCCGAGCGCCGACATGCAGGTATTCCCAGGCGCGCGTCTCGCATATAATTCGGGAACGTCCAGAAGCCACGATATCCCGCCTTGGCCGTTATACCTTCTCAGAGCGCTTCCCTCTTCATAATTCATCGTCTGGGTCGTATACCAATCCAAGTAGGCCTGAGGCGCGTACATAGCCGGATCGCCGCCGATACCGCGCATTGCGCCTCGCGTTTCGGCGAATAAAATGGCGTTCGCGGTGAAAAGCGTCATCTGCGTATCGTCGGATATTCGCGCCGCGCCGTTTTTTAAGCTGTATTCCGCGATCCCCTGTTCGCCGTATTTGTCGAATATCTCGTAGTCATGCATAAATTCCACCGCATAACCGAGGCGCGAGTCCTCGCCGCGTTACTTTAATATTTTCTTAAGATATTGCCCCGTGTACGATTCGGGACATTTCGCTATCGCTTCGGGCGTACCCTTGGCGACGATCGTTCCGCCTTTGTCTCCGCCCTCGGGGCCGAGGTCTACGATATAGTCGGCGGTCTTGATCACGTCGAGGTTATGCTCTATGACCAGCACGGTGTTTCCGGCGTCGACCAGTTTTTGAAGCACCTCTATCAGCTTATGGACGTCGGCGGTGTGGAGTCCGGTCGTCGGCTCGTCCAGGATATATATCGTCTTGCCCGTGCTGCGCTTGCTCAGCTCTGTGGCGAGCTTAACGCGCTGGGCTTCGCCGCCGCTGAGAGTGGTGGACGGCTGGCCGATCTTTATATATCCCAAACCCACGTCGAACAGCGTTTGCAGTTTTCGGTGGATCTTGGGCATATTCTCAAAGAAGGAACAGCCCTCCTCGACCGTCATTTCGAGGACTTCGTTTATGTTTTTGCCTTTATACTTGACCTCGAGCGTCTCGCGGTTATACCGCTTTCCGTCGCAGACCTCGCAGGGAACGTATATATCCGGCAAAAAGTGCATTTCGATCTTGATTATACCGTCTCCGGTGCAGGCTTCGCATCTGCCGCCTTTTATATTAAAGCTGAATCGGCCGGGTTTGTATCCTCTTGCCTTAGCTTCCGGCGTGGTTGCGAACAGCTCGCGTATATTGCCGAACAGGCCGGTGTAGGTGGCGGGGTTGCTTCGCGGCGTTCTGCCGATCGGCGATTGGTCTATGTCTATAACCTTGTCTAAGTATTCAAGTCCTTTCATTGACTTGAATTTGCCTGGGAACTTCTTGGAGCCGTTTAGCTGATTGGATAGATGCTTGTATATTATCTCGTTGACCAGCGAGCTCTTGCCGCTGCCCGAGACGCCGGTCACGACCGTGAACGTTCCGAGCGGGATCTTGACGTTTATATTCTTTAAGTTGTTCTCGCTCGCGCCGAATATCTCTAATTTATGCCCGTTCCCTTTTCTTCTGGTCTTGGGGATGGGTATCTTCTTGGCTCCGCTGAGATACTGACCGGTGATGGATTCCTTGCAGTCCATTATATCCTGCGGCGTACCGCAGGCCACGACCTCGCCGCCGTGGATACCCGCTCCGGGGCCTATGTCTATGATATGATCCGCCGCCAGCATGGTGTCCTCGTCGTGTTCGACCACGATCAGCGTGTTGCCGAGGTCGCGAAGGTTTTTGAGGGTGTCTATGAGTTTGTCGTTATCCCTCTGATGCAGGCCTATGCTCGGCTCGTCGAGTATATAGACGACCCCCATAAGGCTGGAGCCGATCTGAGTCGCGAGCCGGATACGCTGGGCTTCGCCGCCCGAGAGCGTGCCCGCGCTCCTCGAGAGGGTCAGGTATTCGAGCCCGACGTCTTTTAAGAATTTAAGTCTGTCGTTTATCTCCTTTAAAACGTGCTTCGCGATGATCTTATTCTTCTCCGACAACGTGTCGTTTAAGGTCGAGAAAAATTCGTACGCCTTATCTATAGACAGATTTGTCACGTCGTTGATGTTCTTATCGTTTATCGTGACCGCCAAGGATTCTTTTTTGAGTCTGGTCCCGCCGCATTCGGGGCAGGGCATATTCATCATATAGCTCTCGATCTCCGCTTTCATCCACTCGGAGCTGGTCTCCTGATGTCTGCGCTCGAGGTTGTTGATTATTCCCTCGAAAGAGGCGTATTGGATACCCTTGGAATACTTGCGGTTATAGGTCAGCTTGATCTTTTCGCCGTTCGTGCCGTAGAGCAGCGCGTTCAATACCTGTTCCGGCAGTTCTTCGACCGGCGTGTCGAGGTCGAAGCCGTAATGTTCGGCGAGACCCTCGTAATACATCGACGCTATCGAGTTGGCTTCGGCGTTGCTCCAGCCGGTGGCGACAATAGCGCCCTGGTTTATGCTGAGCCGCTTGTCCGGGATTATGAGGTTTGGGTCTATCTTGGTTATCGTTCCAATACCCATACAGCTCGGACACGCGCCGTACGGTGTGTTGAAAGAGAACATCCTTGGGCTCAGCTCTTCAAGGCTCACGCCGCAGTCGTCGCAGGCGTAGTTTTGCGAATACATAAGCTCGCGCGGCTCGTCGCCCAAAACGTCGACCATGACGAGCCCGCCAGCCATGTTGAGCGCGGTCTCGACGGAGTCGGTAAGACGCTTCGAGATCCCTTCCTTGACCACGAGCCTGTCCACTACGATGGAGATATTGTGCTTTTTTTGCTTGTCGAGCCTTATCTGATTTTCGGTTATATCGATCATTTCGCCGTCTACCTTGGCTCTGACAAAGCCGTTCTTGCGCGCGTTTTCAAAGGTCTTTACGTACTCGCCCTTTCTGCCCCTTGCGACCGGAGACATGATCTGTATCCTGGTTCTCTCGGGAAGGGCGAGGATCGAGTCCACGATCTGGTCGATCGTTTGAGGGATTATCACCTTGCCGCATTTAGGACAGTGCGGCACGCCTATCCTTGCGAAGATAAGCCTTAGGTAGTCGTATACCTCGGTGACCGTGCCGACTGTGGAACGCGGGTTTCTGGCCGTGGTCTTCTGGTCGATGGAGATCGCGGGCGAGAGTCCCTCTATGGATTCCACGTCCGGCTTTTCCATCTGCCCTAAGAATTGGCGCGCGTACGACGAAAGCGATTCGACGTACCGTCTCTGACCCTCGGCGTAGATCGTTTCAAAGGCCAGAGAAGATTTACCGGAGCCGCTGAGCCCGGTGAGAACGACGAATTTATCTCTCGGTATAACGACGTCTATATTTTTTAGGTTATGTTCCTTAGCGCCCTTTACAACTATATTTTTATTACTCATGGTATTAAAGTGATCGATCCTTTCTCAAATGCTTGGTATATTATTCGTCCTGCAGACGCCTGATCTCGTCTCTTATCTGAGCCGCCAGCTCGAACTGCAGCAGCTCCGCCGCCTTCTTCATATCAATCGTAAGCTCGGCGATAGCCTTTTGTTTATCGGCGTAATGTTTCTTCTGCTTCTTAGAATCATCGTCCACGCTCTGCGTCGCCTCGATCACCGAGTGGACTTCCTTGCTGATAGTCTTAGGCGTTATCCCGTGCTTTTGGTTGAATTTGGACTGAAGTTTCCGGCGTCGATTCGTCTCTTCAATAGCGGCGGCCATCGAATGCGTGACCTCGTCGGCGTACATTATGACCTCGCCCTCCGCGTTTCGCGCGGCGCGGCCTATCGTCTGGATCAGCGAGGTCTCGCTCCTTAAAAAGCCCTCCTTGTCCGCGTCGAGGATCGCCACGAGCGATACTTCCGGGATATCGAGGCCCTCTCTGAGCAGGTTTATCCCGACGAGCACGTCGAACTCGCCGAGCCTTAAGTCTCTTATTATTTCCATTCTCTCGATAGTCTTAACGTCCGAGTGCAGATATCTGACTTTAACGCCCATCCCCTCGAAATACTCGGTAAGACGCTCCGCCATTTTCTTGGTCAGGGTGGTGACGAGGACTCTTTCGTTCTTTTCGACCCGCTTCTGTATCTCTGCGTACAGATCGTCCACCTGACCGTTTATCGGCCTCACGTCGATCTTGGGGTCTAATAGTCCGGTCGGTCTTATGACCTGCTCGACGATCTGCGTACTGCAGCTTCTTTCAAGCTCGGCGGGCGTCGCCGAGACGAATACGGCCTGGTTCAGCTTCGCCCAGAATTCGTCAAAGTTAAGCGGTCGGTTGTCGAAAGCGGACGGGAGCCTGAATCCGTACTTGACCAGGTTCTCCTTTCTCGCCCTGTCTCCCGCGTACATAGCCCGCACCTGTGGAAGCGTTACGTGCGACTCGTCCACAAACATCAAAAAATCCTTGGGGAAGTAGTCGAGCAGGGTAAAAGGCGGACTTCCGGGCGGCCGGCCGCTTATAAGTCTTGAATAGTTCTCGATACCGCTGCAAAAGCCGGTCTCGCGAAGCATCTCTATATCGTATTTGGTTCTCTGCTCCAAACGCTCCGCCTCTACCAGTTTGCCGTTGTCTTTAAATTCTTTTAAACGCTGCTCGAGTTCTTCCTCGATCCTGCCGATCGCAAGCTCGAGCTTTTCCGGGGTCGTACAGTAGTGGGAAGCGGGGTATATCGCTATGTGGTTCCTCTGCGCGACGACCTCGCCGGTCACTACGTTTATCTCGGTTATCCGGTCTACTTCGTCGCCGAAGAATTCGATCCGTATCGCGTTCTGCTGCGCGCCGGACGGCCATACGTCTATGACGTCGCCTCTTACGCGGAATTTGTTTCTTGTAAATTCAAAATCGTTTCTGTCGTATTGGATCTCGATCAGCTTGGCGACGACCTCGTCCCGGTCCTTTATCATGCCGGGTCTTAGAGAGACGACCATGTTGTTGTAGTCTATCGGGTCGCCGAGCCCGTATATACAGGATACGCTGGCGACTATTATTACGTCCTTCCTCTCAAACAGAGCGGCCGTCGCGCTGTGTCTGAGCTTGTCTATCTCCTCGTTGGTCGAAGCGTCCTTTTCTATATAGATATCCGAGTGAGGTATATACGCTTCCGGCTGATAATAGTCGTAGTAGGAGACGAAGTATTCCACCGCGTTATTCGGAAATATCTCTTTGAACTCGCTGCAAAGCTGAGCGGCGAGGGTCTTGTTGTGAGCCAGCACCAGGGTCGGCTTTTGAACCCTTTCTATGACGTTGGCCATCGTGAAAGTCTTGCCGCTTCCGGTCACGCCCAGGAGGGTCTGGAACTTATCGCCGTTTATGATACCCTTAGCCAGCTTATCTATCGCCTGCGGCTGGTCGCCGCCGGGCTGATACGGTGCGTTTACAATGAACTTATCCATTTTAAAATCCTTTCCTCGGCAGTGTGGGAAAAGTTTGCCCATACTGATTTCTTGTCGTTTTTGCTCTTATCTATTTTAATCAACGCTTTTTCCTAATTTATTCAAATCGTTAATGCTGTCGATAAAATGTTGTTCTACGGAAGATAACGATTCATCTTGTTTTTTCTTATATTTTTTGTATTCGTTATGCGCTTTCTCAAGCGCTTGGCTATGCGTTACTGTACCTTGAGTGTATAATATATCTCTTCGTGTCATCTTTAAGTAATCGTCTATCGTCTCCAGCCAATCTTTCATATACATTGGTTCATGGTTCAATGCATGTACTTCTGCTATATCCAAATAAGCGGTAACAATTTTGTTTAACGCGTCGATCTCTTCTTCGTTTAAGTAGTTTTTTGCGACCTCTACATCTGATTTCTTTATCGTTTTGCCCTGCCAAGAAGTCAGACCCATATTTGCTTTTTCCGCGTCTGCTCTTTGGTATATTACTTCGGCGGCAGTGTGTTTATGCGCCGCCCAATGCATTTTATTCTGGACTTGTTTAAAGAAAAGTATAGAGCTTTCAGCTTTAGGGTCATAATCGATGCTGGTTGCATAAATCTCTAAGACTTTTCGCCAGAAAACTTTTTCTGAAGAACGAATATCACGGATACGCGATAACAGTTCATCGAAATAGTTTCCTCCGCCTAAGCGTTTCAAACGCTCATCGTCTAATACGAAGCCTTTTTGGAGATATTCTTTTAAAATGTTTGTGGCCCAAATTCTAAACTGAACGCCGCGTAAGGATTTTACCCTATATCCGACGGATATTATCACATCGAGGTTATAGTAATCCACTTGATAAGTTTTTCCGTCCTCGGCAGTGTGGGCAAATTTTGCCCATACTGATTCTTTGATCAATTCGCCCTCTTTAAATATGTTGCGAATGTGTTTTCCTATGACGCTCCTGTCTCTTTGAAACAATGCGGCCATCTGCTCTATAGAAAGCCAAACTGTATCGCCCGCAAAAGTCGTTTCGATCTTTGTTGAGCCGTCTTCGGTAGTATACATTAAAAAATTAGATTCGTCCATTCAATTCACCTCTTTAACCGGTTAAGCTCCATTTTTAATTCGTCCGAGGCGTTTTTTCGCCTTATACGGCGGCCAATCACTTCATTATATCACAATGATATTATAAAATCCATATCTTTTTTGTGGAATATAACATTCGGCGTTTGGAACATAAATAATACGGAGCCGGGGAGAAAATAGTGCGATATGTAAATTTTTTAAATAAATTTTATAAAATAGATTGATTTTTTAAAATAATATTGATATAATTAATTGCTATATATTAAATGATTGTTAATGGGGTGTGGATATGCTCAAAAGTATGACGGGGTTCGGCCGCGCGGAAGAAGTCGTGGACGATCTTGAGATAAAGATCAGCGTTAAGTCGGTGAACCACCGTTACAGCGATTTTTACATAAAGGTCCCGAGATATTATAACTTCTTGGAGGAGAAGATCAGGGCCTGCGCGTCGCGGTATATATCGAGGGGCAAGGCGGAGATAATGGTCTCCATCGACCAGTTAAACGGCGACGACCGCATAGTAAAGCTCAACAGAGGCGTTGCGGAAAGCTATATAGAGGCGCTTAAGGAACTTAAGGAATACGATCTGACCGACGATCTGTCGATCTCCACGATTGCCGGTTTCAGCGATATATATAACATAGAATACAAAGAGATCGACGAAGAATTGATATGTAAGTACGTGCTGGGCGTTCTGGAGAAGGCTATGGAAGAATTCGTGGAGATGAGAACGGCCGAGGGCGGCCGTCTCGCGGAGAAGCTCTACGAGCAGTTGGACGGCGTTTTGGTTCTGGTCGATAAGATAGAGAAGCGCTCGCCCGAGTGCACCAAGGAATATATGGATAAGCTGTATAAGAAGCTGTCCGAGATACTGGAGTCGACCGCCATAGACGAGAGCCGGATACTGACCGAGGCCGCGGTGTTCGCCGATAAGACGGCGGTGGACGAGGAGACGGTAAGGCTCAGAAGCCACGTCAACGAGTTTAGAAAAGCTATGGATTCGAACGAGCCGTGCGGAAAAAAGCTCGACTTTATCGTTCAGGAGATGAACAGAGAGGCGAACACGATCGGGTCTAAGGCCAGCGATCTGGAAGTGGCTAAGATAGTCGTGGATCTAAAATCCGAAATAGAGAAGATACGAGAGCAGATACAGAATATAGAATGATTTCGGGGAGTGAATTATATTGAAACTCATAAATATAGGTTTTGGCAATATTGTTTCCGGCTCGAGAGTGGTGGCGATAGTAAGCCCGGATTCGGCGCCTATCAAACGTATCATCCAGGAGGCCAAGGAGAGGGGCTTGCTCATCGACGCGTCCTGCGGCAGACGCACGCGCGCCGTGCTGATCACCGACAGCGACCATGTGATACTGTCGGCCATTCAGACCGAGACGATAGCGGGTCGAGCGGAACCGTCCGAGCCGAAAGAGACCGCTGCCGAGTCCGACGAGGATAAAGCGGAGCAGAATTAGATTTGAGCGGAAAGGCGCTGATTAATATGATCGATACAACAAAGACCGCGCCGGAAAAGCGCGGGAAATTAATAGTGGTTTCGGGACCTTCCGGAGTCGGCAAGGGAACCGTGTGCGAGATATTAAAGAAGAACAAGGACGAGCTCAATCTGTCGGTTTCCGTTTCGGCGACCACAAGAGCGCCGAGAGACGACGAGAAAGAGGGCGTCAACTACTTTTTCAAGACGGAAGACGAGTTTCAGGAAATGATCGACAACGGCTGTTTTCTGGAATGGGCGACGTATAACAAGCACAACTACGGAACGCCGGAGAAAGCGGTCGTGGAGAAGCTCGAGAGCGGGGTCAACGTTCTGCTTGAGATCGACGTTCAGGGAGCGTTAAAAGTGATGGATAAGCGCCCCGGCGGCGTATATGTCTTTATCGCTCCGCCGAGTATGGAAGAGCTGAGACGCCGGCTCGTAGGCCGCGGCAGCGAGACCGCCGAGGAGATAGAGCGGCGTCTGAAGCTGGCCGAGTGGGAGATGCAGCAGAAGGATAAATACGACTACATAGTGGTAAACGACGTGTCAAAGAAAGCGGCGAAGAAAGTCGCGCAGATAATAACCGCTTAGTTCGGTTCTAAGTTCGGCGTTTTGGGACGAACGCCGGAGTTTTAAACGATAGCGCCGTATAAGACGATCCGGATCATGGCAATACTTACGCTAAAATGAAAAACGCGCCGCGGTCAAACTGCGGGCGACGTTTTAACAGCGGTTGCAAGATATCCGGTTTTACTTATTTGAATATTATTATAAAGGAGAGCGTATAAAAAATGATGATCGATCCACCAATCAATGAACTGGTTAAAAAGACGGGAAGCAGGTATCAGTTGGTTATCGAGACCGCTAAACGCGCAAGACAGCTCGTAGACGGGGCGCCGCCGCTCGCCGACGCGGAGTCGGATAAAGAGGTCTCGATAGCGATAGAGGAGATATACGAGAACAAGCTGAACTATTTGGAGCGCCAGGACTTGGAAAAGATCGGCGAGACCGAGAGCCTTTTCGCGGACGGCTTGGACGACGTTAATTTCACCGAGCAGGAGAGCCCGGCTCAGGAACCGGTTCAGGACGCCGTTGAAGAGACTGAAGAAGCGTTAGACGAACAGACGGAAGAAAGCGGCGAAGGCGCCGAAGAGTAACGGAACCGCGCTATAAAACGCCGTTTGGCTTTATTCGGCGGAAGCGGAGTTTAAACCGAAAAATTTAAAATCAGGTCTAAGAAGGCGGAGATGACTATCGTCCGTCTTTTTTGGATATATACAAATATGCCGCGGGCTTAGCGCCGGGTCTATCCTGCGCGGAAGCCGCGCTAAACGGCGCCGCCCGAATAAACCGCGGCTTAGGACGCGGAACGGGCGCGGAGCGTTATTTACGCCTGCGCGGGGCGGCGGAATGGAGTTTTGTTATGATACTTGATAATTACGATAACGATATATTAAAGGATAAAACGATCGTTCTGGGAGTTACCGGAGGCATAGCGGTATATAAGGCGCTCGATCTGATATCGATATTAAAGAAGCTCGGCGGCGACGTCAAGGTTATAATGACGAAATCCGCGGCCGAGTTTGTCGCGCCGCTGACCTTTCAGAGCATATCTCAAAACCCGGTGGCGCTCGATATGTTCGTAGAACCTAAATCCTGGGAGATAAGACATATCTCGCTGGCCAAGCAGGCCGACGTTTTCGCGGTCGCGCCATGCACTGCGAACGTTATAGGCAAGATCGCGAACGGAATAGCCGACGATATGCTGACGACGACCGTTATGGCGACCAAAGCGCCCGTCCTGATCGCTCCGGCGATGAACACCAACATGTTCGAGAACCGGATAGTTCAGGATAACATAAATAAACTGGAAGAATACGGCTATAATTTCGTCATGCCGGCGGTCGGCAGGCTGGCGTGCGGCGATACCGGAAAGGGCAAATTGGCGCCGGTTGAAATAATTGCCGAGGAAATCATAAGACTCGCGCGGATCGAGGACAGGGATCTGACGGGGAAAAAGGTCTTGATCACCGCCGGAGCTACGCGCGAGGCGATCGATCCGGTCAGATATATAACAAATCATTCGACCGGGAAGATGGGTTTTTCGCTGGCGAGGGCGGCGGCGCTCAGAGGCGCGGAGGTTACGCTCGTAGCCGGACATAATACGCAGGATAACGCGGCGTGGGTAAAGACCGTAAACGTCGATTCGGCGGAGGATATGTATAACGCGGTCATGGAATACGCCGAAGACGCGGACATAATAATAAAGTCCGCCGCGGTGGCCGACTTTACGCCCAAGACCGCCGCGGATAATAAGCTCAAGAAGGAAGACGTTTCGGATATGAAGATAGAGCTGAGCCGCACCAAGGATATTTTGAAAGAGCTGGGACTTCGCTACGGCGGCAGGAAAATAATTATCGGATTCTGTATGGAGACGGAAAACCTGATAGAGAACGCGATAAAGAAATGCCGCGGCAAGAACGTCGGCCTTATAGCGGCTAACAGCCTAAGGCAAGAAGGCGCGGGATTCGGGAGCGACACCAATATAATAACCATAGTTGGGAAAGACGGCGTCGTAAAGGAGCTGCCGCTCGCATCCAAGTTCAGGATCGCCAATCAGATATTGGACGAGGCGCTGAAGCTGTAGCGGTATACCGGTAAAACCAGGATAAACGGAAAGTTTGTATTTGAAGGAGGTCGTAAGGAAGATGATAGCTCAGGTTATTCTCACAGATCCCAAGCATATAATAAATCAGGTTTTCGACTATGCGGCTCCGGATAATATGGATATAAAACTCGGCATGAAGGTCATAGTCCCGTTTGGGATATATAATAATTCGGCGGAGGCGCTCGTCGTAGGGATAAAGGAGAAGAGCGACTTTGAAAAGCTGAAGCCGATCAAAAAGATCGCCGATACGGAGCCTGTATGCACCCCGGAGCTTATCGAGCTTATCTTTATGATGCAGAAGAAGTATTTGTGTTCGTTCTACAGCGCGTATAAGCTTATAGCTCCGCCGAAGACCGGAATCAGGATCCGCGAATGGATATCGCTCAGCCGCGAATATCTCAAATCGATCGAAGCGGATAACGGAGAGGGATCGAGTACGGCGCCGCGGCTTTCAAAAGCGCAGAGCGAGCTTGTAAATGTCCTTGCCGAAAACGACGGTTTGATGGAATACGCCGAGCTGGTCGAGAAGACAGGGTCTAAAAGCCTGAGGCGTTCGCTCGCGAGCCTCAAGGAAAAAGGAGTCGTCTCGATCGACGAGGATATCCAAGGCGGGATAAGCTCGCTCAAGGTCAGAAAGGCCGAATTGAATATCAAGGCCGAGGACGCCTACATTCTGGCCGACGAACTTCTTTCGCGGCGCGCCACGGCGCTCGCGGGGATACTCCTTACCCTATGCGAATGCGGAAGGATGACTACGGCCGATCTTATCGAGCAGTCGGGCGCGAACTATTCGGCCTTGTCCAACCTGGTTGGAAAGGGATACGTGACGGTCAAGACCGAGCCCAAGAGCCGCGAGGCGTTCGACGCGTCAAAGTATAAGCAGACCGGCGCCTACGAGCCGACCGAGGAGCAGGCGCCGATAATAGACCGGTTGAATCGCTTAATAGAAAACAATATCCACAAAAAAATACTTTTAAGAGGCGTTACCGGAAGCGGAAAGACCGAGGTGTTCCTTCAGGCCATAGAAAACTGTATCAAAAACGGGAAACAGGCGATAATGCTGGTGCCGGAGATATCGCTCACCCCGCAGATGGTGGAGCGTTTTGTGAGCAGGTTCGGAGCCAAGGTGGCGGTGATCCACAGCGCGCTTTCGGTCGGAGAGCGCTACGACCAATGGAATAAGATAAGACGGGGCGAGGTCGGTGTGGTCGTCGGAGCGCGGAGCGCGGTCTTCGCGCCGTTTGACAATATAGGAATAATAATTCTCGACGAGGAGCATGAGAACAGCTACAAATCCGAAATGTCTCCGCGATACTCCGCTCACGAAATAGCCGGGTGGAGAGCCGAGAAACACAACGCGCCGCTTCTCTTAGCGTCGGCTACGCCGTCGGTCGTTAGCTATTACAAGGCCGAGACGGGCGAGTACGAGCTCTACGAGATGCACAAGCGCTATAATTTGGGCGCGCTTCCCAAGGCGTATATCGTGGATATGCGTAAGGAGATATTCGATTATCACAATCTCTCTCCTATCAGCGGGCGTTTGGAGTTCGAGCTCAGGAATACGATAGACAGAAAGGAAAAATCGATATTATTCTTAAACAGACGCGGCTACAGTACCTTCGTATCCTGCCGCGAGTGCGGCTACGTGGTCGAGTGCAAGGATTGCAGCATACCCATGACCTACCACAGAAATACGGATACGCTGACCTGTCACTACTGCGGTTATACGATACCTAATCTGAAGAAGTGTCCGGAGTGCGGCTCTAAGTATATTAAATATTTCGGAACCGGAACTCAGAAGATAGAGGCGGAGCTAAACAGACTGTTTCCCGAGGCTAAAGTCATCAGGATGGATCATGACACGACGTCTAAAAAGGGCGGACACGAGGCCGTACTAAACGAGTTTAAGGAAGGCGGAGCGGATATACTTTTGGGGACTCAAATGGTCACCAAGGGCTTGGACTTCCCGGACGTGACGCTGGTCGGGGTCTTGGCGGCGGACAGCTCTTTGGGCGTGGACGATTTTAGAGCCAACGAGAGGAGCTTTTCGCTTATCACGCAAGTGTGCGGCCGCGCCGGGCGCGGAGATAAGCCCGGAATAGCGATAATCCAGACCTATCAGCCCGGAAACCTCACGATCAACTTCGCTAAAGATCACAATTATATCGACTTCTATCAAAATGAAATAAAATTCAGAAGAGCGTTTACATATCCGCCGTTCAGCGATATTATCTGCATAACGACGCAGGGTAAGGTCGAAAGCGAAACGCGCGGCAAGATCGAGAGTATAAACGCGTTCATAAAAAAGGCGTCGAAGGGGGATAAGAATATAATAAAAATAGTTCCGCCAGCGCCGGCGCCGATATTTAAAATAAAGCAAAATTATAGATACAGACTGCTTATAAAAGCCGGGAACGCGGATAAGGCGCTCGGCTACCTGACGTATATCAACGATACCTACGGCGGCGGAGAGCCGTCCGTTATAATAGACGTCAATCCGATAAATATGTCCTAAGCTTAAAGACCGGACGCGGAGCCGGTCTTTTTTGGTTGATTTGAAATGAATCGCAGAGCGCGAAAATCAACGCGCGTCCCCGCCCGATCTGTCCTTGTCAAAATAGTTTAAAAGCCCGCAGATGATAGCGATCTCCTCCTCGGTCAGTCCTTCGAGGGATAAGACGCGCTTGTTGTCTACCTCGAGCAGATAATCCGTAGAGACCCTAAAGAGCTTCGCCATCGATATTATATGCTTAAGCGACGGAGCCGAGGTCTGGTTTTCCCATGCGAGGACGCTCGTCCTTGCTATATTTAATTTCTTAGCCAGTTCCGCTTGACTGTAATTGTATTGTTCTCTTAACATTTTTATCCGTTCGTGTATCATAGATCCCGCTCCTTTTTGCTGGTATTATATATAACAAGTATGTTTGTATAAACAACTTTTAATGTAAAGTATATTGACAAACATAGAAAAAGATGATACAATAGCAAACGAGAACGCGGCGCGTCCGTTTCATATGCGCCCTGAGCAGATAGAGCGAACAGGATTTAGAATTTAGAATTTATACGCAGGACGCGCGGCGCCGCTCAATTTGACAATAAAAACATACTGTGATATAATAAATCCGTATAGGCAAATAGCCGACGGTCGTCGGCTTGACTTATCGGAAGGATGATTTTATTGGATACGTTGCCTGAGCGACAATGGCTTATAATAGTTACCGTCGTATTGTTTATAATAGGAACGTTAGCGACTTGCGCGGAGACTGCGACGATCGGGATAAACGACGCGAGACTTAAGAAATTAGCCGACCAAGGCGACAGGAGAGCCGTAAGGCTTTATCGTTTGGTCAGCGCAAACTCGTCCGCGTTTAAAAACGCGATGGAATTTTTAAACGTGATCTTGCCTTTCGCTATATCGGCGTTTGCCGCGGCGATATACGCGGCGGATCTACGCGCGTTTTTCATAGGGCTTGGTCTGGAGAACGTTTTCGCGGCGGCTGTTGTTGCGATCGTAATAATCGCGGCGCTCGCGGCGTTTATATATATGGCGGTATGCAGATTTATCGCGAGGGGCGTCGCGGGCAAGAACGCCGAGAAAATGGCGCTGAGGCTTTCGCTGTTTACTGTTTTTACTACGAATATAATCAGGCCGCTCGTGTGGATACCAAAGGCCGCGGCGGGATTGTTTTTAAGACTTTTCGGCGTGAAGCCGGGAGACAAGGACGACGATATAACCGAAGAAGAGATAAGGATGATGGTCGATATCGGCTTGGAGTCCGGAGCTATCGACGACGACGAAAAAGAAATGATACATAATATCTTCGAGCTGGACGACACGGACGTCGAGGATATAATGACGCACAGGACGGACGTGGACGTACTTTGGATAAACGACGGCGCCGGGAAATGGGAGCAGGTCATTAACGAGACCAATCATACGAGATACCCGGTTTGCGGAGATTCGATAGACGACGTGATAGGAACGTTAAACATAAGAGATTTTTATAGGTTGATGCTGGGAAACCGAAGCGGCGATCTGAGGTCTATCATAAGGGAGCCGTATTTTGTTCCCGAGTCCATAAAGGCCGACGAACTGCTCGCGAGAATGCAGGCCGGGAATATTCACATTGCGGTCGTTATGGACGAATACGGCGGTTTTGTGGGGATAGTAACTATCGAGGACATACTCGAGGAGATAGTCGGAGAGCTGTACAGCGAATACGATCCGCCGGAGGAAAACCGCGATATAATAAGGATCGGTGAAAACGCGTGGATAGTGCGCGGCTCGACGGATCTGGACGACGTTTCCGAGGAGCTGGGCGTTACGCTCAGGAGCGGCGACTATAACACTATCGCGGGACTGATAATAGACGTTATGGGAACGGTTCCCAACAACGGCGATACGACGGTTATCAGAGACGGCCGGCTTGAGATACACGTAAGGCGGGTATTCGAGCACAGAATCGAGGAAGCGTTGGTGGTCTTGAAGGACGCCGACGAAGAGAACGCGTCCGAGGAGAACGCGGAAAAGAACGTTTAAGATCGGAAAAGGCGGACGACATGCCGCCGAACGTTATATTGGGACGGGGCTATATAGGCGTTAATTAATGTTAAAAGCGTTGGAGGAATGAACCATGAAAAAAAGCGCTATCGTTTCGTCAGTCATTACGCTGTGCTGTTTGATCGTTTCGATCAACACTGCATACGCCGACGCGCTGGCGAATTTTAAACAGGTGAACTCGTATTCAAACAGCGTTTTCAGCGACGTCGGCGCCGGCGAGTGGTACAGCGATTACGTGAGTATCGTTTACGAATATGGAATAATGAGCGGCGTCGGAGACGGAGAGTTTAATCCGTCCGGCAACATATCCGTCGCGGAAGCTATAACTATAGCGGCGAGACTTAATTCCACATATTACGGAAATACGATCGGCGGCCTCGGCGGCGGGTATTCGTATAATTTTGAAAGCGGAAACATAGCCGAGGAGCTGCGGATAGGTTCGGACGACGCCGGGCGCACGTACGCGTACGGCGAGGATATAGGAGAAGCGGATCTGGAGAAGTTTGTCGCGACAGATGAAGTGGATCCGGCTCCGAAAGGGATCGGCGAGATCGAAAACAGCGGCGGTTTTCAAAAGGTGAGCGGCAACGGGTATGTGACGAGTTCGATCTCCTGGGCTCTGCCGTATATTTATTACGCGGCCGAGCAGGGGATAATATCGGCGACCGAGTTCAGCGGCAGATATTCTATGCCCGCCTCGAAAGAGGAGCTGGCGGCTCTGCTCTACAGGGCGCTGCCCGAGAGTTATCCGCAGATCAACGATATTTCTCCTATACCCGACGTGAAGACCGAAAATAAATATTACAGCGAGATATTGAATTTATACGAAGCGGGAGTTTTGACCGGAGACGACGAATACGGAACCTTTAGGCCGGGTTCGTATACCAGGCGCTCGGAGGTCGCGGCGATGGTTGCGAGAGTCGTCAGGCTGGATCTTAGAAGGACGCTTAGCCTTAACTCGAACGTTCCGTTCGTCAGCATATCGCATTCGTGGCAGTATCCGGCCTATAGCGGCGCGACGTATTATATGACGCTTCAGATGAACGCCGCGGACGTCGACTATTTCAAGGCTCTGCCGAGAACGTACGACTACGCTTCGTACGCAAACGACTACGCCGACTATACATATATGAGTTCGCTCGCAAGCAGTCTTAAAAATATGGCGATAGAAAACGGTATAACCGACGACTACAGCATAGCGGAGTTTATAACCGCGTTCGTGCAGAATCTTGAATATCAGGACGACTTGGTATATTACGGCGCGCTCGAGTATCCCAAATACCCTATGGAGACGCTGTACGACCACGGCGGAGACTGCGAGGATACGGCGGCTCTGCTCGTGAGGATCCTGGATATATTAGGCTACGGCGCGGTGTTACTTGAGAGCGACAACCACATGGCGGTCGGACTTCAGACGAGCGGCGAGGGGAATATCTCCTACGAGGGCAACCACTATTACTATATCGAGACCACCGGCGCGGGCTGGAGGATCGGAGAGGTCCCGGACGATATGGTCGGCGAACGTATCAGGATATTATATGTTTGATAATTAACTTAAAGTCTTTCTTTTCGCTTTTTGACAGGCGGAGAGAAAGACTTGTTTTTTTGTTAGATATAAGATGATTTTTCAAAAACGATCTGAAGTGTAAAATATACGCGTTAAGGTTCTGTATAGTCAGATTGCTGATTATGCGGAACCTTATTTTGATTACAAACAGTTTAAAAAATTTCAGCCTGTGTTATATTTTATGTAAGAACATAATTTTTTCAAGGAGGTAACATGGGATATGACGCACACAAGGATCAGAGGTTTGCTTGCGGTATTGTTTGCGGTAATTTTTTGCGCCGCGTCCTTCCCGGCGCGGACGGTATCGGCGGCAAACGAGGACGGCGGCTACGCGATAACGGGTTATACCATAGTGGATAACGGCGACGGAACCGTTGTCTTAAGCGAGATAACGGCGCGGGCGGAGTCGGATCAAGAAACTCAGCTCTACATAGCCGTGTATAACGAGGCGGACAGGCTTGTGAATTTGATCGAGGAAGATATAACGACGGCCGGCGAGACCGTTTTAGAGCCGGAGCTGACCTATGACAAGTCGGATACGGTCAAAGTTTTTTGGTGGAAGGAACTTATACCGTTAATGGACGTCTATACTTTGGATAACGAACATAAAGACCCGGCGGCTACGGCTTCTCCGGCGCCCACGGCTACCGCGACGGCAACGGCTTCTCCTACGCCCGCGCCTACGCAGACGGCTATACCGGTTCCGGAGCCGACGTCCACGGCGCCTGCGGCGTCGGGTAACGAGATCTACGTCGCGCCGGACGGCAGCGACGAGAGCGGCGACGGAAGCGCCGGGAATCCGTACGGATCGTTCGAGCGGGCGAGGGCGGCGGTCGCTGAGATAAACGATAATATGACCGAGGATATAACCGTATACTTCAGAGGCGGAACGTATTACGTAGACGAGACGATCGTCCTGGGCGTCGAGGATTCGGGTTCCAACGGCTACAACGTCGAGTACAAGGCGTACCCGGGCGAGGAGCCGGTATTCAGCGGCGGAGAGCGCGTGACCGGCTGGACGCAGGATACGGAGAATCCTAATCTGTACGTCGCGGAGCTGAACAGAGACGAGCGGCTCAGACAGCTTTACGTAAACGATCAGAGGGCGTATATGACGTCTAAGAAACTGCAAGGTCTCGGCGGCTACGGTACGTATGAAATTACTCAGGGCGAGGGCGATTACGCATGGGAGAGCCTTAGCAGGAGCGACGGCGTTAAATTCAGCCCGAGCGATTTACCCGCGGATATAAAGAATCCGTCGGATATAGAAGTCCAGTCGCGTTCTACCTGGACGACCGCGACGGTCGCGATACGCGGGATAGAGAGCGTAGACGGCTCTACTGTCGCCTTATTCGAACAGCCGTACGGAGCGATAGCGCAGAGTCTGGGCTGGGGAACGGCGTACAGCCCGAGTAAAGAAAACTATGTATACAACGTGTTCGAGTTCCTCGACGAGCCGGGCGAGTTCTACTTTGACAGAGCGGAGCAGAAGCTCTACTACTGGCCGCGCGAGGGCGAGGACATGGCGACGGCCGAGGTATACGCGCCCGAGGTCGATACTCTTCTCCGGATAGAGGGCGAGGATCTTGAGAACCGCGCGAGCCATATAGTTATCGACGGGCTTACGTTTGAGAATACGGACTGGAACCTGTACGAGATAGCGGGTTCGCACGGTAAGGCGGCGACTCAGACGTCTCTGTCGCTCACGTCCACCGTATCGGATTGGCATGCGGTACTTTTCCGTAACGTCGACGTTACCGCGGCGGCGGTAGAAGTTACGAGCGCAGATAATATAGGCTTTGTAAATAATACGATAAAACATACGGCTAACGACGGATTAAATATAATAAACGATGTGACGGACAGTACGTTTGACGGCAACGTTATCTATGACGCGGGCGGCACGGCGATTTCGGTAGGACACCCGCAGCATCATGAGATAGGCGACAAAGGGAGCGAGGAGCTGCTTGGTTATAAGGATCCCTCGAACCAATACTCGGATAAAGAAAAATACGACGTGGACGTCGAGGGACTTTGCAGTAATTTGGATATTACAAACAACTATATGGTAGATTTGGCTGTTACATACTACGGCTGTCCGGGAATGACGATATACTACGGAACGGAACTCAGCGTACTGCATAACCACGTAGAGAACGCGCCGTATTCGGGGATAAGTCTCGGCTGGGGCTGGGGATATACGGTCGGCGCCGATATCTCCGACACTAACGGTTCGACCGATCCGCAGGGCGAGACGCCGAATTTGCAGAACAACGAAGTCGCGTATAACCGAGTTATAAACGTGCTGACCACAATGGCCGACGGCGGGTCTATCTATACGCTCGGGCCTATGAAGGGTACGACGATACACGATAATTACCTTTCTAAAGTCGGCAAAAACGGTTATCACAGCCGCGGTATCCATATAGACGAGGGAACCCGGTATATGGAGGCTTACAATAACGTTATCGAGGTCGATACCGACCAAGCCGGAATAGACTGCGGAACCTGGGGAACGGCAAGCAACATATATCATCCTAAGGGATATAACACGATATACAACAATTACCTGACCACGGCGCTATACAAGACCACAACGGCGTACGAGACCGGAACTGTGATCAGCGACAGACACACTAACCTAAGCGGTTTTTGGAAGGAGACGGAGCCGATCTCCGTTATAAGAAATTCGGGCGTAGGCGACGAATATCTCGGTCGGGCGCTCGGCGATCCGGAGGATCTGATCCTTCCGACAAATTACAGTCTGTCCGAAGATACCGGCATAACTGAAATAAGCGTTCCTGAGACGATAGACGGCGAGATATGGCTCGCGCCGGAGGGTACGGTCGATTTCACCGAGAGCGATACGGTCAAGAAGGCGAGCGGCGGAAAGCTTCAGATCCCGACGGTTATCGGCGACTACTATATATATGTGATAAAGGACGGAGAAGTATCCGAGCCGTCTAAAGGCTGCATAACGACCGAATACGTATCGTCCGACGAGACCCCGGCGAGAACCGACGTGATAGGCCCATACTGGGCGGATCAGGAAGCGGAGAACCACGTCGATAACTATCAGGGTTCAAAAGGCGACGTGTCCGCAGAGGAGTTCGGTTCGCCGCTGAACGTCGGCGAGACCTCGGCGGTGTTCGGTATCCTAAACTCCGACGAGGAACTGGCGTATTCGCGGATCAACGGCGTGGACAGTACGGGCTCCGGCTGGATCGGCTATGTGGAAAAGACAGTTAATCTGGAGAGAGCGGGCGAGTACGAGATGTATATACTCTGCTTCGGAAGCGCAGGGAGAAGCTATAACGTATACGTCGGCGGCGAGCTTAAGGCGCAGACCGAGGGGATAATAGGCGTAGACGACGCGTCAAGCGAAAAGGCGTATTCGTCCGACAACTGCCTGAATATCCTACAGGTGAATCTACAACTGGAGGCCGGAGACAATACGATCAGGATCCAGGGTAACGGAGCGGGCCCCAACTTCGTGGCGTTCGCGCTTGTAAAGGCCGAGCAGGAGATCTCGACCGACGGTATGCAGCTCTGGCTCAGAGCCGACAAGGGCGTAGAGACGGACGGAGACGGCTATGTTACCGGCTGGACGGATATGTCGGGCATGGGACATAATGCCGCGTCAATCGACACCGAGTCCGCGCCGATATATTCTTCGGCGGCGGCGAACGGCAAACCGGCGATCGTGTTCGACGGTGAGAACGATCTTTTGAGGTTCCCGTTCGAGGGGATCTTAGCCGGCAAGAGCGACGTCACAGTGATAATAGTCAGCGCCGCGGACGAGAATAACCCGACGGAAAATATACACGGCGATCAGGATCCTCTGCTGTACTTCGACGAGACGAGCGAGGGCTGGGGCAAGTTCGTAGTGACTCCGTTTATGGATCAGATAAGTATCCGACTGGCGGGGCAGGGAAATAACTATGCTGTGGACAAAAACGCCGAAGACGCGGGCTCCGGCTTCACAACGACCGCGATAGTCAAAGAGGGTACGAATATACAGATCTACGATAGAGGAAGCGGCGCGCTTGCTACGCTAACCGGCGTTCCAAACGCTATCGATAGAATATCCGACGAGTACGGATATCTTGGAGGCTTTGAAGAAAACACGGGATATTTCAGCGGCGCTATTGCAGAGATCATCATTTATGACGACGCGGTCGATCTTGGAGTAGTCCAGTCGGTAAATACGTATCTTAATAATAAATACTACAAAGAAGAGGTCGAGCTGACCGGCGGACTCGATATATTTGAAGGCGAGCAGGACGAAGGAACCACGACTCCGGGCGCGGCGGCGACGAATACGTATATCAAGAACGTGTTCGGCCAGGGCGGCTGGCAGGCCGGAGGCGTATACCAATTCGGAGTGAGCGACGACTACAGAGCGGCGTTCGACGGCGATACGTCGACCTATTACGACGGTCCGAAGAGCGGCTATTGCGGAGTCGAGTTTGATCAGCCGCAGGTGATAACCAAGATAGGCTATCAGTCGTGAAACGGGGCGAGCCGTCTTAACGGAGCGGTTTTGCAAGACTCTAACGACGGAACAAGTTACACGGATATCATGACTATCGAGGGTGCGAGCGATACCGAGATGGTCTACGCCGAGACCGGGTGCGAGGAAGCGTATCGGTATATCCGGCTAAAGAGAAACGACCAAACGGTTCTGAACCTGTTTGAGCTTGAGCTGTATACCGAGATCGCGGAGTAAGTCGTTTGCAACAAATTGAAAAAAATCGATATCGATCTTGAAACGATAGACGTTGAGATCGTAAAAATCGTTTGATTTCTTCCCAAAAGCGCGCGGCCAAAACCGCGCGCGTTACTATGTTTGGGCTTGATACGCGGCTTTGTTTTCAAAAAATATTAAATAAGGGGGAAAGAAGGTATGAATAAACCGCTTGATTTTCGGAGGCGAATATGCTAAGCTTAACATATGAAGCATTATCTGCGGAGGTGGAGCGCATGGTAATATCCGACGGCAGTTTGCGCGCGGCGAATTTTACGATACGCGCGCACGGAGAGACCTGGTGGGACGATCAATACAGACGGCGCAGGGAGATGTCGAGCGAGTCGAGGCTGATATTTATAGTTCAGGGCGGTATGAACTACGAGATCTTCGGCAAAAAATATGAGGTCGGCAAAAACTGCATGTTCCTTATCCCCGAGAGACATACCTATTCTATTGGGATACCCGAGGACGGATACGCGCATGTGCATTACTGTAACTTTAACGCGACGCTTGAGTCTGAGAGCCTGTTCGATTACCTGGAGGGCGAATGGGTGGTTGAAATCAAAAACCGCGACGAGGTCGTAGAGCGTTTTAAGAGGTTCCATCGAGTCGATAAGAACAACCTTATCCTCGACTGCCTTGAAAAACGTTCAAATCTGCTCTTGCTGCTGACTGAATTTGTCCGAGCCGCCGGTATCAATACCGTAGATGAGAAGACGATCGAAGGAGATATGCTGAACGGGATCGCCCAATATATAAGGCGCTACGACGGTCCGCGTGAAGAATTGAATATCGAGAAGCTGGCCAAGCTGGCGAATACCAATCCGCACTACTTTATAGCTAAATTCAAGAAAAGATTCGGCAAGACGCCTATGCAGTACGCGGCGGACGTGAGACTCGATAAAGCTTGGGATTACTTAGACGGGACGAGCCTCTCGATAGGCGAGATAGCGCGGCTTTTGGCGTTCGACGATCCGAAGTATTTTTCTAAATTCTTCAAGCGGCGCACGGGACTGACCCCGACCGAGTACAGAAAAAGCCGCGGTAAATAGCGCTTAGCTCCCGCGTTAAGAAAGATATTCGCGGCTGAAAAAATAATAACTGATAACAAAAAAGCTGAGATCGGTTTGCGTTTCCGAAATCAGCTTTATTTTTATGTCCGCATATATTCGCTTTAGATCAAAGCTTATCTGAGCGTATCAAACTTATTCGACTTGCCAAACCCTATCAAAACGGAAGGGAGTACAATATCTTGACCGCTTCGGCGCGGGTCACGTAATTGTTTGGCAGGATCGTTCCGTCCGGGTATCCGTTGATCACGCCGTTCGCGGCCATTATCTCCATACTGCTCAGCGCCCAGTCGGGAATATCCGATACGTCCGAAGCGCTCAGGCTTTGGCTGTAGAGGTTGTCGGGCAGGAGCCGCGCTACCGCGACCGCGTATTCGCAGCGTCTGATCCGATCGGTCGGCGAGAAGTCGAGCCTGTCGCCGTTTTGCTGTCCCTGCATTATCCCCAAGCTGTACATCGCCTTGACGTGATTTATAGCCCATGACGGTATATCGGCCGCGTCGTCGAACGGCAGGAATATATCGGAGTAGCCGCCGACGTTTATTCCCAGGAAGTTCGCGAGCATTACCGAGAACTCGGCTCTGGTCATGCCGTTGTTCGGATTGAACAACATCTCCCCGTTCTCGCCCGGCGAGCCTTGGACTATCCCGTGATACGCCATGTATGAGATTATGTCCTTAGCCCAGTTGGACTCGGCGTCGCTGAACGGGTTCTCTATGCCGTCCGCGTTGCCTACGGTCAAAACGTCGAACGCCGAAGCGCCGCTCGGATCCGTTACGACTACGGATATCCTGCGAGCTACGTCCAAGAAGCCGGTACTATAGCCGTAGGAGATCTGCTGATTTGCCGCGTCGTATTCGAAATCGGTTTCGTCGCCGTCTATCCTAAAGGTTATATCGGATTTAGCGATACTTCCGTTGCTCGAGGATACATACGCGACGTAACCGTCTCCGTCGCTCGAGCTTACGATCGTCGGATAGGACGCCGCGTTAGTATCCGAGGTCGGAGCGGGGGTAGCCGCCGGAGCCTGCGCGCCGCCGCCCACGGTAACGGTTATCTGAGCGCTTACGCCGCCCGCCGAAGCGGTAACGGTCGTAGTTCCGGCGGAGACCGCAGTTATGGTCATTCCGCCGGAATCGTTCTGCGTAATATTGCAGACGTTTTCGTCGCCGACGGTCCAGTCGTAGCTTCCGTTGTCCGAGGTTATCTCCGCGCCCAGATACGTCGCGGCGGCGCTTACGTCATAGCTCTCGCCCGGATTCAGGGAGATCTCGGAGATCGCGCTCGAGTCCGCGTTCTTAATGGTTATACTGTCGGGAACGGATACCGAATGTATCATTGTCGAACCCGCCGCGTCGCCGCTTTGAGTATCGATATAGATATCTCCGTTACCGTTTACGGTCAGGCAGCCGTCGCTATCGATAACGCTGCCGCCCTCGGGGGTGTCGCTCGATATGGTATATACGACCGGCTCCGTGAGCGTCGCCGAGCCGTAGGACGAGTCGATAGCCGATACCCAAACGCCTACCGTACTGCCTGAGAGTACGTATTCTCCGTACGGGTATGTCAGGAGTTTATATGGTATACCGCTCTTGGCGTTCATTTTCTTTAAGAAGATGAAGTTGGCGCAGGAGCGCAGCGCGGACTCGGACGGACTGTTCAGGATCACGAATTCGTCCGTCTCCGGAAGGGTCCCGCCGAGAGTCGTAGAGCCGCCGCCGTCTAAGTTCACCGCGTCTACGCAGCCCAGTTCGAGCAGTCTCCTTGCGAGCGTTTCCTTGCGGACTCCGTAGCTGTAGCCCTGCTGGCGTCCGTCGATCGTGTAGAATATTATCGTTCCGTCGGCCTTGATACCTATCGCGCTTCGCGGCGCGGCGCTCTCGTCTTCGTAGGTCAGTTCCCCGTCGGTGAGCAGCCGCCCGCCCGTGCAGCCCGTGGCGTATACGACGTCGTTCCAGCGCGGATCCTCGGTCGCCTCGTTTGTTGTGAAAGTTACCTGTTGTCCGACTTCGAGGTAGTTTAAGCGGTCTAATATCTCCTGCGGCGCGTCAGAATCCACGCTGAGTACTAATTTCCCCTCGGGGATCGCAACCGCGCCGTCGTCGGTCGTTATCGATTCTATAGTAGCCGTTATCTCGGTATTGAGCGTAATGTCTCCGCTTACGCCGCCGAACACGACGTTGACGCCGCTTCCCTCGGCGTGGGTCGTCGCGCCGAAGTCGTTCGTGTACAGATACATCATGTAGGGCTGGCGGTATTTATTGATACATTCTATAGGAAAGTAGGCCTCTCCGATAGACAAAAACGTATTGATCGCCGAGGTCTCGATGAACGCGGTCCCGTCGCCGTAAAAGCCTATCGTCGGCAGCCAGGACGTATCCTTGGTCACGACGCGGCCGTCGATTATCGTGTTGCTCATCGGCACGCCGGTCTGAAAGGAGAAGAAGTCGGCGTTCATGCCCATCGCCGCGAATATCCCGTTTTCGCTGAGTTCGTCGCCGGCCTCGAGCAGAGTCCGCTTTCCGTATATATTCGTACCGTTATAGAGTATCGGCAGCACGTCGCCGTTCGGCACATATTCGAAGTAGTTTTCGGTTTGCTGATCCACGCTCTCGCTGTAGAACGTGTTCCTGTGATATGTAGTCCCCTGCGCGTATTCGGTCTGAGAGTGGGAAGTCTGCTCGCCCAGCACGGACGAGGCCGCGGATACGCAACATGGTATAAGTGCGGCGATCAGCCCCGCCGCTATACAGCGCAAAACCTTGGCCTTAAACCCGGAGCGCTTGCCCGCCTTGGTCTTTATTGTAAATCTTAACATCTAATTCCACCTTTGCTTATCATAAAATTAAAATAAAGATTCCCGCCGCTTATCGTCAGCGCTGGCGTTATTGCTTCCTTTATATATTTATATATCCTTCGAGAGCCGATGCGTTAGCCTTGCGAGTAGAATTTATGCGTCGATGGGCGACGTGATATATAAAAGACCGCAAATTGAGAAAATATCCTGGCGTCGTTGCATAATGATATACGGCGCTATATTAAAAACGCTTCCGCTTAGAATCCTTTATTATATATAAAAAGGATAACTTAAAGCGCTCGATTTGTCAACCTAAAAGCCTAAAATCTTATCGTTTGCCGGGAATAAAACTTTGTGGAAACTGTACAAGTAAAATGCGAAAATTTTGTCTATTATTTGGGGCAAAATAAATTATAAGGATAGCTTGACAAGGTCTGGACGGAGTGATATAATATTCATCTGTATATAGTGAGGAAATTTGCTTTTTTGCAAATTTGCATGTTAAAAACAGCGTAAAAATGTTGTTTTTGAAAAATTGAGCCGGCTCGTGATGATAAAATTTGTATCGCCTGATAATTTGACGATTTGAAAATAATACGCGATAAGTAAGTTTATTGTTTTACATGAAACATTTTCCACATCCTGCTTCGTCGTTGCGTTTGCGGCGAGGCCGGATACGTCGCGCGATCGAAAAGAGGGCTTGCGGGTCGGCGGGCGGCGTATTATCGATCGATAAGCGCCGGTAATACAGATACATATGACTGCGGTCATAAATAAAATTTTTGCGAGAGGTGGTCGGTTTTATGGTACATCCTGTGAAACTGGGAAGAAACACGCGTATGAGTTACGGAAAGATCAACGAGGTATTGCCAATGCCAAATCTCATCGAGATCCAGACGAACTCGTACGAGTGGTTCTTGAAAGAGGGTCTTAAAGAGGTATTCCACGACGTATCTCCGATAACGGATTACACCGGTAACTTGATCCTTGAGTTCATCGACTACAGACTGGACTCTACTCCAAAGTACGACATCGAGGAGTGTAAGGAAAGAGACGTGACCTACGCGGCTCCGCTCAGAGTTAAGGTGCGCCTTATCAACAAGGAGACCGGCGAGGTCAAGGAACAGGAGATATTCATGGGAGATTTCCCGCTCATGACGCCGTCGGGAACGTTTATCATAAACGGCGCCGAGAGAGTCATCGTATCTCAGCTTGTTCGCGCGCCAAGCGTATATTATTCGCAGGACTACGACAAGGTCGGTAAAAAACTCTACTCGTCGCAGGTTATCCCGAACCGCGGAGCGTGGCTCGAGTATGAGACGGACAGCAACGATATATTCTATGTAAGGATCGACAGAACTCGTAAAATACCGGTCACGGTACTGATAAGGGCTCTGGGCTTCGGCACAAACGCGGAGATCACCGAGCTTTTCGGCGAGGACGAGAGATTAAAGGCGACGATGGACAAGGATACCACGACCACGAGAGAAGAAGGACTTTTAGAGGTCTACAGAAGACTTCGTCCGGGCGAGCCGCCTACGGTGGACAGCGCTCAGTCGCTGATAACCAACACCTTCTTCGATCCCAAGAGATACGATCTCGCAAAAGTTGGGAGATATAAGTTCAACAAAAAACTGATGTTGTCGGCGCGTATCACGGGACACGCAGCCGGAGAGACGGTCGTAAATTCCGAGACCGGCGAGGTTTTGGTCGGCGAAGGCGATACGATCACTCCCGAGATAGCGAAACTTTTGGAAGTGAACGCAGTCAACGAGATAGAGATAGCGGTCGAGGGTAAAAAGACCAGGGTAATATCCAATAACATGGTGGATATGCCCGAGTATATAGCCAATAAGCTGGGCGTTAAGCTCGATTACAGTCCGCGCGAATGCGGGATAACCGAGCGCGTAAGATGCGCCGTGCTAAACGACATCCTCGAGGAGTTCAAAGACCCCAACTCGGACGAGTTCAAGACGGCTATAACCGAAAGACGAGACGAGCTTCAGCCGAGACATATCCTTGTCGACGATATTATCGCTTCGATGTCGTATATAGGCAACCTGGATCTGGGAGTCGGCGAAGTGGACGATATAGACCACCTGGGCAACAGAAGGCTCAGAAGCGTGGGCGAACTTTTGCAGAACCAGTTCAGGATCGGACTGTCGAGAATGGAGAGGGTCGTAAGAGAGAGGATGACGACCTCCGACTTAGACGTAATCACGCCGCAGTCGCTTATCAATATCAGACCGGTGACGTCGGCTATAAAGGAGTTCTTCGGTTCGTCTCAGCTCTCGCAGTTCATGGATCAGATCAATCCTTTGAGCGAGCTTACGCATAAGAGAAGACTTTCGGCGCTGGGTCCCGGCGGACTTTCAAGAGACCGCGCGGGTTACGAGGTTCGCGACGTTCACCATTCGCATTACGGACGTATGTGTCCTATAGAGACGCCGGAGGGTCCTAACATCGGACTTATAAACTCGCTCAGCGGTTTCGCTAAGGTCAACGAGTACGGATTCATCGAGACTCCGTACAGAAAGGTCGATCAGGAGAGATGCGTCGTCACCGACGAAGTGACCTATATGACCGCCGACTTCGAGGACGGCTTCTACGTGGCTCAGGCTAACGAGCCGCTCGGCGAAAACGGCGAGTTTATAAACAAGAAGATAGTTACAAGATACAAGGACGAATTTATAGAAGTTCCGCCGAATCGAGTGGATTACATGGACGTTTCGCCGAGACAGGTAACGTCTATCGCTACGGCGATGATCCCATTCCTTGAGAACGACGACGCTAACCGCGCGCTGATGGGTTCTAACATGCAGCGTCAGGCGGTCCCGCTGCTTAAGCCGCAGTCGCCGATAATCGGAACGGGTATGGAATACAAGGCCGCGAAGGATTCGGGCGTTTGTATCCTGGCCAAGAACTCCGGAACGGTTAAAAAGGTCTCGGCTACAAATATCGAGATAGCGACCGACGACGGCGGAGTGGATAAATATAAACTGATCAAGTTCACGCGTTCCAACCAGGGAATGTGCATCAACCAGCGTCCTATAGTCAAGCAGGGCGAGAGGGTCGAAAAGGACGAGATAATCGCCGACGGTCCTTCTACCGACAACGGCGAGATAGGTCTCGGCCGCAATATCCTGATGGCGTTTATGACCTGGGAAGGCTATAACTACGAGGACGCTATACTGATAAACGAGAAACTTGTAAAAGAAGACGTTTTGACGTCTATTCATATAGAGGAATACGAGGTAGAGGCGAGAGACACCAAACTCGGACCCGAGGAGATAACCAGAGACATACCTAACGTCGGCGACGACGCGCTTAAGGATCTGGACGAGAGAGGCATAATCAGGATCGGCGCCGAGGTAGAGAGCGGGGACATACTCGTCGGCAAGGTAACGCCTAAGGGCGAGACCGAGCTCACCGCGGAGGAAAGACTTTTAAGAGCCATATTCGGCGAGAAGGCGAGAGAGGTAAGAGACACCTCGCTCAGGGTTCCGCACGGGGAATACGGAATAATTGTAGACGTAAAGGTGTTCACCAGAGCCAACGGCGACGAGCTTCAGCCGGGCGTAAATCAGATAGTGCGCTGCTATATAGCTCAGAAGAGAAAGATCTCGGTCGGCGACAAGATGGCCGGACGCCACGGTAACAAGGGCGTTATTTCGAGGATACTGCCCGAGGAAGACATGCCGTTCCTGCCGGACGGAACGCCGCTTGAGATCGTGCTGAATCCTCTGGGCGTGCCCTCGCGTATGAATATCGGGCAGGTATTGGAGGTTCACTTAGGCTACGCGGCTAAGGCGCTGGGCTGGAAGGTCGCGACGCCGGTATTCGACGGGGCGACCGAGGACGATATCCAGGAGGCGCTCGAAAAGGCGGGCTATAACAGAGACGGCAAGACTCAGCTCTATGACGGACGCACAGGCGAGCCGTTCGACAACAGAGTCACGGTCGGATACATGCATATGCTCAAGCTGGCGCACTTGGTAGACGATAAGATACACGCGCGTTCGACGGGTCCGTATTCGCTCGTCACGCAGCAGCCGCTTGGAGGTAAAGCTCAGTTCGGCGGTCAGCGTTTCGGAGAGATGGAGGTCTGGGCGCTCGAGGCTTACGGCGCGGCTTATACCCTTCAGGAAATACTGACGGTCAAGTCGGACGACGTGGTAGGCCGCGTAAAGACCTACGAAGCTATCGTCAGAGGCGAGAACGTGCCCGAGCCGGGAGTTCCGGAATCGTTCAAGGTATTGATCAAGGAACTTCAGAGCCTGGCGCTCGATATCAAGGTTTTGGACGGCGACGGAAACGAGGTCGTGCTAAGCGAGAACGACGACGACGAACCCGAGGCGCTGCCGGTAAATATCGCCGGACTTGAAAGCTCGGACGAAGACGCGGAGCCGAAGCCGGAAGCGGATCAAGAACCGAGCGACGGCGAGCCGGAAGACGAAGAGGTTTACGAGGAGAGCGAGGAAGAGAACGAACTGTTCAATATCCTGACCGGCGAGGACGACGATTATTTGACCGGAAGCGAGGAGCCGGAGGATACGGTATCGATTGAGGCTATGAGCGAAGCTGAAGATTTTGACGACGACGATCTGAATTTAGATTAGGATATATAGATATACGGACTGTAGAGGACGGAAGCGGGATTCGCTTATTAAAAATAAGGTAAAGCGCGCCGAAGTCCTCGATCCCCAAGACGTTCGACTCGAAGGGATACGTTTTATGAAAGCCGCGGATCCGCGGTTTTCGGAGAATTTACAGAGCGACGGTTTTGGCCGTTCGTCATACTCACGGCGGACGGCGACATGAATAGTGAGTAGAAAGGCATGGTCGTTATGAGTGAATATCAAAATTTTGAAGCGATACAAATCGGACTTGCTTCTCCCGAGAAAATAAGAGAGTGGTCGAGAGGCGAAGTAAAAAAGCCCGAGACCATAAACTACAGAACGCTTAAGCCTGAGAAAGACGGCCTGTTCTGCGAGAGGATATTCGGTCCGCAAAAGGACTGGGAGTGTCACTGCGGTAAGTATAAAAGAGTTAGATATAAGGGCGTAGTCTGCGACCGCTGCGGCGTCGAGGTCACGCGATCAAAGGTAAGACGCGAGAGAATGGGTCATATAGAACTGGCCGTTCCGGTCTCGCATATCTGGTATTTTAAGGGGATCCCGTCGAGGATGGGACTTATCCTCGATATGAGCCCGCGTCTTTTGGAAAAGGTGCTCTATTTCGCGGCCTACGTGGTCATCGATCCGGGCAAGACGGGATTTACAAAGAATCAGGTGCTCACCGAAAAGGAGTACACCGAAAGCCGCGAGAAGTACGGCGATATGTTCCGCGCGGGAATGGGCGCGGAGGCGATACTCGAAATGCTTAAAGAGATCGACCTCGACGAGCTGTACGAGCAGCTCAAGGCCGACTTAAACGGCGCTAAGGGTCAGAAGAGGATCAGGACCGTGAGACGACTCGAGGTCGTCGAGGCGTTCAGACAGTCGGGAAACAAGCCCGAATGGATGATACTTTCGGTTATACCGGTAATACCGCCGGATATAAGGCCTATGGTCCAGCTCGACGGCGGCAGATTCGCGACGTCGGACCTCAACGACTTATACAGAAGAGTAATAAACAGAAACAACAGGCTCAAGAGATTGCTCGATCTCGGCGCGCCTGAGATAATCGTAAGAAACGAGAAGAGAATGCTTCAGGAGGCGGTAGACGCCCTGATAGATAACGGAAGACGCGGCAGACCTGTCACCGGCCCCGGAAACAGACCGCTTAAGTCGCTTTCCGACATGCTCAAGGGTAAGCAGGGACGTTTCCGTCAGAACCTTTTGGGTAAGCGCGTAGACTATTCCGGACGTTCGGTTATCGTCGTAGGCCCCGAGCTTAAGATCTACCAGTGCGGACTTCCCAAAAAGATGGCGCTCGAGCTGTTTAAGCCGTTCGTTATGAAGAAGCTCGTAAAAGACGAGATAGCGAACAATATACGTCAGGCGAAGAGAATGGTAGAGCGCGTGCGCCCCGAGGTCTGGGACGTGCTCGAGGACGTTATAGCGGAGCACCCGGTGCTCTTAAACCGCGCGCCAACCCTGCACAGACTGGGTATCGAAGCGTTCGAGCCGGTGCTCGTAGAGGGCAAGGCGCTCAAGCTGCACCCGCTGGTATGTACCGCGTTTAACGCCGACTTCGACGGCGACCAGATGGCGGTTCACCTTCCGCTGTCGGCGGAGGCTCAGGCCGAGGCGAGATTCCTCATGCTCTCGGCGAACAACCTGATCAAGCCTCAGGACGGTAAGCCGGTAACGGTGCCGACCCAGGATATGGTGCTCGGTTCGTATTACCTGACGCTTAAGGACGATACGGAGATCGGTTCGCCCAAAGAGGTGGACGGTCAGAAGGTATATAAGGTGTTCAGCTCCGAAACGGAGGCGGAACTCGCCTATGTAAATAAGGCGGTCGGACTCCACGCGCCGATCAAGGTCAGAGTTACCAGAGAAGTAAACGGCGAGAAGCGGACCGGGATCATAGACGCGACCGTCGGAAGGATCATATTCAACAAGAAGATACCGCAGGATCTGGGCTTTGTCGACAGGACCGATCCGGATCACGTACTCGATCTGGAGATAGGCGACAACGTGCTCAAAAAGCCCGCGATAAAGACGGAGATAGGCGATAACGTAGAGCCGGGCGTGGATAAAAAGCTGCTCGGAAAGATCATAGACGCGAGCATAAAGATACACGGCATCACCGAGACCGCGGGACTCCTCGACGACATAAAGGCGATGGGTTATAAGTATTCGACGATCGGAGCTATAACAGTCGGCGTCGCGGACATGGAGATCCCGAAGGAGAAGGCCGAACTTTTGGCCAAGGCCGACGAGGAAATAGAAGGCGTGGTCAGAAACTTCAGACGCGGTCTGCTCACGGACGAAGAGCGTTATAATAAAGTAATAAATATCTGGAACGAGACCTCGAATAAGGTAACCAACGCGCTGATGGGACACCTCAAGCAACTCAATCCTATATACATGATGGCTAACTCGGGAGCCCGCGGAAGCGTCAACCAGATCAGACAGCTCGCGGCGATGCGCGGACTTATGGCGGATACGTCGGGAAGAACGATAGAGATCCCGATCAAGGCGAACTTCCGCGAAGGTCTTACGGTGCTCGAGTACTTCATCTCGACGCACGGCGCGCGTAAGGGTCTTACCGACACGGCGCTGCGTACGGCCGATTCGGGTTACCTCACCAGAAGATTGGTCGACGTATCGCAGGAGGTAATCGTGCGCGAACACGACTGCGGAACGGACGACGGTATATATGTAAGCGATATAATGGACGGCAACGAAGTAATCGAGCCGCTTCAGGACAGACTCGAGGGCAGAACGGTCATTGGCGATCTGGTTTCGCCCAAGACCGGCGAGATTATCTGCCACGACGGCGATTTGATCGATTCGGATCTGGCTAAGAAGATCGTCGCCGAAGGAATAAAGGAAGTCAAGATACGTTCGGTCGTTAAATGCCGCAGTAAGGTCGGCGTATGCTCTAAGTGCTACGGTCAGAACCTCGCTACCGGCAAGCCGGTGGATATAGGCGAGGCGGTAGGCATAATCGCGGCTCAGTCGATAGGCGAGCCGGGCACGCAGCTTACGATGAGAACGTTCCACGCCGGCGGCGTAGCGGGCGACGATATTACCCAGGGTCTCCCGCGTGTTGAGGAGTTGTTCGAGGCGAGAAAGCCTAAGGGCGTGGCGATCGTATCCGAGATAGCCGGAAGGGTCGAGATAAGCGAGGCTAAGAAGAAACGCGAGATAACCGTTACCAACAACGAGACCGGCGAGAGCGAGACGTATCTGATACCGTTCGGTTCCAGAATTAAGGTTCGCGACGGTCAGGAGATAGAGGCCGGCGATTCGCTGACCGAGGGTTCGCTTAATCCGCATGACATACTGGAGATCAAAGGCGTTACCGCGGTGCAGAATTACTTCATTCAAGAAGTTCAGCGCGTGTACAGACTTCAGGGCGTCGATATCAACGACAAGCACATCGAAGTCATAGTTCGCCAGATGATGCACAAGGTAAAGATCGAGGATTCGGGCGACACAGGTCTGCTCACGGGTTCGCTTATAAATATGTACGATCTTGAGAAGATAAACGAGAAGACTGTAGCCGAAGGCAAGAAACCGGCCGAGTATTCGATAACCCTGATGGGAATCACCAAGGCCGCGCTTGCGACGGAATCGTTCCTGTCCGCGGCGTCGTTCCAGGAGACGACGAGAGTGCTCACCGACGCGGCTATAAAGGGCAAGAAGGATCCGCTGATCGGACTTAAGGAAAACGTTATCATCGGTAAACTCGTACCGGCCGGCACGGGCATACCCGAGTATAACAACATCGACGTCTATCCGAGCTTCGACAGCGTAAGCGATAACGATTCGGTTATTTCCCTCGAGGAATAAATAATGAATAGATAGGCCGCAGGACAAACGTCCTGCGGTCTTTTAATGGAACAACGTAGAGATTAGGAATTAGGCGGTAAAATTTGCCAACATAGCGATTAGGGATTAGCGAATAGCGATTAGGCGGTGAAATTTGCCGCTGTAATGATGAACGGCTTTTGTCGGCGGAGTTTGGAATACTATGTTTTCCTATGCGGCTACAGACACCGTTTTTACGGCTACAGAAACGTTTTGGGCTTCCTACTCCCTAAACCCTAATTCCTAACTCCTACATTTACCCTCTGGGGGTATTTTTTCCATTTTTATACTTTTACTTAAAAAATTTCATATACGAAATATTATCACAAAAATATAACTCCCTAAAATTTGTAACGTTTTTACGGGCTTTGCGCCGTTTTGACTAACTTTTTAGGGAGTTTTTTCTTTCATACAGATTTTACTGATGGGCGTAAATTGAACAGATAGAAATATATGTAAAAGTGTAAAATAGTTTTAGGGAGTTTTAGGGAGCTTTTAGGGAGCGTTTAGGGAGTATTTTTTTGCAAAAGTCCCTAAAAAAATAACGTTTTCACGGTATTTTCCGGATTTTTAGGGAGTTTAGGGAACTTTTATATAATAAGTTACTTGAAAAAGAAAAAATATAATATAATAAAAATATTATAAAGGAATAGGAAAAACCCTCCCTAATTTCCCTGAACAACGCGAAACCCCCCGAAAAAACGCGATTCTTTTAGGGAGTTTTAGGGAACGTAGCGATTAGCGATTAGAGAATAGCGAATAGGAGGTGGAATTTCTGTCTTTAACGTCTGACGGCTTTGCCTGCTGAAAGGGAATACTTTGTTTTCCTATAACGTTACAGAAGCCGTTTTTAACGCTACTGGAGCGTTTTTACCCCCTAATCGCTATTCTCTAATCCCTAATCTCTACGTTGCTACGTTGTTATCTCACTCATTATCTCTAAATACTCGTCCTCGTATATGCTGTCTTTTCTCCAGACAAACGAATAATCGTGTTTCAAATTCATATCATTGATTTTTACCTCTACGAGCTTTCCGCTTTTAAGTTCGGCCGCGGCGGCGGACTTATACAAAAAAGTTAGACCGCAGCCCGCCGCCGCGAGGCTTTTTATAGCGTGGATACTGTTGATCTCAACGACGTTTTTAAAATCGGATGTCGCGGAATTTCGTTCGGTCAAAAAGCGTTCGAGGATCCTTCTGCTGCCCGAGCCGTTTTCTCTTACTATAAGGGTCTTATCAAGCAGCGCCTCTAAAGCGCATTCCTCGGGGCAAACGCCGGGCGCCGCGACCGCCGCGAAAGGCTCGGACGAATACGCTCTGTAACCGTAATCGGATTTGGCGAAATAACCCTCTATAAGCGCAAAATCTATCTCTCCCGTATCCAGCATTTCAAGCAGTCTCTTAGTGTTGTCGAGCCGAACCTTTACCCTTGTTCCGGGATTATTCTTTAAATACCGCGCCAGCTTTGGCGGCAGATCTAAGTCGCCTATTGTCCTTGTGGCTCCGAATATCAGGCTCTTGCTTCCGGTTTTCAGATTCTTTATCTTCTCCCTCAGCTTGCCCTCGTCGTGACGCATGGTCAGCGCCGCCCGGTAAAGTTCTTCACCCGCCTCGGTCAGCCGCAAAGTCCTGCTCTTATATTCAAACAGCTTCGCGCCGTAATTCTCCTCAAGATAACTTATATGCTGCGACACGGCCGGCTGAGTTATATTCAGCTCCGCTGCCGCCTTCGTATAACTCATGTTCCCGCACACGCTTAAAAACGTTTCCGTCCTGAAATCTATCATGGTTCGCCTCTCCTTAAGACTTATATTTAATACAGGGTTATTATACCATAAATTATTCTTATATATCAATAAAAATATATAATTTGAATTTATGGAAAAATCTATTATAATAGAAGTCGGACATAAAGAATAAAAGATAATGGAGGATAGTTATGGAATTTGTAAAAAATAATTGGAAAGGCTTAGCGCTCTGTTTGATTATCGCCGTACCGTCGTGGTTCTTAGGCCGGGCGTTCGAGGTGGTCGGCGGGCCGGTGTTCGCGATAATCATCGGTATGGTTGTAACTCTTTTTATCAAGGACAAGGGCGCGTTTCAATCCGGGATCGCGTTTACGTCTAAGAAGATACTTCAGTACGCGGTGATCCTGCTCGGCTTTGGGCTTAATCTCTCGACGATCGCCAAGACCGGGGCGCAGTCGCTGCCGATAATCGTCTCGACGATCGCGACCTCGCTGATAGTGGCGTTCGTACTCTACAAGCTGATGAAAACCCCGTCTAAGATCTCCACGCTCATCGGCGTCGGCTCGTCGATCTGCGGCGGTTCGGCGATAGCGGCCACGGCTCCGGTAATAGGCGCGAGCGACGAGGAGATAGCGCAATCTATCTCGGTAATATTCCTGTTCAATATTTTAGCCGCGCTCATATTCCCCACCTTCGGCTCGCTGGTAGGAATGAGTAACGAGGGATTCGGACTCTTCGCGGGCACGGCGGTAAACGACACGTCCTCGGTCACGGCGGCGGCTTCGGCGTGGGACGGTATGCACCCGGGCGCGAACACCTTGGACAGCGCGACCATAGTCAAGCTGACGCGCACGCTCGCGATAATACCGATAACTCTTGTTTTGGCCGTATACAGGGCGAGAAAAGAGAAGAGCGCGGCGGGGAATAATTTTTCGATCAAGAAGATATTCCCGTTCTTTATAATCTTCTTCGTTATAGCCTCGGTCATAACCACGATAGCGACCTCGCTCGGCGTATCGGCGGACGTATTCTCACCGCTTAAGACGCTGTCCAAGTTCTTTATCGTAATGGCGATGTCGGCGATAGGGCTCAACACAAACATAGTCAAGCTGATCAAAACCGGCGGAAAGCCGATATTCATGGGCTTCTGCTGCTGGATCGCGATCTCCGGCGTCAGCCTGCTTATGCAGCATATCCTGGGGATATTTTAACGTATGAATAGCTATTAGGAAATATCTACGTTATATCTATGTTGGCAACACAGAAAATTTGTGTATAAAAAAGCAGAAAAGAGGAAAACCGTGAAATCGGTTAGCGAAGTGAACCCTAAAAGTCAGACGCAAAATCAATTAGATAACTATGAAGGATTGGATCCTATATTAAAAAGGACTCAGTCCTTTTAGTTTGCTCTTGATTCTCCTATCGTTATAATACTATAATTAAACAATGGACATTTGGAATATATAATGGTATAATATATCTTAAATATTTTTAACAAGCGTTTCTTACATATATAATATAGGGGGCTGTGGCTGATGACGACGTTTTTAGAAAACTTAAGACGCGGCGCGAGGGGCGCGGTTTTGATTTTGATCGCGATCGCGATATTTGCGGTTCCGGCGGAGGTATACGGAGCGGACGCGGAGGAGACGGCGGGGTATTTGCTTCAGACCGTTCCCGAACCGAGGTTTGGTTCCATAGGCGGAGAATGGGGGATAATCGGGATAAGCCGAGCGGGTATAAGCCTGCCGAGTAATTATATATCCGGCTACTACGAGGATCTCGAAAACGTGTTTACGCAAAACGGCGGGGATCTGGGCAGGAAATATACCGAATACGCCCGCGTCGCGCTGGCTCTGAACGAGATAGGCTACGACGTTACGAACGTCGCCGGGTATAACTTGATCTATTACCTTACCGACTACGACTCGGTAGTAAGACAGGGGATCAACGGTCCGATATTCGCTTTGACGGCGCTCTCCGAGTGCGGACATTCCCAGAATGAAGTTATCGACGAATACGTCGGCTATATACTCGAGCGGCAGCACGCGGACGGGTCGTTCGGACTGAGCGACGACGGGGACGCGGACGTGACCGCTATGGCGATACAGGCGCTTTCATATATCGACGGGCGCGCGGACGTGGATTCGGCGTTAGAAAGCGCGGCGGCGTATCTGTCTTCGATCCAGAATGCGGACGGGACGTTTTCCGCAGACGGCGCGGCCAATTGCGAGAGCACCGCTCAGGTCTTGATCGCTATGTCCGAGCTTGGAATATCTTTAGACGACGAGAGATTCGTCAAAAACGGGAACACGGTTTTGGACGGCCTGGATAGGTTCTATGTAAGCGGAGGCGGATATAAGCACCTTACGACCCAGACCGAGCCGGATCTGATGGCGACCGAACAGGCGCTGCTCGCGCTGACGAGCGGTTATTCGGAGAGGAATATCGACGTCTCAAAATACGACGAACTGTGGGAAGAAGCGCAACGGAAGTACAACATAGCAACGTAGCGATTAGAGATTAGGGAATAGCGAATAGGGGTGAAACGGGTTGATTTAACGCCTGACGCGAGCATATGCGGAAATGGAATACTTTGTTTTCCTATTACGTTACATAAGCCGTTCCCACGTTACAGAAGCGTTCTGGGCTTCCTAATCGCTAATCGCTAATCCCTAATCGCTACGTTGCTACGTTGCTATAGAGACTGTTTTTACGTTACAGAAACGTTTTGAGCGCCTAATCAATGTAGGAGTAAGGAGGATAGGGATTAGAGAGTAGGGGCGTAAATTCGTTTCTAAAGCGTTTGACGAAAATGTTTGAGGAAGTGGAATCTTTTGTTTTCCTCTACGGTTACGTCGCCGTAAAACGGCTGCAGAAGCGTTCTGGACTTCCTAATTTCTAATCCCTAATCCCTAATCGCTACGTTGGCGGGAACGACCTTGTATTTGACGGCGGGATATTTGTAAAAAACTGCGATAGCGATCGATGATACAAGTCGGAGAACGGCTTTGTCGGTCGCTTAAAATATGATAGATATTGCAACTTAAAGGTAATTATGATGAGAATATTTGATAAAAACAAAACAGGCCGCGCCGAGGTTAGGGCGCGAAAGAGAAAAATTACATATCGGACGCTAATACTTTCGCTTATGTTATGCGTTTGCGCGGCGTTGTGTCTGACGTCGTGCGGGGGGCGGAATATCGGCGAAGATATAAGCGCGGGAACCGCTTCCGTCTACCGAGACGGCGGAGACGGGGGCGCGGAAGATCCCGGCGAAGGCGGCGGGGATACTGCGGCTCAGGCCGATACGGGCGTTATAAATACCGGCGAAGAATCCGTTTCGGGAGCGGCGGAGGTTGTAGGCGGCGAGACCGCGGGATCCGCCGGGGATTCCTCGGAGCCGGATTCGGCGAAAGAGACTTCTGATAACGCCGACGCTGCGGCGGATACGGCGGAAAGCGCTGAAAGCGGATATCTGAGCGCCGCGTCTCAGGACGCGCCGGCCGAAGCGTATGAACAGAATACCGGCGGCTCGAACGTTTCGGACAACCAAAGCGGAGCCGTAGCGCCGGCGGCGGATACGTATAGTGAAAACACGTGTTCGATCCTGGTGGATTGTTCGACGATATTCGATAATAAAGATAAGATCAGGGAATCGATATTAAACGCTCAGCCCGCGGACGGGGTGATATTGAGTATTGAAAACCTAAGCTTTACTCCGGGCGAGACGGCGTTCGACATCCTACAAAGACTTATGCGTGAGAACGGGATCCCGATGGAGTTTTCGCAGTCGCCGGCGTATAATTCCAAGTATGTAGAGGGGATAAACAACCTGTACGAGTTCGACTGCGGCGAGCGTTCGGGCTGGATGTATTCGGTAAACGGCGAGTTTTTAAACTACGGTTCGAGCGCGGTCGAGATAAAGAGCGGAGACCGGATACAGTGGCGCTACACCTGCGATCTGGGCGAGGATCTAACGTAGAGATTAGAAATTAGCGAATAGCGAATAGGGGTGAAACGGGTTGTTTTAACGCTGAAACGGTTACGTCTGCGGAAATGGAATACGTTGTTTTCCCATAATGCTGCAACAGCCGTTTCCACGTTACAGAAGCATTTTGGACTTTCTAATCGCTAATTACTAATTTCTACGTTGCTACGTTGGGGTGAAGCTTATATGGAAAATTTTGCTCAAAGCAGAGCTTTTTGTTATTATATTTTGATAACAGTTTCCATAAAAGCAGTATAGCCGCCCCTTGGCCGAGAGCGACTATACTTATTTTAATATTTCCTCTTGGCTAACCGCAAAGCAGTTGCCCTATTATCTGTTTATGTTATACACCAAAATTTTTGCGTTGTCAACGTAATAATTATAAATTAAGAATTAGGAGCTTGGCAGATAAGAGATATGAAAGACGAATTTTCAAGATATCATCCGATAGCGAATTTTGCGCATTTCGCTGCGGCGATCGCGTTTTCGATGGTATATATGCACCCGCTGTTTTTGATAATATCGAACCTGGCGGCGCTGTCTTATTTGATATATTTAAACGGAAAAAAAGCCTTTGGGTATTTGTTTAAGTTCGTAGCGCCGACGGCGGCGCTCGCGGTCTTGGTGAACTTTTTATTCAATCACAGAGGCGGAACTATCTTATTTTACATGTACGGCGGCAATCCGGCGACGCTGGAATCGCTGATATACGGAGTATCCGCGGCCGCGATGTTCGCGTCGGTACTGCTCTGGTTCGCGTGCCTGAACAGAGTTTTTACGACCGATAAGTTCATTTACCTATTCGGCAGGATAATCCCGTCGCTGTCGCTTATCATATCGATGATACTCAGGTTCGTACCGCTGTTTAAGCGGCGGTATACGCGGGTCTCGGAGGCGCAGAGGGCGCTGTATTCTACCGATTCGGGAAGACGCGGCGGGGCGAGGCGCGCGTTCAACGCGTTGTCGATCATGCTCACCTGGTCGCTTGAGAGCGCGGTGGGCGTCGCGGATTCGATGCGGGCGAGAGGCTACGGCCTCAGGGGCAGAACGGCGTTCACCACGTTTAGGATGTATTTCAGAGACACGCTCTCGGCGCTTACCACGCTGTGCGCGTCGGCGCTTTTGATAACTTTGGGCGTATTCGGAGCGGTAAACGTCGAGTTTTATCCGCGGTTCGAGTATTCCGCGTCGGTATTCACCGCCTTGGGCGGGATCTTGTACGCGGTCTTGTGTCTTATGCCGCTCGCGATAAATTTAACGGGGGATCTTAGATGGAAATATTCAGAGTCGAAAAATTAAACTTTGCTTATCCGAATTATAAGCTGAATCTAAAGACTAAGGACGATATGTTCGCGCTTAAGGATATATCGTTCTCGCTCTCGGAGGGCGAGTTCGCGACGCTTTGCGGCAAATCCGGATGCGGCAAGACTACGCTGCTGCGCCAGCTTAAGTCGGCTCTCACGCCCAGCGGCTACAGGAGCGGCGATATACTATACTGCGGGAAGCCGCTCGGCGAGTTGGATCTCTTGACCCAGACCGCGGAGATCGGCTACGTCATGCAGAGACCGGACAGTCAGATAGTTACGGATAAGGTCTGGCACGAGCTGGCGTTCGGGCTGGAGAGCCTGGGCTACGGTTCGGACGAGATAAGACGCAGGGTGTCGGAGATGGCCAGCTTCTTCGGACTTCAGTCCTGGTTCTACCGCGAGACCAACACCCTCTCGGGCGGTCAGCGTCAGCTGCTGAGCCTCGCCTCGGTCATGGTAATGCAGCCTAAGATCTTGATACTGGACGAGCCTACAGCCCAGCTCGATCCGATCGCCGCGAGCGATTTTCTTCAGATGCTTTGCAGGATAAACTGCGAGCTGGGCACCACGGTCCTGCTCTCGGCGCATAATTTGGAGGACGTTATCCCGGTTTCGGACAGAGTGATAGTTATGGAGGACGGACGGATCGTATCGGACGACGCGCCGGCGAGGACGGTAACGCGGCTTAAAAACAGCGGATCCGATATGTTTCTGGCTATGCCGTCCCCCGCTCGGATCTACGCGAGCGTGGAAGACGGCGAGAATTGCCCGCTGACCGTGCGCGAGGGCAGGGACTGGATCGGAGAGTTTACCCGGGACAGGGAGATAAGAGAGCTTCCGGACAGACCCGTCCTGTACGACCCGGATACAGTAGTCCTAAACGCCAAGGGGATATGGTTCAGATACGGCAAGCGCGAAAACGATATATTAAAGAGCGTCTCTCTTACCTTGCACAAGGGCGAATGGCTGTCCGTGGTCGGAGCTACCGGCGTCGGTAAGTCCACGTTTTTGTCGGTCTTAAGCGGCGTGAACGCCAACTACCGCGGCAAGGTGGAGACCTACGGCAACAAAGTCTGCATGCTCCCTCAGGATCCTCAGACGGTGTTTGAAAAGGAGACGGTTTTGGACGATCTGCGCTGCGGCCTAAGCGGCGGCGACGAGAATTTCCTGAGAAATGTTATAAAACTCTGCGATCTTTCCGAACTTTTGAATATGCACCCGTACGACCTCTCGGGCGGAGAACAGCAGAGGGCGGCGCTCGCCAAGGTCCTGCTCAGAAAGCCGGCGATACTACTGCTCGACGAACCTACAAAGGGCCTGGATACGCACTTTAAAAGAAAGCTCGCCGGGATACTCAACAACCTGCGCCGCAGCGGGATCTCTATCATTATGGTAGCGCACGACATAGAGTTCTGCGCCGAATATTCGGATAATTGCGCGTTTTTATTCGACGGCGAGATAATATCGATGGACGAGCCGAGGAAGTTCTTTTCGGATAACAGTTTCTACACGACCGCGGCGAACAGGGTCTGCCGTAATATAATCCCCGAGGCGGTCACGACGGACGAGGCGATATACGCGCTCGGCGGCAGACATTTTAGACCAGTTAAAAAGAACAAAAGTTCGGGCGCAGCGAAAGGCGTCGAAGGCGGCTCGCAAAACTTGGACGGGCGCGCAAGCGGCTCAAGCGTCAGCGAAAAAAACGTTAAAGGCGGCGCGAATAGCTCTAAAGGCGGCGCCCGGGATAAGAAGAGGGGCGGCTCCGAGCCGGACTTAAATAAGATAGAACCGGACGCGGGAGCGGGACCGCTTAAGGGTATGACCTTGGTCGGAGAGAGCGGCGCGGTAAGCGTCCGCGCGGGGCGGCTTTCTATGGCCGCGGCCGTACTGTCGTTTCTGCTTATACCGGTCTTTATATTCATAGGCGTAGCGTTTATGGAGGACAGAAACTACTATATAATAAGTATGATAATAATAGCGCTGGCGATAATCCCGTTCGCGATCCTCTTCGAGGGACGCAAGCCGAGGGCGCGGGAGCTGGTCGTGATGGCGGTAATGTGCGCGTTCGCGGTGTTCGGACGGATAGCGTTTTATATGACGCCGCAGGTCAAGCCGATGCTGGCCGTGATCATTATATCGGGGGTCGCGCTCGGCTGTCAGCACGGATTTTTGATAGGCGCGGTCTCAGCGTTCGCGTCGAATATGTTTATCGGACAGGGACCGTGGACCCCGTGGCAAATGTTGGCCTGCGGACTCATAGGCCTTATAGCCGGTCTGTTTTCGAAGCGGCTCGACCTTAGCAAACCGAGCTGGCCGCTGGCTCTGCTCGGAGCGGCGCTCACCCTCTTTATATACGGTGGGATAATGAATCCCGCGTCCCTGATAATGAGCAGACAGAGCGTGAATCTCGGCAGTCTGGCCGCGTATTATATCTCGGGATTTCCGATGGACGCGATCCACGCGGTCTCGACCTTCGTTTTCCTTTTGATACTGGCCAAGCCCATGCTTAAGAAGATCGTAAGGGTAAAGCAAAAGTACGGGATCTGTTTATAGAGAAAGTTAAATCCAAGTTTATAAAATTTATCATTTGGCAAAAGAGAACGCCTAAGCTCTCTTTTGCCTTTTATTTGTTTTAATTCAATATTTTAGAAATACACACGCGTAAAGGTTTATAGGTTTACATAACTCTGGTAAGCGTCTCGCGACCTTTAGCGGAAAATTTTAAATACTAAATTTATTTAAAATCTCGGCTCGATAAAATATTAATTCGATAAATTTAAGAGAGCTCTACTTCTTATTTTACCGCCGATTTATAGCGAATCGGCTAAAAATATAGCATAGTTAAAAATCAAATAAAAAATATAGATAAAAATCGTTACAAAACAAATATGAAATTGAGAAAAATGTAATATAAGGACAAAAATACCATGCAGACAACTGAAAAATTAAAATTTTCTATAAAAGATTATTTTTTTCAATCTTTGCAATTTGAAAAAACGGCGCTATATTGGATTTGTAAAATTTTAAACCAAAACATGATTGGAGGGTTTAGTAAATGAGTAAAAGGTTGTTGGTTAAATTGTTTTCATGTTTAACCGCCATATCGGTCTTGGGCTCGGTTATGCCCGCGGTATACGGTATGGACAAGGCTTCGGCTCAGGAAGACGGGGACGAATACATATTATCCACGAACCCCGCTATTTATTCTGAGAATTTTGAAGACCCGGACATAAAAACAATAATGCAAAATCAGCAAAACGGTTGGACGATCGAAGGAGAAAAGTGGGCGATAGACACGGGAACCGGATTCAACACGGGAAGTAACGCGGTACGTTTTTCAAGCGTTGACTGGGGAGCAAACACCAGCTTAACGCTCGACTTGGCCGAGAACGCGGCCTCGAAAGAAATAGACGCGGCTACGTTCGACGAGGCGACTTCCGGCAGAACGGCCGTATCGTTACAGTATGGTATGGACGCCGACTTCGGCGGATTTTGGAACGGCAGCCAGAACAGGCTGGAGTTTCAGGATAAGTCGGGAAACACTTTCATGGCTTTAGAGGTTTATACAAGAGATAATGGAGCGGACGATATCACTTTAAACCTCATAGCTTTGAACGATTCTAAGGATCAGAATATAAGGTATGAACTCGCGAAAGGCCGCGATAATATCTTCAAGCTTATAAAGACTTTGACGATTTATTTAGATCCTGAGACGAATACTTATCAAGTAAATCATAACGGCGACGTTTTAAGTATAGGTTCGCACGGCGAATGGATACCGGCGAGTACGAGCGGAGACGTCGGTCCTGCGAATCAGAGTTCTTCTCTGTCGCTTGGTAGCATAAAGATCAATAACATAGGTTCTAACTGGTATGGAGGAATAATCTTGGATACGCTTTCTATTTCCACATGGAATATGCTGACTTTCACGGGCGCTGCTGAAGCTCCTACGGAACCGATGACGATGTGGTATAGAATGCCGGCTCAGTCATGGTCCGAATCCCTTCCTTTAGGTAACGGCAGGATCGGAGCTATGATCTGGGGCGACGTATCGACGGATACCGTCTCGCTCAGCGAAGTAACGGCTTGGTCCGGAGCGGAGGCGGAGGGCCTCGACGCGGACAACACGGGCTCCGACGGCCAGGCGCTTATACAGATGATCCAGGACGAGCTTATGAAAGACAGCCCGGATTATAATTTGCTTCAGTCGTACTTAAGCATGTGGGGCGGCGAATCGAACAGTATGTTCGGAACGAACAGACCGTTTGGAAAACTGAGCTTTAACCACGAAGTATCGGGCGACGAGATACAGAACTATAAGAGAGCGCTCGATCTGAGGACCGCCGTATCTACGGTAAACTATGATATGGACGGAACGAGCTATTCGAGAGAAGCTTTTCTGAGCAATCCCGCTCAGGTCCTCGTAATGAAATATTCGGCCGACGACGCGGGTTCGATTACGTTTGACGTAAACTTCGAGACCGAGGAGATCAACGGCGGAACCGGTACGGTTATCGCGGGCGCCGATTATCTTGAATGGGACGGCGCGGTACATAATAATTCTAACGTAACGAACGGGGTTAAGACGTTCGGATATTTGAAAGCTATAAATACGGGCGGCTCGGTTGCATACGACGAAAACGGTCTGCACGTAGACGGCGCGGACGAAGTCGTATTGATACTCTCTATCGGCACGGACTTTACCGCGGGAGAGAACTTTGTACAAAACACCAAAGAAAATTGCAAGTCGCAGCTTGACGCGGCGGCCGCAAGATCGTACGACGAGCTCAAGAGCGAGCATATAAACGACGTACAGCCTTTCTTTGACAGAATGAAGGTCGAGATAGGTCCGGACGACGAACTGCTTTCTCAGGATCCGACCGACGTTAGATTTGAAAAAATCAGAAACGGCGCGGAGATAGACGGAAGCTTTATGTCGCTTTGGTATCAGTACGCGCGTTATCTGATGATAGCGGGTTCAAGAGAGAACTCGCCGCTGCCGATGAATCTGCAGGGTATGTGGAACGACAACGTGGCGGCAAACATGGCGTGGACGAACGACTATCACCTCGATATCAATATAGAGATGAATCAGTGGATGTCCACCTCGGCTAACCTCACTGAAAGCGAGATCCCGATATTCAATTTCTTAAAGAATATCCTTATACCAAACGGTAAAATAACCGCGGCTAAACAGTACGCGACGACCGGCGACGAAGAGATAGGCATAGGGACCGGCTGGGTATCGTCTATAACGACAAACGGTTTCGGTTATACAGGAAACACGGGCGAAGTCGGCGCATGGCATGGTAATACGACCTGCGGAGCTTGGCTCGTTCAGGAAGTTATGAATTACTTTGACGCGACATGGGATATTGATTTCCTGCGCGATACCGGTTTCCAGATACTCAAAGACACGGCGGACTTCTATCTGAATTACATGATCCAGTATACCGACGACGACGGCAATACTTACTGGGTAACCGCCCCGAGCAGCTCGCCGGAGCATGGTAATATCGAAATGATGTCCACGATGGAGATCACAATAATCAACGATATATTCGAGCAGGTACTCAGATGCTACGACATACTCGATATGGAGCACGACGCATACTATAACGCGGTAGCTGAGAAGAAAGCGGGTATTTACCCGTACAAGATCCAGTCGACCGGCAACTTAGCGGAGTGGCCGTTCAACCCGTCCGACGACGGAAACACGAACCACAGACATACCTCGCATTTGCTTGGTTTGTTCCCGTACGACGACATTACGCCGGATAAGACTCCCGAACTCGCGCACGCGGCTTTGATATCTATGCAGAGACGTTTCGACCGCAGCGATTTTGAGCACACGGAGTGGACGGCGGTCAACGCTCAGGGTATGTACGCAAGATTAAAGGACGGCGAAAAGGCTTACGAATACCTCAAGTTACAAGGCGACACGTTTACATGGCCTAACCTTTTGAGCATATCCCCCGAGGGTATAGCTTTGGCTCCGACCGACGTATACGTTATAGACGGTACGTTCGGCGTCGGCGAGGCGACCGCGGATATGCTGCTTCAGACTCATTCGGACAGGATCGAATTCTTACCGGCTCTTCCGAGACAGTGGGCTGAAGGAGATATAGAGGGTATGACAGGACCGGGCGCGTTTGAAGTGGACTTCAGCTGGGACGATTATACATTGAAATCGGCTAAGATTCTCTCTAAAGCGGGCAACACGGTTAACATTTATAAGAACGCGGCTGCAAACTGGCAGGACGTAGGCGTATTTAAGCTGGACGGCGAGGAGCTCACGCCCGTAACGGTTACGGAGACCTCGACTCTCATAACCTTCGACACAGAGGCGGGAGCCGAATACGTACTACTTAAAAAGAACGGAAGTCCTTTGACGACCGGTAGGATCATAAACGATAACGACTCGAGGATCCAGTATAATGGATTTAGTCCAAACGGTGCGAGAGGAGCCGATAAGAATGATTATAACGACGATATTCATTTCGCTCTTACAGCCGGTTCTACGATTGAGTACACGTTTACCGGAACAGGCATAGATATGCTTGCCGAAACGGACATAGGTAAAGGCACGTTTGAAGTGTATATTGACGGAGACTCGAAAGGCGTATACGATTCTATAGAGGATTCATATACAGGACAGAGCGTGGTATTTTCGAGCGAAGAGCTTCCATACGGACAGCATACTATAAAAATCGAAAAGAGAGATAACGATACCTATTTAGAGTTCGACGCGTTTGCCGTAAAAGGTCAATATTTTACATATGTAAACGACGATAATCCGATAATTACGTATGAAGGCGGTTGGCAGAGATATCCGGGCAGAGAGGTAGACGGAAACGGTTACGCTTATAACGATTATATGGGAGACGTTAGATTAAGCGTAACGGCTGGAGACAGTATGACCGTAGAATTTAACGGCACGGGTATAGAGATACTGTCAGAGCTTAATAACGTTAACGGCGATATAGGGCTTGAACTCGACGGCGTAGATATGGGTACTGTAAGCACAGGCGATTCAAGTTTGGGCTATGGCGCCGGAAATTCAAACATATGGCAATCGCCGGCATTGCCTAACGGAACTCATACGTTAAAGATTACAAATACGGGAACAGGCGGCGCCGGTTGGAGCTGGGTGCAATTAGACGGCTTCATAGTCCTCAACGAGGGCGGAACTGCGTTCAACCCGGGCACGTATAAGTTTACGAATATGAATACGGGAGCTACTCTTGACGCAAACGAGAGCGGACTCTATGAGACGTCGCAGCTTACGGGCGGCGCTACGCAGAAGTGGATAGTAGATTACGACGACGATAGATACTTCAGACTTATCAGCGCTTACAGCGGAATGGCCGTAACGATCAACGACGGCGATCAGGCCGTTATGGCTCCGGTAGACGTATATAACGAGAATCAGCTCTTCGAGCTTGCGCCGTACAGCGGAGACGCGTCGGCTTATATGCTCATGAGCAAGACCAAAGGTCTGTACATGCAGGCTAACGGAGGACCTCCGGTTGGAAACGGCTGGTCGCTTGGTCTGTATCAGGCGGACGACTACCAGATATCCGAACATTTTATTTGGTATGTAGAGGACGACGGTAACGGACTTACAAAGTTCCGTCTTAATAATACTACAAAGTATATGACGATCGAATCGACTGCTCCGGCGGCGGCCGGAACAAGGCTTGTTATGTGGGACGCTCTTACAGACGTGCAGCAGATGTGGAACGTAAGCGTTAACTCGGACGGCACGTATTCGATCTCAAGCGTAAGGAACGGCGGCGTGATCGTAGATCAAGACGGAACCGCGGCTTTGGCGGAGCCGGGCGCGGGCGCTGAAAAATGGAATATTGAAAGCGCGAGACGGAACGGAGTTACATATTATTCGTTCGTTAACGCTGAAACAGGCAACGAACTTTCGTTCGGCGGCAACACGATGTGGCAGACTACGGCGAATACGGAAAGCAGTATCGCTCCTTACGTATACGATATCAATCTTGAATCGAGCGTTATAGCAAACGGACAGCCGGCGGTAATATCGTATAATTACGGATCGCTGCTGGGCGAGGCCGAAGAAGGAACGGCTTGGGAAGCTTATGTCATAGACAACGGCTCCGCGCTTGAGAATCCTATAGCGAGCGGAACCGCAAGCGAAGAGACCGGTATAACGTTCGACGCGACAGGTATGGCTGCAGGCAAACAGATAGCGGTCAAGATCACGCCGAAATCGGCCGAGAATCAGGGCGTTGAGTTTGTCAAGATATTCGACGTAGACGTTAAACCGGCGGATTACTTGATAGAGAACGTAACGACTACCGAAGACTTCTCAAGAGACGGACTTGCCGACGTTATCAGCGGCGGCGGCGAAGGCTGGTATAGCAGCGGAAGCGCGTATTCAATAGGGATCGAAGATAAAGGCGAATATACCGACAGCTTGAAATTTAATTCGACTGATTGGTGGAATACGTCAGAGCTTGGCGTTAAATTAGACGACGAGTCTAACGCATACGAGCCGCTGAGCGGTCAGGGATACGTTGAATTCGACGTAATGTTCGACGCTCCTTCGTACTATGACGGAAACAACAAGATGTACGTAGCGCTCAAGAGCGGTTCGCAGAGATTCGCGGCCGTAAGACTTAACGGAAGCAGTCTTGAGCTTGTGGGAATGGGCGATTACGGCGATTACGCTAAGGCTTATTCCATAGCGAGAGGCATGGAGAACACGTATGGCAAGTGGTTTAACTTCAAGTTCTACGTAGATACGACGGCGAACCAATACGCGGTCAAAGTAAACGACGCGTTCATACTGTCCGACGACGGAGATATCTGGTTCAGACCGGCGGCGGAGGCTATAGACCTCAACGATACTAACGAGATAACGATCGGAAGCGTTACCGATATAGCCGTTGGACATAAATGGTCGGGATCGGGCGCGAACCTATATATTGATAACTTGAAGTTAGGTACGTACAACGCGGGCGAAGCCGACAGATGGACGATCAATTCGCTCGATACAAGATCGGGAGAATTGCTGTTCGGTCAGGAGAACGACGTATATGTAAACGTCTACAATGCGAACGGCGATGAAGACGGTCAGATATTCGTAGGTCTCTACGACGAAAGCGACGTCTTGATCGATTCAGAGAACATTACGGACGTTACGTTCGACGACAGAGGCATATTTGAAACGGCGGTTCAGTTAGACGTTCCGAGAAAGGGCGGCGACTATAAGCTCAAAGCCTTCGTATGGACGGATAATATGCAGCCGATAGGTAAAGAATTTGTAACCGAGAAGACTGTTGAGAGCGCGTTTAATCTGCCGAACGTATTTTCTGAGAATATGATGTTCCAGGCGGACGAACCCATAAACGTTTGGGGAAGCGCGGTCGCCGGTGACGAGATAACGGTAGAGCTTAAAGATCAGGCAAGCGGTACGAGCGTAAGCTCGACCGCTACAGCCGAAGAGGACGGAACGTGGCAGGTCGAACTCGCGGCTCAGGAAGCGGGCGGAAATTATACGATGACCGTTATATGCGGCGAGGAAGTCAAGACGTACGGAAACATCATCATGGGCGACGTATACATTCTTGGCGGACAGTCTAATATGGAATATTGGATGAGCGGTCTCGCCGATACGAACGAGGACTTAAACAACAACCCCGACAGAGCCGAGAATCCTAATATCAGGACGATAGATCTTTTATCGAGGGGTACGAACGGATCCGAGGAACCGTCCGAGAACGTTCCGGACGTAGACGGTACGGTATGGAAAGAGATGACGTTCTCGGTAGCTCGAAACGCTTCTCAGATAGGCTACTACTTCGCGCAGCAGCTCAATGAAGAAACCGGTCGTCCGATAGGACTCATATCCACGGCCGTCGGCGGTACCGCTATAGACAGATGGGAAGTTGGCGGAAATCTGTTTAACAACAGGATATATCCTTGCAGAAACTTCGCGATATCCGGAGTCCTCTTCTATCAGGGCGAGGCTAACGAGTATATGCCTGCGAGCGAATACAGCGACAGAATGGCCGGATTGATCGACGGTTACAGAGAATTGTTCGGAGACGAGGACCTTCCGTTCTGGTACGCTCAGCTTGCAAGATACGGCAACCAGAACTTTGAGAACATAAGAGCGGCTCAGGTTTGGACTTTGGATAAAGTAGCTAACCAGGATAACGTAGGAATAGTCTCAACCCTCGACGAGGTCGGAAGCTATAATCAGGGCTCCGGCAACGCACGTAACGATATACATCCTTACGGCAAAGCGATAATCGCGGAGAGATTCGTTCAGTATGCGAAGTCCGACATATACGGCGGCGTGGATTACGCGAGAGGTCCGCTGTATCAGTCCATGGCGGCAAACGGAAGTACGATAGAACTTACGTTCGACTGCACGGGCGATCTGCAGATTATGCCTCTTGAGCAATACGCGGATTACCAGACCCAGATACTGGTAAATACGATGGTCTTGGATCCTAATATATTAAACGGATTTGAGATAGCCGGGGAAGACGGCGTATATTATACGGCTACGGCCGAAATACAGGGCAATAAAGTTATACTCAGCGCCGACGAGGTCGGCGCTCCGGTCAAAGCAAGATATGCGTTTGGCGCGTATCCCGAGTCGCCGAACCTCACGGACAGCACAGGTTTGCCTTCATATACCTTTGCTACTGAGTATACGACTAAATAGTTAAAAAATTTTAAAAATAGATTTCTTCCTAAATTAAAGAAACGGGGCCGCCGGATAAGCGGTCCCGTTTTAAGTTCGTCGTTGCTCGCAGGCGTCGCGGGCGCGCCGCGCTAAGCGGAGACGTCCTTTTTTTAGGGAACTTTCAGATCGCCTGCCGCGGCGGGCGGAAATTAAATCATCCCTTTTCTCTTTTTCTGTAGTCGAGCGGCGGCGTTCCCATTATTTTTTTAAATAATCTTGAAAAATAATACGGATCGTTAAATCCGAATTTATACGCGATCTCCTTGATACTGTAGTCGGTAAGGTCTAAGTATTTACAGCAGTTTTGTATTTTAAGTCTTAAAAAATAGTTGATAGGCGAATATCCGGTAGCTTTTTTAAACAGGCTTATTATATGCGGCGCGGAAAAATTGGTTACTTCGCATATATCTTCGATCGTTATGGCTTTAGTTATGTTTTTGTTCATAAAGCTTATCGCGGCGCCGATCGCCCGCTCGGCCTTTGAGGCTCTTACCGAATCGTCCGTATTGGCTGAGAAGTATACGACTCCGGCCAGATGCTCGGCGACTTTGGACGCGTAGACCAGACTGCTTCCGCCGCAGCCCTTTTCAAAGACGGAGTACACGTCCTCGAACAATTCGATAAATTTGGCCTGCATATCTATCGTAAGCGAGACCGGAGAATTTACGTCTATGTCCTTAAAACAATCTTGTACGTTCGCACCGTTCATATGGAGCCAGTAAATGCTCCACGGCTTTTCTTTTGACGAACTGTATACGTGCGGGACGTTTGGGGGTATTATTATCAATTCGCCTTTTTTGACCCGATGTTTTTCACCTCCGTTTATCGAATACCACCCCTCGCCGCCGCCGCAGTAAATAAGGATGTACGCGTCGCAGCCGTTTCGCCTTTCCCTGTAATGATATTGTGCATTTGGAAAATATCCTATATCCGAAATATACGCGCTCGACGCGAGCGGATCTTCTTTCAGTCCGTTTAGGATATCCTCCGGTAAAATAATGATTCTCTGGGATCTAAACCCATCCGCTTTATTTAAATTATCCATACTGCGATTATAGCGCTTTAAATAAGAACAGTCAATAATTTTGTCCATCAAAGGTATAGTATTGTAAATTGCAAAAACGGGTTTTACGCGGTATCATACAGGTAAAAGAAAGAGACGGCTCTAAGCCGCGCAGATCATTATGAATTGGGAGCTGATGAAATGAAAAATAACGCAGTGAAAATGTGGGAAGAAAAGGTATCGATCCCCACGTACGAAGTCGGAAAGAAAAACGTTAACCCAATGTTTTTGGAGAAGAGGGTCTATCAGGGAAGTTCCGGACGCGTTTATCCTAATCCGGTGATCGACAAGATCTACAACGAGAAAGCGGATAAAGAATATAACATTATATTTCTGGAAAACGATTATATCCAGATCCAGATCATGCCCGAGATAGGCGGCAGGATATACAGGGCGCTTGATAAGACCAATAATTATGATTTTGTGTACTACAACCATGTTATCAAGCCCGCGCTCGTCGGACTTGCCGGACCGTGGATATCCGGCGGCATCGAGTTCAACTGGCCGCAGCACCACAGACCTAATACGTTCGGAGACGTCGAGTACAGCTTAAAGGAAAACGAGGACGGAAGCAAAACCGTCTGGGTCGGCGAGATAGACAGCATGTACGGCACGAAAGCGACGACCGGCTTTACGCTGTATCCCGATAAGTCGTATCTTAAAATAAGCGCGCAGCTTTATAACAGGACCGGCGAGCCGCAGACGTTCCTCTGGTGGGCGAATCCGGCGGTCGAGGTGCACGATCAGACGCAGTCGATCTTCCCGCCGGACGTTAACGCCGTATTCGACCACGGCAAGAGAGACGTATCCAAATTCCCGATCGCGACGGGAGTATACTATAAGCAGGACTACTCGAGAGGCGTGGACATTTCGAGATACAAAAATATTCCCGTTCCCACCTCGTACATGGCTTATCGTTCCGACTATAATTTCGTAGGAGGATACGATTACAGAAAGAAAGCGGGTATCCTGCATATAGCGGATCATCACGTATCGCCCGGTAAAAAGCAGTGGACTTGGGGCTGCGGCGATTTCGGAAAAGCGTGGGACAGAAACCTCACCGACGAGGACGGCCCGTACATCGAGCTGATGACAGGCGTTTATACCGATAACCAGCCGGACTTCACCTGGCTTCAGCCGTACGAGGAGAAGACGTTTACGCAGTACTTTATGCCGTATAAAGAAGTAGGGCAGGTCAAGAACGCAAGCACGGATATAGTTATGGGTTTGGAAGTTGAAAATAACACGGCGTACATAACCGTATATTCGACTCATGAGATGAGCGGCGTAAAGATCAAGCTCGCAAACGGCGATAAGGTATACTTAGAAGAAAGCGCGGATATATCTCCCGTAAATATTTATAAAGCGGAAGTCCAAATAGACTGCAGGGATTACGAACTGACGCTCAGCGCGTATAGAGACGACGGACGTCTTTTGCTCGACTACACTCCGGCGGCTCCGCATATAGAGGATATACCGGATCCCGCGAAAGCGATAGGCGCGCCCGAGACGCTTAAAAATACGGAGGCTTTGTATTTGGCCGGAATGCACTTAGAACAGTACAGACACGCCACGTACGAACCCGATCCGTATTATCTCGAGGGACTAAAGCGCGATCCTGAGGATATCCGTCTTAATAACGCGTACGGCAACCTGATATTCAGACGCGGCGAGTTCAAGAAGGCTGAGGAACATTTCAGAAAGGCGATAAAGACCGCGACAAGACACAGTCCGAACCCCTACGACGGCGAGCCGTATTATAATCTCGGCAAGGCGCTCTTCTTCCAGGGCAAGACGGACGAGGCGTACGACGCGTTCTTTAAATCGACCTGGTCGTCGGCTTGGCAGGCGGCGGGATACTTCGACGTCGCGAGAATAGATTACCGCAGGAACGATATGAACGAGGCGCTCGAACATGTTGAACATTCTCTCTACGCGCAGTATAGGAACTATAAGGCGAGAAATCTGAAATCCAATATCTTAAGAGACTTGGGCAGGCTCGAGGAAGCGGAAAGATTTACCTTGGAGACTGCGGCGTTCGACAGAATGGAGCCGGTTTCCAGAAACGAGCTTAGCAGGATCTACGAGACTCTTGGCGATACGGAGAAAGCGAAGGCGGCGTACGACGAGTTTGTGCGTCTGCTCAGAGGAGATCAGAAGAACTACATAGCCGCGGCTATCGATTATATGAGCTACGGAAATTACGCCGAAGCGGCGAAGATACTCAGAAAAGGCCTCGAATTTACGCAGTATCCGATGATGTACTACTACCTCGCGTTCTGCGAATACAGACTTTCGGAGAATTATATGGATACGCTGGCTAAGGCTGCGGCCGCGAATTCGGATTATTGTTTCCCGAATACGATCCACGATTACAGCATACTGAAGTTCGCCATTAAGAACAACCCGGCCGACGCAAAGGCGCTCTATTATATAGGCGATCTCTTATACGACAAGAAGCGTTACGAGGACGCGATAGCCGTATGGGAGAAGTCGATAGAACTCGACGGAAAATTCCCGACGGCGAAAAGGAATCTCGCGCTGGCGTACGTCAATAAGAGAAACGACTGCGAGAGAGGACTTAAATTGCTTGAAGAGGCGTTTGAGCTTAACAAGAGCGATTCGAGAGTGTTCTACGAGCTCGATCAGCTCTATAAGAAGCTAAACAGAAGCCCCGAGGAACGTCTTGAGAAGATGAATCAGAACTTCGACTTGGTGAACGACAGAGACGATCTGTTCTTAGAATATATAACGATATACAACCTGCTCGGCGAGCATAAGAAAGCTTTGGAGCTTATCCTCGGCAGAGACTTCCATCCGTGGGAAGGCGGAGAGGGCAAGATCCCGACGCAGTACGTACACGCTAATCTCGAGATAGCGAAGAGCATGATAGACAGCGATCCTAAGACCGCGATAGAATATCTGACCGCGGCTAAGACGTATCCGCTCAACGTGGGCGAAGGTAAGCTGGCCGGAGCGCAGGAGAATAATATAAACTATTATCTGGGAATAGCTTACCGTAACTTGGGCGACGAGGAAAGATCCAAAGAGGCGTTCGAGGCGGCGAGCGTTGGGCTCAGCGAGCCTACCGGAGCTATGTACTATAACGACCAGCCGCCGTACATGATATTCTATCAAGGCGCGGCGCTGCGCGAACTCGGCAGAGAGGACGAAGCGTTATCCAGATTCCACAAGCTGGTGGACTACGGCGAGGCGCATATCTTCGACGAACAGTCTATAGACTACTTCGCGGTCTCGCTTCCGGATTTCCTGGTGTTCGACGTCGATCTCAACGTGAAGAACAAGATACACTGTAATTTCATGATGGGAATCGGTTATATCGGTCTTGGAGATACTGAGAAGGCGGAACACTATTTGAAAGAAGCGCTCAAACTGGATCCTTATCATCAGGGAGCCATGACGCATTTGGAGCTTTTGAAATAAAAGTAAATACGGCCGCTGCGGCGTAAGATCGCAGCGGCGTTTGTCGTATTATTAAAATTTGATAAAAGATTGTTTGTATGAGAGGTATTACTATGAATATTAGTAAAGGGATATTTAAAAAAATAGAAAGTATAGATATCGAGAACGATAAAATCAAAGTTACGATCCTGCCGGAGCTCGGCGGGAAATTTGCTTCGATATATAGCAAGGAGACGAACTTTGAGTTGCTGTTCCAGAATAAAGAAGAGGAATATAGGATCCCCGAACTGGGCGACGATTTCGCGGCGTACGACGCGTCGGGGTTCGACGACGCTTTTCCCAATATCGATCCGGAGCGCAAGGTCGTAGAGGGGCGAAAGATACATTATCCCGACCACGGCGAGATATGGACAAAGAAATTCGATTATAAGATCTGCGGCGAGGAACTGCGTCTTGTTTGCGTCGGAAAGGTATTTAATTATAAATATGAAAAGAATATCAACGTAAACGGGAACGATATCGAGATAGAATATATGATAACCAATAAGGATAAGATCGGCGTTCCCTGTTTTTGGACGATGCACTGCTTGGTAAACTGTATGGACGATATGATAATAGAGTTCCCCAAAGGGACCGACAAAGTAATGAACGTTCAGGACAGCGCGTTTTTGGGAGAGGCCGGAAATATACACAGCTATCCCAGGAGCGAAGAGGGGTTTGATCTAAACAAGGTCCTTCCCGCGTCGGCCATGGATACGGAGAAATATTACTGCGTCGGCAAGGTCGAGAACGGCGAGTGCGGGATAATATACCCGAGCGCCAATACGAAGTTTACGGTGGAGTTCGATCCCGATAAGCTGCCGTATCTCGGCTTTTGGGTCACCTCGGGCGGTTTCAGGGGAGATTATAACTGCGCGCTCGAGCCGTCGAACGGCTACTATGACAGCGTTTCCTGCGCTGAGAAAAACAACGCGGTCCCTGTTTTGAAGCCGGGAGAAAGTATGCGGTTTAGTATTCGGATCTCTTTAACAAAATATAAAGAAGACGAGCGATAGGGGGATGACTGCGGTATGTTGAATAAAAAAATTAATTATAACGACTGTTATTTAAAAATTAATTTCGATACGAACAGCGTAGATCTGGGAGCGAACGGAGTTTATGAGATTCGCGGCGCCGGGATGTACTGGTATGATAGCGCCGGGAAAAAACATACGAACGACGAATATACAATAGCGGATATATCTGAGAATATCGTAGAGGTCTTTGGGGCGCCGAAGGACGAAGTGAAGATCATGCTCAAAGACGGAGAGATCGAATGCGTATGGAGGTTTCTGCTGAGCGCCGAGGATATAGAGGTAAGACTTGCGGTCTGCGGCGATAACGTAGAAGTCGGGCGGATATGTCCGCTTTGTTCCGAGGAGCTCGCGGTCGACGGGTTCAACTCTCAGGATCAAGAATCGGAAAAGGATATACGAGTTTTAGCCGTTCCGTTCGACAACGATAAGTGGGATAGATTTAAATCCCTGCCGTATTCCAAGAGCGAAACGAGCTACGGCGTAACCGCGGTATACGACGAGGAAAGCCGAGAGGGTCTCGTAGTCGGAGCCGTAGAGTACGACCTGTGGAAAGTGGGGATAAAATCGTCCTCAAACGCAGGAAATTGCGCGGGACGTTTGGAGATAATAGCGGGAGTCGCCGACGAGAACACCCGGGATTATGGAGTAAGTCATGGAGTCGTCAGCGGAGAGTGCGTTTGCTCGCCGTATATAAGCATTATTCACAGTCTTGATTGGAGAAAGGGATTGATCCGATTCGGCGAGATATGCGAACGCAGGAGACCGAGACTGAAATGGGACTCTAATCTCATACTCGGCTGGAACAGCTGGACGGCGTATATGACGGAGATAGATTTCGATAAATACGTTCACGCAAGCGATACGGTCGCAAAATTCATGAACGACTGCGCGGCGAAGGGGCAAAGGATATACATAAACTTCGACGCGTTTTGGAATAAGCTCGGCAGAGAAAAACTCAAAGAAGCGGTGGAGAGAGTAAAGAGCAACGGTCACGTTCCCGGAATATATTTCGCTCCGCTCGCGGGCTGGGGCGGTCTGGAAAACATGGACAGACCCGTTATGAACGAGTTCGGCGACCTTGTCGAAGTGGAAGGTTATGAAAATATTACATGGAACGACCTGCTGTTGCGAGATAAAAATGGGAATATACTCCATGAGATCGCGGGCGGATATCCCCTCGACGTAACGCATCCGGTATTGCTTGAGAAAATCAGGCAGGATATCGAGATAGCCGCGGAGCTTGGCTTCGGCTACGCAAAAATAGATTTTTTAGGACACGGCGCAGTCGAGGGCGAACATATGCGAAAAGATATCCAAACTGGTATAAAGGCGTATAACTTTATAATGGATTATGTATCGAAATTATGCGTTAAAGCCGGGATGTTTATCAGCTTATCGATAGCGCCCCTGTTTCCGGGAGGATACGGACACGCGAGGAGGATATGCTGCGACGTATTCGGAGAGCTTAAAGACAGCGAATACGGATTAAACGCGTTGACGTACGGGTTCTGGGAAAACGGTACGATATATGAATTTACCGATCCCGATCATGTTTGTTTGAGCAAGAGCGAGCTTGAAGCAAAGATGAGGTTTATCTCATCCGTAATATCGGGAACTATGCTGATATGGTCGGACAAGACGACGGACGAGGCCGCGGTCGAAAGGGCGGAGAAGTGGTATTCAAACCGCGAGCTGATGAAGATCGCCTCGCTGCATAAGACGTTTATACCGGTGGATAGCGGCGTGGGAGACAGAGCCGCGGAGAAGTTTATGCTCGAAAAGGTCGGCGGGGTATATCTTGCGGTATTTAATTTTGAGAAGAAAGCCAAAGATTTTAATATCGGTCTGGGAAGGCTTGGTCTGGGCGGCGGAAAATATAAATATCGAGATATACTGACCGGCGACAGAGGAGATTTAGACGGAGATATAAATATAGATCTCAGCGGGATGGATTGCGCGATCTTAGACGTATATCAAGCGTAAACGTTCAAAAAAATCAATAGGATAACGGGATTTATTTAGAAGAAAATTCGCGTTAACGGCTTGGCGGAAACGCTTGAAAATCGCTTTTGATATGTGAAAAATTACTGAAAAAATATAGCTGAAACCTACATTTTAAGGACATTATGTAAGTTTTTCTATGTTAGATTAAGTTTTTCATAATTGCTAATAATGCGATTTTGTTTTATAGTATTAATTAGCCAAGCGCGGCGTTTGAGTAGAAACCGTCAGGCGCCGGTCAGATCAAAAAGAAATAGAAACAGGAAAAACAGGAGGAGGATTAAAGTTATGAAAAGGATTGTAGCTTTAACTATGGTTTTGAGTTTGGTTGCGACTCTGTTTATAACCGTACCTGCGTCTGCGGCGTCGACCGCGCCGGAGGATGTTGAGCTTTATAGGAATAGACTTAGCGCTATGGGCGTGCTGAGCGGCGACTTGGATATGGACGCGGAAGTATCGAGAGGCCTTATGGCCGCCGTGGTTTCCGAGATGTTTTACGTGGATAACGCGGTCGTCGATATGGGACAGATATTCAGCGACGTTCCGCCCGAGCATCAATATTATATAGGAATAAATCAAGCGTATTTATCGGGCGCGATAAACGGCAATGAAGACGGAACGTATCTTCCGGATAATCCGGTCACATACGCCGAGCTCGCTAAAACGTTCGTGTGTTTGATAGGTTATGAGACCGTCGCCAACGAAAGGGGCGGGTATCCGCTCGGTTACTGGACGGTCGCAAGTCAAAAGGGACTGCTTCCGACGGGAGCGCAGATAGGCGATAACGTCGCGATGACCGATTTCATTTATTCGGTATACCAGACAATGACGGCTTCGGTTATGGAGCGGACGTATTCGTCTTCGGGCAGTACTTATTATGTAAACGATAATCATACCTTGGCTAACGACTTGATGGCTCGTAAGGGTATAACCTACGGATACGGAGTTTTAACTTCCGACGGCGTTACATATATAGACGGAACCGGAACTAAAGAGGACGATATAGTTATCGTCGACGGGACCAAGTACAATTGCACGGAGTTTGACGCCTCTCCTTATTTGGGACACTCGGTTGAGTTTTGGTATACGACCGAGACTAAGAGAAACGTCTACGCTATGTACGACTATATGGAAAACAATCACGTATACGAATATTCCGCAGAGGATATAAGCTATATAGGAACGGATCGGATAGAGGTAAATATCGACGCGAATACCGATTCAAAGAGTTTTTCGTCCGACTTAGCGGTCGTATACAACTATCAGGGTCTTTCAGAGTTTACGGCGGACGATCTCGACGTTAAAAACGGAAGCGTAGCGCTTGTCGATAATAACGGAGACTACAGAATAGACGTTCTGTTCGTATTTGAAAAAGATTCGTACGTAGTAGACAGCGTAAGTAACGGCGGTTACTCGATAAATTATAAAAGATACGACGGACAGCAGGACAGCGGTTTGTTTGTAGATTCGACCGACGATACCGTCTCGTATACGGTTAGAGACGTGGACGGCAATATAGTCGATCCGTCTACGGTAGGTTCGGGAAACGTCGTCAGCGTATTTTTGAGCAAGGACGGTAAAATAGTAAGCGTTATAGTCTCCAAGTCGGTCGTCAGCGGCGCCGTCGAGGTCGTAAGAGAAGGCGGAGCTTACGTTACGATCTTAGGCGTTGAATACGAGGCGGCTCTTGATAAAAACGGCGAATACAGAAACCTAAACGTACAGTCGGGAGACGTTGTAAGCTTATATCTCGACGAGAACGGAAGAGCGGTATACTCGAGCAACAACGGTAATTTAAGTTCTATATACGCGTATATCATCAATTACGCGAGCGACGGAGTATTTGGATATCAGTGGAAGATCAAAGCGGCTATCGCGGGGGATCTGGGTTCTGTGACGAATAAGGATTATTACTGGGTCAGAGATAAGATGGCTCAAAACGCAAGCGTTTCGGAGCTCGATCTTGCGGACAACGTATTGATCGACGAGGTCAAATACGATAACGGCGAGGTCGGGAATAAACTGGCCGAGCTTAAGAATCAAGTCGTTGAAATATCTTTAAACAGCGAAGGCAAGGTTCAGACCATGGATCTGATGATCCCGCTGTTTGAATATACGAGCGGGCATTACGATCACAATACTCAAGCTATGACTCAGTCGGGCTTAGTTGTGGAAGGGATTGAAAACCCGGCGATAACTCTTACCGGGGCTGTGAAGACGATAGTCGCTCCGGCAAGCGACGACAGCGAGAGAGATTCTTACACCGACGACGAGTATTTGGCAAAATACCGTATTGAGAACGGTAAGGATACCCACAACGTGGCGGTTTACGAATTTATAGAGGACAGTCAGTCGCCTAAGCTCATAGTTCTCAAAGAGAAGCTGACCGAGTCGGGAACGGCTCAGGGCGCCGACGACATAGGAATACTTACCTCGCCCATAGCTCAGGGTATAGACGACAATGGTGATAAGTGTTATTACGCGGATTACATAAGCAAGACGGGTTCTCAGACCAGCGTTGTTATACGCAGCGACGCGACCGCCAACAAAACGTGGTCTATAAAGACCGATCTTTCCGACTTAGAGATCGGCGATATTGTAGAATTCAGCAAGGATTCCTCCGGAAACGTTATGAGTTATCAAGTAATCGCGTCCGCGTCGAATCCGGTCGCAAGCAACCTTGTTAAGCTCGGAAAGGTGACCAACGCCGAAGCGAACAGAGTATGGAATGAAAAGTCGGGAGTATTTTGCAACATATTCTATATGGATTCCGAAGGCGAAAGCGTAGTATATGGAATAAATACAGAGAACGTAATATTTAAATACTATAAAGCGAGCGAAAAGATCGACGTAATAAGCGTCGGCGATATCTCGTCCGATGTGAACGTCACATATGCCGATACTGTTATGATCGCTTCAGACATAGCGGTAATCATAGCGGAATAGGAGGAGAAATCTATGTTTAAAAGGACGATTGCTAAATTACTGGTATTCGCAATGTTGTTGTCCGTAGCGCCAACGGTTGCGTTTGCGGATAATAGCGAATACGAAGACGAAGCGGCGGTACAGGCCCAGGGCGAAGTTCTATACTATGAGGACTTTGAGTCCGATACGGCCGAGAGCGAGGTCAAAAATAAGTTCGGCGGCTGGGGCTGGGACGGCGAAGACGACGCGATCCGCAGCGCTACTAATATATGGGTAGGCGACAACGGCGGCGGCAGCGATTCGCTGAGATTCGCGACCGGAGATTCGTGGTACAAGACGAATTGGCTCACGGTGGACGCGGACGCGGCGCTCCAGGCGTACGGCTCGGATCCGTCCGCGCTCAGCGACGACGTGACGATCTCGTTTAGAGCGAAGCTCGAGATACAGGACGACGGAGGACTTGATCCGGAGCATTACATAAGAGTAAAGGGTCAGTATCAGCAACCTGTAGCGGAAATATCGGTTGTAGGCGGAAAGCTTAGAGTAATAGCTCTTAACGAGGATGGAACTGAGAACGTAGCGTATGAGATAAAGGATATAGACACGGGACTTCAGACCACCGAGTGGCATAGTTTTGAGTTCAGATTCGACATGAGCGAGAACAAATTCGCGGTCGTAATAGATGGAGAACTCGTGACGGCGATATCCGAAGACGGCTGGGCGCCGGTAAGCAATATGGCCGGAGTAGGAGCCATAACGGAAGAGATACCCGAGATAGGCGTAATAGACAGCATAGAATTTGGCAACTGGTTCTCGGGCTGGTGGCAGTGCATATATCTTGACGATCTGCAATTCACGGCCGGGATAGAATCGGTATCGGAACCGACGGCGGAGCCCACGTTAGAGCCGACGCAGGAGCCGACGGCTCAGCCTACTGCGGAGCCCGAACCGACGTTAGAGCCGACCGAGGCGCCTCAGGAGCCGACGCAGGAACCGACGGCGGCGCCCACGCAGGAGCCGGTTGAAGGAGAATTGTATTACGAGGACTTTGAATCCGACACGGTAGAAGCCGACGTTAAGGATAAACTTAACGGTTGGGGCTGGGACGGCGAAGACGATACGATCCGTAACGCTACCGATATATGGGTAGGCGACAACGGCGGCGGCAGCGATTCGCTGAGATTCGCGACCGGAGATTCGTGGTACAAGACGAACTGGCTCACATTGGACGCGGACGCGGCGCTCGAGGCGTACGGTTCGGATCCGTCCGCTCTTAGCGAGGACGTGACAATCTCGTTTAACGCTAAGTTCGAGGTGCAGGGACTGGACGAACAGAATCTGCCCGAGCATTACATAAGAATAAAGGGTCAGTATCAGCAGCCGGTAGCGGAGATATCGATAATAGACGGAAAACTCAGACTTATAGCGCTGAATGACGACGGTACTGAAAACGTGGCGTATGAGATAAAAGACGTCGATACGACTTCCCAGACCACAGAGTGGCACAGTTTTGAGTTCAGGTTCGACATGAGCGAGAATAAATTCGCGGTCGTAATAGACGGAGAACTTGTGACGGCGATATCCGAAGACGGCTGGGCGCCGGTAAGCAATAAAGCCGGAACAGGAGCCATCACGGAAGAGATACCCGCGATAGGCGTAATAGACAGCATAGAATTTGGCAACTGGTTCGCGGGTTGGTGGCAATGCATATATCTTGACGACTTAAGATTTACTTCCGGAACGCAGGCTCCGGCGATACCCACGGCGGCGCCTACGATCGAGCCGACGGCTCAGCCGGAAGAACCGACGACCGCTCCCGGGGAACCGACCGCCGAGCCTACGGAACCGACGAGCGAACCTGTGGAGCCTACGGCGGAACCCACCGCGGTTCCCGAGCCTACGGCCGACGTAAGCGAATACTTCTTCTATGAAGATTTTGAATCGGATACGATCCAGGACGAAATCACACAGAAACTTAACGGCTGGGGCTGGGATAAGCCTTCGGAGGTTACGCAGGATCCGTTTATACGCGTCAGCGATAACGAGCGCGAGGGCTTTACCGATACGCTGCTGTTCTCGAACGGCGACAGCTGGTACAGAAATATGTGGATGACTTTCGATCCCAAAGCCGCGTATCTGGCTAAGTCTCCGGAAAATACGGAGGAAGAAGCGGACGACGTTTTGACGAGCGACCTGACGCTGTCGTTTAGGGCTATGTTTGAGATACAGGGCACGGACGGCGCCGGCGGAAACGAGATCTATATACGCGTGAAGGGGCAAAACGATCAGGTCATCGCGGAGCTTTCGGAGCTTGACGGAAAGTTATACCTGATCGCGCTGGACGAGAGTATGTCTCAGAACGTACAGTATTATATTAAGGACGTAGACGTTTCGCAGAGAACGGTCGACGCGCAGGATATAGAAATAGACTTGAATTTTGAGACTAATTCTTATAGACTCAGAATAAACGGCGAGACCTTTAGCAATACTCCTTTCGGAGAGTGGGTGCCGGCCGGAAGCCAAAGCGGACTTCAGGCGTCAGAACATCAGGCGATCGGTAGATTTAAGAGTATCGAGTTCGGTCATTTCTGGTCGGGTTGGTTCCAGTGTCTCTATCTCGACAATCTGGCGATCAAACCCGTAGAAGGCGGATTCCCGGAGGATCCGGACGCTACGCCGAAGCCGACGGCTACGCCGCTGCCGGATAGCGTTAAATACATAGAGGACTTCGAGGACGGAAACGCGTATGAATCGGTACAGGATAATACCAACGGTTGGAGCTATACCTATGAGCAAGGTCAGGGTTCGTCGGTGAATATCACGAATTCTACCGGCAGAAGCGGCGGCTCGGGCTTAGGGCTTTCGTCGTCCGATTGGTATAAGACGATGAGCGTTTCGCTCGATATGCTTGAAAACGGTATAGTCAAAAAGGTGGAATCAGGTTCGACTCAGGACGCCGCGGAGGCGGAGGTCAGGAACTATCTGTCGACTGACGAGAAACTATCGTTTGATTTTAGATTTACAATAAGCGATATAAGCGGAACGAACGTGCAATACTTCCGGATCAATACTGAGGACGGAAATGGAATAATATATGTGTATCAGGAGAACACGACCTCCGGAACATTTCTTAAGATGTACGCGCTTAACGAGCAGAAGACGGCGGTGACCACGTATACCATTGCCGAGCTCGGTTCGGGTACGGCGGCTCAGACATGGCATAAAGCGGAGATATACTTCAACCACGAGAAGAACGCTTACATGTTAGTATTAGACGGCGAAATATTCAACGACACTCCGCACGGTAAGTGGATACCGATCCCGAGCACGATAGACAGAGGCGCGGCGAGCGCGATCGAGCTTGGTACGGTGAAAGATTTGATATTTGGACATTCGTACACCGGCTGGGACCAGGGTATAACGATCGATAATATTATGATCGAGGACTACGAGCCTATCGAAGAGATCTTTGAAGTTAGAGAGATCGTGATAACCGACGAGGGCGGCAGCGAGACCGTCACGCCGGGAGATACCGTAACGGCTAAGATCTACGTCGACGGCGGTACGGCTAATCCAAACCGCACGGTTGAAACGTGGTCGTATTCTACGGACGGCGGCGCGACATGGATCCCGCTTGAGGGCCGCGTATTGCCGGACGACGCGACTAACGTCAGGGTGGAAGTAACATGCGTTAGCACGGACGGAGTAACGGCGTCGAACAGCGCTGAGAAAGAGGTAGTCGATACTACCGAGCTTACGTATGCGGATCTGTTCAGCGAGTCGTTCGACGGTTCGGGTATGGAGAGTTCTATAAATAACCAGAGAAACGGTTGGAGCATAACCGGCTCCGGAAGTCAGACAAACGTCGGCAGTTTCAACAGCGAACGCGCGGTAAGATTCGCGTCGCTTAACTCCGGAGGAAGCTCCTCGCTGACATTAGATCTGTCGAGGCAAGGATACGACGTTAATATACCTAAGACATATTTGAAATTCGACTTCTCGTTTGGCGTCAGCGGCGAGAATGAGAACCCGGAGAGCGGAGCGATTTACTACTTTAACGTTTGCGACACTTCAGGAAACGTTATGGCGTCGCTGACCTTGATAGGCGACGAGATGTTCTTCGTTTACTTTGACGAGAACGACGGCGTGAACAAATCGTATTCGCTCGCAAAAGGAAGAGACGAGGTAATAGACGTTTGGAGAACGGCCGAGTTCTACTTTGATTCAGAATCGAATCACTATAGCTTGTTTATTGACGGCGAGCCTATAGGTCCGGATAACGGAAAATGGATCCAGGCGAGCACCAACGGTATTATAGGCCAAGGCGCGGCCAACGACTTCGACGGCGTGGGCTCGCTGGTGATCGGCTTTGAAAACGCCGCATGGTGGGGCACAGTTATGCTTTCGGGGATCGACGTAAAGAGTTATGAGTTCCCGACGGCCGACAGCGCGAAGTTCTCTATTTCAAACGCGGCGATCGTAAACGCGTTCGACCCGGGCGCGGCGGTAGCTAACCAAAGCGAAGTAGCCGCGGACATAGACGCCGTCGGATACGAGCTCGCGTCTCAAAGCGTGAACTGGAGTTATAGAACGAGCGGCGGCTCGGAGTGGCTCCCGATGTCGGGAAATACTGTGCCGGCAAACGCGTCGGACGTTAAAGCGGACATCAGCGCGGTAAGCGTATACGGCGAAGAGGCGACGGCCGAGACCGAGACGGAAGTCGTATATAATACCGCTCCCGTAATAACTGATTTGACGATCAGCGGCGATTTCGAAGAAGGTTCTACGCTCACGGCGGAGTATACGTTCAGCGATCTCACGGACGGAGAGAATAACGACAGAACTACTTTTGAGTGGTACAGAACAAATAATATAAATAACGAGTTCCAGAGAATAGAAGGGGCTTCGGGCAGAGAATACGCAATAACCGCGGACGATCTGGACGGCTTTATCAAAGTTGTGGCTACGCCTACGGACATGTACGGCGCTAAGGGCGAAGCGGTCGAGGCGATGAGAGCGTATAGTTCGGGCAACGAGGCGCAGGCGGCGCTCGATCTGATAAGTATCGATACGGCTCCGGGTAATTCCGTAACGAATTTGAATTTGCCTACGGAAGACGAATATTTCGGTATAGATATATCCTGGAGTTCGAGTAATCCTTCGATCATCAGTTCCGACGGAACCATCAACCGTCCTGATTATGGCAGTTACGTAGTCACATTAACGGCGACTGCGAGAACGGAAGACGGAGTAACGGCTACCAAGACGTTTAGAGTAACTATAACCGGTAGATACGGTTCGTCGTCCGGCGGTTCGGGCGGTTCGAGCGGCGGCTCAGGCGGCGGTTCGTACGGCGGTTCTTGGAGCGGTTCGACAAGCGGCTCCGATACAGGCGTGGGCCAGATAGGAAATCCGGCGGTCGAGGATCCGCAGAATGTTGAGAATGAAGTAATATTTGCCGACGTGGCTTCGGACGCATGGTATAATTACTATGTATACGAGTTGTATAACGCAGGAATCGTCAGCAAAGACGAGTATTTCAGACCTGAGGATCCTGTAACAAGAGCCGAGTTTGTAAAGATGATAGTCGAGATGCTTGGTATCAGGGATAGCAGCGCAGTTGTAAGCTACACTGACCTGAGCGAGACGGATTGGTCTTACGTCTACATCGCGTCGGCTACTAAATTCGGCATAATTCAGGGTAACGGCGACGGTACGTTCGGCGTAAACGATAATATCACCCGCGAGGACATGGCGGTTATTATCGACAGAGCCGTTAAGCTGGTCGGTTACGACGTTCAAACAGGCGAGCCGAGTTTCAACGATAACGATCAGATCTCTGATTACGCGTATGAAAGCGTGGGGTGTATGCAGGCGAACGGAATAATACAAGGCTATGAAGGTAATTTCTCGCCGAAGGATACCGCGACTCGCGCGGAGGCTGCAAAGGTAGTGGCAATGGTTATGGCGCTTAAATAATCATATTGTATCGAAGCGCTAATTTAAAATAAGGGACGGGCTTGGCTTTAAATATGAGCCAAGCCCGTTTGCATAAGGATGTGAAATACATGAGAAATTTTAAACGTTTGATTTCAATGTGCTTAGCCGTACTTATGGCGGTCTCGGCCATGCCTTACGTAGTTTTTTCAGCGGGAGAGGAAACCGTTTCGCTGGAAGAGGACGGGTACGCCGTGTACGAGGCGGAGGCGGCGTATAGGAGCGGCTATGCGGTCGTTGAAGAGAATTCAAACGCTTCTGGAGGAGCGGTAGTTACAAACATAGGCGGTCCGAATACCGACGTCGGCGCGGTAGTTTTCGAGGACGTATACGCTGCGGCTAACGCGGTGTATCAGGTAGAGCTGTATTATATAGCTCAGAATGCGGGCGATTTTTACGTTATGCTCAACGAAGGCTCGTCTGTTACCATAAATAACGAGTCGTCAAGCTCAAATATAAACGTATATACCATGAACTTAAGGCTCAGAAGCGGGTATAATACGATAAAGATCTACAGTACTGCCGAGACGGTCGTTAAGGTCGACTGCATAAAAGTAAATACTGAGAAAGAAATAACGTATGGGGTATATGAAGACGACGCGGCGAGCCTCGGCGGTTCGGCGCAGAGAAGACGCGTATACGGCGCCGAGGACGGCTGGGCGATAGGAGGTATAGACCAAAACAGTTCGGCGGAGTTTACTGTGAATACCGAAGCCGGAAAATACGATCTGTTTATATGGTATTCGGCCTATGATTACAGAAACTTAGACGTCTATGTCGACGGCGAATTTTACACGGACGTATTCTGTCCCATAACCGGCGAAGATTATAATATCGAAACGGCGAGGGTAGGACTCGATCTGTCGGCCGGCGAGCATAAGATAGCGTTTAGAGGCAAAAATTCGTACGCGCCGGATATAGATAAAATACAGTTGGTCGCAAGCTCCGAGCAGATCGACGATCCGCCGAGCGGCTCGACCGAGACCGGCTTGCTCGAGATGGGAAACGGGGATATCGAGGTTAAATACGATCTGAGTTCGGGAACCGCGGATTTTTATTCGGGCGGTACGCTGAGAGTAAGCGGCATAGAGTCGGCGGTCAAGGTCGAGACGGTAGACGAGTACAGAAACGAGCCGATCGATACGGCGATCAAATCGTCCGACTACAGCGCAAGGACTTATGAGACCGAAGCGTTAAACGACGGCTATGGAACCGGAACGCTGTATAAAATATTATCTACTGGCTGCGCATACGGCGATATGCCCGATATGCGTCAAAATATCCGCATATACGACGGACTTCCGTACGCGATAATAGACGTCGAGCTGTTGTCGGACGCGTCTATCTCGACCAATTTTATGGCTCCTATAAGCGCCGCGGGCGAGGATATTGTGAATATAGGAAACATCGACGACGGGCGGACGCTGTTTGTGCCGTACGACAACGACAACTGGGTCAGATACAACGCGAATTCTATCAACGGAAACAACACAAGCTACTGGGCGACGGCTATTTATGATAATACCAGCAGGAACGCGATCGTATTCGGAAGCCTCGATCACGATACGTTCAAGACCGGTACAAACGTAAGCGGCGCGGATAATAAGATCAATTTCCTCGGCGGCTTCGGCGGCATATGGTCGGCGCAGTATACCTACGACTATCTTCCGCACGGCAGTATAGACGGAACGCAGGTTGGATCGCCGAAGTTTATGCTCGGATATTTCGACGATTGGCGCGACGGAATGGAAGCGTACGGCGAGGCTAACGAGATCAATAATTCCAAGCTTAACTGGAACGGAGGCGCGCCGTTCGGATATAACAGCTGGTACGCGCAGGGAACGAACCTGAACTTTACCGAGTCGGCGAGAGCGTCCGATTTTATAGCCGGGCTCGACGATTTTAAGAGCGACGACGGCGTAGCGTATATAAATCTCGATTCATACTGGGATTTTATGTCGGACGACGAGCTTAGAGCTTTTGTCCAAAAATGCCATAGCAACGGTCAGAAGGCCGGAATATACTGGTCGCATTTCGTAGGATGGAGCAAGGATATGTCCTACGGTTCAGGCGTCGGGAACAGACCGATGCGCGACGCGGCGCTTGAGGATAAATACGGCAACGTGGTATCTATGGCGAAGACCAACGACAGTTATCCGCTCGATCCGACGAGCGAGGTCATGGAGGAGAGAATGAGGAGTCTCATGACGAAGTTCGTCGATATGGGTTTCGAGTTCTTAAAGGTAGACTTTTTGAATTATGCGGCGATAGAAGGAGAACACGCTGATCCGGAAATCAAGACGGGTATGCAGGCGTATAATAAGGCGCTCAGCGATCTTACGAGTTATGTGGATACGGACAACTTCTTTATAAGCCTTTCGATAGCGCCTCTGTTCCCGAGCTCTTTCGCTCATTCGAGAAGGATCTCGTGCGACGTCGGAGAGGGAATAGACGACGTCGAATATATGCTAAATTCGCTCACTTACGGCTGGTGGGAGGACGATACGCTGTATTCGTATACCGACCCGGATCACATCGTGCTAAGCGACGACTTGACGTATTCCAGAACGAGATACACCGCCGCGGCGATAAGCGGAACGCTTATGCTGCTGAGTAATTTGTATTCGGACGAAACTATGTGCAGCGTTACCGAAGAAGTTACCTCGAACAAGGCCGTAAACGATCTGGCGCGGAAAGGAAAAGCTTTTAGACCGGTCGAGGGAAATACCGGCGACGAGGCGGGAGACGTCTTTATTCTCGACGAGGGTAAATGCGTTTACGTCGCGATGTTTAACACGGATTATTTTAATATATTCGGAACCGTTATACCTATGCCGAAGACCGTGATGCTGGATCTTGAGCGTATCGGACTGAGCGGCGATCAAACGTACGAGGTTACCGACCTGTGGACGGGCGAGACGTCGAGCGTATCGGGGACGATATCGGAGAGGCTCGATGGATCGGGTTCGGTTCTGCTCAGGATAGATACTCCCGACAGACCGTCGATAGATGATCCGGAAAACGACGCGTTATACTACGAGGATTTTGAATCCGATACGATAGAATCCGAAGTAAAGCAAAAACAGAACGGCTGGAGCTGGGACGGCAGCGACGAGGACGCCGTCGCGGCGACGGAGGCCGGCATGTGGGTAGGCGATAACGGAAGCGGAAGCAAATCGCTGAGATTTACGACCGGGGATTCGTGGTATAAAGAGAATTGGCTGACGCTTGACGCGGATACGGCGCTCGAGGCTTACGGCGCGGACGTTTCAAAACTCGGAGAAGATATAAGCGTTTCTTTCAACGCGAAGTTTGAGATCCAGGACGCGGGAGGCGGAACGCCGGAGCAATATGTAAGAATAAAGGGCCGGGACCGGCAGTCGATAGCTGAAATATCCGTAAAAGACGGGAAGCTGTATCTCATCGCGCTTAACGCGGACGGTACGGAAAACGTTTCGTATGAGATAAAAGACGTCAATACCGGAGCGGGTACGACCGATTGGCACAGCTTTAGGTTTAGGTTCGATATGAGCGAGAATAAATTCGAGCTTACCGTGGACGGAGAGGTCTCAGTTGCGGCGTCCGCGGACGGCTGGATCCCGGTAAGCAATAAGGCCGGGGTCGGAGAGATAACCGAGCCGATACAGGAGATAGGCGTTATAGACAGTATTGAATTCGGCAATCTTGGCGGAGGCTGGTATCAGAGTATTTTCCTTGACGATCTGAAGATAACGCCGTATTCGCAAACGAGCCCGGAGCCGCCGGAGCCGACCGAGCCGCCTTCCGAGACGGATACGATATATTACGAGGATTTTGAATCAGACACGGCGGAGGCGGAAGTAAAGCAAAAGGAAAACGGCTGGAGCTGGGACGGAAGCGACGAGGATACCGTTACGGCGACCGAGGCCGGCATATGGGTCGGCGATAACGGAAGCGGAAGCAAGGGACTCAGATTTGCGACAGGCGACACATGGTTCAAGAGCAATTGGCTGGTATTAGACGCGGACGAGGCGGTCGAGGCGTACGGTTCGGACGTTTCTAAGCTCGGCGAAGATCTTTCGATCTCGTTTAAAGCGAAGTTTGAGATCCAGGGTTTGGATACGAATACGGAGCCGCCTGAGCATTATATAAGAATAAAGGGCAAGGATCAACAGTCGGTAGCGGAAGTATCCGTCAAGGACGGGAAATTAAATCTTATAGCTCTAAACCCGGACGGGACCGAGAACGCGGCGTACGAGATAAAGGATATAAACGCGGGAACAGGCAATAACGATTGGCATAGTTTCGAGTTCAGATTCAATATGAGCGAAAATAAATTCGCGCTCTTGGTAGACGGAGAGCTTGTAACCGCCGCGTCGGAAGACGGCTGGATCCCGGTAAGCAATAAGGCCGGAGTCGGCGAGATAACAGAACCGATACAGGAGATAGGCGTTATAGACAGTATCGAATTCGGAAACTATTACGCGGGCTGGTGGCAGTGTATGTATCTCGACGACCTTAGGATCGATAGCGCCGATTATTCGGAGGGTATAACCGAGTGGTCGATAGATGATATCGAGATCGATTCCGAGATCGTTTTGGGAGAGGAAAACGAGTTCGCCTTGACTTACACACATCCAAGCGATCCTCAGCCGGCCCAATTGATGGTCGCGGTCTACAGAGGCGAAAGTCTTTACGATCTGTATACGGTCGATCTGACCCCGAGCGAAAAGGAAGGCTCGGAAGAGGTAACGTTTAGGATCGGGATCCCCGAAGATATTTCAGAGGCGAGAGCTTACATATGGACGCCCCAACTTGAACCGCTGTGCGACAGCTTCGATATAGTTGTTTGATAAGTTATTTGTTGCGGAACTTTATTGAGATAGAGAGAGTTTGAAACAATAAATATTTATCGTAATATAAAAGACGCGGCGTCGTTATGAGAGCCGCGTCTTTTGGTATTGTACTTTAATATCTGGTATGATTCTTTCGATATTGGACCGGAGTGACGCCGTAACGCGCTTTAAACTGCCGCGAAAAATATGCCGAATCAAAGTAGCCCAGCGTTTCGGCTATTTCCGAAACGGAGAGTTTGGGTTCGGAGATCAGAGCTTCGGCCGCGTAGTCGAATTTCTTCTCGATAACATATTTCGAGAAAGAACATCCGGTGTTTTCTTTAAAGAATTTGCTTAAGTAACCCGAACTTATATTAAAGTGTTGAGCTACGTTGACAAGCGACAGATCCTGAGTGATGTTCTGCGCCAGATAATCGGTTATGCTGTCGATAAGTTTTTGCTGATGACTCTTATTGTCGTCCGAGAACAGCATATCCGATATATCAAAGAGATAGATCGTCGAATCGTCAAACGAGCTGTTTTTAAGTATTTTATCAAAGTTATTGCTGTCGGTTATGGGGATATGCTTCTCTCTGGCAACGCGGCAGATTATCGAGAAAATCAGCATTATAACGTTCTGCGCGTACGCGAACGAGTGATTTTCGTTTTTTACCGTGTTGAGCAGCATATTACACTCTGCATAAAAGCCTTCCCTGTTGCCGTCTCTCAGCATTTGTTCTATTTTTTCAAGATCATGTATGTCCACAGTTGAATTGTCCTTATCTATCAATAGTAATTTGTTGGAGTCAAACACGTTGTCATACCCGTATATATACGAGTATTTTGTCACAAGCTTTGACTTTTTATGCTGATTGTTTAAATCTGACAGAGCGCAGCCCTCGTCGCAATAGAAAATATTCATTATCGATTTTTGATTTATAAGCCGCTTTATCGACTCGGCTATGTCTTTGACCTTCATGTTGTCATAGTTTATTATCACCTCGATTATCGCAGAAGAAGACCTGTGATACAGGCAGTCGTACTGCTGACTGATTTTATCTATAATGCTGTATATCATGATCTCACGCTGTTGGAACGTAAAAGATGATAAAAGCAGCGGGTTGAGCGCGATCTGGATCAACGTAAATTTGGGCTTTGAAAAGTCTACGCCCACCAACTTAAGCTGGCTCAGCGTTTCGGCGTCGGACATTTCGTTAAAGCCGTGCACAACGTCTTGAGCTATTTGCTCCGCTATAACCGAATTATATTTATCGGTCATTTGTGTAAACTCTATCTTTGTCGATGAGAAATCGTTGATTATATTGTTGAGCATCTCGAACTCGTTATCCGAGTATTTAGACGAATCAAGCGTTATTTTGGCCTTTTCCACTATGCTTTCGACCGGAGCGTAGATCTTCTTTGAATATCTCCGTATCAAGAGGAAGGTCAAAATTATTATTATCAACGAGATCGACGTGATAGCAAGCGTTATTATTAATATCTCTCTATACATATCGGACAGAGAGATGGTGTAGATATATTTCCAGTCGTTGAACTGGGAGTTTTCCCATACGACGCAGGCCGTATGCCCGTTTATACGTACTTTTTCAACGCCGCTCTGCCTTGTGTTTATTTTATTTATAAGATTATTGTTCGTAATAATAGTATCCTGAAAGTTGCTCAGCTCTTCATTATATAGTATTCCTTTATTATTTTTGTCGAGAATTAAAAAACCTTGCACTACGGGAAGGCTGATGTTCTCAATAAATTCCGACATATATTGGATGTCTACGCTGATAATCGCGCAGCTTGTTTTTTTGTTGCTCACATAAGTTTCGTCAACAGAAATATAATGTACATATGTAAGTGTGTTTTTAGATGTAAATAGGATATTATCCTGAAGCGGTATCCAGAAATCCGAGGTTATTCCATTTAAATATGAAAAAATATAGCTGTTCACCGAAAGCTGGTTTCTTGGATCCGAAGCGCTGTATATAACTCCGTCGTCGGTTGAGATAATAGAATCATATTTTCCGTTATATAAGATAATATTATCCAAAAATTGGTTTTGCTCAACCAGCGAAACAAGCGAGTTGTATACGTCGTTCGCCTTTATATTATCTATGTTTTGAAAGTCGTTGAAGAAATCGGAAATTCCTTCGTACTCTGAATCGGCTGATAAATATTTCTCGCATATATCGTTTACCTTTTTCAAAACATAATCGTCGTTATATACATTGATCTGCCGCAGCGACTGCGAAGTTAAAGACGTGACTATTTCTTCGGTCTGATGCGCGAACAGGATCGTTATTGTCGTTGCAAATATTGTTATTGCTAAAACCATAACCAAGGAAAATGTAATAACTATTCTCAAGTAATAATTCGCCGTCGAGCCGAATGAAAATACCCGGCTGATTTTTTTTAACATTGTCCTATCCTTTCTCCCTTATCATATTAGTTATCGTAACGCGAAGCTTATAAAAAACCCCTGTTTTTTAGCTATAATCAACTGTTACGATATTATTTGATAATATAGATTTATTAAATCTACACAGCGCTTATGTCATATTATAGCATAATTTTCACGGTGTTACAAGCTTAAGATTAAGATTTTCTATGGTGGATAAAATTTTTCATAATTGTATTTATTTAAATTGTGAATTAATATTAATATGTGCTTGTGATTCAAAGCTAAAATTGTTACTTACATACAAATTGGGTTGATAATTAAAATTTGTGTTGTGAAATTAAAATATGGGAGCTGAGAAAATGAGACTAAAAAAATTTTTTAAAACGGCGCTGGCTTTGGCGCTGGCTGTTACTACCGTTCAGGTCGCGCCGGTAAAATTATATAGCGGTTCGGATTCAAAGGTATACGCGGCCGAGTATGCGGCTAAGATAACAAGTCTTGCGGGCGGCGAAGGCGTTTCGTCGCAGGTCATAGACGGCTCAGCCGATATAGGTAATTTATCTGAGGGACAGACGTTTAAGATGAACGTCAATACTTCAGTAGCAGGAATGTACGATTTAAGTTTTTCATCAAACGCGTCGGCGGGCGGATCGCTCAGTATAATAAACGAATCGGCCGAGTCGCAGCAGACAGAGATAGCGTATTCTTCCGGAAGCAACGATACGAACGGACAAATTAATCTTGTTAAAGGAAATAATAGCTTAAGCGTAACCGTTTCGGGAGGTATATCAGATATAGACGATCTTACGATGTCGGCTCAGTCGGCGCTGTATGAAGCGGAAGCGGGACGGCGCGGAGGATACGCTCAGATAGCCGCGAGCGATACGGCGTCGGGCGGCGCGGCGGTAACTCAGATAGGCGGACCCAATACCGACCTCGGCAACGTTGTTATAGACGTTTATGTTCCGACCGATGGAGTTTACGGAATGCTCGTATCCTACGTCAGCCAAACTTCAAGTCCTTTTTATGTCAGCATAAACGGAGGCGAGAAAGTAACCGTCAGTCAGGCTTCGGACAGAACGTTCGACGACGGAGTATCTACAAAAGGTATGGAATACGTCGAAGGCCGAATGAACGCCGGTTATAATAAGGTCAAGATATACAGCGACAACGATAAGGTTGCAAATATCGATTGCGTAACGGTATTTTCTAATAAGGAAGCGGTCGAGAACGTTTATGAGGACGACGTCGCTAAACTGAGCGGCAGCGCTGCGAAGCGAAGGATATACAGAGCCGAGAACGGATACGGCATAGGTAACTTAGGCCCCGGAGGAAGCGCGGAGTTTAACGTGAACGTGGGAGCCGGAACGTATACGCTGGGTATTTGGTATTCGGCGGCGGAATACAGAGGACTCGAGGTCTATGTGGACGGAAGGTTAGCGGATACTCTATACTGTCCGATAACCGGAGAGGATTACAATATCGAGACCGTAACGACAGAGATCGATCTCGGAGCGGGAAGCCATACGATCAAATTTACCAACAGGTATTCTCAGGCTCCGGATATAGATAAGATACAGCTTACAAGGACTGAGGATACGCCGAAGACGGTCAGCTCGATAGGAACTAAGACGTTTGAAAACTCAAACGTGAAGATAGTTTACGATATGGCTACGGGCAGGGCTGATTTCTACGACGACGGCGTACTCAGAGTAGAGGGAATAGAATCGGTCGTAAAGCTTGAAGACGAAAGTTACATAAACACAGTCGTAAAGTCGTCGGACTATACGCTGCGCAGAGTCGAGACTCAGGCGCTGTCCGACGGATTTGGAAACGGGACCGCTTACACAGTTATTTCAAACGCGGTCGGAAAACCCGAGATGAGACAGACGTTTTATCTCTACGACGACAAGGAGTACGCGTTGGTTAAGGTCGAAGTCAGATCCGAAGCGGGACTGAAGAGTAATTTCCTCGCTCCTATAACCGCTATGGGAGATAAGGTGGTAGATATCGGCGAGGTAAGCGACGGACGTTCTCTGTTCGTTCCGTACGACAACGACAACTGGGTAAGATATAAGGGCAACGCCTTCGGCGGCCAGAATAAGAGCTACTGGGTAACGTCGGTGTACGATAATACTTCGAGAAATTCGGTAGTGACGGGTTCTATAGATCACGATACGTGGAAGACCGGAAACTCTACTTATACTACTTCGGACGGAGTTAATTTCCTCGGCTCGTTCGCCGGGATCTGGTCGGCGGCCGACACCTACGACTATCTGCCCCACGGAAGTCTTGACGGTACAAGCATAGAATCGCCGAAGATGTTCTTAGGATATTTTGAGGATTGGCGCGACGGCATGGAAGAGTACGGAGCTGCAAATTCCTGCAACGTTCCTATGCTCGAATGGGAGAACGGAACGCCGTTTGGATATAACAGCTGGTACGGACAGGGCTCGAACGTAAACTATGAAGAGTCCTGCGCGGTATCCGACTTTATGACCGAGCTGGAGGGTAACGGTTTCGTAGACGACAGCGGAGTGGCGTATATCAACTTAGACTCGTATTGGGATTCGTTCTCGGACGACGAGCTTAAGGCGTTTGTGGAGAAATGTCACGTTAACGGGCAGAAAGCCGGAATATATTGGTCGCACTTCGTGTTCTGGGCGACGGATATGTCGTGGAAGATGGGCGTTCCCGGCCACGACGAGGATACGTATTTGGACGCGTCGCTCGGAGACGGCAACGGCGGAGTCGCGGCTATGGCGAAGGACAGCGGAAGCTTGCCTCTCGATCCCACGAGCGACGCTATGAAGGCGAGACTCGACTACTTTATGAGTAAGTTCGTAGACTTGGGATTTGAGTACATAAAGATAGACTTCTTAAACTACGCCGCTATAGAGGGCGAGCACGCCGATCCGAACGTTAAGACCGGTATGCAGGCTTACAATCAGGCGGTGGAGATGTTTACGGAGTACGTGGATACGAGCAACTTCTTCCTGAGCTATTCGATCGCGCCGCTATTCCCGTATCAATACGCGCACGCGAGACGTATATCCTGCGATACGGCGGCGAATATAGGCGAGATCGCATACATGATGAATTCGCTCACTTACGGTTGGTGGGCCGACGACACGCTGTATAAATTCGTGGATCCGGACCATATCAGCTTTGCGGCGTCGCCGATGGAAGCGAGAACAAGATATAATTCGGCGGTCATATGCGGAAGCGTTATGCTGCTCAGCGACTCGTATAAGAGTTCGGCTATGAAGGAGCTTACCAAGAAGCTGACGAGCAACGCGGAGATAAACGAGATCGCTAAGCTTGGAAAGGCGTTCAGGCCTGTTGAAGGAAACGTCGACGAGTGGGCGGATAATATATACGTTTTAGATACGGAGGACGCCTTCTATATCGCCGTATTCAACTTTGATTCGGGAGATAAAGAGCTGACCGTTAATTTTGAAAGAGCGGGTCTCAGTTCCGGCGTTCAATACGAAGTGAAGGATCTGTGGTCGGGGCAAACGTCTCGGGCGCAGGACGAGTTTAAAGTAAGGCTTATGCCGTCGGAGTCGACGATCTATAAAATTGAAAGATAAATAGTGATTTTAGCTGAACAAAAAATATAAAGTATGGGAGATGATCGATTATGTCAGTTGAGTTGTCGGGTGCGGCTGTGGAAACGACCGCCAAGAGAAAAATATTCGGCAGACGAAAAAAGAAAGACGTTTATTTGGGGCCTAAGAGAAGTTTGGGGACAAGGCTGAGCCAGCAAAAGTATCTGTTTTTGATGCTTCTTCCGGCTCTGATCTGGGTAGTGTTCATGTGTTATTTGCCGATGTTCGGCTTATACATGTCGTTTATAAATTACGTACCCGACGGGACTCCGTTTTTTGAATCGTTCTTTTCGAGCGAGTTTGTCGGACTGCAATGGATAAAGTATTTTATCTTTGAGAGCGGAGACTTTTACAAGGTAATGAGAAACACCTTGGCGACGAGTATATTAACGATAATATTCTCGATACCCGCTCCGATAATAATCGCGATAGCGCTGAATGAAATAGGCGGAAAGATTTTTAAGCGTACTGTGCAGACGGTGTCGTATCTTCCCTACTTCATTTCGTGGGTCGTTGTTGCGAACATCTTTTTGACGCTGCTCTCTCAGGACGGCGTTGTGAACGAGCTGCTTATGGCTCTGGGGATAATCGACGAACCGGTGTTGTTTTTCCAGAAGGGCGAGTATTTCTGGTGGATCATCGCTATAGCGAATACCTGGAAAGGCATGGGATATAACTCGATAATCTATTTGTCGGCAATGTCGGGGATCGACGCCGAGATATATGAAGCGGCGACGGTCGACGGCGCGGGAAGACTTGCTAAAATATGGTACATAACCCTTCCCGGACTTAAGAACACGATAGTAATTATGTTGATACTGGCCGTCGGCGGAATACTCAACGCGGGCTTCGAGCAGCAGTTGCTTATGCAGAACAACCTGATCATGGACTACGCTAACGTAATCGACCTTTACTCGTTTAAATACGGTATTCAGCAGTCTATGTATTCATACGGCGCGGCGGTAGGATTATTCAAATCGGTAATATCGTTTGTTATGTTGGTAGTGGTCAACGCGATAGCGAGAAAGATGGACAGCGCTTACATTATGTAACGGGCAATATTTGAGAAGGAGGAGAATATTAGATGAAATTACTTAATCTGAAGAAAAAAAGTAAATCGGATATTATTTTTGAAGCAATAATAGTAGTATTCCTGATTTGCCTGTTCATAGTGACGTTTTATCCGTTTTGGTATGTGTTTATCGTTTCGGTAAACGATCCTATAGACAGTATGAGGGGCGGAATCAGTCTTCTTCCGCGAAGCTTTACTTTAAGCAGCTACGCGGCGATATTAAAAGACAACGATTTTGTAAGGTCGATAGGCGTGAGCGTCGCAAGAGTTGTGATAGGAACCCCGTTAGCGGTGCTGTTTACGGCTATGCTGGCGTTTGTTCTCAGCAAAAAGGAATTGGTAGGATATAAGTTCTGGAGAAAGATTTTCGTGTTCACAATGTATTTCGGCGGCGGAACTATACCCACGTACATGGTATACAGAACGCTTGGTCTCATAGACAGCTTTTGGGTATACATAATCCCGAGTTTGGTAGGAGTTTATAATATGATACTTATAAACAGCTTTATAAACGGACTGCCGAAGGAGCTTGAGGAGTCTGCGAAGATTGACGGAGCCAACGATCTGACAGTGTTCTTTAGGATAGCGCTTCCGCTTTCCAAGCCGATAATCGCGACGGTAACGTTGTTCGTAGCGATAGGGCATTGGAACTCGTTCTTCGACTCTTATCTGTACACGACGAGTCAGAACCTAAAGACTTTGCAAGCCGTTATGATGAATATATTAAATCAGTATCAAACGGCTAACTTAGAGGCGTCGAGCGTTGCGGCTAGCGCTGTACAGAACAAGGCGACGTCTTCTGACAGCATACGTATGGCTGCGACGATGATCTCGACTATCCCAATAATAATGCTTTATCCGTTTGTTCAGAAGTACTTTGTAAAAGGTATGATGATAGGAGCGGTAAAAGGTTAAGATATTTAATTTAGAAACTGTTTTTTTAATCATAAATAAAAAGGAGGAAATGAAAGTGTTTAAAAACAGAAAGAAGATGAAAGCGCTAAAAAGTATAGCGGCGGTGACCTGTTCGATAGTTTTAGGAGCTACGGCGCTTGGAGGTTGCAGTTCTAATACGGCGGACGGAGACACGCTGACGCTGACCGCATACGACGCCAACGTTTCCAAATCGTTCGGCGAAGACAGAGTATCTCAGGCGATAACCGAGAAGACGGGCGTTACGCTCGAGTATTCGCAGTCGTCCGGCGACGCGCAGGAGAAACTGAATCTTATGCTCGCTTCAAACGACTATCCGGACTTGATCCTGATAGGAAGAAGCACGGGTCTTATAGAAAACTTCATTTCGGCGCAGGCTCTTATCCCGCTCGAGGATCTCATAGACGAGTACGCGCCCAATATCAAGGAGCAGTACGGCGAATACTTGGAGAGAGCTAAGAGCGAGGACGGACATATATACGGATTGCCTAACTGGTACGGGATAGACAACGAGCCGGTTTTGGGATTCATGTTCAGAAAAGATCTGCTCGCGGAAGTGGCTCCGGAAGAAGTAGTAAACGGCGAGAGATATATAACGCAGGACGAACTCATGGAATACTTAAGAGCGTTCAAGGAAAAATATCCGACTATAGACGGACAGGATTCGGTTCCGATGACGCTTTGGGCTGAGAACTGGGGCAGCGTTATAGGTACTTTCAAAGGAATGTACGGACTTAAGGATTACGCCGAGGTAAACGGCGAGTTGAAATTTGACTTTAGAGATCCTAAATACAAAGAAATGCTGCAGTTTGTGAACTCGATATACAGAGAAGGCTTGCTTGACAGAGAGTGGGCTACGAACAAAGAACAGCTTTGGAAGCAGAAATTGTCTTCGGGTTCGGTATTCTCGACGGTAGAGGCGTATTGGAATACGTCCGAGGCTACGCAGTTGCTTACTCAGACCAACCCGGACGCGATGTTCCTTCCTTATAAAGTAGTAGCGGACGGCGTAGATCCCACGCAGACGACTTATTCGTCGCGTAACCCCATGGGCTGGGATATAGTCGCGATAACAAAGAGCAATCCGGATCCGGTCAAGACGATACAGTTCCTTGACTTCCTCGCGAGCGACGAGGGTCAGATACTGCTGATGAGCGGCGTCGAGGGCGTAGATTACGAGGTCGTAGACGGACGGAGAGTTATGACCGAGGATGCGAAAAACGCTATGCTCGAAGACTTTACGACATATTCAAACGAGAGCGGCGTTCGTTATTGGACGATATGCGTCAAGAACGGAAACGCTAAGGACGGTCAGCCGTATCTGCTCAGCAACGAATACACAGAGGATCCTGTAAAAGAATTCTCGCACGTTACTCTGGCGGATACCATATACGACTGCTCGCCGTATCAGGATTTGGCTCCGATAGGCGGAAGCGTAGAAGCTCTTAATTACCAGAAGATAACCGATCTGCAGCTTGAATACTGCACCAGGCTTATAAACGCGTCCAGCGAGGAAGAGTTTGAAAACTTATGGAATACGTTCTTATCAGAGGCCGACGCGCTTGGAGCTGCAGAGATCGAGAGTATTATAAATGAAAACTATCATGCAAGATTACAGCTTTGGGGTATGGAATAATTCACGCGGACTTTGAAGCTGAATGAGTTGGAAAAATAATTAAATTTGTTATGCCGGAACCGATTAAAGTCAAATTTTGTTCCCCCGGACAGCGTCGGTTCCGGCGGAAGTATATGATCAGCAAACAGGCTATCTGCTTGTTTGATAGGAGAAAGCGTTATGCCGATTAAATTTAACAACGATATATTTCATATTTATAATAACAAGACGAGCTATGCTGTCAAATTATCCGAACACGGAGATTTACTGCATATGTACTGGGGCGGAAAGATCGAAGCGCAGGAGGCCGATTTTATCATCAGAGAACGCGCGTCGTTTTCCGCATACGAACCGGGAGATACGTCGTATTCGTTAGACGTTCTACCGCAGGAGTATCCTGCGTACGGAGCGCAGGATATGAGGACTCCGGCCTTTGAGATCGAGACTAAGGACGGAAGCGTTATCTCAAAGCCGAGGTACGTCGCCCATAAGATATATAAGGGCAAGCCGGGACTTGAAGGACTTCCGGCGTTATATACCGAGGACGACGGCGAAGCCGAGACTTTGGAAATAACGCTGCGCGACGGCGTAGCCGGTTTTGATATAATTTTATATTACACAATCTATGAGAATTATAACGTAATATGCAGACATTCCGAAATCTTGAATAGCTCGGGCGACGATATATTTGTCAATTCCGCTATGAGCATGTCGGTCGATTTCAGCGATTATGATTACGAATACATACATCTGCACGGCGCTTGGGCTCGCGAAAAACACATCGAGAGAGCCAGGGTCAGCAAGGGCTTCCAGGGTATAGACAGCAAAAGAGGCGCGAGCGGAGTTTGTGAAAATCCGTTTATAGCGCTAACGCGTCCTCAAGCAACCGAGGACTTTGGCGACGTATACGGATTTTCTTTTGTATACAGCGGTAATTTCAAGATGAACGTTGAGGTCGAACAGTACGATACCATGCGCGTTCAGGTCGGGATCAATCCGCATAACTTCAGATGGAAACTTGAAAGCGGACAAAAATTTGTAACTCCCGAGGTCGTTATGGTGTATTCGGCGGAAGGCCTTGGCGGCATGTCGAGGACGTATCACGATATATACAGGAGCCGTCTGTGCAGGGGCAAATACAGAGATAAAGTAAGACCGGTACTTATCAACAACTGGGAAGCTACCTACTTCGATTTTAATCAGGAAAAACTGCTTAAGATTTGCGATAAGGCGTCCGAGCTTGGATTTGAGTTGTTCGTATTGGACGACGGCTGGTTCGGAAAGCGCAACGACGATACAAGTTCTCTTGGAGATTGGTTCGTAAATCTTGAAAAGCTGCCGGATTCGATAAGCGGGCTTGCCGACAAAGTGAATAAGCGGGGTCTTGAATTCGGACTTTGGGTGGAGCCGGAGATGATCTCCAAAAACAGCGAGCTTTACAGAGAACATCCCGATTGGGCTATACATGTTCCTGGACGACCGGCTCACGAAGGCAGAAACCAGTATATCATAGATATGTCGAGAGACGAAATAGTTGATTATCTGATAGACAGGTTTACGGATATATTCTCCGGAGCTAATATTACCTATATCAAATGGGATATGAATAGGAACATGACGGATATCTACTCGACGGCGCTCCCTGCGGATCGTCAGGGAGAGGTGGCGCATAGGTATATCTTGGGCGTTTATAAACTCATGGACGCGCTTACGTCAAGATTCCCGGACATATTGTTCGAGGGCTGCAGCGGCGGCGCGGGGAGAAACGACCCCGGAGTGTTGTACTATATGCCGCAGAACTGGGGCAGCGACGACACCGACGCCGTAGAAAGGATGTATATCCAGTACGGAGCGAGCATGGTATATCCGGCAAGCAGCGTATGCGCTCACGTATCGGACGTGCCTAACCATCAGGTCGGCAGAACTACTCCGCTTAAATTGCGCGGAGACGTCGCTATGAGCGGTTCTATGGGCTATGAGTTCGATCTGTCTAAGCTGACGCAGGAGCAGTCGGATGAGATAAAAGAGCAAATAGTTACATATAAGCGTATTCGAGAAACAGTAATGAGCGGCGACGAATATAGATTGATCGATCCGTTCGAGGACAGAAGTTGTTCGTGGATGTTTGTATCTAAGGATAAAAACAAGGCGGTCGTATTCTACTACAATAAATTGGCGAGACCTAATTCGGGACTCAGAAGATTAAAGCTTAAAGGTTTGGACGAGACGAAGTTATACGAGGTCGGCGATAAAATTTATAGCGGGAAGACGCTTATGAGATACGGGTTGTATCTGCCTATATACGAAAAAGATTTTGAGAGCGCAGTTTGGGAAATAAATTCTTAAAAGTTCAAAGGAAAATAAAAAGGAGGAGAGCGCTTATGAAAAAAGCGGTAGTTAGGAGAACATTGTCGGTTTTACTTACGCTCGCGATGGTAATGTCGCTGTTTACGACAGCTATAGCGGCCGAGCCGGAAGATGTAACGGAAGAAGATACGTCTATCGCGGCGATTGAAGAAGACGACGTTCAAAACGGTGAAAACATTAACGACGAAATCATTAATAATGAAGAAAGCGAACTTGGACAGCTTACGCAGTCTGAAGACGCAGACGCGATTGAGACGGTGGACGCGGACGCAGTCGCAATTGAAGACGACGAGCCGTATGTGGAATTATCCGAAGACCACGGCGCGTACGACAACGCGGTATTAGCCGAGGATTCAAATTGGCTGAGAAGTTCAAACGGTTATATCGAGTTTTTGCCGTCGCTTGCTAAGGGCGAGACGAGCGGAAGTCAGACGGGTATTGCAGCAGAGGGAGGATTTACGATCGATATCGATTGGGAAGATTCAACCTTAAAACAGGTAAGAATAGTCTCGAACGAGGGCGCTGATTGTAAGATCCTTAAGAACGGCGCTACCAGATGGGAAAACAAGGCTGTGTATCAGAAGCTCAGCGACGGTTCATTTAAGAGAATAGGACGTTATTACCAGGATTCGATGGACTGGACTTGCTTTACGTTTAAGACCGAGGTAGGCGGAGAGTATTATCTGGTCGAGGAAGCGAACGCTCCGGTTATCAACGACGCCGACAGCTCGATAACATGGAATAACTTCAGCTATCACGGAGACCGCGATTTCGGCGCGTATTGCATGGACGCCCACTTTGCGGATCAGGCGGATTCGAGCTTTGAATTTACGTTTGAGGGAACCGGCGTGGATATCATGGCGGAAGTCGCTCAGGGCGATAACAACGTTGAACTGGAGCTTACGGTAGACGGCGAACCGGTCGATCAAGTAAACTTTGGTTATAACAACGATACCGCCGACGGCGCCAGACATATGCAGCAAATCATAGCGTCGGTATCCGGTTTAGAGGACGAACAGCATACTATAAGCGGCAGAAAAATGACCGGAAATTGTTATCTGGTAATAGACGGCTTTTCTATACATAAAAAGGATATAGATACTACCCTGACGACCGGATATTTTATGAACGATACCGACCCGAGAATAAAGATCAATAATTTCCAGGGTCTCAGCTCGCAGAGAAAACACGGCGATTTTTCGAGAGACGTGTGGTATACGTATAACGACGGCGGCTCGATAGAATTTACGTTCATCGGGACCGGCTTTGATATAATGGGCGAGAAGCATAATCAAACCGCAGATCTGAACGTATACGTAGACGGGGCGTCTACTCCGATAACATTTACGCCGAGTCAGGACGAGCAGGGATACAGAATGGCGAGAAGTCTTGGTAAGGTAGACGGTCTTGAATATGGCGAGCACAGCGTGAGAATAGACGTAGACGTGACCGGCGGTAAATTTATCGAGTTCGACGGCGTAATGGTCCACGGTCAGAACTTCACTTTTGCGGACGATACAGACCCCGCTATCTCGTATACGAGCAATTGGCAGAGTTTCGGCAACCGCAACGACGATCTGGGAGAGTACGGCGCGACGCTTAAGTATAACGATTCGGCCGACGAGAGTACTATCGAATTTACTTTCACGGGTACCGGAATAGACGCGATGTTTACGATCAGTCCGGATTCGTCCGGCGTCAGAGCGTATATAGACGATCGGCTTGATAAAGAAGTCGATATTTCGGCTTTGGGCGCGGGCGGTACGATAAGAAATACTATCGCTTACAGCGTCGACGGGCTTGATTACGGACAGCACACCATTAAATTGGAAAAGATATATTCCGAAGGTCATACGGTTTTGGCGTTCGAAGGCTTTATAATTAAGAGCAACGAAGAGTATCAAGTTACGCAGCCGACCGCTACGCCTGACGCGACTGACGAGCCGTCGGCGGAACCTACGGCTGAAGCCGAGACGAACGTTATGTTAAATAAAAAAGCGATATCCTATACTTCTGATTCAAGCGGTTATGAGATTACCAAGATCAACGACGGAGATATGGGAACGCGTTGGGCTCAGACTCCGGGAACAGCGAATCAACCGCAGGAAATAGTATTTGACTTAGGCGCCGAATACGATATAACAAAAGTTGTTACGGCGTTTGAGCTGCCGCTCGACTGGGGCAGATACAATTATAAAATAGAGTATTCGCTCAATAATTCAGACTGGGACGTATTTGTAGATAATATGGAGGCGGAAACTCAGTCGCAGACGGTTACCGACACGGGTAATTTTAAGGCGAGATATATAAGACTCACCGCGAACCAAAAGGATTTCGGCGCGAGCATATACGAATTTGAAGTATATGGTACGCTGGCAAGCGGGGCGGTCGAGGCGACCAACGTATTGGAAGGAAAGACGGCTACGACTTATACGTCTGATTCGGCCGGCAATGAAATAAACAAGATCAACGACGGAGATATGGGAACGCGTTGGGCTCAGACTCCGGGAACAGCGAATCAGACTCAGGAGATCGTGTTTGACTTAGGCGCCGAATACGATATATCCAGAACGTATATTGCGTTTGAGCTTAATCCTGAAGCCGGATACAAGGGTTATAACTATAAGATAGAGTATTCGACCGATAATCAGAAGTGGGATACTTTTGCGGATAAGGTTTCGGAATATACGACGACTCAGAATGTTGAGGATACGGGCGAGTTTACGGCGAGGTATATAAAGTTGACTGTTAATAACGAGGACTGGGGCGCAAGTATTTACGAGATAGAGGCGTACGGCGTATTATCGGAAGGCGGAGCGGCGACGGCCGAGCCGGCTCCCACCGCGACTGCGGAACCGGCTCCTACTGCGACCACAGAGCCGCCGGCGGGAACGGAGGAAAACGCGGTCCTTAATAAGCCGGTAACGGTAACCACAGAGGACCTGCCGAACAATCCTATAGCAAACATAAACGACGGAAATACGAACACGCGTTGGGCGCAAAAACAGGGAACGCCCAATCAGCAGCAAACGATCGTATTTGATCTGCTTGCGGAATACGACATTACGAGATCTTCGATAATGTTCGAGTTAGCTCCGGGCGGAGACACGCATGGATATAATTACAAGATCGAGTATTCGATGAATAACAGCGAGTGGACTACTCTTGTAGATAAGCTTTCCGAATATACGACGACCCAAACCGTAGAGGAAGACGGAGACTTTACCGCGAGATACATAAGGCTCACCGTTAACCACGACCAGTGGGGAGCGAGTATTTGGGAGTTCGAGGCTTACGGCGTAAAGAGAGAAGGAACGGACGCTACTCCCGCTCCGTCCGCAAGCCCGGAGCCGACGGCTAAACCCGCTCCGACTCAGGGACCGGTAGACGATTCGGAGGCCGACTTCTTCGTATCGCCAAACGGCGACGACTCTAACGACGGTAAGACGAAAGAGACCGCGTTCAAGACGATAACCAAGGCGCAGGAGGAAGTACGCAAGATAAACGATAATATGACGAAGGACATTATCGTTTGCATAATGGACGGCGAATATACGCTCGACTCGACTATAAACTTTACTCCCGAGGATTCCGGTTCTAACGGCTATAAGGTAATATACAGAGCCGAGAACGGGACCGCGCCGGTAGTCAGCGGCGGAGTCGATATTTCGACCGGCTGGGAGCTTTACGACGAGTCCAAAGGAATATACAAGAAAGAGGGTATAGACTGGAGTTTCCGTCAGCTCTATACCGATACCGATAAGGCTATACGCGCAAGAGAGCCGAATATGACCAACAGAATTACCGCGGGTCCGTATTTCAGGGCTTCGGGAAGCAACGGACAGTATCCGATGCAGCTTGGTTCGGAGCGCGCTTTGCTTGGAGCGAATAACGGTTACGCCGAGATGGTTTGGGTTTCGAGCTGGAGCCAGTTTAGAGGCAGAATAGAGAACGTTGATTTTGCGGATAACGGCCGCGTAACGTTTAAGTCTCCCGAAAACGGCTTTGCATGGAACCACCATACCCAGGGCGACACCCCGTATTTCTTAGAGAATTCGTATTCGTATCTCGACGCGGAAGGCGAGTGGTATTTGGATAAGGATACCGACACGCTGTATTACATCCCGCGCGAAGGCGAAGTGATGAATCAGACGAGAATAATCGCGCCTAAGGTAGATACCTTGGTAAATATCGAGGGCGAGAGCGAGGATAACAGAGTTAAGGATCTGACGATCAGCGGAATAAGATTTCTGTACGCTAACTGGACTACGCCTGACGAATATGGCTACTGCTGCGTTCAGGGCGGTTTCAGATACCAGACCGTAGCCGGCGAGACCAACTCGACTATCAGAGGTTCGGCGAGATACGAAGCTCCGGAGGCAACTCTGCAGCTTAAGTATACCGACGGCGTGACGCTTGAGTATAACGAGTTCTCATACTCCGGAAGCTGGGGCGTTATGGGTTATGAAGGCACTGCGAATACCATGATCGCGTATAACGTATTCAGGCTCAACGCAGGCGGCGGCGTGGCTCTCGGTATGGTCGACGGCAGATGGGACGACAGAGAGCAGGACAGCGATTACGGAGATCCGGATTATAACGATATGGAAGGTCAGAGCGTAGGCGATTCTATCGTTCATAACACCATCGACGAAGTCGCGACCGAATATAAAGAGATGGTCGGCATAGGCGCGCTGCTCCCGCAGTATATCACGATCGCTCACAACGACGTATATAACCTGCCGTATACAGGTATAAACCTTGGCTGGAACTGGTCGGACGTAGATCACGGCATGACTCATAACATGGTATACCAGAACAAGATAATCAACACCTGTATGCTGCTTCAGGACGGCGGCGGTATATACACGCTCGGCAGAATGGACGGAGATTCGCTGTTCTACTATAACTATATCAAGAATATAGAGATGAGCGAGTGGGCGCCCTGGAATAACCTGATGGGCATATACTTCGATAACGGAAGCTGTTATAAGAAGGCTCAGGCGAACGTATTCGATAACACCGTATACGCGTTCCAGGCTTACAATCCGCCTAACCATGATAACTATTTCGAGGGCAATTACTATAACTGCCCGAACGGACTCAGTTCGATAGGATCGAGTTCGGCTAAGCGGAACATACCGTTTACCAGCGATAATATACCCGAAGAGGCCCAGCGTATAATCGACGCGGCGGGCGTAGGCACGGAAGATCTGCCAATGCCGGAGTCGGCGTATAACTTGGCGCTCGGCAAGACGGTCACGGCTTCGAGCGTGAACCCGAGTTATCCGGAATCCAACATAACCGACGGCGATCAGACGACCAGATGGGAGCAGGCGGATATACCGAACAAGCCGGATACGTCTCAGGATCCGACATGGGTACAGGTAGATCTGGAAGATTCGTATTCGATCACGGATATGGAGATCAAATTCCAGTACGGCAATCGCTGCAAGTATAAGATCGAGTATTCAAACGACGGAGATACATGGGAGACCTACGCGGACAGAATGTCGCAGGATCCTTCGGCGTCGGAGTTGGTATACGAGGCTAAGGACGGCGTTACCGCGAGATATATAAAGATCACTATGGATTCGAGCGGCTGGGGCGCCGGTATATACGAAATAGGCGTTTACACCGATCAGAGCATGACGCCGAATTCGGTCATAGCTCCCGAGAGCGGTACGTTCGATAAGGCTGAATCGTGGCAAAAGGATATCGATATCAAGGCGATCGAAAACGGAAGTAAGTTCAAGCAGATAACTAATGGAGATTACGTGCTCCAAGAGGACGTAGATTACATAAGACACTGGGGAGACATTACCTTAAAATCGGAATATTTAGAAACTCTTCCGGGCGGAACTACCGTTCTTACCGTTGAGTTTGAAGAAGGTCCGTCCAGAGACTTTACGGTAGACGTTATAGACGACGACGGTTCCGAGAACGTAGCGCTCAATAAGCCTATAGCGGCTTCGTCGGTAAGTATGCCGGCCGAGAATATGGTCGACGGCGATACGACTACCAGATGGGCGCAGCAGGAGGGAACTCCGAACCAGCCGTCTACGATCAATATCGATCTCCAGGCGGTTTACGACATAACGGGAACGTCGATAATGTTCGAACTTGAAAACGGGTACAACTATAAGATAGAATATTCGCTTGATAACGTTACGTATTCGACTTTCGTCGATAAGATGAACGATACTACGACGGTGCAGACCTGTAACGACAACGGCGAGTTTACCGCGAGATATATTAGAATAACCGCAAATCACAGTCAGTGGGGAGCGAGCATATACGAGTTTATGGCTAAAGGTAAACTCAGCTCGACCGATCCCGGCGAGACATACGAGAACGTTGTTCTAAACAAAACGGCGACGTCGTACACTTCCGATTCGGAAGGACATGAAATATCCATGATAAACGACGGCAATATGAGCACGCGTTGGGCGCAGGCTCTGAATACCGCAAATCAGCCGCAGACCATAGTATTCGACTTAAACGGAAAGTACGAGATAGTCGGAACGAATATCGCGTTTGAGCTCAATCCTCAGGGCGGATATAAGGGCTATAACTATAAGATCGAGTATTCTGAAGACGGCCAGACATGGACGACGTTCATAGATAAGTTAGAGGAATACACGACCGTGCAAAATGTTGAGGACAGCGGCGAATTTGTAGCTAATTATATCAGACTTACGGTCAACCATGAAGATTATGGCGCAAGCATATACGAGTTTGAAGTATATGGAAAAGAGTATACCGCGCCGGATCCGACTGCGGAACCGACTGCAGAACCGACTGCAGAACCCACGGCGGAGCCGACTGCGGAGCCTACGTCCGAACCTTCGGCGACCGCGACTGCGGAACCGGTTCCCACGGCGACGACCGAGCCGGAGCCGACCGCGACGATCGAACCTACGGTAACGGCGGAACCGGAGCCGACCGCAACGACCGAGCCTACGGTTACAAGCGATCCGTCGGCGACGACCGAACCGGGGGCTACTGAAGAACCGGGCGCGACCGAAGAGCCGGAGCCAAGCGCTTCCGCCGATCCGGAAGCTACCCCAACAGTCGATCCGACGCCCGAGGAGGTATATGAGAATACGGTCGAGTATATTGAAGAGAATACCGCTCAGAATGAAAACCTTAGCGGTCAGGTCGGCGATATAGCAAACGACGATACTATTTCTCAGGAAGTAAAGGATAATATCAACCGGTTGTATGACGAAGTAACTTCAAAGTTCGACGCCGTTAAAGAGGCGAACGACGCTTTGAAAGCGGCTTTGGATAACGAGGAGTCCACAGAGGAAGAACTCGAGCAGGCCGCGGACGCCGTAGAGAGCGCTATCGAGGCGTATGAGACGGCGGTAGACGAGTTAAACAACGCTATCAACGAGCAGAAACCGCTTTACGATATAAACGTACAGACCACGGGGTCGGGCGCTGTAAATATCGATCAGACTTCAGCTCGCGAGGGCGAGACCGTAAGCTTTAGCGTAAGCGCGGGCGGCGGCTACAGAATAGGTTCCGTAATGCTGGGCTACACTGCGCTTAGCGGAGATTCGGGTAACTACGAGTTTACGATGCCGGGCGAAGCGGTTACTATACGCGTTACGTTCATAAGGACTACGTCTTCGGGCGGCGCCGGCGGAGGCGGCTGGTATACGACCTATACTGACGATTCTTCCGGAGCTACGCCGGCCCCGGTAGCGACGCCGGACGCAAACGGCAATATGTTCAGCGATATAGACGACGTCGAGTGGGCGGCCGAAGCTATAAACGCTTTGGCTGAGCGCGGAATAATAAACGGTACCGGAGGCGGTTTGTTCGAGCCGAACAACTATATAACGAGAGAAGAATTTGCAAAGATCGCAGTCGGATGCTTGGATATAGACGTATATACAGTCTCGACTATCAAGTTCGCCGACGTCGATACCGACGAGTGGTACGCTCCGTATGTGGCGGCTATCAACAACGCGGGATATATGTTAGGTTACAGCGATACAGAGTTCGGAGTAGGCCGGTACATAACCCGTGAAGAAATAGCGACCATCGTCTACAGGGCGCTCAGGCTCAACGAGACCGCGGAGCTTACGTTCAGCGACGCGGATATGATAAGCGATTACGCAAAGACGCCGGTCGCAGTACTTGCCGGAAGAGGCGTGATAAGCGGATATCCGGACGGCGAGTTCAAGCCGCAGGATCTGGCGACGAGAGCGGAGGCTGCGAAACTGCTTTACACCGCGGGAATTTAAGGATTCTTGCGTAATGAAAGTTGGCGGAGATACTGAGAACGTATCTCCGCCCGGATAACGGATTGTATCGCTTTGCTGTTTCATCTTAGTATATTTCAGCGTTAATAGAGATCATTTCCTTACTGTTTTTAATGGTTTAAATATTAAGCGGCGAAGCGGCAGTCAAATTCCGGAGGGAGAAAAACTCCCTCCGGGCAGAGAAATACGTTTGTCAATTCGGTTTAACATATGACTAACGCCTTCTTTAAAAAATATAAGGCCGAGCGGTCTCGGCTAAAATAAATTAATGTTTGTTGTGTATAGAATATATAAATATGTGTGCGACATAAGCGCGTTTTGAATATTGCCGGATATAGATCCATCGAGGTTCGGCGATATGCGAAACGACCCGGAAACAAAAACCCTTAAATGTATATGTAAATAATGCCTAAAAAGATATATGTTTAAACCGAATTGACAAACGTATTTAAAAATGATATAATTTATACATAAAGCCGCGGCTTGGGTTCGAACATGCTTTCGGACAAAAGCGGCGGAGATGAAAATAGCGTATTCTTTTTTTCATATTCATTCCTTATGTAAGGGCGGCTCTTTGATCGGAGCCGTTCTTTGTAATTCTGTAAAATTTAATGATCCTTAAAGTTTCGGCTTGATAAAACTTGTTTTTTGTATTATGATTTAAAGGCGTAACAAAGCCGCGTATCGGCGCCCGAGGAGGTATAATAGTGATACGAAGGATAAAATCGGGAAATACAAACTGTTATTTATTGAAGGCCGGAGACAAGAATATCCTTACGCAAATCAAAAAGAGGTGGACATATGAAGATAAGAACGGCTGTAGAGAGCGATCTACAGGAGATAGTCAGAGCGGAAAACGCCTGTTTCCCGCAGAATGAGGCGGCTTCCGAGCGGGACGTCAGGGAGCGGCTCAGGGTTTATCCGAATCATTTTTGGCTAATGTATGAAGATGAAAGACTGGTAAGCTTCGTCAACGGGCTGGCGACGAACCAACCGGATTTGACGGACGAGATGTATAAAAACGCATGTTTGCATAACGAAGGAGGAGCGTGGCAGATGATCTTCGGCGTGGGGACCGTTCCGGATCAAAGGGGTAAAGGCCGCGCCGGCGAGCTGCTCAGATTTGTTATATCGGAAGCCGAAAAACAGGGCAGAAGCGGGCTTGTTTTGACATGCAAGGAGAAATTGATACCGTTTTATTCAAAATTCGGATTTTTAAACGAAGGCCTGTCGAAGTCTGAACACGGCGGAGAGGTTTGGTATCAAATGCGACTCAGGTTTTAAACTGAAGTTTTGGAATTAAAACGATTGACAAGCAAGGCCGAGTAGCGTATTATTAAAGCGTAGATTTATTGCTTAAGCAATACGATGTAAATACCAAGCGAGGAGGAAAATGGGAATGATTATTAAATCGGTAAAAGACAAAGAATTTTCGCAGTACGGACGGGTTATTGAAAATCTCGATTCCAAGGAACTGCTTGAAAAGCTCAGGGAGACGACGCCGGCGCCCGAGGACGCCGTGGTTTATGTGCCTGCGGACGCCGGGCTTGAGAGCCTGCCCGTTATGGACGTTTTGAGAGACAATATATACGGAGGCATGCCTATCCAGATCGGCTACTGTAACGGCTGCAACACAAAGCTCAACTGTCTTGAATATCACAAGGACAGCGAGATAGATATAGCGGCGGACGATATCGTTCTGCTCGTGGGCAGACAGCAGGACGCGGCCGGCGGGGAATACGATTCGGCGAAAGTAGAGGCGTTTTTATGCCCAAAGGGTACGGCGGTGGAACTGTACGCGACCACGCTTCACTACGCGCCGTGCAGCGCGAAGAACGGCGCGACCTTTAGAGTTATAATCGTTCTTCCGAAGGGTACGAACACCGACAAACCGAATATAACCCCGATCGACGACGAGGATAAACGCTTGTTCGCCCGCAACAAATGGCTGATAGCTCATCCCGATGCGAGCGAAGTCTCCGACGGAGCGGTAGTTGCGATAACCGGGGAGAACATCGACATAGCGGACAGCATATAGGCGGTATACCATGGTAAAACATATCGTTTTTTGGAAACTCAAAGAAAACGCCGAGGGCGCGGATAAGCGGGAGAACGCCGTTTTGATCAAACAAAAGCTCGAGAGTCTGATCGGAGTTATCCCCGAAATAGTCTCGCTCGAGGTCGGGATCAATTTCAGCGGCGGAGAGTTCGACGTCGCTCTGTATTCCGCGTTTAATACGAAGGAAGATCTGGCGAGCTACGACGCGAATCCCGAACACGCCAAAGTAAAGCGGTTTATCGGAGCCGTATCGGAAAAACGCGAAGCCGTCGATTACGAGGTTTGAGCTCCGTAGATTAGGCGGATCGATTATATAAATTAAGGCGCGGTTCATTCCGCGCCTTTTAGATTGCCTAAAAACTATTAAAAAAGTGAAAACAGCCTGTTATTCCTGACCGCAGAAAAAACTATTCTACGATCCCCAAAACCATCTTGCAGGTCTCGGCTCTTGTCGCGCCGCTCTGCGGTTCAAAGCGGTTGTCGCCGGTCCCGCTCACTATCCCCGCGCTTTTTAGCTTATACACGCTGTCCTTTGCGTAGTCCGAAATCTCGCCGTCGTCGGCGAACGCGCCGGCGCTCTCTGCGGGCGCTAAGGGCGAGGCCGCGATGTTGGTCGAGTATCTATCGAGCATGACGCAGATATCCTGTCTTAGGATATTCTCATTGGGCGAAAATTCGGTCTCGCTCGTTCCGTTGGTTATTCCGGTTCCCGCCGCCCAGATCGCGTATTCATAATACCAGTCTCCGAGCGTTACGTCGCTGAACGCTATATCGGTATCGCTCGTCGAAACCGTAGCGTCGGCGCCCGCCGCGCGGCAGAGTATGGTTACAAATTCGGCTCGGGTCACGTTCGCGTCGGGTCGGAAACTTCCGTCGTCGTAGCCGTTTATTATCCCCCTGCTCGTAAGTTCGGATATATATTCGTAAGCCCAATGCTCCTTGGGAACGTCGCTGAACGAACTCGAGCCCGTCGGGGTTTCGTTTTCACCCTCGGGAGCGGCTGTGGGAGAGGGAGAGGACGAACTTGAAGTCGAGCCTCCAAAGCCAAGACTGCCGCTCGAACCTGTCGAACCCGTTCCCGGATCGTAGGACTCTCTGTAGTCGTCGCTGAAATAGAAATCCATTTCGTCGCCGTTTTTGAGAGTGTAGTCGCCCATAGATACCTGCGGCTGCTCGCCGTTTATCTCGTAAAGCCAACCGCTGTACGGACCGTTGGAAAACTCCTCGAGCGTTACCCCGGACGGAGAAGTTATCGAACTTATATAACTTCCGCCGCTGAGCTCGTAGGTATAGCCGTTTGCGTCAAGCGCTCTTTTAAACAGATCCAGCGCGGTAGCGCCCTGCGTCAGCGTATACGAACTCTCTGTGAGCCAAGCGGGATACGCGCCGCTGTGAGCGCCGTCTTCGTGAACGGTATCCCCCCTCAGCGTAAACGTTACCCTTATCTGCGAGGACGAGCTTCCGCCGCCGCCCGGGTTCGAGCCTCCGCCGCCCGATCCGCTGCCGGTCTCCGGCATTGTTACCGGGATAAGCATATAGACGTTGTAGGCCGCGTTGGTATCGTATATCCCCTGGTACGCTATCATAGCCCTAAACGCCTGCTCGGTCGCGAGCGCGTTGTATGCGGAGTTGTCGCTGAAACCGAAGCCGCTGTTATCCTCGAGCGCGTAGCCCATCAGAGCGCTCATAAGGCTTTGCGACTTGATAAACTTCGGATTTGTATTTGGGTTGATACCGACCGAAGCGAGTCCGATAACGGCCATCGCGTCCGTGTTGGAACTGCCGAGCGAACCGTTTTCGCCCTGAGCTTCGGACAGCGCGGCTATCACCGTATTCACGCTATCTTGTATCTGAGTATAATGTTCCTCGGAGATACCCGCCGCTTGGGCGTTCTCGGCTAAATAATAAGGCGCGAAGGAGGAGAGAGTCGAGGCGGTGGTGTCGTAGTCGATAAATTCCTGACCGCCGTACGAATAGCCCCAAAGCCCGTTCGACGCGCGGCTTTCAAGAATTACGTCTATGATAGCGTCCCGCGTAAGTCCCGTATCAACCGCGAAATCGCCGCAGTCGTAAGCGCTGAGCGCGTATATGGCGTTCGAGGAGTAGCCTATGTCTTCCGCTGCGAAGCCCGATATTTTCTCGATCAGGTTAAATTCCGTACCGTCCGACGCGGTCAGGTCGGTCGCGTCTACGTCCAGCGCGGTCAGCGAGAGCGCCGCTTTTACGAGGTAGCTGAAGTCCGAGGCCTTATCCGATGCGCAGGCGTCGATCGTCGCCGCGATATATTCGTCCTTTTGGGTCAGCCTGTCGGCGTAACCCGCCGCCGCCATGTCCATGATCTTCCACGCGTCCTCGGTCTCGCCCGCGTAGTCGTCAGAAATGTTTTCGGAGAGCGCGGCTATCTTCTCGGTTATCTCCGAGGTAGTAAATCCCGCCGATGGTGAAGAAGATGGAGCGGCCGTAGCGGAAGGCGAGGCATCCGGAGCCGCGGAAGGAGTTTCGGCCGGAGTCTGAGACTCTACAGGAGCCGAAAGTTCGGAATCCGAAACGGTTACGACGCACCAGGGCGGCGAGATGTAGATATAGTTTTCGGGATCGGACGCGGCGGTTATGTAGTATGTCCCCTCGGTATCGAACGAGAGACTTACCGCGCCGTTTTGGTCGGTTACGTATTCGTCCGCGTTTTCAAAGGTCTTGCTCGTAGAGACTAAAACCGTTGTATCCTCGAAAACGTGAGTCGCGGCGGATATTATATCCTCTGGATAGGTCCCGTAAAAAGTCGAGAAGCCGCTGAGCGTCAGGCTAAACTGTTCGTTTGTCTTTGCTGTGAGTTCGGTCTTGTCGAAGTAAGAATATTCGTCGCTCCAGAACGATTTATCCTGATACAGGAAAATTTGAACGTTATCGCCGTCGCTTAATACCGACATATCGGCGGTGTAGCTTGTGTAGGAGCCGTAGCTCTCGTTATATACGCCGTCGTTGGGAGTCCTGCCGTTCACCATAAAGCCGATCGCGGAGGTCTCCTGTCCGAGAAGCTTGGTCAGAAAGCCGGAGCTTGTTATATCGAGAAAGTCCTTTGCCGTTTCGGGCGTGAAAGCGTCGCCAAAGACTTCTTTGTGCAAAGCGACCGCCGCGTCGAATACGGTCGGTCCGCCCGCGTCCTGGACGGTATATCCGTATTCCTCGGCCAGTCCGTCGGAGATCTCAAGTTCGGACGGCGGATATATGAATCCGTCTTCGCTCAGCGAGGCGGTAACCGCGACCGTATCCGCCGAAGCGAAAACTCCGAAGCTGAACGCGCCGAGTATCATCAATAATACGAGCGCCCCCGCTATACTTCTTTGAAATGTTTTGATGTTTCTCATTCTGTTTCCTCCCATAGAGTTATTTTATTATAAAAAAGCCCCGCGAACGTAGGAGTTAGGAATCAGTGATCGGGGATCAGGAGCGTAAAAGGCTATAGAGCCGCTAAAAGCGGTCTCAAAAACGCGATGGAAAAACAACGTAGTCCTTTTCGCCTACATATCTGTTCGCCGCTAAAGCGACCCATCGCGTCCCTAATTCCTAATCTCTAATCTCTAATCCCTACGTTCGCAGGGCTAAAACACGCAGACCGAATGGCTTGCGTGTAATAATAAACCTTGCGATTACCTGCGCTTAGTTTTATTTTCGCAGCGTTTCGGCAGGTCTTCCGGCTTAAACCTTAACGCTCGGCTTCGCCTTCCCAAACATAGCGTTCAGTGACTGCGCAAATCTTTGCGCGTAAAGCCTCGCACGGTTATCACGGCGGCAGGTCCGCTCGGGATTTTCACCCGTATTCCCTATTAAAACATAATTATCTCAACTATGTTACCGATACGCGTTGAGTTTTCAGTATTTGACGTAAATACGTCTTGTATATTTCGGACGCCGGACTAAGCCGCGTCGAAACGGAGATCCGCTCTTATATATAAGAAAAGAGCGGAGTTTGCTCTTGCATACTCGATCATAATCAAGTAAAAATAAATAAACTTTATTTACAGTTACTGCGATTTAACTTTTACGTGTTCTTTCAGTTTCTCGAAACTCTCCTCGCTTATAACATGTTCTATCCTGCACGCGTCGGCGAGAGCGGTCTCCCGACTAACCCCGATACGCATTAGGTATTCGCTTATAAGCAGGTGACGTTCATAGACCTTTTCCGCTAAGGCTCTGCCGGATTCCGTGAGCGTTATAAAGCCGTGTTCGTCGACGGCGATATACCCGTTGTTTTTAAGCGATTTAACGGCTCTGCTGATACTCGGCTTAGTATAGCCCGTCTCGGCTACTATGTCGATCGACCGCACCTCGGAACTCTTATTGGTAAGGATAAGTATAGTCTCAAGATAGTCTTCCGCAGATTCGTGCGTTCTCATAAATTCACCTCAAATTTTATTGTCGGCTCCCGATCGAGGTTCGTCCGAAATTTCGCCGTAAAAAAACGATCGAGAACTGTAAGAGGTATTTTATCATATTCGCTTATATATTGTCAACATAGATGTTAGGAGCGCGGCAACGTAGAGATTAGCGATTAGAGATTAGGAAGTGAAAACGCTTCTGTAGCCGTAAAAGGAAAACAATTTGATTCGTTTTCGCGTACGTTTTCGATTTGGCGACAACGCGGACGGTTTCGCCGTCGTTCGCTGTTTGCGGCGTTATTTTTTATAAAATTTTTAAATAAAACAAAATTATATTCCGGCGTCTAAAAATTATTTGAGAAAGAAATAAATCAATAATTCTTTTATATATTAACTCAATCTACATAAGTTTATTCGGATATAAAATCGTCTTAAAATCAAAAATACTAATGTAAATAAAATAATTTGCCGCGGTAAAATTTTTATTTAAAGCTCGCGCGGCTACGGAGGAGGATAAAATGGGAAAAATGAAAAATCGGCTTTTGATAGCGGCCGTGGGGATCGTGCTGCTCGGAGCCAAGACGTACCGCCCGGTTTTGGCTGTCCGCGCGGCCGCGGAATTCGACGGGCAAACCGCGTATGCGGAACATATATGTTTGGGCGAGCTTTAGCTTTGCTTGCTTAGAGTATAATTTTGCTAAAAATTATAAATAATAAACAATAGACGGTCGGCGGCGGGGATATAAACGTAGCGACTAGGCCGCGCTTTTTTCAAGGCGGCGCGGCGGATTTGAACGAGAGGCGTCTGCCGCTCGATTGCCGATATTAATTTTAAAATACCGTATCAGTTTTATAATATTATGATGAAGAGGGGGTTTAGAGATTGGCGAGATATATTATTACGCCTCGCGATGGGATCGGCGGCGAGGTTTGTATAAGCGGCTCCAAAAACGCGGCGCTGCCGATACTTGCCGCGGCCATGCTTTCGGACGAGCCGTCGCTCTTATCGAACGTGCCGGAGCTTTTGGACACCAATAATATGCTGGGTCTGATCCGCAGCGTCGGGGGAAAGGCCGTCAGGGTGGATAAGAATATGTATTCGGTATGTTTGGACGGCAGAATAAAGAAGAACGCGGCTTCGGATACGTATTCCAAGCTGAGAGCCTCGATATTGCTCTTGGGAGTTTGCCTTGCAAGAGGCGGGAGCGCCAAAATACCGCTTCCGGGTGGATGCCGGATAGGAAGCAGACCGATCGACCTGCATTTAAAAGGGTTTAAGGCGCTCGGCGCTAAGCTGAGGCAGGGGCACGGTTATGTGGAGGCAAAGTGCGACAGGCTGAGGGGCGGCAGGATATACCTTGATTTTCCGAGCGTCGGGGCAACCGAGAATATCATGATCGCCGCGGCGCTGGCGGACGGCGTAACCGTTATCGAGAACGCGGCGGCGGAGCCGGAGATAACCGATTTAGCGGATTTTTTAAACGGCATGGGAGCCGATATAAAAGGCGCGGGCGGCGACGCAATATATATAGAAGGAAAACAAAAGCTTCACGGCTGCGTTCATAGGATCATACCCGACAGGATCGAAGCCGGAACGTTTTTGATAAGCGGCGCGATCCTGAGATCGGGGCTAAGGGTCAGGAACATCGTTCCGTCCCACCTAAAGCCGCTCACGGCTAAGCTTGAGGAGATGGGGGCGGAGCTTAAAATCGCTGAAGATAACATAACGGTAGCGGCCGCTTCCGGCAGGTTAAAGGCCGTGGATATAAAAACTATGCCTTACCCGGGATTTCCGACGGATATGCAGGCGCAGATGACGAGTCTGATATCGACGTCCGAGGGGAGCGGGATAGTGACTGAGACCGTGTTTGAAAACAGATTTATGCACGTCAGCGAACTGTGCAGAATGGGCGCCAAGATAAAGACTGACGGATCGCTCGCGGTCGTAAACGGAGTTAAAAAGCTGAGCGGAGCCAAGGTGAAAGCGACCGACCTAAGAGCGGGCGCGGCGCTGGTCATAGCGGCTTTGGCGGCCGACGGCAAAAGCGAAATATGCGACGTAGAGCATATAGAGAGGGGCTACGAGAACTTTTGCGAAAAACTGAGCGGCATAGGCGCAGATATCAAAAGAGTGGAAACGTAGATAGACGTAAGCGTTAGGGATTAGGCGTTAGAGGTTAGAAAGTGAAATTCGCCCGAATATCGCCGAACGGGAGCGTCGGCGGGAGTGTGAATATTTAGTTTTTCTATATGGCTGTAGAGGCTGTAAAAACAGAACCGGAAACGTTTTTTCCTTTAATACCTAATTCCTAATCTCTCCGTTTGCTTAAAATGGTGTAAATTAAAGAAAAACAGAGTAAATAATAGAAAATTATGTGTTTATTGCATACAAATACAAATAATCGGTTATGATGGTTTTGACATTTAGATCTAATGAGAGTATAATATTTGATGTTGCCGCTACAAGTGCGGTGAAATCGCTTATGAGAATGGGAGCATAGCTCAGCTGGGAGAGCATCTGCCTTACAAGCAGAGGGTCATAG
>JAHZIG010000019.1 GCA_019419865.1 Clostridiales bacterium | reverse complement strand
GCAGGATGCGTCCGTCGTCTTCGCGCTGCTCGATAACCTCCTCCGAAAGCTGCATACAACCCACGTCGATGGCATTGTAGGAGTAACTATATGTATTTTTATTGTCGTCGTAGGGTGAAGTTGTCAACCGAGGTTGTTCCCGTAAGGAGCCATTCGCTTCGATCTGTACATGCCGGGTAGTTGGCCAGACACGTCCTCTGAAAATTTTCTTAGCCGAGAGATACGGCATATAGGTATAATCTCTGCGGACGAGCCATTCGAAACGACCGTCGACATACTTGTATTGGATGACGGAATCGAGACTTCCTTGATGCCAAGATTCCATTTCCATGGGATAGGGACTTCCGGGGAGTGCTATTGCGGGGCGATTCAGCGAGCCCTCGAGCGGCGGATCGAGCGTATATTTGTAGACGGTTTTTCCGGACAGAACTCCACCTTCGCTTTGGTATTCGGCCACCTCGTCGTACTGGACATGGCTCCCGTCGTCGTAGTTGGTACGATACGTCGTATGAGGATAATATGTCCTGCAACGTAACCGCAGGGTGTTCGTTGTCGCTCCATTGTACGTCTCATAATAGACGATCGTCTGTAAGGTATGGCAATTACCCTGTTCCTCGCTCGTGTCGGGTTCATGACGAATGATGCCGTTGCCGCTTTCATTGGCTCCGTATTCGTAGTGTGTCTGTTTGAGCAACATACTGTCACGATCGAACGCACGGATGTCCCGAATGCGGTAACTCGAGATATAACGGTTTATGCCTGAGCGATCGCAGAACTGGTTGTGGTCGCAGTGGAACTCCGTATAGCCGCCTGTGGGATAGGTAATCGTAAGCAGTTTTTTAGGGGATGCCGTATAGAGATAAATCTCGGATGTGTAGTACGACGGAATATATCTCTCATATTCCGAAAGAGACGTATCGATCAATCTGTTACCGTGACGGTCTCGGGGTGAGCTGCCTTTCTCGATCGTCGTATAATGGCGTGCAATAGCAGGAATTCCGCGGTCGTAGCTGCCCATACGCGCATGTCCCCAGAAATCCGAGAAAGAATCTCCGTAGTGCATCGCTCCATACTCGAATCGATAACGTTGAGCGTCGATCGTCAGTGCGTTCAGGTAACGGCCGTACATCATGGCCAAATTTTCGTCGAGGTAATACCCCGTATCGATGGATTGTGTCAGCAGGATCGTCTTGCGCAGCACGCCTTGCAGATCGTAAACCTCGATACGTGTCAGAATGGGCCTGCGAATCGCTGTGCGATTGGAGTTGTATTGTTCGTAGACGAATTGCAGGGAACCGCCGCGGAATTCGATTCTGTCGATGTAATGGGTGTGTATCGTATTGAGGACTTTGTGGGCAAATTGTGCGCTTTCATCCTGTTCGGGCGCAGTTTCCATCTCCCAACCGTCGGCAATTTCATTGTCTCCTCTCAGAAAATAATCGCACGAAGTATTCATTCCGTAATGCAGCTCCTGTCGGGGCGCTCGAGCCAGCGATTCAAACATTGAAGAGCCGGAACCTGAAATCTCGGCATCGTCGTACAAATCGTGCGATCCCTCCAATTGTCGAACCAGATTGGATTCATAAGGTAGGTACGAGAAGGTGATCGCATCGCTGCCGTCGGCACTCTCGATACGAGTGCATTTCCATGCAGTCGGTGCCGGAGCCTCCATCGCGTTGAAATCTCGCACCCAATCGACGTACTGCGATGAGAAACTGTATCTTGTTCCGTCACTATCCACGATACTAAAATCTGTATTCCCGTTGCGGTTCGCATAATCGATCCTATCGCCGTTCATCGGTACGGTCGTCGGCCCCAGCTCTTTCTCGATGTAGAATGCACCGCTGCTACCGAGAAGCTTATAGTAAAACTTGTCGGGTTCTTCGTCTATATTCTTAATCCACATCGAAAAGAGATGTTGATCCGAAGGAATGATTTCGGGAGTATTCTTGTCGATATTGGTGTAGGATGTGCCCGTAGACAGATAACCCGAGGCGTGAAAATCATCACGGCCGTTGATGATGCGCGAGACCTGCAAGTCGCAGCTCAGCGACCATCCTGCGCCGGCCGCGCCGGCGAGCTGGTTCACTCGCGTGAAGTCGTCGAGGTGGAAACTCAGGTTCACGGGCAGCTCCAGCGATCCCGATCTGACGGTGTAGAGCGGGATCGAGATTTCGGGAATTCCCGTGCGGTGCGAAACGGGATAGTCGATGTACTTCATCATCGACACCGCCGACGGCGGATAGAAATGGACGTCCGTCAGATCGGACGTCTCCTGCGCCTGTACGGACGTCGCTCCGAGAAACAGGAACGACACGGCGCAACATACAAAGGCCGGATGCTTCATAGCCGAAGGAATTTAGGTTAGAATGAGAATGTGTATGGAGTTCGGTTCGTAAACCGGAAGATGCGCCTTGAACAAAGATAGGGAATCTTTTCGGAAAAAGAGGATGAAATAGCAATGACAGAATTTTCGCAAACTGTTTATAATCAATTTGTTGAAAAATAAAAATCTTACATTTTCCTTACAGACCGTCCAAAGCGTAAAATCGCACTCTTCATTTCCGCTTTTCAGCACGGACGGCAGGCTGTGACAAACAAAAATAGGCGGACTTGTCGATCCGCCTACTTCTTCGCCAACAGATGCCGCAGCGCAGGGTCTTCGGCGATGCGTCTGAGTTCCCGTTTTATGATCTGCGTGACGTCCTCCTTGATCTGCGTATAATTGCGTCGGATGATCTCCTCCATACGATCCACGCCGTCGGCATCGCGGAACGAGGATATTTCCGGGATCGGAACGTACGAAGCCGTCTCTCCGGCGAGCTTCTCCCTGTCGATGACGATCTCGGCGTGGAAGATCTTCTGTTCGATGCGTTCGTCGAAGTTGTCCGCCACGGCACCCACGAACATGCCTTGCGAGAGGTTGGAGATCTTCGAGGCGGGAATCAGGCTGTTGAGCTGCGAGAAGTCCTGAAAGCTCAGGCATACGGCCACCTTGTTCGAACGGGCCGTGGCGATCAGGTTGTCCAACCCCCGGAAATAGATCGTGGGCAGCTCGTCGATGATGATCGACGACTTGGGTTTTCCCTACTTGTTGATGAGCCGTGTGATGCGCGAATTATAGAGACCTAGCGCTGCTGAGTAGATGTCCTGCCGGTCGGGATTGTTGCCCACGCACAGGATCTTCGGGTCTTCGGGGTTGTTGATGTCCAGCGTAAAGTCGTTGCCCGTCATCGCCCAGTAGAGCTGCGGGGAGATCATGCGCGAGAGGGGTATCTTTGCTGAGTATTCGTTCTCGATCAGGCGTGTTTCCTGCATGAAACTTTCGTTTTCGTCGTTGAACGGATCCTCGCGCAGCCGCTCCTTGACCAGGCGTCCGAGCCATAGACCCGCCAGAAACAGCGAGAGGAAGCCTATGCTTGTAGCTGCGACATAGAGCGGTGCCGCCCACTGCGGCGGCAGGTGCCGCAGCGGATCCCCGAAGAAGAAAAGCAGCAGGCCCGCCGCAGCTGCGAGAAGAATCTGCCGGCGCGTGATGCGCTCGGAGCGCACGCTGCGCGTACCCCGGCAGCTCAGAGCCAGAAATCCCGCAGCGAAGAGTTTGGTCAGGTACGAGTAAGTGAAAAGCCCCGTCGTACGCTGGACGTTCCGCAGCAGACGGTCCGATGCGCCGAGCGTGCAGCCGTGCGTATCGAACCATCCGTAGTATTCATAAGAACAAACCGTTTCATTCAGTTTCTAAAACCGACAACGTCCGTTTTGTTTCGTACCTTGTGTTGATTAATACACATTCCAATTAAAAATATAAAAAAAGCCAACCAGGAGGTTGGCCTTTTCAAATTATTTATAGGTCATGGATTCTCTGCATCAGACTCTTCCATATACTTAAATCCATCAGGAAATTGAATGTCAGTACTTTGACATACCGTTTCTCGAAACCAGTATTTTTTGCCGGTTCGAATTTCTTCCCATGTATATTTTTTCAGGGTGTCGGCATGAAAAGCATAAACATGAATACAGTCGCCGCGATTGATTTTTGTGCCGTATGGTAAAATATAATAAATCCTACCGGGAGCCCATGAGCTGCTTTGTAAATTACAGTCAACATGATCAATTGATAAAGGTAATTCTCCATAATAAGGATAAATTACACCATTTTCTTGATGTTGATTGATAAGCATGTAAATGTCACAATCTGTGTTATTGTAAAAGTCCTGTTTCCAAGCCTTGTCTGTCGGCAGACAAGACATGAAGAAACAACATATAAGAACTATTTTTTTCATATGATTTTGGTGAATTATTCATTAAAAGGAATACCACCGTCGGATGGATATTCTGGTTCTTTTTTGCTATCTTTCATTATTTTATTCCATACATCTGCGCCAAAATAACTTTTTGCATAACGATTTGCTTGTCGTTCGATATGAAATCGAAAAAGCCTTCCCTTATGAGTTCCCATCCATAAATAATTATTACCATCAATGCCTCTCACCCAATCTTTTCCATCCGGATCAATTCTACTTGTCAGATTTCCCGCGCAAAGTTGTATTGTCCTATACGGAAATATTTCTCAAGCAATGGGTCTTGTTGCAGGAAATGGACTCCTTCGGCATCATAAAACCGTGCTCCGAAATCGGTATAATCGATCTTTTGGAATCGCAGATGTTGTTTTTCCTTACCGGAGAAGGTGTAACGATTATCCGATGTCGGCATGTCGGGTTGTGCCCACTCCTTGCCGAAGGGATAGTAATCGTTCTGTTCGATCACCGAACCGTCGGCGGCGACAACCTGCCGCACGCTGCCCAGATGATCCGTCAGAAAATAGCGCGTTTCCATTCCGCCCGACGTGGCCACTATGCGCCTGCTACCGAAACCCGTACTTTAGAATATTCGGTCATTATCTACCAAAGAACCTGCATAACGAATGGATTCGTTGTCGTCGTGTCCACGCACCTCAATCTTCGTCCCGTCGAAAGATAGGTGCAGTACAAGCCCATATCTCCTTCGGTATAAATCACCGTAGGCAAGTTAAGAAAAAATTATAACATATAAAAGACAGCCGACTATGTTACATAGTCGGCCACAAAAAATTATTAATTTATTTAAATGGTGAATGTAGCATTTGAAAGCCTGATATGGAATCATAACGGTAACTTCAAACATAATAGTCATCTAAACTTGTAACATAAGGCAAAATTCGAATCGTTTTTTTTCGGTCTGTAGTTTGTAATATTTCTGAATTAACCGGAGTTGATACGACGAATTCTGTTTCATTATAAATCAAAAGGTTGTTATTGTCACCTGAATTATATCTTTTATGTGTGCAATAGATTAATATTTCGGTATAATCAATCTTCTCAATTTGCATTTGTTCCTCAGAAGCAACTTCAAAATTATCAGGATTAACGTCAAAATATGTAGTTGTATCAATATGAGGCGGTATAAATATAATAGAAAATTTATCCCTATATTGCATTTCACTCAAATGTACATGAACATCTGACATAACCTCATCAAGAACTTTTTCAAAACGCTTGTCTTTTATTTCGTATAACGTAACGTTCTTATTTCGTTCTTTTTCTGGGGTTGCCCATAGAAGAGATGGAATTAGTAATCCTATCAAATAGACATACTTCATATTAATATGCATTCTTAGTTAGACGTGTTCTACCATTAACTCTCTGGAAGACATTTATGTAAAAAGATGCTTTGGGATTATATTTTCTTACATCTTTAGCAAACGTTTTATCTGCATTTGATGGTCTATTGTTCCCACTTGGATGGTTATGATAATGCTCTCTAATAGTATAATTTCTATTAAGTAGAGTAGTTCCAACTCCTGATTGTGCTTGACTTTGCGATGTACCTACAATATTTCGTTCAGAGGTATCATCTCCAATTCTTACTAATTCAAACTCTTGCTTATTTTGTGTATGGACTAAACTTCGATTATAAATTTGTTCTGCTTTATCATCTCCTTTGATTTCAAAAAGATATATTGAGTTCCCCTCCTGATCTTTGTCTTCTCGATACGAAATATCATTTTGCTGAATTCATAGCCTTTCGTCTCTTCTCCTTTTTGGTTAACAAAACTAATTTTAGTTATTTTATCATCCTTTATCATTGTAATATTTCCGGTTGGGCTAATTTCCCATATGTCCAACCCATTCGGATCAACATATTTTACAGGATTATTTATGCAATAACAATATGGCGCCCACGGATAGTACTTCTCCGCCAACGGATCCTGCGTGAACCACCGTCCCCAATCGGGATTGTACATGCGCGCCCCGAAATCGACATAGGGAAGACTCAGAAATGCCTGCTCCTCCTTGCCGCTGAACCGATGACGGTTGTCGGAAATCGGAGCCGCAACCGCAGCCCATCGTTTGCCGAAGGGATAATAATCGTTCTGTTCGATCACTGAACCGTCGGCGGCGACAACCTGCCGCACGCTGCCCAGATGATCCGTCAGGAAATAGCGCGTTTCCAGACCCTCCGACGAGACTACGAGCCGTCTCCCGCCGAAAGAGGCGCCTTCGAAACTCCCGTTGTCGTATACCAAAGAACTTGCATATTTGACCGGATAGCCTTCGTCGAAAGCACTTACTCCGACCTTTGTTCTGTCGGTGAGATGGGGCTAATACAAGTTAAATTACATTTGGCAAGTTAAGAAAATTATAATAAATAAAAAAGCCCGTCATGGCGTCCTGCCGGATATTTCCGTTTGCGTCGTATTCGGCCTAAGATTTAATTAAACTGATCTATAATGTATTAAAAAATATGTCTTTTTTGTCTTTTTCAAAAGGTCATAGATGATAATAAAAAAGTGGCGCTATGAAATTTTTCATAGCGCCACTTTTTCGAATAGAGTTATAAATTTAATAGACTGTTTATTTTATTGGTCTATATAATCCAACCATGCCAAATATAAATCAAAGATCCCACGATTAATATTAAATACAATGTATAAACATAGTTATTTATTGGGAAATGTTTAAATTTATAATAGAATAATAAAGAATATGTTATGCTAAATAATGCGATTGGAATATCTATAATAGACAGCCAGATGAAAAGAACAAAATCATCTCCACCTTGCAAGCTAAATATATTGCATATTAAATAATATATTATGATAAATATAAAATATAATATTACCGACATCAATGCTATTATTGCATGGGTTTTCTGTTTCATAATTTATGGAATTATAAATTAATTTTGTAAAATCCAATTGTGTCCATCATAGACATAGGTGCCTTCTTGTAACTGTGAAATATCATTGAAAAAACTATATATACTATGTCTGTCTTGTTTGGAGTCTTCCCTATAATTGTCATCAGGGAGGTTTTTTTGTCGTTGGTCTGCAATGATTCCTTTATGTGTAAACTGTAAAGTATGAATATTAGGATCTGCTGACAATTGAGATGCTTGATATGGATCAAAATCAGCAACAAGCGATATTAATATGTCTGAATGCCCATATTTTGCTAATAATTCCTTTAATTTTTTTACATACCCTTTTCCAAATGCAGCACCCATGCTATGGGTAATGATTTTTATAGTTTCTTTCGGAATACCGTCAATACCTAAAACGGCTTGTAAAATAATATCATAATCTTCTACGGCTTGAAGCTCTCCCTGAAGCATTCTGGTTTCCACTTTTAGTCCCGTACCTCCATGGCGATACATTACATTGTTATCATCCAATTGCGCTTGAACTGAACTCGCAAAATCAACACTATATGTTTTATATGTTTTTCTCCAATAAGCAGCAGTTCCTTGCTGCGCTTTATTGGCTGTAAATCCATTAATAAAAATGATTAAATTACCATCAAAATCAATTTGGTTAATCGGATTCCCCGCGCAATAGACATATTGTCCGATCGGATAGTATTTCTCCAGTAGCGGATCCTGCGTGAACCATCGACCCCAATCGGGATTGTACATGCGCGCCCCGAAATCGACATAGGGAAGACTCAGAAATGCCTGCTCCTCCTTGCCGCTGAACCGATGACGGTTGTCGGAAATCGGAGCCGCAACCGCAGCCCATCGTTTGCCGAACGGATAGTAATCGTTCTGTTCGATCACCGAACCGTCGGCGGCGACAACCTGCCGCACGCTGCCCAGATGATCCGTCAGGAAATTGTGTACTTCCGACCTCCTGCCGTTGTTCGTGCCGACGATCCAGCCGTCGTTGAACGAGGCGCTCTTGAATGCGTTTATGGCTCCATCATTCGTCGAATATATCAAAGAACTAATATAGAGTGTCTGTTGACTATCATAATCCTCGTGCCCGCTTGCAGTTCCATCCGTAAGATATTTAAGAAATGGGAATAACGGGCTCAACAGAATACCCGTGTAGGCAAGTTAGGAAGATTATATGTAATATCAAAATAGAATAATAGAATCATGGAGCCATCCGGCTCCATGATTCTATTAGTTTATCTCTTCAACTCGATTTATTTCAAGCCTCAAAGGGTATAAAATTCCCTAAGCAGATGTTAATATATCATTATCGTCCTTTCGTATAATTTTTCATTAATGTCTATATATTCTTCCTGCAAAAAATACGTGTCAAAAGGCACTTTTTTTATTCTTATTTGCAACAAATCTTTAATAGTTTCTTTGAAAGCTGAATTTCCTTTCAATGCGAAATAGAAAGAGATAGGTGTCAACCCCAACAGATTGGGAGAAAGATAATCTGGTATATCGTTATATGCGGGAGAGTCACATAAAGGTATTGATAACAATATTTCATAGTTATCCGACGTCGTTTTCATAATTTGAAATATCGCTAAACACATCGGTAACCATACACTTTTATCTGTAGGCATGGAATTTATCTCGTCGATATGAATATCGTCGACTTGTGTTTCTTTACTTATCTTGTTTGAGGCCCAATTATTGAGTTCTGCAATAATGTCATTCAATCGTCCATCCATTTTCCTGTAAATAATTTCGTTCTTCTTGTGTAAGTTCTCGTTGACCATGTTTCCACGATCCGTCTTTATTTAAGGCTGCTCCATCATCAAAATGGACATGATCCTGTTCGCCCTTTATTTTTCCTTTGTCAAATCGCTTGATGTTTTTATTTCCTTTATTCTTATTCTTTAGTGATCTATTTAGTTGATTGATACTTTTTGTAGAAGATTTTGACGATTCTACCTTTTCTTTACCCCTATTATATCCTTGCGATACATTCTTAGCAGAATTTCCCATCAGGGTGACACCGAGCGTTTTTGCCCCTAATCCTACTAATGCCGTGGTTTTTCCTACTGCTGCGAGTGGGACTGTAACTTCTGCGGATGCACCGGCCGTCGCCATGGTTGTACTGGCAGCTAACGATCCTACGGCCGTTCCGGTAATCATCATTCCCTCTCCTGACTCTGACAACGTAACACCTGCAACGCCAGCAAAGAGATCTGTTGTTTGCAAAGCATTGTTGTAGTCTACAGCGTCGGTCGGAGTGTAGCTGTCTCGCAGTCCAGTTGTGCCCGGAATGATATTGGTAACAAAACCAACGGCATATCCTACGACAGCATCTTTGATCGATTGCCCTTTTTTGTCGCTGAACCGGATAGGATTCCCCGCACAGTAACAGTATTGTCCGATCGGATAGTATTTCTCCAGTAGCGGATCCTGCGTGAACCATCGACCCCAATCGGGATTGTACATGCGCGCCCCGAAATCGACATAGGGAAGACTCAGAAATGCCTGCTCCTCCTTGCCGCTGAACCGATGACGGTTGTCGGAAATCGGAGCCGCAACCGCAACCCATCGTTTGCCGAAGGGATAATAATCGTTCTGTTCGATCACCGAACCGTCGGCGGCGACGACCTGCCGCACGCTGCCCAGATGATCCGTCAGAAAATAGCGCGTTTCCAGACCCTCCGACGAGACTACGAGCCGTCCCCCGCCGAAAGAGGCGCTTTCCAGGTCGAACGTTCCGTTTTGCGTGCGATATACCAAAGAACCCAGATAACACAACCCGTTGCCGGCGGACTCCGTCGCCGTGAGTTTAGGTTGCTTAAATGTAAGCGTTTATCAAGACCTTGTCTGCAAGTTAGGAAAATTACAACAAAGATAAAAGTATTGAACGTATAAAAAAACAGGGCTGTGAAGACTCTGCCCTGTTTTTAGTATACATGACAATTTTATCTTAATCCATTTCTATCCGCAAACCTTTCGATGATGTTATGCCTATTATATATCGGATGAATTCTGTAAAATAAGGAATGTCCGACAAACCGAAGGTTTCGAAATATAACAGCCCGTTAATCCTTAGTTGAACAACATATGCGTTATCTGAATAAGTGTTAGGATCAGTTAGTCTATTGATATACATAAAACTATTCAGAAAGATTGGTTTAACGAACTCGTGTATTTTTTGTTTTTGTTCATTGGTTAATTGAACGTGTTCATACTTTGGAGCTAATAAATTATTATTGGCAAAATATCGACATGATAGGTATTGATTATACGTTATACAGATTGTCGTTCCCGATGCATTGTCAGAATACCAATCGTATATCGATAATTCAATCGATACATTAAGATCATCTTTCGAGTTTTGCGTTATCTCATCAGATTGAGGAAACAACGAGTGAGCAAATGATAATTGTATTGACAATAGAATGCTACAATAAGTTAAAATGGCCTTCATAATTTAGGAAAATTTGGTGAATAAAATATTCGAGTATTTAAATTATGCTCTCTCCTTATTTTATTTTCAGTAGGACCTTTGGAAGTGACGCCATGCAATCCCACTGTTATTGCCTCTTCCAATGGAAGCGTCTCTAAATATTTCTCCCCATTTATAGTAGTAATAGATTGTAGTTTAATAGTTTTAGGTCTTGCTGCACCTGAATTTATATGCATTCCGTGTATCAATTCATGAGCCAGTCCTATATATGCCGGGCGTCCTTCTTGTTGAACTTGTTTTGATATCTCGTTTTGTGTTATCAATGAAGGATTCTCATTCGGATTAAAGCGAATTTCAGCATTCGATCCAACACCATTGTATGCATTCTCATCGGCAGGATGAGTAATGCTCTTCTGATCCGTTATACTGATAGTCGTAGTTTTTGTATCTGAACTTTGATCGCATAATTGCTCCAATAAGGTATTTCCCGCCTGATAATCGGAATTTTTATTCTCCGTTTTTACAATGGAATGAGTTACGGTGCCATTTTGGTGTAGGATTAATTTATAATTAGTCAATCGTTGAAGCATTGCCAGTAGCATTTCCTGCTCTTCTTTCGTTCCAGCTAATTGTAGATCCAACCCATTCGGATCAACATATTTTATAGGATTATTTATGCAATAACAATATGGCGCCCACGAATAGTACTTCTCCGCCAACGGATCCTGCGTGAACCATCGACCCCAATCGGGATTGTACATGCGCGCCCCGAAATCGACATAGGGAAGACTCAGAAATGCCTGCTCCTCCTTGCCGCTGAACCGATGACGGTTGTCGGAAATCGGAGCCGCAACCGCAGCCCATCGTTTGCCGAAGGGATAATAATCGTTCTGTTCGATCACTGAACCGTCGCCGGAGACGACCTGACGCACGCTGCCCAGATGATCCGTCAGAAAATAGCGCGTTGCCATTCCGCTCGACGTGGCCACTATGCGTCCGCTACCGAAGCCCGTACTTTCGAATGTCCCGTCATTATGTACCAAAGAACCTACATAACGCGTGGATTCGCTGTCATCGTGTCTGCACACCTCGATCTTTGTACCGTCGGAAAGTAAGATATAATACAACCCCTATCCCCGTCAATATGAATCGTAGGCAAGTTAACTAAATTATACAATATTTCAAAACTATGCAAAATGGCAGACAATATCGTCTGCCATTATCAGGGATTATTTAAGAGAATCTCATTCACAAAATATATAATCCGTTATCGTCCGTCCGGAACAGTGTTCCAAAATGATTTTGGAAGAGGGTTGTATTTCCCATCATAATAAAAATTTTTCGCTCGTTCATTCCAAACAGGACTTCTCGATCGAATAAGATCGATTAAATAATAAGCTAAAATGCTATCCCGGAATATTGTCCTATTATATTGCAAATAGTCATATCCATTTAATGCAAGAGTATCAATCGTATCAGAAGAATGAGAATAGAGTAGTGCTACGATCCAAGTGTCGATATTAAGCCTGGAAGCAATAGTATTAGCATGCGTAATCCTATTGCGAATGAACTGTAATGTATCTCTATTCTTTATTATTATTTTCCCCCGATTCGTAGTATCACTCAGAAAATCATGCATTTCTACTGTCGTAATTCTCAATATACCCCATGGAGCCTCATCTGAGTAATATATAATCGCACTGTCGATTATTGGATGGCAAGACTTATGGGGATTCGATTGGCACCAGACATATATGCAGGTCAAGAAGGGTATCAAGGTGATAATATATTTTTTCATAATTCAATGAATTTAATCATAATATTGATTGTTTGTTTCGTAGATGTATCTTGATATCTCTTTCGGTTTCATATTAGCGATATTCACATTAGCCTGTTTCCCATTTGAATTAGTTCTCGTTGTTTGCTGCTTATTGATATCGCCATGTTTACGAGCTGCTTCTTGCTCCGTACCTGTAATTACCCGTCGTTCTTCTCCTTTTGAATATTGTTCATCCGAGTGGCTCTTGACAGATTCATTATATTGTTGCTTTACTTCATTGTCATTGCTTTGTATCGTACTGTCATATTTCTGGGCATGGTCCGCTTCATGAGCTAATACCGTTGCAGGAGATAATAGTTTCCCATCTGTTGTTTCTACTAAATGATTGGGATCCCAACTAATCGTACCGGTGTTGGGGTCAAACTGTGTTCCTTCGATACTTGTTGCTTCATCAATATAATATATATTATTTGAACTTTGTAGCTTGGCAATATCTCCTGCCGTGCCGCATAAGTTCATATATTGAATTGTTTCCGCAAACTTTTGCTTGAAAGATTCTGACACTCCAGGAGCGAAATATAATTTTCGACCATCCAAGTCTAAAAAACTAACTGGATTCCCCGCACAGTAACAGTATTGTCCGATCGGATAGTACTTCTCTGCCAGCGGATCCTGTGTGAACCATCGTCCCCAATCGGGATTGTACATGCGCGCCCCGAAATCGACATAGGGAAGACTCAGAAATGCCTGCTCCTCCTTGCCGCTGAACCGATGACGGTTGTCGGAAATCGGAGCCGCAACCGCAGCCCATCGTTTGCCGAACGGATAGTAATCGTTCTGTTCGATCACCGAACCGTCGGCGGCGACAACCTGCCGCACGCTGCCCAGATGATCCGTCAGGAAATAACGCGTTTCCAGACCCTCCGACGAGACTACGAGCCGTCCTCCGCCGAAAGAGGCACTTTCCAGGTCGAACGTTCCGTTTTGCGTCCGATATACCAAAGAACCCAGATAACACAACCCGTTGCCGGCGGACTCCGTCGCCGTGAGTTTCCGTCCATCTGCAAGATACGAATATTTTGCCAGAATCGCACCGCCCTGTTCGACATTTTTTAGCAGGTCCGTACTGTTGTAGGTCATGTCGAGATTGTTCGCACCGTCACGAATCATGTTTCCGTTGGCATCGTAGGCAAACGAATGGCTTGCGCCCGTCGTACTGTCATGCAGTTGCGTCATGCGATTGCCCGCATAGGTATACCGGTAATTTTCCGTCTCGGAACCGGCGGCAGTACGGCTCAGCGTCTGGATATTGCCGTTGGAATCGTAGGTTATTCCCTTTTCGACGAAGCCGTCGGAGCCCACTCCGTCGATATATTGCTTCGTCTCGACCAGCCGGGCCGCCCGATCATAGGCAAAAGCGTATGCGTTTGTTTCGGCATCGGTGCCGTGCTGCCACTCCCATTCGGAGATATTGCCGGTATAGGTCGGTGTCGTACCTTCGAATCGCGGTTCGTAATAGTGCAACTTCGTTTCGAACAGTGTGTCGGCTCCGGCGCTGACGGTATGGTTCGTGCGCCATCCTTGCAAATTGTATTCGTAGGTCTCGACGAGCAGATCGGCTCCCATCCTCTTGCTGCGGAGTTCTCCCAACGGGTCGTATGCATAGGATACAGTTACCGGCTCGTTGTCGTCGAGGGTTGTTTTTTCGGTCAATAACCGCCCCCGGTGGTCGTAGGTGAACTCCGTGAGTTTCCGATGGCTGCCGCTGCGATCGGCAGTGTTGGCCGGCGAAGCCGATTGCATGTCCGATGTATGCAGTTCATGGCTTTTCAAAATATTTCCGACAAAATCATATTCGGTACTGTAATAGCTGAGACCTCCCAGATGATTCGTCTCTACGATTTGGATGATTCGCCCCCGATAATCGTAATAGAAAGCCCGCTCGATGAATTTCCCGACGTCTGTATCGGCCCCCAATATTCCGATCTTTTCGTATGTTTTTAACCCCGCGGTACGCATATCCCGATCCTCCTCGGAGACGACGCCTGCGATCGGTCGGAACGAAAGGTACTCCGCGATCGGCTCTCTGACCGATACGGTAACCACGTTCGAGTATGCGGCTTCCTCGCCGGAGACGGCCTTGCGACGGAATTTGGTCGTAGTCGTCAATGCCGGCGGATCATAACTCAACCCCTTCGCATTCGGAACATCCGTCCAATTCCCCTGCTCGGTTTTAGCTTGCCACTGATAGGTGATGTCCGAACTGCCCCCGAAAGCCGCTGTTGAATTGGTGAAGGGCAACGGGATGCCGTCGGGAAAGATCGTCTGGTCTCCCGATACGGTTCCGCCGACCAACTGGGGGCTCACGCGAACGATTGCAGGCTCCGTATGCTCGATATCGGCGCCTTTGCTTCTCGCGACAACGCGAAATTCCGTCGTTTGGGACAGCGGTTTGGGAGAATAGGTGTAGCTGTTTGCTCCGGAAATATTTATCCAGTCACTGGTATAGACGTCCTTTTGCTGCCATTGGACGGATTGAATAGATGGGCGGTCATCCGATGAATAGGTCAGGATTTGAGGAGACTGTCGGTAGGCTATATCTTGTTCGGAAGGAGTGATCTCACCTATGCTCAATCCGGGCTGTACCGTCCAAAAGTCCACAGAACACCATCTGTCATATTCTAAATCAAAGGTAAACTCAATATGACTCCTCAGTCTCTCCCCGAAGTCCATGGCCGGAGCGATTTCAAGATGCAGCTTGTAGAGATGTCCCCCTTCTACGGATCCTACATACGTGCAACTCGTTGCCTTCATCACGATGTAATCGCCTTCGAGTACCGTCACTTTCGGGAGATTCAGGCTCTCTGTATAGCGAATCCCTCGAACGCCAATCAGAGCATCGAATTCTTGTCCGTTTTTATCGATATATTCAATGATATCCTGAATATATACACTCTGAGCCTTCGTTTCGAAACTCGACAGACAGAAAATTACAGACAGAGCCAACCAGGTCAATATTTTATTTTTCATGATTGTAATCGTTGTTAGGTTAATATGGGGTACGATCGGGATGTTTTCAACGCGGGCGGATTCTTACGACTCGTTCGAAGCCCCATTCTTGATCATTCCCCTCGGGAAGATCGTTCTTCGTCACGATATAGTCCTGATCGTCCTTGATGGTGAATGTATATTCGTCATCGGGTAACGACCAACCGCCGTCGCATAATAGGCCCAAAGATTCTGCTGTCGCATTGATCCTCGAATTACAGCTTACCCCCACGTTATCACCGTCATAATGAGTTATGACCATCCACTCTTTTCCATTAATGTCCATACTGTAAATTACGTCGACGGGCGATTCCGGCTGCATGTCCATACGTGTTATTCTGAATGTCCAGCCCCGGATATTCGTTCCGACGGGGACGCGGTTCATCGGAATGATTTCCATTTCGTCCTCGTAGACATAGGCATCGTATACTGTCACCGACAGCATGGCGGTTTCCGTAAAACCGGAGTTCAGCGGAGTGTACGAATTTTCCCAAGACTTGTCATAATCTTGTTGAAGCGTCGACGGTGCGACGGCCTCTGCACTCGCGAGTATACTCTGGCGGGTGGGACGATCCAACCGGTCGTATTCGGTGTAAACCCATTGATTTTGTTTGCGCATATTCCCGTCCTGGCTCATCACCAGTCTGTCATTGTTATCGTAGATCATATAGACCGGATCTGTGCCGGGCATACGTTTTTCGATACACCGCTTGCGCCCGTCGTATTTATAGACATAGGCCAGTTCAGCGATTGCCGTATCCGGCAACGTTCCGGGACTTCGCCCTTCGATCGTCTTGCTCAGTTCGGGCGGTAACACATAGCAGAGGTTGCCCCGATCGTCATAGACGTAATAGGTATCGTACGTCGTAGTACTGTCGGACATACCGACAGTACGTTCGAGGATGGTCTGCTCCATATAATCTTTGTATATCGCTACTGCGATACCGTCCTCGTTCGTTTCCGTGGTCTTGAACAGCGTATGAGGAGGATGAAAGCCCGAAAACGACAGCCCTTGCGCCGTGACGGTGAAATACGCCACCTCGTTTTCTGCGTTTGTATCATAAGTGACCGTTTGTTTCCTGTCTTCTGTACGGAAAACCGTTCCGGCATTGTAAGAACCCACTTTCCGATTCAGCGGTGAGTTATCATACAGATGCTCCATATAGGAATGAGCACCCTCTCCATAGAGACTGTTGTAATATTGGGCCTGTTCCGAAAAGGCGTCCGAACGATAAAGCCCCGAAGAGCTGCTCGCAGCATACGGCAGGTATTTACGGCTTTCACGCATCTTGGCATCGTAGTAAAAGGGGGTGACGATACTTCGCCCGTCCGGCGCAGCGCCAACCTGTATGTTCTGATCCGGATGCCCCGTATCGTTATAGTAATCGACATCCGCGACATGGGACGCATTGTTTTTTGCCGTGTAGGTATAGGTTACGATGTAATTGGTGTCATTCGTTACTCCGATTGCGTTGTTTGCGGAGAGTGCCACCGTATTCGAGTATGCGATCCGATCCCCGGAAGTGGCTTTTCGACGATAATAAATGCCTCCGGACACAGGCCGCGACTCATAGGATTCCGAGGTTGCGTCGGGAACAGAAAACCACGTAAGAGCATCTGCACTCGATTCCCATGAGTATACGATTGGTGCAGAGCCTCCCGATGCAGCTTCGGTGCTATACAGAATAACCGAGGTCGTATCTTGGACGGTGAGCTGACGCGGCTCGATCCTACCGCCATTGAGCGCCGCCGTTTGTGCGAACGACATTCCATAGAAGCACGAACAGATCGTGAACAAAACTATTATTCTCTTCATAACCGATCCCCCTAATTATTTTTCAGATGATATTCAAATTTTTGCAAAAGATTCCCTGTATCTTGATCATCCCGGATTTCGGATAGCCTGTTGGCCGAATCATACTTATAATACGTCGTTCGGCCTGAAGGGTCTGTTATACTGGTACATCCGACCAACGGCTTATAGGTGTATACCGAAACTCGGGAATTCGGCAAGCGACTGCGAAGAAGGGCGCCATAGGCTTGAAAATCCGGCACGTCGGAACTTTTCCCGTCGTAATTCTCGATAGCATTAACTGCCGATCTACCCAATGCGTCATAAACCTGTTGATAGCTCGCATTCTTAATTTCCAAAACCGGATATTGCCTGTTATAAGACCACAGATACGTTGTCTGCACGCCATCGCTTCTCATCAATTGGTATACGTTCCCATACGGATGATTGTAATTCATGGTGATTTGCGTGTAATAATCTCCGGAACTCGTATTGAGTTTGTAATAAACTCGAGGCTGATAGGAGTAATTTACTTGAGTAAATTCTGTTTTAGAGCCAGATACGATATTGCCGTTTTTATATTCGGTAACTTCGACTGGAACTCCGATCATGTTCGCATCGACCAAATACTTCAACTGTCCGCCGAGATCCGTCGGATAGGTGAAGCGGGTGAGATAATGACCCTCGCTGTTTCCGCTTATCACACTCCGCGACACCTCCTTAGGCAGCCAATTCCCGTCATTGTAATCATATTCCGTCTTGATGGCTACCTTATCCGGAAAATATTGGTATTCAGTCTTTTCATACATTTCCCATCTCTCGGAATACAGGTCGTAGAATTTGATGTTCAGAGGGCTATTCGACCTGCAAAGCGAGTGACACATCACACCTTTGATACTGGTTTGCTCTACTTGATGGTGAGAGAATACGATTGCTTTGACCAGATTATTCTGATTGTCATAATATTTGATCTCTTTCGGCAAACCGTTGTCCAATGCCGGAATCGTCGGAAAATCAGGTATGATCAGATCCTCCAAACCGTTGTTGCCGTCTGCATGGTTTTCAAACCGATAGGTTACATATCCATTATCTACTCCGTTCGTGATATTTCTTTCGGTGACAACGGAGTATCCGACATGCATTCCGGCAGCCGATCCGGTGATCGGCCGATAGGAATGCGAAGTTCCGTATATATATGACCCCCAGACCGCGCTCACATCCGACGCATCGCCTGCCGTAACCTTGTAGTGATATTCCGGTACCGACATCAAAGTACCGGAAGATTTCCCGATTTCATCCGTATATGCAAATGTTCTTACCGATATCGTATCGCCTTTATCCGACAGATCGCATATCGTTTTAATGCGCAGTCCGCCTCCGGATCGGATCAACGAGTCGGCCGAATCCTTGAAGCCGTTACTAAAATCATTCAACTCATACTCAAAATGCGTTTCTGCACCGGTCGGAAATTTTATCGAAGTCAGGACGCCGTATTGACTTCGGTCCGAGCACGAGTTCTTGTTGATGCCTTTCCATATTCCGGTTTGGATTTGTCCTTCGGAATTTCTATAAGTTCTGTAGTATGACGGTGCATAATGAAAGGTCTGGTCGGAAGTCGACTTGGAATTTACGTTGTAATATCCCCAATGATCGGTACTGCTTGAATTCTTTGGCGGCAGGGGGTTCCTGTTGTATGAAAACACATAATTCCGATTCAACTCTCCATTGTTCCGGAATATGGATATCTTGTCAAGCAGCAGCCGGCAATTCAGGGCCGTTTGCTCTCGTTCCCGATGGTCCGCATGTTCCGGATTGCCGACGACGGTCCCCAAATACGAATGCCCGAACCTCACATCGAGAACTCTGTCGCCGGAGATATTCTTCACTGTCAGCCGATCTATTTTTTTTGCTTTGGGTTCCCAGTCCGCAGCGGCAATATCCACTCGATCCGTATACGATATATCTATCTCTCCACGGTTGAAAGTGATTTTTTTCAGCAGCAGTTGATCGCGCTTCAGATAGGTTAAATTATAATGCTTGAACGAAGGCGGGAGTGTCGAAAAGAATGGCCTCGGACCGCTGTGTACTGCCATTATTTGGCCGACCGTCTCGTTCACTCCGACCGAACTGAATAGTTTCTCCGTTTCATACTCGAATCTGATCGTATCTTTCTTCGTCGTAATGATTTCATCCAGATACCATGCGGTTGTTGTATTTCCGTCATTGCCTTCTACCGGATCAAAGTCCTGTTGATCGTATCGATTCATGTGTTCTTCTCCCGGAAATTCTGTTAAATTACGAATATAAGGTCTCGTATGCTCCCGGGATTTGAACAGATAGGTATTGCCGTATGCGTCGAAAACCTCGAATCGGATGAAATATCCGCCCTCATAATATCTATGACAAACGATTTTCAACCACGTGCTTTTATTGGCGATAATCGCCTCGGCGCGATATTCCGGACCCGTCTCGCGGTCCTTATTCTGCTCGAAGAAAAATCGGCCGGACATATTGTTGAAGTTGTAGGTGAAAATGTCCGGTTCCGAATCGAACGTCTTGTTTAAGTAATTGGGATACCTTATATCTTCCGGGTTTGAGGCATCGTTGGATTCGGTGCATTCCGGGAGAGAGGGACCGGAATAATAGCCGCCGGATCCGAAATCATCCATATGCCTTATCTCCCGGGCAATACATCCTCCGGCAATCAAGGCCCATCCCAAGCCTGCGGTACTCGCTTCCTGGGCGACCTTAATCCCCGACGCATGATACGAAAGCGTGATCGGCAGGGTAAAATCGCGTGTCTCGATTTCATAGAGGGGAATCTTTATTTCCGGAATTCCGGTGTAATGACCGACCGGAATGTTTCCATAAATTCCCAATGACGAGGCATTGGGGGATGCCGGTACGATAGGGCTGGCGTTTCGCACGACATACTGATCATTATCATCTTCGGATGATTGTCCATAGCTCGCAGATGTCCAGAAAACATGGAGCAGGATGAAGAAGTTGAGAATTCGTTTCATGGTTCGTAATGTTTGGGTTTGGTAGTTTTAGGCATGCGGAGGATTTCCGGTTTGTCATCGCGGTATGTACTCGGGGCCGAGTATCATCGCTACAATGTTCATTTCATAAGCAATTGGATTCAGGTTAATAAAGAGGATTGGTATTCGTATTTACTACCCCATGATTCCTCCGAGGGAGAACATAGGCATATACATGGCGATTAGAATCACGGCGACGAGAATTCCGACGAGCAGGATAAGTGCGGGTTCGAGCATCGCGCCCATGCGGCGGATTGCGTATTCGAGTTCTTCGGTGAGGGTTTCACCCTGCCTGCGGAGCATTTCGGGCAGACGGTTCGTCTGCTCTCCGACGCGGACGAGCGCCGTGAGTTTTCGGTCGTAGAGATCGGGGAATCGGGCCAGTGTTTCGGCGAAGGCATCGCCCCGTTCGAGCCGTCGCTCGATCTCGTCGAACGACTTGCGGTAGGGGTGGAATCCGATGACCTCGCGGAGCATTCCGACGCCGGCGAGCAGGGGCACGCCCGCGGCGCATAGCAGGTCGAGAAGTTTGCAGCACTGCGCCTGCATGTTCTTGCGGATGATCTCACCCGCGACGGGCAGGCGGAGCAGGATCGCCGCGCGCCAGCGCTGCACCTCCTCGCGCTGTCGGTTGGCGCGGTAGAGCAGATAAAGTCCCCCTCCCGCGCTGACCGCGACGGCGGCATAGGCGGGAAACACTTTCGAGAGTGCGATGATCCCCCTCGTGAGCGCGGGCAGCTCTCCTCCCATACGCGCATATACCTCCTCGAACATGGGTACGACGACCGAGAGCATGAATGCCACGACAGCCGCCGCCACGGCGAGGATGACGACGGGATAGCTCACGGCCGAGGCGACCATGCGCCGCTGCGCGGCCCGCTTGCGGTAGTAGTCGCGCAGGAAGTCGAGTGTCCGTGCCAGACGTCCCGTCTCGTCGCCGATGCGCACCACGCCGCACTCCAAGGGGCGGAATGCCCCGCTTCGGCGCATGGCCTCGGCGAGCGTCTCTCCGCGCACGACGGCGGCGTAGAGCTCTTCGAGCAGCGCCTTCGTCCGGCGGTCGCCCTCGCCCTCGATGAGCAGTCGGAAGGCCGCCGAGAAATCGAGACCGGCCGTCAACAGTGCATGCAGCTCGGCGTAGAACATCTCGCGTCGGGCGTCCGTCAGTTTATGGCTCTTCGTATCCATGATCCTTTTCGATTTCAGCGATTCTTCGTCCGTAGCTTTCCCGTGCGGGCCGCAGCACGGGGAGTTTCAGCATATGGCCCCCGACGTCGACTTCGAGGGTATCGGCCGCCGCATCGCAGCGTAGGAGCTGCATGTGCCCGACACGACGCAGGAGCGTATCGCGGAACTCCCCCGCGACGAATACTGCCGCGGAGTCGCGCGTCGTCAGTGTCGTCTCGCCTCCTGCACGATAGAGGTGCATACACTCGCCGGCGTCGGCTCCGCCCTCTGCGCTGCGGATGCTGTCGGCCGTTGTGAGCAGCTGCCCGAGGCGGAAGATTCCGTCGCGCTGCCGTCCCGCCTCGACGAGCACGGCCGCGCGTCGGGCCACGAGCCGCGAGACGAGCGTCAGGGCCTCCATGGCGGCCAGGAAGACGATTCCCGTCACGAGCATCACGACCAGCGTTTCGGCCAGCGTCGAGCCGCGCAGCGTATGTTTCACTCGGCGCATTCCACCAGCTGTCTGTGTACGATCCGTTTGCGGCTGCCGTCGATGCGGACTTCGATCGTTATGAGTTGCACGTCACGGTATTGCCGATACGGCTCCACGCGCACCGTCGCTTCGCCTCCGCCGTACCGCTCGACGTACGTGCCCGCGGGCCATACGCCTGATCCGTATTTGTCGAAGGCGCACATGGCCCGGTATTCGGCTTCGGCAACTGCGAGCGCATCGTCCCCGCGCAGCGTCAGACGGGGCAGCAGCTCCATTGCCGCTGTGAAAGCGATCAGCAGCACCACCGCCGCTACGACGGCTTCGACGAGCGAGGCTGCGCGCAGCCTTCCGCCCGAGGCCCGTTTTACTCGACGCATACGGCCTCCTTTCTGCGCACGGCCTCGGCGCCGCCGTGCCACAGCGGTTGCGCCGTGGCGGAATTTTCGAGCAGCGTAACGTCGTAGAGCATATCCTTGTAGTATCCCTGCGGCGAGAAGTAGACGGCCTGTCTGAGCTCCGCACACCCCGCGACGATCCCCTGCACCTGCGCCGCGCCATCCGCATGAAGAAGCCCCCGCACGCGTGCCGTGCGCGACTGGCGGTAGGAGGCGGCCATCTTCTTGTGCCGCACGGTGTCGCGGACGATGACATAGCCGTCCGCCGTCGCACGGTCGCCCAGTTCGGCGTACCGGCCGGCGTAGATGCCCGACGGATATTCCAGCACGGCGCACGGCTCTACGACGACCGTGTCGCGGGCGAAGAGCTGCGCCGCGATGCGGGCTCCGCTGCCGACCGTGATCTTGCGTGCGCAGACCAATACGTTTTCCAGCCGGCAGGCGGAGTCGATGCGCAGCTCGTCGGCTGCGAGCACGATCCGCCCGCGCAGCGTACAGCCGCCGATCTCGGCCGTGCCGAGGCGTAGGACGACGGTCGGGTCGCGGAACGATACGCCGAGGCTGTCGGGCAGATCGCCGGCGGCCGGCAGCTGCTGCGCGAAAGCGAAGAGTGCGTCGATCCGTGCCGCGACGGCAGCCGAAGGTGCGGGAAGCCTCCTCGCCGAGCCCCGGATCGCCGTGCGGGGAACCTCCTCTCCCCGGTAAAACTCCGCTCCCACACGGCCGTAGGTCAGGCCGTTCTGCGGCAGGCGGAGCGTCCCGTGCAGACGCGTGTCGCCTGCGAGGGTGACGGCCGTGCGGTCGTCGGCGTAGAAGAGCGTCCGTGCGGGATCGGGTTCGGCACCGACGATGCGGCTGCTCGCGACGAGCGAGTCTGCCGTCGTGATGTGCAGCAGTTCGTAGAGGCCCCACGGCTCGCGGCGCACGAAGATGCGCGACTGCGGCAGGGAGTCGTAGAGCAGATAACCTCCGGCAGCGGTCAGAGCCCGTTCGTCGGGATGCAGGCGGTAGAGCAAGGCGGCCGATTCGACGTCGGCGCGCGCCTGCCGCAGCCGCTGCGTGCGCGTGAAGAGCAGCGTCTCCTGCTCCCACAGCGCCAGCAGCCCCAGCGTCGCCGTGAGCATCACCAGCGCTGCGACCACGACCGTCGGCAGCACGGCCCCTTCGAGGTATGTCGTATGCAGTTTCATCTATTCGTCGCAGCGTTTTACGCCGTAGACCGTCCCTTCGCGTTCGAGATAGAGCGAGTCGCGGTCGGTGCCCGTCAGGCGGAATCCCGCGGCCGTGTCGCGCAGGCTCAGTTCGTACTGTCTGCCGCCGATCGTCAGGATGTGGAGCGCCTGCCCGCCGGCCGTCACCGTCGCCAGGTGCGAGAGCTGCACCCGCTCGCGGCGTTTCGGTTCGGCTTTTCCGGCAGGCGGCAGGCGGCGCACGACGGACCGTGCGGCAGGTGTCGGAGCGGCCACGCCTTTCAGGAAGGGGTCGGGATAGTCCAGCCGCAAGGTCTCGGCGACGATCTGCGGTACCGCCGGAGTGTCGGTCGCGGGTCGGACATCCGGCGCGGCGGGTCGTGCCGGCGCGAGGATCCGCCACGCCACGACGCCCCAGACCGCCACGACGGCTGCGAGCAGCAGACAGGTCGTCCAGCGCGATTTCACGGTTCGGCGGATTCGGGATTGTCCGACTTCTCCGGCTCCTCGGGTACGGGTTCCTCGGCGACCGTGAGCCGCAACGCCGGAGAGGAGGTCTCGTAACCGGAGTTGAAGGCCGCGACCGTCCATTCGTAACGGCCCGCTTCGAGCCGTAACCGGCAGCCGTAGCTGCGTGCAAGGCCCAGCGTATCGGCCGCAAGGAGCGTGTCGGCGACGATCCGCCCCTCGGTAGCGACGCACAATTCGTAACCCGTCGCACGGTCGACGGCCCGCCAGCGGAAGAGCGTCTCGCCCGCAGGAACCTCCGCGTCGTCCGCCGGGGCGATCGTCGTCACCGCACGGCCGGAGATATCCTCCTCGATGATTTCGCAGGAGACCATCAGGAATAGAAGCGGGAAATAGATCAGGTATCTTCTCATTTCGATTCGGTTATTAAGGTCAGTTGTTGTATGTAGAGCGTCAGTGTGAGCTGCGTGCGGCGGGTGCGGGGCCGTGTCGCGGTCTGCCACTCGGCCGACCGCAGGCGGCAGGCGGGCAGACGCCGTTCGAGCGTCTCGACCGTGCGCAGCAGCTCGGCGAACGGCCCAGTGAGCGTCAGTTGCGCCGTATGAATTTCGATCCCGTCCTGCCGCAACGTCGTCACCGGCACATAGCCCGTCGCGCGCACGCCGGCGGGAGCGAAGCGCCGCACCGAGTCGAGCAGCCCGCCCGAGAGGATCAGTTCGGGGGCTTCGACGGCAGCCGGCACGGTCGCTCCGGTCGCCGGTGTCGTCGGGGCGAGCGCATCCAGCCGCCGTTCCAGCCGGCCGCACTCCCGCCACGCGCCGAAGGTATCGCTCAGGGCGAAATGCCACGCCGCCCACGGCAGGAGGAGGGCCAGCAGCCCCACGAGGCTGAGACCCCGGTATCTGTACGGTAGGTTCATAGTCCGATCTCGATGCGGAACACGAGCCGTTCGGCATCGCGTTCCCGTTCGACGTTCGTCAGTCGTACCGTGCGGCAGCACGCCGCCCCCGCGAGGCGCTCGACGAAGGTCGAGACGTCGCCCGCCGCCGGAGCCGTGCCCGCGACGACAGCCGTCCGCTCCTGCCGCTGCAAGGGCTTCCCCGCCTCGAAACGCTTCGTGAGCGGTTCGACAGCAAGCCGCGTCAGTACGACCTGCGCCGGCACGGCCTCCGCAATGCGGTCGCACACGACGGCGCGGGATACTGCGGGACGTGCGGAGAACTCTGCCAGCAAGGCCCGCTGCCGGTCGGTAGCATCGGCTGCGGTCGAAGCCGTGCGTTCGCGCGCCGAGAGCTCCTTTTGCAAAGTCTGGCGGCGGGTGTTCAGCGACGGGGCGACGGCGGCATTGGCTGCCAGCAGGCAAAGAAAAAGTCCCAGCACCGGCAGTGCCGCCCGCCGCACGACGGCCTGCGCCAGCGACGAACCCTCGGCCGTCGGGCGGAGCAGCTGCCGCCAGCCGAGTCCTGCGAGAAGCTCCCCGGCCGCAGTATCGGGCGGCGCGGAGACCTCGATCCGCTGCGGATGGATGCCGGCCTCCGACAACTCGGTCAGCACTCCTTGCAGCCGCTCGCGCCGCACGAAGGCGATCCGGCCGTCGTGTTCACTCCACAGGAAGGTCGCCCTGTCGTCGCGCACCCGCGCGGCGAGCTGCGAGTCGGCGGGCTTTACGATCGTGCCGTGGCCCGAGACCGTGACCACGGCGACCCCTTTGGCCACCGCCGCCGCGTCGTACACCGTCTGCTGCGGTTCGCCGCCCATCTTGCAGCGCCATGCCGCGATCGTATGGCCGTCGGATGTCAGCGTGACGTCCAACACCCAGACGGGGCCGAGGATATAAGGGAAAAGATTCATTTTTTATTTATTCTTTTATGTCCCTTTTGTTCCGGTAAAAAGGACGAAAAGATCGAGTACGGCGACATCCTTTCCACCTTTTCACACGAAAAGGTGGAGCCAAAAGTGTCCGCAAGGCACCTCCGCCGGAATCGAACGACGGTTCTTACTGAGCGGGCACGAAAGACTGCGCTGTTTCGCACACCCGCTCCGGGCGTTCGAACCGTCGTTCGATTTGCGTCCGTCTCCGGTGCAATGCGGATCATGGGATCGTATTGATTTTAATCTCATTCTACGACCGTGGGTTTGATGAAGATATTGAGCGTACGTTCGACCTTGTTGCGCTTCTCCTTGCCGAAGAACCACTTGATGACGGGCACGCGCGCCAGGAACGGCACACCGCGCGAGGAGTTCTCCATCGTGTTGCGGTCCAGGCCGCCCAGGAGTACCATCTCCTCGTTCTGCACCTTGACGATCGACTTGAAGCTCCGCGTGGCCGTCCCCGGCGGAGCGTCCTCGACGTTTCGGTCGGTGAACTCCGTCTGCTCGAACTCGATTTCGAGGGTGATCTGCCGATCTTCCGACATGTAGGGCGTGACCTTGATCGAGAGGTTCGCATCGACCGACTTCCACTGGTAGGACTCCGACGAGATGGGGTTCTGCGTGCCGTAGTAGTTGTTCTGCACCTCCTTGTAGTACTGCGTCTCGCCGCTGGTGAGCGTCGCCTCGTGGCCGTTCAGGGTCGAGAGCTTCGGCGTGGAGAGCAGACGCACCACCCCGTCCTCCTCCAAGGCTTGCAGGCTCAGGTAGAAGTTCGGCGTCACGCGCCCCAGATTCACCGTGCCCCGGATGCGTCCGAGCAGATCGTTCACCGCATTCGCTCCGAAAGTCATCTCCACGCCCGGCGAAAGCGTTCCGGAGGTCTTCACCGCTTTGTCGCCCACGCCGGCCCCCAGACCGATCTCGTGGATCCTGCTCTTCGTGACGTCGGCGATCAGGATCTCCATCGTCACCATCGGAACGGGTTTGTCCACCGAGCGCAGGAAGGTCTCCACACGCGCCACGTCGCGCCGGTCGCCTGACAGGATCAGGGCGTTCAGATCGGGGAAGGTCTTCACCGCGACGTTCTGTTTCAGCGCTTCGGGGATGATCTCCTCGACCTTCGACACGGCGCGGTAGACGAGCGGAAGGACCGTCGCCGACGAGAGACCGTCCGACGCGGCCGCTCCGAAGATCCAGATGCCCCGTTCGGTGTAATAGCTGTACGGCGAGCCTTTGAGCAGCACCGAGAGCAGCGTCTCGAAATCCGTCCCGTCCACCCAGACGCCCGCCGTGAGGTTCACCGGCGACTGGAAGTAGTAGTTCAGCTCCAACTCGTCGCACAGGTCGAGAATCACGTCCTGCACGTTGCCCCGCGCGATGCGGGCCGTGATGCGCCCCAGCGAGTCCACACGCAGTTCGTTGGGCGTGAACTGCCGCCGGCGCATATAGGCGGGGCCTGCGGACGCCTTGCCGCCCTGCGCGGCCGGCTCCTCGCGCCACAGCGTCCACACCTCCTGCGCATCCCGTTCGGCAAGCAGGCCGTTGACCGCGGCGAGCGTCCGCAGCGCGTCGTCGAAAGGCATACGACGCACGTAGCCCGAGACCTTGCAGTCGTACAAAGGTTCGGGGACGATGACGTTGCGCGCAGAGAGCCGTGCGATCTTCTTCGCCACGTCGATCAGACGTTCGCCGCGCAGGTCGTACGTGAGCGTCGTGTCGGCGGCCGCGTAGGCGACGTCGGGATCGGGTGCCGGAACCGTCGGCGCTGCCGCCGGAAAGATCGAGAGGATGTTGCCCGACGCGGCCACGTCCAACCGATATTCGCGGCAGAGAAAGCGTACCAGATCGTCCACACGGGCCCTGCGGAAGTTGCACGACACGGGGATCTTCTCCACGCTGCGCACCGACACGTTCACGCCGCTGGCGCGCGCGATATTGCGCAGCAGCTCCGACAGCGACAACCGGCCCGACGTGACGTCCACCTCCCGCCGGAACGTCGAGTCGCGCCCGACGAGTGCCGCCAATTCCGAGTCGATACGGGACAGACGCAAAGAGTCGGGGTCGGACGGCGGATTCGGTGCAACCGTCCGATGGAGCGAATCCGAAGACGGGTTCACACCAGCGGGTATTTCGGCCCGCTGTGCCGGACAGAGCACAGGTAGGGTGCAAAGAAGTAAAAACGCAAGCGTGTATCGTCGTTTCATAGGCTTGGATCAGTAGTTCAACAGGGGTATCACTTCGTCGAGAGAGGTCTCGCCGCGTCGGAAGAGGTCGACGACGGCATCGCGCAGCGACGGTATGCCGCGTTCGAAGAGCAGCGGTGCGACGTCGGTGCGGCCGGAGCGTACGGCAGCCGCCAGCTCGTCGTCCATCGGGATCACCTCGTAGACGGCCCGCCGGCCTGCATAGCCCGTGTAGAAACAGCGTTCGCAACCCACGGGTTCGCAATAGCGGTCGATCGCTATGTCGGACAGCAGGCGCCGCACTTCATCGGTCGCCTCCGCGTGGCGTTTGCAGTGGGGACAGAGCAGGCGCGCGAGACGCTGCGCGACGGTCATTACCAACGTATCGGCCACCAGGTACGGGTGTACGCCCATATCCGACAGACGGGCTACGGCGCCCCAGGCCGTGTTGGTGTGGATCGTCGAGAAGAGCAGGTGTCCCGTCAGCGACGACCGCACGGCCATCTCGGCCGTCGCCCCGTCGCGGATCTCACCCAGCATGATGATGTCGGGGTCCTGCCGCAGGAAGGTACGCAGTGCGGCGGTGAACGTAAGGCCGATCTCCTCCTTGAGCTGCACCTGGTTGACCCCTTCGAGCGTGTACTCGATCGGATCCTCGATCGTGAGGATGTTGTCCGTCAGGGCGTTCAGCCGCCGCAGCGTGGCGTAGAGCGTCGTGCTCTTACCCGAGCCCGTCGGGCCGCAGATCAGCACCATGCCGAAGGGCCGCGCGATGGCGCGGCAGTAGTCCTCGTACTGCCTTGCGGAGAAGCCGAGGTTACGCAGTTCCAGCAGCTCGACGCGGCGGGTCAGCAGTCGCAGCACGACCTTCTCTCCGTAGATCGTCGGCAGCGTCGAGACGCGCACGTCGAACTTCTCGCCGTCGCGGTCGTAGCCGATGCGCCCGTCCTGCGGCAGCCGTTTCTCGGAGATGTCGAGCGAGGCGAGGATCTTGATCTGGTTTACAAGCGGCATGTACTGTGCCCGCTCGACGACGTAACGCTCGGCGAGCTTGCCGTCGATGCGCATGCGGATGCGGCAGCGCTGTTCGTAGGGTTCGAGATGGATGTCGCTGGCGTTGTCGCGCAGCGCCTCGCCCACCAGCGCGAAGAGGAACTGCCGCCCCTGTCCGATCTCGGCCGTGCGGCCCGCGGCGGCGCTTGCCGTCTGCGCTCCGGGGCGGTAATGTTGCAGCAAAAGCCGTTGCAGGTCATCGGCGGCGATCGGCACGACTTCGACCTGCCAGCCGTAGAGCACCTCCAACTCCTCGGCAGCGGCTGTGTAGTCATGTCCCGTCTCGCCGTAGCAGCGTATCCTGCCCGCCTCGCGTGCGAACGGCACGAGGCGGTACTCGGCGGCCTCCTGCGCCGTGAGCAGGCGGAGGATCTCCGTGGGGATATGTGTCGGGGTTACAGCCATAAGCGGAGGAATTGAAGGGCGGCCCAGCCGATGAGCACAATGCCGGCTGCGCCGACGAAGGGGATCGTGCGACGACGACGGCCGCAGCAGACCCACCAGAGGAGGGCGACGACGCAGGCGGCGATCAGAAACCGCAGAAACTCCGTCGGTGCGAACAGGGGTGCGACGGCAAGCAGGAAGAGGACGTCGCCGGCACCGAATGCATGCCGCACAGACAGCCGCCGCAGGCGGAGGTAGCCGAAGAGAGCCGTTCCCGATAAAAGGAGCAGCGCGGCATTGCCTGCCGTTTGCAGCAACATCGTCCGCCAACCGAGCGTGTGCCAGCTCACCCCGACAGAGACCGTCCCCAGCACCGCCAGCCACGACGCGTCCACCCGTCGCGTGCGGAAATCGTCGCGGGCCAGTACAGCGGCAGGCACGAGCAGCAAAAGGTAGGGATAGGGAGCAGGGAACATCGGAGGGTCGTTAGAGGGTATTCGGGATTCGGTTTTTCGAGATCGGCAATACGGGATAGCTGCGTATGAAGGCGGGTGCAGGCAGATACCTTGCCCCGCGGCGGCCGGTCAATCCTTGACCGTCTCGCGCAGGTTTTTATCCTGGTCGATCTCCCAGACATTATAAACTCCGTCGCCGTCGAAATCCACGACGGCAGTCGCCGTGGCGCGGAAGCCGTGCGCCGAAGCCTCGACGATCTCGACGAGGTAGTTGGCCTGACCGCCGTCGGTCACCAGCCGCGACTGCTCGAAGCCCAGCTCGTCCAACGATGACGAATAGCGCGAATACGTGTAGAAATTCGACCGCTGCAACGTATGCAGGTAGGTAAGCTGCTGCTGCGCTTCGGTGGCCTTGGCTCGCGAAATCAACGGCATCAGATTCGGCAGCGCGATCAGCACCAGAATACCGATGATGACCAGCACGACCAACAGCTCGGGCAGCGAAAAGCCGCGGAGACGACGACACGGATAAAAAGACAATGTTTGCATAGACGGTGTTCGTTTGCAAACAAAGATAAGGTGGCTTTTGATTGATTTTTCGAAAAACAAACCTTACATTTCAAGCTGCAAATACCTGCATATCAATATATTGATTAAAAATAATCTATACATACGCCTTTCACGTGTTTTTACCTTGTTCTGCCTTGTACATAATTCGGGAAAACCACCTCGGGAAATGATGACTGTTCGAGGAATAGCTACCATGAAAAAGGACCTCGACATAGAGGTCCAAGACATAATGAAGGTATGGAATTATTGATGCGTTACGGCAAAGAAATTCTTAAAACCGATTGCCAGCATACGGTGCCATACACGTTATAATTCCGAGGATCGATTCCTATAACAAACCGAAAAAACGCGACGAAGGATTAGTAAAGTAAAATAGAATATGATGCATGAAGATTTATCGGTTATTGACACCGGATAAACCCGATATGTCTTATTCGAAAATGATAAAATCTGACATATATCTCAGTCTCCGCCGACAGATTTATTCACATTTACGATCTTTGCTTTTATCCGGTGATGTTTCACGTAGATCGACCCGACCTTTCCGACCCGGAAAATAACACATAGTGCCCGATTCGAGAATCCCGCTTCCATCAGACATAGAAATTCCTTTTCTGCCGGTGTCAAGTTGCTCCGGCGATGTCCTCGACAGTCGGACAAACGTAACGAATCATTTACGATATGATAATTCGAAAGCCGCTTAACAGATGCAAGCTCCTTGCAACGTGTATGAAATGAAACAGGATCATTGTTATATAAGTACAACAAATCCAGCCACTCCTCGATATAACGCAATCTGTTTCGTGCCAAGAGTTCGGCTTGCCGTCGTTGCTGCCATAAACGGTAAAGAATACCTGCCTGCAACATAATTATGGCACACAATATGAAAATCATAGTGCATACAATTTGTCGTCACAAAAAATATGCACGGACTCTTTGTTTGCCCCAACTCCGGTGACCAAACCATATAGCAGCAAGCGAAGAGCCGTGCATAGCACGATTCTCTCGCTGTCTACCGCTATAATGAAATTGGTCTTTGAGTTGTGAGCAGACAGAGAAAACCCGATAATAATTATCGTCTATTTCAAAGATAGAAATTATTGTACAATCCGGCAAATTATTAGCTGGAATTTTTATTTTTTCCTGCCTTATACAATCATTTGCATAAGTCACTATTGTAACATCTCATTATTCTTATGAAAATCGATCGAAGAGCTATTTCGATCGATTTTTATTTATTGTATTATACATTAAGCACTTATACGCTTTACTTATTGTTTAGTTCCTATTGTACTTATTATCAATAGATTGCGATTTTACTTCCGGAATGAAATGCCGTTGATAAGATTATATTTTTGATTTCCATTGATAATCAGAAATTTAACAGGCAACGTGTAATATATACATTATGCCGTTTGGACAAACGGAGTCGAAATACGTGCTTTAACTTTGTTGCATCGGCATATGCTCGGCATTCCGAGCGGTTCAGACCGCCACGATCATATTTTCATAAACTATCAAACACTAACCTTATTATGAAAAGATCTTCTCTTTTATTTCGAACTTGTATTGGGTGGCTTTTGTTCGGAGTTTTATTTTTACAATCCAGCTATGCACAAGATTCTAACAGTACAAACTCGATTGCCATGCACGCCGTACTCAGTGACGGTTATTTCAAGCCGCAATCTCCTGATGTATGGAGTATGATTAAATACGGTGATGCTAATATTGATTATTATAGTGGTAGACTGGGGTTAAATATTCCTATTTATACTTATGATGATCCGGCTTTTAAAATTCCTATTTCCATTGATTACGCTTCGAATGGATTTCAACCAGGAGCAAGTATAGGAGTGGTCGGTATGGGTTGGTATCTCAATGTAGGAGGTGCAATTACACGTGAAGTGCGTGGTATTCGAGATGATGCGATAAAAGAAACATTCGATTGGCGTTGGGGAGCAAACGAAAATGAAACTCTCAAATGGGATCAAATAGTATATCCGGATGGAGTTCTCGGCTCTTGGGTTTATGCCAGATCTGTTCGTATCGATGGATATGCTCAGAACTATTTTAATTCGGTTCCCCAAGACTCTTTAAATTTTGTCTATACAGGTGCCGCAGGACAAGAGTATATGCCTTATTGGGTAAACTATAATAACGATCGTCAAGGCATTGAAACAGAGCCTGATATATTCCATTTTAAATTCATGGATTATTCTGGATCGTTTATTCTTCAACCTAATAGACAAATAAAAGTTTTCAATACGAACACACCAGCTGGAGAATTCGAAATAAAATTTGATATGGATAATTCACAGCCTTCTTTAAGTAAGTTTGTTATTATTACAGGAAATAAAACCAAATATTACTTCGAATACCCGATTACCTGTCAGACTCAAAGTGACATTTCCAGTTCTCTCGATACCGGATTCAATTTTACCTGGAAACTAACTCGCATCGAAGCTCCCAATGGAGAAACAGTACGCTTTGTATATAATAAACAACAAGCTGATTATACAACTATAACACCGGTAATAAATATAGACAAAATCGTATTATCCAATATTTCGGGAAACGAGTTGCCTCCCGAACATCAAATTCAGGATCCCCAAAATATGCCTTCTTCCAAATTTACGGTTTCCAATTCTGTTCATGAACATCTGTTGGATAGTATCATCATAGAGAATAGAGCCAATATTGTTTTTACATACAATTTTAATTCTCTTTTAGCTTCAGTACAGGTTTATAATAATACAGACGAAAGTCCCGTAAAGACTTGCACATGCGAATATGTTAAGACAACAGGAAATCGATTAGTTCACTTCTTGAAGAAAGTTAATCTATCGGATGTGGGGCAATATGCAATGGATTATTATGACGAGACGGCCCAATACGAACATGATCATACTTTTAAGGTCGATCAATATGGATATTTCAATAATAATGATACTTATGCAAAGAAGACTCCTTCTGCTGATTTGCAAGACATAGCGGAAGATCTCCGTACTTTGCGTCCTTCCAGTGAAACACATACTCGAATGGGAATGTTAAAGGCGCTTCATTATCCTACTGGGGGATATTCAAATTTCATTTATGAACAAAATACAGCATTTCATCAAGGAAAAAACACGAATGTTGGGGGATTGCGTATCAAGCAAATCGATACTTACTCTAAAGAAGGAAAACAAACACAGAATCGCAAATTCAGTTATTGCCAAAAAGATGATTCAAACAAAAGTTCTGGAAAAATATTGCAATATCCGGGGTATTATTTTAAATATACAGCAGCTTCACAAGGAGTATATTTAGTAGATAAAGAAGGTAAACAATATTCTTCGGGAGTTATTATTGATCGAGAAATTGTTTCGTCATTGAATAATATCGGATTCTCACAAAATTCATACATCGAATATTTACGGGTGGTAGAAGAGATAAGGAAACTAACGAATGATATTAAACCAATTTCTATTACCGAATATAACTTTCATTCTGCGGATGGAGTGCTTTCCGATGGAGGACTCCCCACAGAAGCCTATGAAGCCATCTCGAATAATCGATTGTATTCTTTTGATAACTGGAGGCTTGAAATGGAGTTAGCTCCTTCCTCAGAAATAAATGAATATATGAGGGTTACTTCGACATTTACAGGTGGTAAACTCCGGTCAAAAACAGAATATGCCGAAGATCTGGATCACCCGGTAAAACATGAAAGTTATTCATATGGTTACTATCAATCAGAAGACCCTATTAATGTATATACAGCGTATTTATGCCAGGCAGTAAATCATTTATATCGAACAAATGCCATATATCAAAATCAAAAGATCACAGAATTATACAATAAAGATTCCGTGTTAATCTACAACAATGAAACAAAGTATTTAGTCAATGATTTAGGAAGAACTAGTGCTGTTGTACAAACAGACAGCAAGGGAGATGAAATTCGTGAAATGTATTCTTATTTGGATCGTGTACCGGCTTATCCTACGGAGATTATTAAAACCAATAAAGGAAATGTGATTTCTGCAATGAAAATTGATTATGAACAGCAAAGTAATGCAGAGGATCATTACACTCCTTCGAAAGTTTGGAAAGGAGCAGTGGGAGTAACTCCTCCGAATATTGAATATCGCCCCGATTGTATATACAGTCATTACGATACACACGGAAACCCTCGTCAGGTAGTCGATAAAAACGGTAAGACGACTTGTTATTTTTGGGGATACAATGGACGACATATCGTCGCCAAGATCGAAAATTCGACTTACAATATTTTGCTCGGATATGGTATCGGAACTACCTATTCCGAAGCGTTGCCTGCGGATGTCGAGGCTCAGCTGCGAAATGACGAGGAGGAAAATTTTATCGTTACGACCTATACTTACAAACCATTGGTAGGTATAACGAGCATCACCGATCCTTCGGGACATTCGGTCTACTATGAATACAACGATAGCGGGAAATTGAAAGTTATCCGCGATGACAAAGGCAAGGTATTGAAATCCTATGATTATCATATTGTAACCGACAATCAATAAACAGACGTATAGTATGAAAAAGATATATCTGTTGCTGGTGCTGTTGTTCACCGGCCTGCAATCTGTATTTGCACAATTTATTTGGCATCCCGATCTGGGTACACCTTATGCAGGGGCAATCTCCCTACCGTGGGATACACGCAGCTATATGTTTCAAGTCGACAACGGCGAAGAGTTCGGCAGCCCAGGTGATATCTGGGACGCGCTCGATACGCAGCTCCGAGCAGCTGGTATTACATGGATCCGTGTAAATTCTGTCGAAAATCCGGCAGACGGAACTTTCGAAGTGTGGTTCGATTTGGATGAAAACAAAGATAACATGTCTCGTTCCATCCACATGGGTTACAGTTACAGTGCTTATTTTATCATTACGCAATTAAAGCAGGATCAAGAACACTTCGAAGGACTGTATGCCGATCTGCCTGCGAATAGAAAATTCGAAGTCCTGCCGGGTGAAGAAATTTCAATCCAACTGCATGGTCTATCAGCCGGAACGTCATACGACGTATACCAATATTATTCAGAGAACGATATAGACATATTCGATACGTTCTTCAGCAACACGGGCGGAGATTATCTTTACACGTCAGCATTTCCGGAGGGTGATTTCGGGTTCAGTTTCTCCAACAGTCAATTCAGTGTCAGTTACCCCGAAGCTTATAGAAATCATTACTCCTTCGATACCCGAGCGTTGGCATTTCCTGCGGAGGGCGATGTCATACGGGTCTATTTCGACTCCTATTCCAAATGGAACGGTATGAAAGTGGCAATCAACAGTCTTGCCGATCTGTCGTTTCTCGATCGAGTGGTGCAGGATCACAATACGGGCAAGATCGCATCTTGGAATCCCCGTATGCGATTGTCTTACGGGTACGATACGCAACTTCGACAAGCCTACTTCGAAATCGCTTGTCCTCCGAATCTGACAGACGAATTTATCCAAAGTACGTTGGGGATAATGAACGCTTCGGGATGGAACGCGACTGTTTCGCAAGATTTCGGAGGATCGGTTCGGACGGTTCCCGTATCATACAAATATGATAAAGCGACTTCTCAAATTATTGCGACAGTCGAATATACACAACCATTCGTAACGTATACACTTTATAGGGAAAACAGCTACCTGCAAAGTCTTACAGGAAACGGAGGTTCGTTACGTCTCTCGACTCCTGCTACATCGGGTTACTATCGCATTGTTGCTACCTACTCCGAGGGCGGTCTGAGCGACTCTGCCGAATTGGAAGGCATCCGCTACAACTCCGATATGCTCTCGCTCAATGACGATCGTAACTGGATTCTGACACGAACCTTCAACTGCGACAACCACGGGGACACCGAAGAGGAACAAATCTCTTATGATGTAAGCTATTACGACGGATTGGGATATGCATTGCAAAACGTACAAATTTGCGCTAACGGCGACGGACAGGGAGATATTATACAACCATTCGTCTACGACGGATTGTACCGCGAGGAGTTACAATACCTCCCTTATACGCTGGATGCCAACAATGGGCAAAGTGACGATACAGCATTGGCCAATCAAGAGGAGTTTTATAAAACCAGATACGGCTTGGCGACCGATCCTCACGCTTGTGTTCGTACCGAATACGAACCTTCTGCACTGAATCGGGTATTACGCACACATAAACCCGGTGCGGAATACCAATCTGATACCCGTTCCATGCAGACTTCTTATATGGGTAATGCCGCATCGACGATTCTCCGCCTGCGTGTCGATCCCGATGATCGTTCGCTGACAGCCGACAGTTATTATGCCGCTAATGAACTCTCCGGCACACACTCTACGAACGAAGACGGCGCCGTCGTCGTAACGTATACGGACAAAGACGACCGCATGGTCTATGAAAACCGGCAGCTGCGCAACGGAAGTGCCACCGAGAATATAATCACCTATTATGTCTATGACGACTGCGGACGTCTTACGTGGGTTGTGACACCCAAAGGCAGTGACCTACTTTCCGCCGGATCGAATTTTTCTCCGGAGAGCGATTTCGCCAAACAGAACTGTTACGTCTATTTCTACGACGAGTGGGGACGGGTCTATGAAAAACGTTTCCCGGGACGCGAGCCGATGTGTATCGTCTACAACCGGGGCGATCGGCCGATGATGATACAAGACGGATTGATGCGTGAGAAGAATCAATGGCTCACCTTCCATTACGATGGCATGGGGCGTGTGACAGCACAGAAACTCGTCACCGATTCCGCACAGACGCCGCAGACACGCGAAACATTGCAAATGTCATTCGATACGAATTCTTATCCGCAACTTTATTCTTCGTCCGCATCGCAGATCTTGACACAGCATGTCTATGACCGGTATCCGACGACGATGCCCGCGGCTTTGGCTTTTGAAGAGATTCCCGACATGACCTGCGATCTGACGGGTATCGAGCCCGAAACACTGCTCGATACTTCGACGACGGGGCTTCCGACCTATGAAAAGTTGACTGCGATTACGGATTCCTCAATCGGCGGAGAATATCACCGTGCTTACTACTACGACTATAAAGGGCGTGAGATCCAGCGTGTGGAATGCGACTTCGAGGGCAATATTCTCCGCACGACCAGCCGATACGATCTGATCGGAAATCTGCTGGCGCAACGCGAAAGCTATACCCACGGCGGAACGACCGACGTGCTCGACCGCACCTTCGAATACGATTCGCGCAACCGTATGACGAAAGAGACCGCGCAGTTCAATGACGGAGAGCAGGCCGTGGTCGCCTATACCTACGACGATCTCGGACAGCTTACCGGCAAGACTTATGGTACGGGAGCACACGCCATCCACGAGACGATGGATTACAATATGCAGGGGTGGCTCACTGAGAAGTCCAGCGAACTGTTTGAGATGCGGCTGCGTTATCACGATCCCGAATCACATCTGAGCGATCGCGCCTCCTACACTGGAAATATCTCTTCATGGTGGTGGAAACATCGGCTTATCAACAACGATAACGACAGTGAAAATCGCCTCTATGCCTTTACTTACGACGACTTGGCACGCCTTGTCGACACGGAGCTCTATCTCGATGATTCGTACAGTGCATCGAACGAATTTGTGGAAAATGGCATCACCTATGACAAAAACAGCAATATTATTACGCTGAACAGATCGGGTCTGTCGCAGGATGATATAAAGGGTTATCGGTTTTTATATTCTGGTAATCAGCGAATTAATGACGAAGCAAGCAACTCGGACTACGAATACGACGCCAACGGCAATATCCATAGGGATGCCTTGACGGGCTTTTATATTTACTATAATTTACTTAACTTGCCTACGGTGATTTATACCGAAGGGGATATGGGATTGTACTACACCTATCTTTCTGACGGTACGAAGATCGAAGTGTGCGGATACGACGACAACGAACCCACACGTTACGCAGGTTCTTTGGTATATAATGACGGGACATTCGAAAGCGCCTCGTTCGGCGGCGGTCGGATCGTCGGTACGAACAACGGCACGAACTCGGAGGTGCACTATTTCCTGACGGATCATCTGGGCAGTACACGTGTCGTGGCAAAGGTGACGCCTACAGGCCGCGAAGACCTCGACCGCAAGGATTACTATCCCTTCGGCAAAGAGTGGACGCAATCGGGTATGCCGACTTCGGATAATAGGTATACCTTTTCCGGAAAAGAGCAGCAGCATCTTCGAGGTCAAGTCGTAAACTATGCCGACTTCGAAGCACGGTTCTACGATTCTGAAACGGGCATTTTCTTACAGCAAGATCCTCTATCGGAATATTCATTTCAAGTGTCTCCCTATGCTTACTGCGGAAATAATCCTATTAATAGAATTGATCTTGATGGAAAAAGGTGGGATGACCCTATTCAAGATGCAGAAATAGCCCGACAAATTAAAGACGCGATTAACGCGGCTCTTAATGCATTAATAAGTCAGGAAAAAAGGATAAATAACCGAATTAATAAGATCAATGATAACACTAAACTAAGTCAGGAAAAGAAAGAAGAACGAGTTGCAAAAGAAAAACAAAAATTAGCAGAAATAGATATACAGCAAGATAATCTAACCTATCTTTCAGAAGGTATTGATAAAATGGGAAGTGAAGATAATCCTAATATCTTCACATTTGAAACAGTAGAGGATGAAGATGGACTCACTTCAACTAATACCGATGGAGTGACGACGATGCGAAATAATGGGACATTCTATAATCGTGTTCATGAAGCTACTCACGGAGCTCAGATTGCATTAGGAGATCTTAGAGTAAATCAAAATGGACAAGCATTAGGTGGCCTTAGTACCCCGGCTCGTGAAATTCAGGCTTATCAAAATCAAGCTGTATTGGCTGGATATGAAACTCTTCCTTTCTCAGATCACGGAGGTCGGCCTACAAAATTGAAGGGCATAACAGCACCTTGGATAAAAGGGATAAAAAACAGTAATGGTCAATACGTGTATTAAAAAATATGAGAGTATTTATGAGAGTATTAAAATATGGGATATTATTTGGAGGATTATTGATGTTTATTTCATGTGCGACTTCACAACATTCTATTATAGGAAACTACAAAAGTTATTCTGAATTGTTACAGTTGACTGTAAATAATACATTTAAGTACCGCAATTTTTCCGTCGTTAGCGGAAGCACATGGGCATATGGGCAATGGAAAAGAATAGGTGATAATAAGGTTCAGCTTATTTCAGTAAAACATGACAGTATTCCCATAAAAGTTTTCGAACAGAGATGTAATATTGAGGATCGCTTAATTATTTTACCAAATCGAGATCGTTATTTTTTAGAAACAAACCTGTTTATCCAAATCAATGGAAATAATTATAAGATCGCTAAAGATTGTAGTGTTTTAAAGTTATCAAAGCTTAAATTTCCTAAAATAGAAACGATTGCGCTCGTAGCATTCGAAGATGGCAAATTAAGAACTGAAAGAGCCTATACATATTTGCGTACATCAGTTTATCAAGTAAAAAATAATGAGAACAATGTCTTTTATGTAGATTTTTTACAAGATGACTTATTTGGCCTTTATCATTTGTGGGAGATTGATGATACCATAACGATCAAAAAGAATTCATTGATATGGAATGGTCAAAAATTTAAAGTTATGGGAAGGCTAATGTTTGATTGAGAAATCGGCGTCGTGAATTTTCACGACGCCGATTTCCAATAACAATATCCGGCGAAACGCCTTGATGGGCTTTTATATTTACTATAATTTACTTAACTTGCCTACGGTGATTTATACCGAAGGGGATATGGGATTGTACTACACCTATCTTTCTGACGGTACGAAGATCGAAGTGTGCGGATACGACGACAACGAACCCACACGTTACGCAGGTTCTTTGGTATATAATGACGGGACATTCGAAAGCGCCTCGTTCGGCGGCGGTCGGATCGTCGGTACGAACAACGGCACGAACTCGGAGGTGCACTATTTCCTGACGGATCATCTGGGCAGTACACGTGTCGTGGCAAAGGTGACGCCTACAGGCCGCGAAGACCTCGACCGCAAGGATTACTATCCCTTCGGCAAGGAGTGGGCGCAGCCCGACATGCCGACATCGGATAATCGCTACACCTTCTCCGGTAAGGAAAAACAACATCTGCGATTCCAAGAGATCGATTATGCCGATTTCGGTGCACGGTTCTACGATTCCGAAGGGGTAATGTTCTTGCAGCAGGATCCGATGTCCGAGAAATACTATCCGATTGGCCAATACAATTATTGCTTGGGTAATCCAATTCGCCTGATCGATCCCAACGGGATGGAGACAACCGACGCTCTCGAAGAATGGATCGAAGAGTTGGAAAAGGAAATAGACGACATGAGACGGAGAAACAATGCGGAAATTGCAAGGTATGAAGCCGGACGGACAGCCAAAAACAGTAAAAGAACAGACCGTAAAATTAAAAAAGCAGAAGCAAGAAATGCGAGATTAGATCAGGTAACGAAAGAAATTGCGGCTTTACGTGATTCAGACCAGCTATATGGGATTACCATATCAAACGGCAACGATGGAAATGGAGCTTTTGTGTATAACGAGGAAGCCGGAACAATGGATGTGTTGATCCCTGCTGATAGCCCCTTGGGATTGTTTGCTCACGAATTGAAACATGCATATCAATTTGAAAAAGGAGAACTAAGTGCAGGGCCGGTTCATGGCGGAATGGGAAATTTTTTATATGATCTTACGGATGAAAAAGCAGCTTATGAACGAGGCAAGATGTTTGGACATTATGTATCAGATTGGAAAGGTAGAGACTCCTATAAAGTTCTACCTCGCCAAAGTATAACGGCCTATTCGACAAAGGAATTCACACCATTTTCCAACGAATATACATATCAACAAGCTGCGAATGTGTTCAATCAAGCATTTAGAATAAATAACAAAACCTATTTACCAAAAAAGAAATGATGAAAAGGATTTTTGGATTGTTAGTGATTGGCTGCGTGCTATATGCCTGTTCTCCGATATTAAAATACGGGAAATATAGTTATAAATGTAGAGGTTTTAGAGGCCCTTATGAATGTTCTTACATTACTATTAATCCGGACTCAACATACCATCTTTTTAGATGGTATGATGTAGGAGGAGGGCTTAATTGGACAGGTAAATGGTCTCGAATAAGGAATACATTATATACGGAACAGACTATAGATAGTCAATATAGTGACATTGTAGAATTAATTCTACCACCACCCGCGAGGGATACCTTTATAATTAAGAAAAATAGATTAATGTTAGAAACACAAAAGGTTAAATGGAAAAAAGGAGAATATATATATAAAAATTCGAAAGCCAGAAGTAGATACAAGTTCGTTCCAGCAGAAAATTGACGTAAGACGCAGAGCCGTGAATATATTCACGGCTCTGCGTCTTTATTATGATGTAGAAAATTCACATAATAGAGAGAGTTCTTAGATATGTAATGACAATACAAATGAAGGTACGTTATTTTTTGACCGATCATTAGGGTTGTAAGCGCGTAGTGGCGAAGGAAATGCCGGATAGAATCGATCTTGACCATAAGATTACTATCCCTTCGGCAAAACTTGGAACCAACCGCTACACTTCTTCGGGGGGGGGAAGACCGTGGTACCCTTGACCCGTTATGCCGATCTCGGGGCACGGTTCTATTGCGTCTTTGCTGTGTCATTCCGCCCGACTCTCGTCGTTCTCCATCCAGATAGCCCGTTTTCGTTCGTAATCAATGGTTTTCCACCAGGCGTTGCAGGCATCGAGGAACGCTTGTCCCCCGTCATTCGCCAGATAATTCGCCGCAGACAATCCCGTAATCCGTTCCATTTTCGGGAAGTCCACTGCCAACCACCAGGCATCGAGGTTATCTCCGAACTCTTCGAGCGAGCAAAACCATATGTGCTCCTGACACGCATCGCACCATTGATCGTCAGCATCCGCGTCTATCGAGGATACATACTCCAACGTATTAGGATCAACCCACGCCATCATCTGTATCTCACGCGAGCCGCATTCCTGACAAACAAGGACACTCGACTCCTTAGCAGGGCATTCCTCGTCTTGTCCTCGAACAGCACACGCAATGTGTTCGATCAACAACCGCCGATTGCCCCTATCGAGAGCGACATAGAATCGTCGGGCTCCATCGCACAGGTCAGGTGCAATACTTCGGCACCGCACTTTCCACACGCTCGCAGCCCGTGTGCCGAAGATCGTCATACACGACTGAGGGGATACGGAGCGTTGTAGATTCGGCAGTAGGCGATCGAGACGTCAAGCGCATTCCATTGCTCCTGCGGCAGAGATTTCTCCGTATGGCGGTAGCACCCCGGTTGCAGGGTGACGTATTATACCCGATCGCCGCACTGCTGACTGTCGATTCGATGTATCATTTCATGGTATCGACCGTTTCGGCGTTCTTCTGCGTCAGGCTGTGTTCGTGGTCGTAGAGCGGATTCAATGTCCGTAACGTGTCGAGGGTATGACTTTATGCAGTCATTTATTATTCATTGAATAAATTGCAGGTATTTCCTTGCAATGGAAGATTTCTGTAATGGTTTCGTTATGCTGCGAATTTACCGCCCAGCCGGGATTCGACACGATCGATCGCATCCTCGATCATTATCGGCGTAGTCTGCGCATAGATCTGTGTCGTGGTGATCTGTTTATGTCCCAGCATCTTGGAAACTGTTGACAAAGGAATACCCTGTGAAAGGCAGAGTGTCGTGGCGAACGTATGACGCGCTGCATGAAAGGTTATATGCCGTGGGATACCGCACTGTTTGGTAATACGACGCAAGGAGCAATTGATACTGCTAAGTCCCGGCATGTCGAATGCAAGCGGTGACGGAGCTGTTCCGCGATATTTTTCCAGAAGACGCAAAGCCGCAGGGAGAAATTTGACCATATATTCTCCTCCCGTCTTGCAACGGTTACCGTGTATCCACAGGTGCCCCTCCGAGTCCGGTATGATTTGTTCACAGGTCAGATAGCGCATGTCTTTGTAGCAAATTCCCGTAAAACAGGAAAAAAGAAACAGGTCGCGGTGGTATTCGTGTTTGGCACTCTTCAATCGTGTCGTCTGAAAAAGCCGTAGCTCCTTCTCGCTGAGAAAAGTTCTCGGTTCCTTCGGAGCGGAATAACTGTAGAAAGCGAACGGATTCCGCGGCATAAGACCGTTGTTGAACGAAATTCTCACCACGTTGTTCAAACAATCTATGTAGCGGCATGCGCTGCCCGCCTTCAAATGGCAGACAGTTTTCAAATAGACGTGGTATTGCTCGATGAACGACTGTTCCAATTCGAGCAGCGGAATATCGTGGAGGTTGTACTCGTGTTTCAGAAAGGCTCGGAGATGACCCAGCACCGCCCGATAGCGCCACCAGGTACTTTCCGAGCGATCTACGCCGATACGTTTGAAAAGATCATTCGTGTAATGTTCGAAAACATCCACAAGAGTCCGGTATCGTTCGCCCATACCCAGCCAGGCATTCTTGACCTTTTCAGCCGTGACGTAGGCATCGTGATCGCAAATCGACCGATAATGTTTGCCGATCTGGATGCGGATATTGTCCAGATGGCGGTTGATGCGTTCCGACTCGACGCATTAGCCTTCGACCCATCCCTCCTTTAACGAACCTTCCACAGTTGCTCCGGAACGTTGATTTCGGCACTGAACTGAGAAATCGTGCCGTTGATCGTGCTGCGGCCCATAACCGGATAGACTGCACGCGGGGTGTTCTTTGTTCGTTTGAGGTAGAACAAGACCTTGAAAGTACTGCGCATAAACTCTGCTTTTTTAAGGTGGACAAAAATAATTTCGGCAGAGTCGTCCGACAAGATGAATATAAACGTAATAGACTGTAAATAACCGTTGTATGTAACCGCAGGCATCCCAAAACGAGGTAATGATTTGGAAACGCAACTCTCGGTTATTTATGCAGAATGATTCACATTCTCTCGATATTTCAATACCGATATGATGAATAACAATCTGAATATCAGTTATTATACTTTGATTTGCTTTTTATAGATAGCCGTTGTACTTTTGTCACCAAAAGGTGGCGCCAAAAGTGTCCGCAGGGCGAAAAACTCGGGGACCGGCCGACGGCTTGCGCCTAAAACGCTACGCGGACGAGCTCGCGCTCGCGTTTTCGACGGCGCAGCCGCCGCCCGTTCTTCTTCCCGCTTTTTCGCAATGCGGAGTCTGTTGTGCGCTGCACGCAACGATGATTTATTCCGAATAATTCCTCTATACTCAATTTAGCAGGCCGGAGGCCTGCCCGATCGCACTGCAAAACGAACGGGGTGGAGCACAATCGTACCCCACCCCTCATCGTATCGTCGGGAATCCCTTATTTCAGCGTCGACCGGAACTCGTAACGGCCCGAACCGAGGCGCACGAGCGTATAGCCGTCGTCCCAGCCCGCAACTTTCAGATCGCTGCGGCCGTCGAGTGCGCGGCCCGACTCGGTCACCTTGTCGGCAGCAGCCGACGGGACATAGACCTCGGCGGTAGTGTTGGCCGGAATCTCGACCGTCAGCGTCAGCGCGTCGCCCTCCTTCGTCCAACCGCTCGACGCCAGGCCGTAGGGCGTCCGCTGCTCGGCCTTCATCGAAGTGAAGTGATCGTTCAGGTAGGGTTTGATCCGGATTTCACGGAAGCCCGGAGCAGCCTCCTGCAAACCGGCGGCCCAACGATAGAGCCAGTCGCCGATCGCACCGTAGGCATAGTGGTTGAACGACACCATGCTGTTCGAGTTGACCATACCGTTGGGAAGCATACTGTTCCAACGCTCCCAGATGGTGGTCGCACCCATCGAAATGGGATAGAGCCACGAAGGGATCTTCTTGTTGAGCAGCAGCTCGTAGGCGACGTCCTCGTAACCGAAGCGGGTCAACACTTCGCAGATATAGGGCGTACCGAGGAAGCCGGTAGTGATATGCCCGTAACGATTCACGTTATCGACCAGACGTTTGGCCGCACCGGCGCGCTGCGCCTCGGGCAGCAGGTCGAACATCAGCGCCAGCGTGTAGGCCGTCTGCGTATCCGACACGAGCATTCCGTTGGGCGTCACGTATTCGTTGCGGAAGGCATCGACCGCACGCTTGTGCAGCGCTTCGTATTTCGCCGCATCCTCCGTTCGGCCCAGCAGGCGTGCCGTGCGCACCACCAGATCGAGCGAATGGGCGTAGAAGCACTGCTGGATGAAGGGTCGGATCGTCACCGCCGACCGGCCGTCCTTGTCATCGGCATAACTGAAAAATACCCAGTCGCCGTAGCTGTTCCCCTTGCTCCACAAGTCGTTCTCGGTCTGCGAGGTGATGTAGTCCACCCATTTCTTCATGCTGGGGTACTGGCGTTCGAGCATCCGCAGGTCGCCGTAGGCCATGTAGTGCTGCCACGGAATGATCGTGGCCACGTCGCCCCAACCGGCCGAAATACGGCTGCGGTGCGTCACGGGGTAGACACCGTTGACCGCGCCGTCGGCATACTGCTCGGCGGCCACGTCGGCCATCCACTTATTGAAGAAGGTCTGCACGTCGCGGTTGAACGTCGCCGTGCGGAAGAAGACCTGCGCGTCGCCCGTCCAGCCCAGACGCTCGTCGCGCTGCGGGCAGTCGGTCGGAATATCGACGAAGTTGTCGAGCATCCCCCACTTGATATTCGACTGCAACCGGTTGATGAGCGAGTCGGACGAAACGAACGTACCGTTCTCGGGCGTCGCCGAACTGATCGCCTCGGCGACGAAATCCTCGGGGTTCAGCTCGCCGTCGATTCCCTCCACCTTGATGTAGCGGAAGCCGTAGAAGGCGAACCGGGGCGCGAGCCACTCCTCGCCCTCCCCCGAAAGGATATAGGTACTCAACGCTTTGGCCTTACGCAGGTTGCGGGTGAAGAATTCGCCCTTTTCAAGAATCTCGGAGTGGTAGATGCGCACCGTGTCGCCGCGCTGGCCGCGCAGACGCACGCGCTCGCGCCCCGATATGTTCTGGCCGAAGTCGATCACGCGGGCTCCCGACGGGGTCGTGAAGATCTTGACGGGTTTGAAGGTTTCAATTACCCGCACGGCCGGGCTGACGCTGGCCGTCAGGTTATCGAGCGAGGTGTCGGCCACCTGCACCGAAGCCCACGACGCATCGTCGAACGACGGGGTGTTCCACCCCTTCTGGCGACGGTTCAGATCGATCGTCTCGCCGTCGTAGAGGTTGCCGTAGCTCACTTCGCCCGTCGAGGCGCGCCACGTGTCGTCGGTAGCGATCACCTCCTTCGTACCGTCCTTGTAGCGGAGAACGATCTGCGCCAGCAGGCCGTACTTGTCGCCGTAGTTGAACTCGCGGCTCCACGGCAGTTTCGACAACCACCACCCCTTGGCCACGGTAACGCCGATGGCATTGTCGCCCCTGACCACCAGCGGCGTGATGTCGTAAGCCTGATATTGCAGCCGCTTCTTGTAGGCCGTCCAGCCCGGTGTCAGAAGGTCGTCGCTCACACGGTGCCCGTTGACGCTCGCCTCGTAGATGCCGTGGGCGGTCACATAGACGGTCGCCTCGGCCACGGGTTTCGTCACACGGAACGTGCGGCGGAACATCGCGGCGAGGTCGTCGCTCACGGCCGGCTCGATCCAGCGTGCCTGCCACTCCCCGACGTCGAACAGCCCCGTACGCCAGAAGGCCGGACGGCTCCACGCCGAAGCCTTGCCGCGGTCGTCCCACACGCGCACCTGCCACGTGTAACGGGTATCCGACGTCAGCGGCGTGCCGTCGTAAAAGACGCCGGCCGACTCCGCCGAAGCCACTTTGCCCGTCCGCCAGACGGTACGCCCGCCGGACTTGACTCGGATCTCGTAGGCGCTCTGCGTCACGCCGCGGCGCGACGCATCGCTCACCTCCCAGCTCAACAGCGGACGGCGCTCCCCGATCCCCACGGGGTCGGTCAGATGCTCGGTGCGAAGCTGCGACACGGAGAGTTGCGCCGAAGCGCTCCACGCCGTGACGACCGTCGCAAGAAACAGCAGAAGAAATCTTTTCATGGTCGATAGTTTTAAAGTTTGGAATTACATGCTTCGTTCGAAACGCAAGTTAGCCATTTTCCGTCATGGGTGAAATATACATTTTGACATTTCGATAACGAATTTTGACACTCGACCGGCCGGTGCCTGCGCGCGAACGCCTACCCATACCCGACCGGACATTGCAGACGAACGGCATTCCGCACATTCGATCTCTGCCTTTGCGCACGACCCCGTCCGCCCGGCGACACCGCTCCGCGATGCCGGAAGTTCGCCGCCCCATGCGGCGGACTGCAATGCACCCCTGCTCGCGCACTACCTGACGCCGGCACCGAATCGCCGGGAAGCCCCTCGCCGACCGCGGTCCGAGAAACAGGATACGTCAGCCTGCCGTAAAGGTCGGCATCGCCCGCCTGCGGATAAAACAGAAACGCCCCCGACTTATCCGTCGGGAGCGTTCTCCTAAATCCGGCAGGAAAAGGGCTATTTCTCCTCTTCCTCCTTGGCAGCCATCTGCGCTTTCAGCTCGGCCAGCCCGGCGATGTCGCCCAGCGTGGTCTTCTCGACCGAAGCGTTGATCTTCTTCACCACCGACTTGTTTGCATCGGCGGCAGCCTTCTTCTCGGCCTTCTCGGCAGCATACTCGGCACGCTTCGCATCTTCGAACGTACGGCTGTGCGACAGCGTGATGCGCTTGGTGGCCTTCGAGAATTCGAGCACCTTGAAGGGCAGCTTCTCGCCGACCTTGGCCGTCGTGCCGTCCTCCTTGACGAGATGCTTCATCGGGCAGAAGCCTTCGATCGAATCGGTCAGCGAGACGATCGCGCCCTTGTCGACCAGTTCGGTAACGGTTCCCTCGTGGATCGAATCGATCGAGAACTGTCCCTCGAACTCGTTCCACGGATTCTCCTCAAGCTGCTTGTGACCCAGCGACAGGCGACGGTTCTCCTTGTCGATTTCGAGCACTACGACCTCCAAGTCGGCGCCGATCTGGGTGAACTCGCCCGGATGCTTGACCTTCTTGGTCCACGACAGGTCGGAGATATGCACCAGACCGTCGATGCCCTCCTCGATTTCGACGAAGACACCGAAGTTGGTGAAGTTGCGCACCTTGGCCACGCAGCGCGTGCCGACAGGGTACTTCTGCTCGATATCGGCCCACGGATCGGTCGTAAGCTGCTTGATGCCCAGCGACATCTTGCGCTCTGCGCGGTCGAGCGTCAGGATGACGGCCTCGACCTCGTCGCCGACCTTCATGAACTCCTGCGCCGAACGCAGGTGCTGGCTCCACGACATCTCCGACACGTGGATCAGGCCCTCTACGCCCGGAGCGATCTCGACGAACGCACCGTAATCGGCCATGACGACCACCTTGCCCTTGACCTTGTCGCCGACTTTGAGGTCGGGATCGAGCGCCTCCCACGGGTGCGGGGTGAGCTGTTTGAGACCCAGCGCGATACGCTTCTTGGCCTCGTCGAAGTCGAGGATCACGACCTTGAGCTTCTGATCGAGCTGCACGATCTCCTCGGGATGGTTCACACGACCCCACGACAGGTCGGTGATGTGAATCAGGCCGTCCACGCCGCCCAGGTCGATGAACACGCCGTAGGAGGTGATGTTCTTGACCGTACCTTCGAGGATCTGGCCCTTTTCGAGCTTCGACATGATGATCTGCTTCTGAGCCTCCAACTCGGCCTCGATGAGCGCCTTGTGCGAAACGACCACGTTGCGGAACTCCTGGTTGATCTTCACCACTTTGAACTCCATGGTCTTGTCTACATATACGTCGTAGTCGCGAATGGGCTTCACGTCGATCTGCGAACCGGGCAGGAACGCCTCGATGCCGAACACGTCGACGATCATACCGCCCTTCGTGCGGCACTTGATATAACCCTTGATGATCTCGTCGTTGGCCAGCGCCTCGTTGACGCGATCCCACGATTTGAGCTGACGCGCCTTCTTGTGCGAAAGCGACAGCTGGCCGTTCTTGTCCTCGGCCGACTCCACGTAGACCTCGACCTTCTCGCCTACGGCCAGTTCGGGGTTGTAGCGGAATTCGGAAACGGGAATGACGCCCTCGCTCTTGTAGCCGATGTTGACGACAACCTCGCGCTTGCCGATACTCATGACCGTGCCCTCGACCACCTCGCCGACGGCGACGTTCGACAGCGTCTTGTCGTAAGCGGCGGCGATCTCCTCCTTAGGCTGGGAATAGACGCCCAGATCGTTCTCGAACGCGTTCCAGTCGAAGTTCTCGTTCGTGACTACAGTTTTGTTCTCTTCCATAACGGAAACAGTGTTTGCGATACAATCGCTCGTTAAATGGTTAATACTCGTACGTTACCCGCACGCAGCGGGGTTGCAAAGTTAGGAATTAATTCGCGGATTTCACAACAATCGCGCGCGATAATTTTCACCGGACCGCGATTTCGGATGCGAAGGGTCTCCCGCCGCCGCGAAAAAGGCCGTCCTATCAGGGGATGAGTGTTTTTTAAGAAAGTGAAGGCAAAAGGTGTAAAACACAGATAATCAAGATGTATAAAATCTGTCTTTTGCACGAATTTTAGGCAGAAAAGCCTGAAAAAGCAGAATTCGACGGGAGTTTCGTTACCAAATCGTAACCCCGTCGAATTGCTTTATAA
>JAHZIG010000018.1 GCA_019419865.1 Clostridiales bacterium | reverse complement strand
TGCGACAACTCCGCTATTATACTACCTTTTCTCTCCTCCTGTCAAGATGTTTTTCTATACTTTTTCCTTTTTAGCTAATATTCCCTATTTAATTATATTTCCCCTAAAGCTTATAGTTAATTCTCCATAATCTATTATATTTTTTGACAAAGATATCGTTACAGACAAATTATAAATACGCCGCTTACGCGTAATCAATCGCGTTAAAATCCTTTATTACATGAGCCAAAAAAGCTCCGCAGCTGTATATCGCCGCGAAGCTCTTGATGTTACGGATCTTGCAAACTTTTAACCTTTGTAATTTATTACCCTCGCAATTATCGTAGCCGCCTCGGCTCTTGTGAGGTTATCCGTCGGTCTGAAGGCGCCGCCGTCGTCGCCTTCAATCAGTCCGAGCTGTACGCTCGCGTATATCGCATCCGCAGCCCAGTCGGGTATGTCCGTCGAATCCGTGAACTCGGGCGTTCCCGTAACCTCCGGCGCGAGCAGTCTGCCCATGAGCGCCGCCGCCTGCGCTCTCGTTATCGGCTCGTCTACTCCGAAACTTTCCTCGGACGTGTTTATGTTATCGCATATGCCGAGGTCCATCGCGCGGGCGATATAGCCTTTCGCCCAGGACGCGTTTACGTCCCGGTAGTTCGTGAAAGCTCCGCTTGTTCCTTCTTCCGCGGCGGTCATAAGCAGTTTGATATATTCGCCCTTGGTCGCGTTTTCCTCCGGTCTGAACGTACCGTCCTCGTAGCCGTTTATTACGTCTTTTTCTACAAGGTTGCGTATCGTCGCCTCTGCCCAGTGTCCACTTATATCTGTAAGATCAGTTTGGGTAGTCGGCCGATCCGTTGGAGTATATATTGTGGTATCGTTTACGATTAAGTTGGTCGAAGCCGTTTTGATAAACTCAGTCTGCATAACGCCGCCGTCCGAACTAAGGCTTATATTTGAGCTTATCCCCTCGTCTATTCCGGCGAAAGATGGTACGACGTTGTTATCCGCGAATACGTTTTGTATCGTCGCGTAGTTTAGTCCAACAAACGCGCCTCTATAGGTTCCGCTTTCCGTTACCGTCGCGGTAGTACAACAGTTTTCTATAACTCCTCCGTTATCGTTACGTCCGGCAAAACCGCCGGTCGTGTTCAAGCTCGAGACTTCGCCTCCGTAAACATAGCAGTTGCTTATCCTTCCGCCCGAATTCTTTCCCACGAATCCGCCCGAATATTCGTCGCCGCTGACCACCGCGTTTTTAACGTAACAATCGGTTATGATCCCGCCGATAACCTCGCCGATAAAGCCGCCGGCCAAAACCACGGAAGACGCGTCGGCTACGACAGACGCGCAATTTGAGATCCTTCCTCCGCTTAAAGTTCCGGCAAAGCCGCTGTTAAATACGGATTCTAATATCGTCGCGCAGTTCTCCACGGTTCCGCCATTGACGTCTTGAACCGCCTTGCCCTTGTAAACTACGACGTTACTTAAAAAGCCGTATTCGTTTAACTCCTCTATAAATATCGACGCTCTTACCATATGTCCTTGACCGTTAAAGCTCCCGTTAAAACTGTCCAAACTATATACGCCGGAAATTAAGTCGTTATTTAGGACGTAGTAAACGCGCTCGCCATCGGCGTCGATCCCGTCGCCTACGTTATACCAATCGCTTTCGGTTCTTATGATATACGGGCTCTCCTCGGTCCCGCGTCCAAAGACCGTCGCTATCGTTATATTCCCCTCCTCGTCTTTTGTCCACACATTATTAAAATCAAATCCTATAAAATTAGAAATATCTTTTATCGTATCAGAATTTAGCGCTCCCGTCATAGTTTTTGTTCTCCCAACGGCCGCCTCCGTCTTTTCGGAATTATAATAACAATTTTCAATACCGCCGGTCTCGTCTATATTCCCCGCTATTCCCCCGCCGTTATTTGGGGAATCTATCGTCTGATCGACAAAGCAATTTCTGACTATGCCGCCTTCGTATACTCCTCCCGCTATTCCTCCGGCGTTACCTAAACGCGGCATAGCTCCCGGGATTTTAACTTCGCCGTCTAAAACCATGCAGTTTTCAATCAGTCCTCCGTTGACGGTCCCGGCTATTCCCCCCGCGTCATTTTGACCGCCCTGTATATCGCTATCGATCGCCGCGCATTCCGATATGGTTCCGAAGTCGTTATATCCGACTATTCCTCCAAAGCCCGATCGTTCTCCCGAAACGTCTACGTCTTCCGCGCTGCACCGCCTAATTATACCGTTCATGTTATATCCGGCGATCGCGCCCATGTTCGAGTCGCAGGAACCTCTCGAGTCATATATATGACAATTTTCAATAACGCCGTAATTGTAATATGTTATGAACCCCAATCCGCTAATATCGCTATAGATCCGACCTCCGCGCAAAACAATATTTTTAACGACCCCGTTCGGATCGATCGCGTAAAAGAGGCTATTATTGTTTTTTTGTATAACGTGATCGGCGCCGTCAAATATGCCGGAAAATCCGGATCCATCGTCGCCAATCATATTTAGATTTCCCTCTATATCCGAATCAAGTATGTAATATTTGCCGGCGTTCTCGGCTCCGCACCCGGCGGAAACAAGGTCGTTGAAATCGTCCGCGCTATGTATCCTGTACGGCTTCTCCTCGGTCCCGACGCCGTTTATCGAGATAAGCCGCGGCTCTGTAGCTCCCTCGATCATAGTCCACGTATTGACGAAGTCGAATCCCTCAAAGCTCCGGGCGGATCTAATTTCTTCAACGCTCAACATCGCCGCGGCTCCGCCTCCGGTTCCGATATCGGAAATCTCATCGCTATCTTCCGTCAAATAATAATAACAAGCGTTTATATCAGAGTTTTCGCACGCTCCGATAAAGCCTCCGACTTCGTCGTAAGGAACGTCGTCGCTATTGAACAGATCTATTTTGGCTGATGAGTAACAGTTCGAGATATCGGCGTTTTCGACCGCTCCCGCAAAACCGCCTATTCCTACCCCTTCTTCCAGAGTTTGCGAAATGCGAACGGACGCGTAGCAATCCGACGTCTTTCCGCCGAGTATCGCTCCCGCAAAGCCGCCCACGGATCCCGCTCCCGCTATACTGCCGACAGCGCAGCAATTTCTGATCTCACCTTTAACCACCCCGGCAAAAATACCGGCGTCCCCGTCTCTGTATATACTCGAACCCTCTACTTTTAGATCCTGCACCGTCGCGCCGCTTTCGATCGTCCCAAACAAAGGCTCGTCTATCACCGTTATGCTGTGACCGTCGCCGTAGAAGTTACCGGAAAACGACGGGATAGACTCCCACTCAAAACCGTCTAAATCGTCGAGCGCCTCCATATCTATATCGCTTGCAAGCCGATAATCCGCGTCCGGTCTATCCGCTATGCATATCAGATCCGCGACGTTTGAGATCTCTATTACCTCCGCCGCGCTTACGTCGGTAAACTGCGCGCCGCCAAGCGTCGATACGGCTACCGCCAACGCGAATAAAAATATAAATATTCTCTTCATCGCTTGCTCCCCCTTTTGATTTTATTTCAAACTCTTGACATACGCGATCGTCTTACCGCCGCAGTCTCGCTATTTCAGGCCTACGCACCTCTCTATCATAGCGGCCGCCTCGGCTCTCGTTATACTGTTCTTCGGTCTGAAACTTCCGTCCTCGTAGCCGTTAACTATCCCGCGGGCGCTGCACTGCGCTACGTATTCTTTCGCGTAGTCCGATATATTGGCGCTATCCGTAAAGCCGGAGTTTATGCCGCCCTTAAGCTCCAAATACCTGCCGAGTATGACCGCGGCGTCCTCTCGGGTTATTTCGGAAAACGGTTCGAACTCGGTCGCGCTCACTCCGTTTATTATCCCTCGATCGGTCGCCTCGTTTATATAATTCTTCGCAACGCTCGCCTTTATATCCTCAAACTTCGCCGCGCCGACGTTATATTCAAACCCGAACGCGTCGCAAAGCAGCATGACGAACTCGGCCCTGGTTATATTCTCGTCCGTCTCGAAATCGCCGTAAAAATAGATATTGAGCCGTCCGTCCGCGGCGAGACTCCTTATATTCGCCTCGCACCAATGCCCGCCTACGTCCGAAAGCTCCGCGTCGCCGGATCTGTACGGGGTAAATTTAACGACCGCGCCGCCATGTTCGAGCTGCGGCAGGGTTATAATATCGGCCTTATCTACGAGCGCGGTATATTTTAGCGCTTCGGTATCGCTTCTCCCGTCGGCGTACATCTCGAGCCAGTACTTGCCCTCGCCGAGAAAGTCTAAGCTAAGATCGACGCTTCTCTGCGCGTTGCATATGCTCCCTATGTAATAATCGGAGCCCTTTCTTCGCATTACGACCGCGTAATCGCCTATGCTCCCGTCTAGAATCCTCGTCTCGTCCCAGGTCGTCGGAAGATTTTTCAGGAAGTTATACAACACGCTGTTTCTGTATACCTCCGGTTTATCGGACAGGCATTGTATCCCGGACTCGAACGCTATCGTAAGCGCCGCCTTTTGTCCGTCTGAAAAATAATTCTTGCCGTAATAATTAGTCAGCTCCGGCGTATAGTCCATGGGTCCGACCGCGTTTCTGGTAAATATCAGCGTGCAGTTATGCTCCGCCGTAGGACCCCAGCCCTCGCCGCTTAAGAAGTGCTCGTTTCCATACACCGCCTCGCGCGTGATCAGATTAGGCCACGTCCGCCGCTCTCCGCTCGGTTTCGTACAGCCGTGATAATTTACCAACAGTCTGTTCTCGGCCGCTTTCAAAGTTATCTCGTCCATCAGTTTCAAGGTCTCCTGAGTCTCGCTGTCAAAGAAGTCCACCTTCACGCCCTTTATTCCCATAGCCGACCACTCGGCGAGACGCTCCCGTTTCTCCGGAGTATCCAGATCCCAGCTCGCCGCCCAGACGATAACGCCTATCCCTCTGGCGTTGGCGTAATCTATGACCTCCGCCGTCCAGTCGTTTAGTCCGCTGTAAGATCTTCTCCCCTGTTCGTCGTATTCCATAGGCTGCCAGCCCTCGTCGAGCAGGACGTACTGCCAGCCCATCTCGCTCGAGAAGTCTATATATTCCTTATACACGTCCGGATCGTTCGTCGGATCGCCGTTAAACCAGGTCCAGGAGCTCACGCCCGGCTGTATCCAGCTTGTATCCGCTATCTTAGACGGATCGGACAGATTCTCCGGCATCTGCGCCGTCGCTATCGTATTAAGATCCCCGACGACTATCATCCGCCACGGCGAAAACGATCCCGACGCAACGCTCACAGGCTCCGTCTGTTTAGGCTCGAACGAGAGCGAAAGCCGACCTCCCGAGGCGTTCAGCGCCGAACCCGCGTAGCTTCCGTTTAGGTTGGCTTCGGATATAAGCGCGTAGCTCCCGCCCATATCAAAGGTCATAGGCATTCCATAGACGCCGCTCAGCTCAGAGAGCGCATGTCTGTTATAGAAGTTTTCGTAACATTTTTCATACTCCATCGCAAAAGCGGTCGAACCGGCCGGAAAGTCGTACTCTCCTGTCTCCGAATAGACCCGCGTATCCTCGTAGAAGCCGTATCTGTACGCCGCGCCGTCATCGTACGCGCGGATATAAATATCCAGCATATGTCCGTCCTTGGCCAGAGTAACGACCTTCTCGTTCGCTCTGTTTACATAATTCGCCGCCTTTCCGGTCAGCATTGGATACGTCTCGTCTATGACGTTTTCTCTTATCCCTACGATCTCCGCGCCGGTCGAGAAGTCCGCGTTTTCAAAGGTTATCCCTATCCGCGCCCCGTCGAGCGCGGTTTTATCCCCATATCTAACGGTGTATAATATCTGTCCGCCCGAGACGTCGATATACGCGCTAACGTTACCGTCGGGCGAGACCGCGACGATCTCCGGCTCCGAGGCCGCGAATACCGTCGGCGCAGTACCCGCCGCCACAGCCGCGGCGCAAAGCAGCGCCAAAAGTTTATTCAATATGTTTTTTATCATGATATATCCCCCGCTCCAAGAATCTTATAAATATTATATCAATTTACATGACTTAAGACAACATAAAAAATATCTCAATACCTAAAACGGGACGGCAATACCGCCGCCCCGCCTAAAATTAAATTTTATCTATTTAATCAACAACCAAACGTTCTTATTTTTAAACCTTATTCTGCCGGAAGATTCATTATCCTCTCTATAATGGTCGCCGACTCGGCTCTTGTGAGGTTGTTCATCGGTCTGAACGTGCCGTCGTCGTTGCCCGCGAGCAGTCCAAGCTGCACGCTTGCGTATATCGGATTTGCCGCCCAGTCGGGTATATCCGCCGAATCTGCGAACGCGGGCGTTCCCGTAACGTCCGGCGCGAGCAGTCTGCCCATGAGCGCCGCCGCCTGCGCTCTCGTTATCGGCTCGTCGACCCCGAACATCGTAGCCGACGTATTTACATTGTCGCAAATACCCAGCTCTACCGCGCGGCTTACGAACTCTCTCGCCCAGGACGCGTTTACGTCCTGATAGTTAGTGAAGTTACTGCTCGTTCCGCTTCCCGTAGCCGTCATAAGCAGTTTGATATATTCGCCCTTGGTCACGTTATCCTCCGGTCTGAACGTATTGTCCTCGTATCCGTTTACAACGCCCTTTTCTACAAGGTTGCGTATCGTCGCCTCGGCCCAGTGCCCGCTTATATCGGTAAGACCGGTTTGGGTAGTCGGCTGGTTTGTCGGCGTGTATACCGTGGTATCGTTTACGGTCAAGTTGGTAGAAGCCGTTTTGATAAACGCGCTCTGCATAGCGCCGCCGTCCGAGCTGAGACTTACGTTTGAACTCGTTCCCTCGTCGAGCGCCGCGAACGCCGCAACCGCGCTGTTGTCCGCGAATACGTTTTGTATCGTCGCGTAGTTCATTCCGACGAAGGCGCCGCTATAGGTTCCGCTCGCCGCTACCGCCGTATTGGTATAGCAGTTTTCTATAACTCCGCCGTTATCGTTACGTCCTGCGAATCCGCCAACCGTGTTCGAGCTCGAGACTTCGCCGCCGTATACGTAGCAATTACTTATCCTGCCGCCCGAGTTATTGCCTACAAAGCCGCCGGAGAAGCCGTTACCGCCGACGCTCATATTCCTTACATAGCAGTTGGTCACGGTCCCGCCCGAGACCTGAGCCGCAAAACCGCCGGTCGCGCTGTCAGAGGTTAACGAGCCGCCGACAGCCGCGCTGTTGGATACGCTTCCGCCCGTCAGAGTCCCCGCGAAACCGCCGTCCGAATACGGCGCCGATAACGTCGTTGTATACTCGATCTTTCCGCCGTTTACGCTCTGCGCCGCTCTGCCGCCGAATACCACGACGTTGCCTATATATCCGCTCGAGGTCAAATTATTCGTAAGCGTGCCGCCTCTCATGATATGTCCGCGTCCGTCAAGACTGCCGCTGAAGCTGTCTATAGCGCCTACTCCGTACGCGGTATTGTTAAGCGCGTAGTAGTTGCGCTCTCCGGCCGCGCTTATGCCGTCGCCCGCGTTGGTCCAGTCGTAGCCGCTTCTTATGATATAAGGATCGGCCTTAGTTCCGCGCCCGGATATTGCCGCGACGGTCATATCGCCGTCCGCATCGGTCGTCCAGACTGAACTGAAGTCGAAACCGGAGAAGCTCGACGTACTCTTCGTACCGCCCGAGGTCAGCGCTCCGGTCGTATCGCCAGTGCTGCCTACCGCGACGGCCGTCTTTTCGGAATTATAATAGCAGTTCTGAATTAGTCCGTCCTCTATGATGTTTCCGGCTATGGCTCCGACGTTCTCAGTCGCGGTCGTCGCCTGATTAGCGTAGCAGTTTCTGAGCGTACCGTTATACAGCCTGCCGGCTATGCCTCCGACTTCGCTGGCCGCTCTTACGCTTGTATTCCAAACCATGCAGTTCTCGACGAGCCCGCCGGTATTATCGCCTACGATCCCGCCGACGCTATTCTGACTGCCGTTTACGCGTCCGTCGCGAACTACGCACTCGGAAATTGTTCCGAAACTGTTATATCCGACTATCCCGGCAATACCTGTCTGCGAACCGGAAACGTTCGTATTTACAACGCTGCATCTGCTTACCGTTCCGTTTACGTTCTCCCCGGCTATTCCGCCCAAATCCTTACTTCCCGAGATCTCGGCGCTATAAACATGGCAGTTTTCGATCGTACCGTAATTTATAGCCGCCGCGAATCCGAATATATCGCCCGAATAGCGCGAACCGCCGTAGAAAACTACGTTCCTTACGACCGCGCCCGTCTCTACCGCGCCGAACAGGGCGTTGTCGTTACTTCTTATAACGTGATTATTACCGTCGAATATTCCGGTGAATCTGTTGTCGTTACTTCCTATGGTAGTCAGGTCGCCTTCGATATCATTGTCGAGCCTGTAGTACTTGCCCGCGTTAGCCGCTCCGCAGCCCGCCGACAGAAGTTCGCTGAAGTCGGTAACGTTATGTATCCTATACGGGCTTTGCTGAGTTCCCTGACCGTTTATCGAGATAAGTCTCGGCCTCGTAACGCCCTCGATAATGTTCCATGTGTTAGTGAAGTCAAAGCCTGCGAAACTGCCGGTCGAATTCATTTGCGCGGAGCTCAGCCCCGTAACCGTATCCGAACCCATTCCGACGCCCAAAAACTGCGAACTGTTGTCCGAGCCGTAGTAGCAATTCGTTATCTGCGAAGAGCTGTTGTTGCCGATAAACGCGCCGGTCTCTACGGTCGAGCCGCTCACGGTCGAAGTCGAGTAGCACCTTGAAATGTCGGCGTTTTCGGCCTTACCCGCAAAGCCGCCGAGAGTTCCCGTACTGCCCGATACCGTCACCGAAGCGTAACAATCCGAAACCGTTCCGCCGTCGATCAATCCGGCAAGGCCTCCGACTACCGACGTTCCGCTCGCGTAGCCCATGGCGTAACAGTTCCTGACCGTACCCTTGATCGTTCCGGCTATAACTCCGACGTTGGTCTCGCCGCTTACGCTCGTACCCCAAACGCTGAGGTCCTGCACCGTAGCTCCGCTTTCTATCGTCCCAAACAGCGGCGCGCCGTTTATAGACACGCTGTAGCCGTTGCCGTAGAAGTTACCCGAAAACGACGGGACGGACGTCCACGTAAAATCCTCCGCGTCTATGTCGTTTAAGAGATAGAAGTTTGCGTCCGGACTGTCGGCTATATACATCAAGTCCGCGACGTTTGAGATCTCTATCGTCTCCGCCGCGCTTACGCTCGTCAGGGTCGTTCCGCCAAGGACCGAAACCGTCATGATGATTGATAATAAAACCGTTAATAATTTTTTCATGTCCTTACCCTCCAGATATAAAATTTAGAATTTTTAGAATATTATAAAAATACGTTATACTTTATAGACAGGTTTCAAACGGCTAAAGTTCCATATTTAGACAAATATTATTTTGATAATACTTCACAAATCACAGCCGCTATATTTGTAAAACGTTTACAAATTCTAATAGATATATCCATATACGCCTAATTTTTCAGCAAAAAAATCCCTACCTCCGCGTCCATGCGCGAAAATAGGGAATAATATATTCTAAACGTTATTATTTATTACAGAGTAAGCGAAGGCGCCGAATAAGTCCTGCCTCCAAGTTCGGAGTTGAGCATATACAAACCTTTCGCGTCGGAGCCGAACAGCTCCATCTTCTTTACCAGATCGTCGGCCGTCTTCTCTTCCTCGCCCTGCTCTTTAACGAACCAGTCCAGGAACTGAGTCGTTCTGAAGTCGTTGACCTCTTTTGCCGCGCCGTAGATCGTATGAATGAGTCCGGTCACATATCTCTCGTGCTCGAGTCCTTTTTGGATCGGCTCCATATTATCCTTAAAATCTGCCTCCGGCTTATCCACAGCCTCAAAGACCACTTTCTCGCCGTTATTCTGAAGATACTGAATAAACAGCAACGCATGGTCGCGCTCCTCCTGAGCCTGGATCATGTACCAATTCTGGAATCCGTCGAGTCCCGTCTCTGAATAATAGTTCGAGAAGCTCAGATACAGATAAGCCGAGTACAATTCTTTGTTGACCTGGTTGTTAAGCAGATCGGTCACTTTTTTATCTAACATATTCTTACCTCCTGTCGTTGTTGCGGTTCCAAGTCGGAACAGCTTATATAGAATATGCTATCACACAAGATGCGTATAGTCAAGCGGATTTTTGGGGGGAGAAGTTAATCGATCAAACTCTAAGATCCAACGCGCCCGAGTCAAAGCGCGCGTCCTTCGCGCAGTAGCCCGCGTCGACAACATTCTAATATCCCTAAGCGCCTCAAACCGCTATTTCTACCGTCGTCTGTCTCGCATTCCAAACAACGTCTGTATCTGTGAATTTTTCAATCGCTGTAAGCGGCGCATATGCGGCGTCGTCTATTAGCGTTACCGGATACCCCAAATCCTGTATCTCTCCATTTATCATTATGCCGCCGTTTGATATCATCATATACGCTGATGCTTTGTCCTTAACGACTGTAATGGATTGATCCTCATCATTCCAGACGACCTCCGCTCCCATTTTTTCAAATACGGCTCTTATTGGGACTAATACTATCCCATTCTCAATTACAGGAACGTAATCTGAATCAAGAGCTTCTCCGTTTATCAATATCTCAATTTTTTTACCGTCCATAACATATGGGTCTTCAGCCGTTCCGCTCCCGGAGAGTATTTGCGCATTTTCCTCATTTAGATAAAACGCCGGTCTTATGCCGTCAAGAAGATTTCTTGGACCATAAACCCCATCTTCATTAATATGTGCAGATGTTGACCCTGTGGGTGTACGCAAAATATAACTAAAATTTTTCCCGCTATAATTATCGTCAAAATACATACATCCATTGGCGCACACAGCTCTTACGTCGCCTAAGTTATTTAACATATTACAAACTTGCATTTCATCTAATAAAAATACCGTATCAGTCGTGATATGCGCCGCTCCAGCATAAATATCCGGTAGTTCTGATATATCGTAATAAATGGTTATACCGCCGTCTTGTGGTCTTGCCTGAACATATTTCTTATATGCATTATATGCATTGAAATTGCCGTTTTCAGATAAATATAATTTGTCTTCCGGCAGCATTGTCCATTGACTCGTTTGTTTCATAACGCTTCTTTCTGATAAAGAAAAATTGCTGACATGCAGAAAACCTTTTTCGTCCGTGTCTATATCGTCTTTTATTAAATATGATATATCTACACCCCAGTCTTTTTCACCTTCGGACGCCGTAGAATTTAGCCACTCTCTGATATAAGAGTCCTGCCAAAAATTTTTATTTTCGAGCAGAGTAGATTTATATATGTTGCCGGGAGGCTTTATGCATAAAATTTTATCGCTTACTATCAACTTGCCGTTTTCATCGTCAGCCGCGTACCGCCATACTATTGGTTCGCCGTTATACTCGCCCAACGTAAAGTAATCGCCTATTTGCAGATCCTGAACCGAAACCGCTACCTCAGCGGCAAAAACCACAGACGAACACGCCGCGCCCAGCAGCGCTACAAAACATAATAAAAATACCCCTATTTTCTTCATATCTCCACTCTCCGTTCTTTAAATAAATCAATTTTATGAGATTTTTAATTATATGACATAAACCAACAATAACTATTATACACTATAATCTGCGAAATTGCAAGAATAAATCTTAAGATTCAAACAAATATGTAGATTCATCGGTAAAATACGATAAATACGACGATACAAAAAGGGCGCGAAAACGCGCCCCAACACATACTATTCTAACTCGCCGTCCGCCTCAGGCGTGACCGAAAAACTCGTTCGCTATCTTGACCGACGCGCGCGCGTCCTTCGCGTAGTAGTCCGCGCCGACGAAGTCCACGTATTCCTCGTTGAGGACCGCGCCGCCGACTATTACCTTGGCGTCCGAACCGGCCGCCTTGAGCGCCGCGATCGTGTCCTTCATGCTCTTGACTGTCGTAGTCATGAGCGCGCTGAGCCCGACCAGCTTTATATCGTTTTCCACGACCGTATCGACCACCTTTTGGATTGGAACGTCCTTGCCGAGGTCTATCACGTCGTAGCCGTAATTCTCGAGCAGCATTCTCACGATGTTCTTGCCTATATCGTGGATATCGCCTTCGACCGTCGCTATTACGATCCTGCCCTTAGACGTTTCCGCTCCGCTTTCGCTTGAGGCCGACATCTTGTCTTTGATAAGCTCAAACCCGGCCTTTACCGTCTCGGCGGAACGTATCAGCTGGGGCAGGAATATCTCGCCCCGCTCGTATCTGTCGCCCACAACGTCGAGCGCGGGTATGAAATAATCGTCTATCACGCTGAGCGGCGGCTCTGTTTCGAGCGTCTTTGCGGTAAGGCTCTCCGCCTCGCTCTTTCTGCCGTCTATTATAAGGCTTTTAAGGTCTCCGCCCGCCTCGCTGTTCTGCGGCGCGGCCGACGTATTCAGTTTCTCGCGCTCGGTGTTATAGCCGCTGTATATGGCGGTGTAATTTTCCGCGTCCCGGTCCTGATTGTTTATGACCTTAAACGCGTTGACCGAATTCATAACGTCCACGCTCATCGGATTGATTATCGCCGCGTCGAGTCCCGCGCCGAACGCCGCCGCCAAAAACACGCCGTTTAAAAGCGGTCTTGCCGGAAGCCCGAAGGACACGTTGCTGACTCCGAGTACGGTCTTTATCCCGAGTCTCTGCTTGACCAGCTTAATAGTGTTAAGCGTCTCCATGACCTGCGCCTGCTGCGCCGAAGCAGTCAGCACAAGGCTGTCTATTATTATATCCTCTTTCGGCAGACCGTATTTCGCGGCCTCGCCTACGATGTACTCGGCGATCTTGTACCTGCCCTCCGCCGTCTCCGGGATACCGTTTTTATCGAGACAAAGACCTATGACTACCGCGCCGTATTTCTTAGCTATCGGAAGTATCGCCGCCAAACTCTCCGGCTTGCCGTTCACCGAGTTAACGATTGGCTTGCCGTTGTATTTTCTTATAGCCGACTCGATCGCCGCCGGGTCGGAGCTGTCTATCTGAAGCGGCAGATCGACCGCCGCCTGTATCTCCTTGACCGCCCTCGCTATCACCGCCGGCTCGTCGATCTCCGGCAGTCCGCAGTTCACGTCCAGTATATCGGCGCCGTTCTGCTTCTGAGATATCGCCTCGCCTATTATATAATCGAAGTCCAGCGCCCTCAGTTTCTCTTTGAGTTTCTTCTTCCCGGTCGGATTGATCCTCTCGCCTATGACGCTTACGCCGTCGTCCAAGACTACCGTCTTTGTTCCGGAAGTAACCGCGCATACCTTGAGCGGCGCCGGAGCCGACGGCTTTCTATCCGCCGTCAATCTTTTTATTGCCGATATAAACTCCGGCGTGGTTCCGCAGCAGCCGCCGAGGACTCTGACGCCGGTCATATCCGCTATCTCGGACATGTACTTTTCAAATTCGTCGGTCGTTATGTCGTATACCGTCCTGCCGTCTTTGATCTTAGGCAGTCCGGCGTTCGGCTGGACCATTATAGGAACTCTCGAATATTTGCTAAGCTCCTCGACTATCCCCTTAAGTTCTGCGGGGCCGAGCGAACAATTAACGCCGAGCGCGTCCACGCCCAGCCCGGACAGCGTAACGGCCGCGCCTCTCGGTTCGCAGCCGACGAAGGTCCTGCCGTCGTCCTGGTAGGTCATGGTGACGAATACCGGAAGGTCGGTATTCTCCTTCGCGGCAAGTACGCCCGCCTTGACCTCGAGCAGATCCGACATCGTCTCAAACAGCAGGATATCGGCGCCCGCCGCCGCTCCGGCGAGTATCTGACGCTTGTACATATCGTACGCGTCGTCGAAAGTCAGCGTTCCCATCGGTTCCATAAGCTGACCCAGCGGTCCCATATCCAGCGCGACGAACCTCGCCCCGCTCTGCTTCGCGAGCTTAACGCCTGCGGTTATTATCTCCTCGGGCGAATACCCGCAATCCTTCAGCTTAAGCTCGTTGGCCTGAAAAGTATTGGTAGTTATCACGTCGCAGCCCGCGGCGACGTATTTCTTATGGATATCCAAAACGACCTCGCCATGCTCGACGTTATATACCTCGGGCAGTCCGCCCGCCTCGAGCCCGGCGTCTTGGAGCATCGTTCCCATCGCTCCATCAAATATCAAATAGTTATCCCCGATCTGCTTAAACGCGTCCACAGGTCGTACCTCTCTTTCTAAACGCACAGTTTCCGCGCATCGAACAAATGTCGCACTTTGAGCGTTTCTTTTTATTTTTATACAAAAGCGTGGTGAATCCTATCACGGCGGTGACCGACTTAGACGGCGTCATCAGCATGCTCGGCGTAACGGTTATACCGGCCTTTCTTCCCGCGTCCAAGGTATTTATCAGCGTAGGCTGAACCTCTATCGGCAGATCCCCGTAACCGGGCGAAAACCTGAAATTGGTTCCTCTGCCCTCAGACTCCGCAAGCGCTTTGATCTCGTCCTCGACAAAATCGCAGGCCTTTTCGACAAGCTCTGTAGCGCACGCGTCGTATATCACCGCCTTGGTCATATCCGAGCTTTGAGCGACTCTGATCGCGTTATCCGCGGCTATCCCAAGAGTGACGGCCATTATCGCGCATTTTCTGCACTCGCGAAGATGTTCGTAAATATCGTTTCCGGTCAGCTTCAAATTAGCGCCGATAAGCGATATACAAGGACCGCCTGACTTATCGGTATCTATTTTAATATCGAAGACCGAATACGTATACCTCGGCCTGACTATATCTATCATCTCGTCGATACACTGATCTATCAATCCGTCGATATTCTCGTCGGTCTTCTGTCCGCTATAGCCCATATATCTGAGTATTTCCGAACGTTCGGGCTTGTACTTGCCGTTTTTAAAATCGATCGAGTTCATTCTTTCACCTTCTGTTCTTAGATTTTGAGCCTGAGGCAAAACATGCGCCGTCCACGCCGTCAAAATCTTTGATTTTGATTTACTCTTGACCTGAGGCTTGGACAATGATACGCTGAAAAAACGACGGCCTTGAGGATTCCTCCTGTTCTTGAGTTTCTCGCCGTCGGCGCCTTATATACATCGTTGCCCACGACTCATGTCAAGAGCGGCGGGCGCGGATACGGACCCGCCGCCGTATATACTCCTATCCCTATTTAAAACCTGTCCGCCTTCAACTATTCCGCAGTTCTCTTATGCGAACTGCTTTAAGTACTTGGCTACGTTCGGCTTGTTCATGGTGTAGATGTGTATCCCGTCCACGTTATCGTTTTTAAGCTGTTCTATCTGACGACCGGCATAGTCGAGCCCCGCCTTTAACAGATCCTCTTCATTATCCGCGTATTTACTCAGCAGCTTGATCAGCTTCGACGGCAGCGAGGCGCCGCACATCAGGATCATATTAAGGATCTGATTCTTCGACATCATCGGCATTATCCCCGCCGAGACCGGAGCTTTTATACCCTTTTGTATCGCCTTGTCCATCATATTATAGAAATAGCTGTTCTCAAAGAACAACTGCGACACGAACACGTCCGCGCCCGCGTCCTCTTTCTGCTTCATGTACTCGACGCTGAGGTCGAAGTCCTCGCAGTCGATATGTCCCTCCGGATACGCCGCCGCGGATATTCCCAAGTCCGAATACGCCTTTATATCCGCAATAAGCTCTTTGGCGTATTTATATTCCGCCTTGCTCGGATCGAAACCCTCTTTCGGAATATCCCCGCGAAGCGCCAGAACGTTTTCTATATTGGCGCTCTTTATCTTATCGAGCTGTTCCTCTATATGCCCTTTTGTCGAGGCGATACAGGTCAGGTGCGCGACCGACTCGATCCCGAAATCGTTTTTTATCATCCCCGCGAGATCGACCGTGCCGTTTTTGTTGCCGCTGCCGCCCGCGCTGCAGGTCACCGACACAAAGCCCGGATCCAGCTTTTTAAGCTCTGTCAAGAGCTCGCCCACGTTTTCGATCGTAACGCCCTTTTTAGGCGGAAATATCTCAAACGAAACGAGCGGCTTTTCCGTGTGTTTTGCATTCTCTTTAAATATGTCTATTACCTTCATATATTTATTCCTTTCGCAATTAATTGATTTATATACTCGCTTTTACTTAATTATTTATACTTATCAAACCCGGATCTATATTCTCGGTATACAATCGGTCGCTCTCTCTGTCGTGCCATATCAGCAGCCGTATATTCTCAGTATTTATATCCGCGACCGGGATAGATATACTCGTGTCTATGCAGCCGAATTTACCTATATCCCCTTCGGCGACCGCCTGAGCCGCCGTAGCGTCGGTAATATTATCTCCTTCGCCGTCATATTTGGTAAGAAACAACAGCGCGTCCTTAGAATTGACCTTCATACTCACGTTTAGACTGCCGCCGCTCAGCTCGTAACTAAAATTATTCGCGGCGAACAGGAAATTTATATCCACATTGGAGTCGATCCCGTCGACCCTGCCGGAATTGGCGCTCTGCCAGGTCGAATACCTGCCCGCGTAGCCGCAGGAGCCGTTATACTCGGCGACCCATTTATCCCAGTTCCCGTTTTCAAACGCCGTATCCGTCAGTTTCTCCTCCCACCAATATCTGTTGGCGTAAATACCGGCGTCGTACCCGGCGTTCTCTACGGCCGAGCAGAATATCTGAGCGTAACGGGCTATTTCTTCGTTTGTTTTCGCGCCGACGCTATTATCCTCTAAATCGTAATATACGGGATGCTGCGGACTGCGTCCTTCAAGCAGGCGCAAAATATGCTCCGCTTCGCTCGCCGCGTACTCCTCGCTCTCGGCGTATGAATACAGATAGACCCCGTACGGTATCCCGAGTCTCTCGCACTCGCTCGCGTTGCGGAGCCAATACTTATCGTCGTATTCCTCTCTATCCGCGCCGTAACCGCATCTTATTATAACGAAATCTATCCCGGAAGCCTTTACCCGCTCCCAGTCGATCTCCCCATTGAACTCGTTGACGTCTATTCCTTTTAAATACGCGCCGCGTATTATCTCTCCGTCGCCGTTTATGTAATTTCTGCCGTCGAACGACCACGCGTTATCCGCGTCGCTTACGGCTCCGGACTCTCCGTTCTCCGCTCCCAACCGGTATTGCGGCGAATCGAGTATCAGCGCTTCGCCGTCCGAGTAACGCCAACTGTTCTCCTTAAGCTCTGGCTCCTCCTCGGCGTAACCGCCTATTTGCAGCGCCGCCAACGTCAGACAAACCGAAAACGTAATATAAAATATCCAATGCAGTAACTTAGTCGAACTCATAAGAATCTCCTTTCCTCCGTCGTATAGACCGGACGTAAATTCATATCTCCCCCGGTTGTCAAATTCTTGCCGTATATCCGCATAGCGCGCCGCCCGCGAATAAGCTCCGCCGTTTTTATTCCTACTCATACCGCCGCGACCCTATCAGGTTTCAAACAACCGTTTAGGTTTCCCCGGCGCAAAGTTTTAATTTTCGCGCCGCCGCGCCCGTATTGATTATCGGTATTCGCTCCGTGCTTTCAAGCCCCTCGCTTTTTATTTGTTATAACGATAAGCTCCCTTATTCGTATTTTGCAAAAGCCGCGCCGATCGATCTTCCGTGCGCTTCCGCCGTCTAAAGCCGTCAGGCTAAACCAGCCGTTTCAGCGCGCCGGTTTTATTCAGCGCGGTAAGCGCCAGATACGCCGCGATCGAACCGCCCAGCGACGATACAAAGAACGGTATCACATACGAAAACAGCGCCGCCTCTTGATTCATAAACAGCGCTGCGACCGGATAACAGAGTATCCCTCCTATTATCGAAGTTCCGAACAGCTCGCCGAGCGCCGCCGCGTACATCCGCTTCGTATATTTATATATAAGTCCGGCCGCAAGCGCGCCGCACATACTCCCCGGAAACGCCAAAAACGTCCCGGTTCCGACCGCTACCCTGATCAGCGAGGTTATCGCCGCCATAGCGACCCCGTAATACGGACCGAGTATGACCGCCGCGAGCACGTTTACCATATGCTGGACCGGAAAACATCTCGACGCGCCGATCGGTATGCTGAACGTCGAACACACTACCCCCAGCGCGATCAATATCCCCGCGATCGCCAATTTTTTCACTTTGCTTTTCTCCATACGCTCACTCCCTTGATTTTAATAAACCGCTTCCGTATAAAGCGGTATCCTCCGCGTTCAATAAGACGCCGCGCGCAATACAGATTCGGTCTAAAACTCCGACCGCCGACCGCTGTTCTGAAAACTTAAGTTCCTTTTTCAACGACCGTCTTTAGCCGAACCCCGTATTTTTCATAAAAATACTTCTTGTTCCGCTTGCCGTGTCCGACCGCTTTCGAGACCATATCGGACGGGACCGAAACTACAAATTCGCAGTCTCTCGCGTTCGCCTCGATTATTTTCTTCTCTATCTCCCGCCGCATAAGCTCGGACTCGACCAGTTCGCCGAACGCCGGGTGAAACGGCCCGGCGACGATATTCCCGTCGGCCTGCAGGTCCTCCCCCGCGTGAAGTCCGATCCTTATGACCTCTACGCCCGCCGCTCTGAACTTTTTGAGTATCTCGGCCGCGACTTCGACCGCCTCGCCGATCGAATACGGCTCGTACTTCCCGTCTCGGTAAAGTTTTTCAAGTTCGGTGCCCGCTATAGTGACCGTCGGGTATATCCTTGAGGTCTTAGGTTTCAGCGAAATTATATCCTCGGCGGTCCTGATATCCTTCTCGGGCGTCGAGCCGTACATTCCTATCATCATCTGAAGCCCGTAACTAATATCGTATTCCCTTATCAGCCGAACGGCTTTTATTACGTCCTCGAAATCATGGCCGCGCTTGTTGAGCGCAAGCACGCCGTCGTCGCTCGACTGAACGCCGAGCTCTATCTCGCTCGCGCCGTATTTTGAGAGCAGTTCCATGACCTCCCGGTTTATATAATCCGGTCTTGTCGAAAGCCGGATCCCGTCTATATATTCCCGATATTTATCGGCGGTCTTTAGGAACTCCTCTTGTATATCCAGATCTATGCCCGTAAAACTGCCGCCGAAGTACGCGACTTCTACGTTTCTTTCGACGTCGGGCAGGGTCTTTACAGCCGCCGCGATGATCTCGTCCGCCATCTTGGGCGTGACCGACGACTGGACGCCCGTGATCTTACGCTGGCTGCAAAATACGCAGTCGTGCGGACAGCCCTCGTGCGGGATAAACACCGGTATATTAAACTTACGCAGTTTTTTCTTATTTTCCATAATAAATTGTCTCTAAAACGTTTCTGTTACAAACTATTTGTTAGCGTTCTTCTTAGGCAGTTTTGAAAGCGCTTCCTTGGCCGCCGCCTGTTCGGCGCTCTTACGGTTCTTGCCTTCGCCCTCGCCTATAGTCTTGCCCTGGTAGACCGCCCTGACCTTAAAAGTCGGATTATGGTCAGGACCCGTCTTGGATATAAGTTCGTATCTTACCACGTCGTGGTTGCGGTCGCGCTTCTGGTAATAGCTCTGTATCTCCGACTTGTAGTTTTCAAGTTCGATATACGAGGTGTTTCCTATAAGCTCGCCTATCGTATCCATTACAAAATTACGCGCGGTCTCGATCCCGCCGTCCAAATATATCGCCGCCAAAACCGCCTCGTACGCGTCGGCCAGCACCGAATCCTTATCCGCGCCGCCTGATTTGCGCTCCGAGCGCCCAAACATCAGATCGTCTCCAAGACCGAGTTCCCTCGCCGCGAAAGCGAGCGCCTTCTCGCAGACCGCGTTAGCCCTCAGCTCTGTCAACACGCCCTCGTTAACGCCCGGGTATTCCTTATACACATAATCCGCCACGATAAACGAAAGCACGCTGTCGCCCAAAAACTCGAGCCTCTGATTGCTCTCTATATTCTCGTCGTTTGCTAAGGATATATGGGTCATAGCCGTTTTATAATACTTATTTTCATTAAATTTATACTTGTAACGCAATCAATATCACCCCTTACGCCTACATATAATAAAATAGGGATTTGAAACCAAATCCCTATCCCGTCTCAACTCAATTTCCGCTATTCTGCATATTTCTTCAAAACGATACTTGCGTTATGGCCGCCAAACCCGAGCGAGTTGGATACCGCATAGTTTATCTTAGCTTCGCGCCCCTTATTCGGCACGTAATCCAGATCGCATTCCGGATCGGGAGTCTCGTAGTTGATCGTCGGCGGCAGATAGTCGTCCTCTATAGCCAGAGCGGTTATTATGCCCTCGACTCCGCCCGCGGCGCCCAGCATGTGTCCGGTCATGGACTTGGTCGAGCTTACCGCCAGCTTATACGCGTGGTCTTTGAACACCGTCTTTATCGCCGCGGTCTCGAATTTATCGTTATACGGCGTAGACGTGCCGTGAGCGTTTATGTAATCTATCGCCTCCGGCTCGATCCCCGCATCCTTTACCGCGAGTTCCATACATCTTGCGCCGCCTTCGCCCTCGGGAGCGGGAGCGGTTATATGATATGCGTCGTTAGTCGAACCGTAGCCGACCAGCTCCGCGATTATATGCGCGCCTCTCTTCTTGGCGTGCTCGAGCTCTTCTATTATCATTATGCCCGCGCCTTCGCCCATTATAAAGCCGTCTCTGTTCTTATCGAACGGCGAGCAAGCCTTATCCGGCGTGTCGTTTCTGGTGGTCAGCGCTTTCATCGACGCGAATCCCGCCAGCGCGAGTTCGTTTATGGTAGCCTCGCTTCCGCCCGCGAAAATAACGTCCGCGTCGCCGCGTCTGATCGCCAGCAGCGCCTGTCCTATTGCGTCGGTGCCCGACGCGCACGCCGAAACGGTCGTCAGATTGACGCCCTTACAGTTGAACGCTATCGCGATCTGTCCAACGGCCATATTGGAGATCATCATCGGTATCATAAACGGCGAGACCTTGCTCGGACCTCTGTCCAAGAGCTTCTTATGCTGTTCGCAGAGCGTTCCTATTCCGCCGATACCGGAACCGGCTATAACGCCGCATCTCGTCGGATCCTCCGCGCTCATGTCGATACCCGCATCCTCGACCGCCATCTTGGCCGCAGCCACCGCGTACTGAACAAAGAGATCCATACGCTTCGCTTCTTTTTTCTCTATATACTTCGTAACGTCGAAGTCCTTGACCTCGGCCGCCACGCGGCATGCGAAATCCGTAGGATCGAATTTGCTTATTATTCCTATCCCGGACACGCCGTCCTTGATATTCTTCCACATCTCGTCTTTGCCGATGCCCACAGGCGTCACTGCTCCAACGCCCGTTATTACAGCTCTTTTCATAATCTTATCCTCCTAATAAAAATCCATCTTGCTTGAATACCCGGCTAAATAGCGCATAAAGAGACTTACAATCAAAGCCGAAACGCTCGTCTCAGATCCGCCGAAAATGAGACCCCCGGCGCCAAGTGTAAATCTCTCTATGGGTTCGGGGGCTCGCCCCAAACCCGTACTGTCAATTACTGGTTGTCTTTAATATAATTTACCGCGTCGTTTACGGTCGAGATCTTCTCAGCTTCTTCGTCCGGGATCTCGATGTCGAACTCTTCTTCAAGAGCCATCATCAATTCAACTACGTCCAAAGAATCAGCTTCCAAATCGTCTACGAAAGAAGCCTCGGGCGTTACCGCGTCCTCTTCGCACCCCAATTGCTCGACTGTGATCTCTTTAACTTTGTCAAAAATTTCCATTTTAGTTTCCTCCATATTTTATAATTGAAAATATTGTGTAAAATAACACATGTTATTTCTTTACTAAGTATTTATATCACATAACAAGCCCGCCGTCAACATTTATTACTTGACCTGTTATATATTTTGCTCTGTCGCTCGCCAAAAACAGCGCTAAGTTGGCAATATCCTCTACCTGACCGAATTTCCCGAGCGGTATCGCCGCCATATACGACTTTCTCACGTCTTCGGGCAGCTTATCGGTCATAGCGGTCTGGATAAAACCGGGCGCTATTGCGTTCGCGCGTATATTACGCGACGCCAGCTCCTTTGCGACCGACTTTGTAAGTCCGATAAGACCGGCTTTGGACGCGGAGTAGTTAGCCTGACCCGCGTTTCCCATAACGCCGGATACCGACGCCATGTTTATAAAGCAGCCGAAACGCTGTTTCATCATCGTGCGGGTAGCCGACTTGATCATATTGAACGCGCCCTTTAGGTTTACGGTGAGCACCGCGTCCCAGTCGGCTTCGCTCATGCGCATTATAAGGTTATCCCTGGTGATGCCGGCGTTGTTTACTATAACGTCTATCCGCCCGAACTTATCTTTTGCGAATTTTATTATATTATCCGTATTTTCCGGCTTGGAAACGTCGCCCAAGATATACGCCGCGTCTCCTCCGGCGGCCTTTATCTCGTCGCATACCGACTGAGCGACCGCGTCCTGACCTTCTATATCGATATCGCAAACGACTACGTTCGCGCCCTCGCTCCCGAATTTGAGCGCGATCTCCTTTCCGATCCCGCGCGCGCTTCCGGTCACGATAACGCATTTATCTTTAAATTCCATTTTATCTCCCCTTCTTTCTTTGCGTAATTTTGATTTATATCTTATCCAAATTTATTTTTGATTCAATTACGCAAGCGCGGCCTTAAGCTTTTCAAACGTCGCCATATCCTCGACGTTATATATGTTAAGGCTCCTATCTATCTTCTTGACGAAACCGCTGAGCGCCTTGCCGGGGCCCATCTCTATGAACGTGTCCACGCCGTCGGCTATCATTCTTCTGAGGCTCGCCTCGAACATGACCGGCGAAGATACCTGCTGAACTAGAAGATCCTTTATATCCGCGCTACTCTTTACATAGTCGCCGGTGACGTTGGTTATAAGCGGAACTTTCAGATCTTTGAACTCGACCTTCTCAAGCTCGACCGCGAGCTTTTCTCCCGCGCTCTTAAGGAACGAAGTGTGGAACGGAGCCGATACCGGCAGCGCCATCGCGCGCTTCGCGCCCCTCTCCTTAGCGATCTCTATCGCGTGTTCGACGGCCTCCTTCTTTCCGGCTACGGCTATCTGCCCGGGGCAGTTGAAGTTGGCCGGCTCCACAGTACCGTCGCCCTTAGCTGTAGCGTCGGCGCAGATCTCTCTTACCGCCTGCTCGTCCATTCCAAGGATGACCGCCATTCCGCCCACTCCGAGCGGGACCGCTTCCTGCATATATTTTCCTCTTTTTCTGACCAGCGGGACCGCGTCCGCAAAATCAAGGCTTCCCGCCGCTACGTGAGCCGTGTACTCGCCGAGGCTGAGCCCCGCTACGACGTCCGGCTTTATCCCGAGGCTCTCGACTACTTTAAGCGCCGCGACCGACATCGTGAGTATCGCCGGCTGGGTGTTCTCGGTTATCATCAGCGTTTCGGTATCGCCTTCCCAGATCATCTTCTTTATATCGAAGCCCAGCGCGTCCGAAGCCTGGTCGAAAACGCCGTCCGCCGCTTCGAAGTTCTCGCAAAGCTCTTTTCCCATTCCTATCGCCTGCGAGCCTTGACCCGCAAATAAAAATGCCGTTTTCATATATTCTTTCTCCTACTTTCTAATAATCAAATTCAGCGCGCGAACGCGCCCCATATCTATCCTAAAACTCCACGCCGTCGAAGAAATCCTTGATTATCTCCGCGCAGGGCTTTATATCGTGAACCATAGCCGCGCTCTGTCCCGCCATCAACGAACCGTTCTCAACGTCTCCGTCCTGGAAAGCCCGTCTGAGCCCGCCGACGCCGAGGGCCTCTATCTCCTCAAATGACGCGCCCGACTTCTCAAGCCTATCGTACTCTCTGGTGAGCTTATTCTTAAGCGCGCGAACCGGCGCTCCGGTACTGCGGCCGGTAACTACGGCGTCTCTGTCCTTAGCCTTTATGACCGCCTGCTTATAGTTATCGTGCGCAATACACTCGGTCGAACATATAAATCTCGTTCCCACCTGGATTCCGTCGGCTCCGAGCGCGAACGCCGCCCTTGTACCGCGGCTGTCTGCATATCCTCCCGCCGATACGACCGGTATGCTTACCGCGTCCACTACCTGCGGAGTGAGAACCATAGTGGTGAGCTCGCCTATATGCCCTCCGGCTTCCGTGCCTTCGGCTATGACCGCGTCGGCTCCGGCCTTCTCCATCCTCTTAGCCAAAGCTACGCTCGCTATTACCGGCATTATCTTTATTCCCGCGGCCTTGAGGTCGGGGATATACTTGCCCGGGTTTCCGGCTCCGGTAGCTACTACCGCCGGCTTCTCTTCGATTATCATCTTCATGACCTCGTCCGCGCACGGCGACATCATCATAACGTTTACGCCGAACGGCTTATCCGTAAGCTCTCTCGCCTTCTTGATCTGTTCTCTCACGATATCCGCCGGAGCGTTGCCCGCGGCTATCAAGCCCAGACCGCCGCCGTTAGATACGGCCGCCGCCAACTCCGCGGTAGCCACCCACGCCATGCCGCCTTGGATTATGGGATACTCGATCCCCAGTAGTTCGCATATTCTGTTACTCAATTTCATTACCTCATCTCTGTAATATATTGATCGTATAATATCTTCTCTTATTATAACGCGCGCGTACGCTTACTTAATATCTTATAAGCGCGCTGCCCCAGGCGAGACCTCCGCCCATGCTGACGATAACAAAGAGGTCGCCCCTCTTTATCTTGCCTTCCTCGATCGCCTCGCAAATAGCGACCGGTATGCACGCGGCCGACATATTTCCGTATTTGCTGATGTTGGAGAACATCTGCTCCTCCGCGCAGCCGAGGCGCTTTCTCGCGCCGTCTATTATCCTCTGATTCGCCTGATGCGGTATTATCTGGGTTATGTCCTCCATCGTAAAGCCAGCGTCCTCTATGACCTTAGCAGCCGACGCGGACATCGTCTTTACCGCGAACTTATATACGGCGCCGCCGTCCATCCAAAGCGTTCTGTAGTTTCCGAACGGTCTCTTTTCTTTCTCCTCCTCGTCGACGCGAATACCGGGGATCGTAATTTTGTCGCCCGAAGCGCCGTCCGAACCGAGACAGCATGAGAGGACTCCCGTATCCTCGTCCGTCGCCTGTAAAATCGCCGCTCCGGCGCCGTCGCCGAAGAGCACGCAGGTCGCGCGGTCTTTATACTCGGTCACCTTGGACAAGCAGTCGCAGGCTACTACGAGTACGGTCTTGTACGTTCCGTTTTCTATAAACTGCGTCGCGGTCGTAAGCGCGAACACAAACCCCGGACAAGCCGCGTTAAGGTCGAACGCCGCCGCGTTTACGGCCCCGATCTTCGCCTGTATCATACACGATACGGAGGGCGTGTACATGTCCGGCGTAACTCCCGCCGCGATTATCAGATCTATCTCCTCGGGAGAGATCCCCGAATCCTTAATAGCGTTCAAAGCCGCTTCGGTTCCCAAATCGGACGAGTACACGTCCGGCTCGGATATCCTGCGTTCCTTTATACCGACTCTTTTGGTTATCCATTCGTCTGACGTATCGACCATCTTTTCAAGATCGGCGTTCGATAAGATCTTATCGGGCAGATACTTGCCCACGCCGATTATCTTAGCTCTTTTTTTATCCATTTATCTCATCTCCTGACGCCGGGCGTTTATCCCCGTATTTTGCCAAATTCTCTTTGATCTCGCCTATTAGATCGCTCTCCACGGTACTTATCGCCTGGCCTATCGCGTGGTAGAAAGCCTTGGCGTTAGAACTGCCGTGAGCCTTTATTACCGGCATAGACGCGCCGAGTATGGGCGCTCCGCCGTATTCGGTATAATCCATCGTCTTTTTGAAATTCTTAAGGCCGTCCTTGACCATAAGCGCCGCCAGTTTGGTCTTAAGATTTTTAGTAAATATATCTTTTATCAGGGAGTACATTACTATACCCATACCCTCCATAAACTTGAGGATCACGTTGCCGGTAAAGCCGTCGCAAACCACGACGTCCGCCTCGCCTATCGGGATCTCGCGTCCCTCTATATAGCCGATATAGTTTATCGGCGTCTTTTTAAGCTCCGCGTTAGTCTCTACGACGGTATCCGTTCCTTTTTTGTCCTCGGAGCCTATATTCACAAGCCCTACCCTCGGCCTTGGTATATTCATTATTTTTTCCATATATATGGAACCCATTATAGCGAATTGCTTTAAAAACGCGGGCGTGCACTCCGAGTTGGCGCCGGCGTCCACCAGCAGGAAGCAGCCCTTCTCGGACGGCATGATCGGCGCGAGCGCGACGCGGCGAACGCCTTTGATGCGCTTAACGATAAGAGTCGCCCCCGCGATAAGAGCGCCAGTATTCCCCGCGCTCACCATTACGTCGCCTTCGCCGTGATGCACCATATCGAGCGCTCTTCTCAGCGAAGAATCCTTCTTTTGCCGTATAGCGACGGTGGGGTCGTCGTCGCCGGTTATAACGTCGGGCGCGTCCACTATCTCTATCCTGCCCGCGTCGTATTTTAGATCGCTCAAACACGCGGCTATCTCGTTTTTTCTTCCAACAAGTTTAATCTTTGTTATCTTATCTGAAAAATCCATACTCGCGGCCGCGCAGCCTTTTACTATTTCCGCGGGCGCGTTATCCCCGCCCATGGCGTCAACAACTATTATCATAAAACCTTCTCAGCCCCGATTCTTAAAAATATAAATATCTATTTACGCTTAAAATCAAAAAGAATTAGTCTGCGTAATACCGCGGTAAGGCGGTAACGCCTGTAATTTCTTATCAGATCCAACAGACGCAAGCCGCTCCGGAATAAAATACGGCGCCGGGCTTATTCGCTATCTATCCTAAATATTCGGGCGCAAGCCGCTCCGCCAAGCTATGATTTGCGCCATATCCTTTAACAGCAATTTATCCGTCGGCTCTTAACTATTATATAGTTATATTTATAAATAGCAAGCGCTGTAATGTTTACGTAAAATATATGTTACTTAAACGTTATCAACTTCCTGTTTTTCAGCACATAATCGACGCCGGACAACACGGTCAGCGCGACTGTTATTATCACCAAAACAAGTACGAAGAAGTTGCCGATACCGCCGCTCATCGGCTCTCTGTAGGTCTCGACGATACTGTTAATAAGGGTTACTATTATCAGCAGAAACTGCGAGACCGTCTTAAGCTTGCCGAGCATGCTCGCGGCTATCACTCTCTGCTCGCCCATAGCGAGCATCCTCACGCCCGTTACCAGCAGCTCTCTGGCGAGTATTATCATGACGACCCACGCGTTGATATACGGCGTTCCGACCGCCAAAAAACATATAAACGCCGCCTGGGTGAGCAGCTTATCCGCGAGCGGATCCATCAGCTTGCCGAAAGTCGTGACCTGGCGCGTGCGCCTCGCTATATTGCCGTCCAGCCAATCGGTCAGCGCGGCGATTATAAACACCGCCAACGCGAGGTAGAGACCTACTCTTCCGCATTCCAAAAACAATATCATATAAACGGGTATCAATACCACTCTAAGTAATGTCAGTTTATTAGGTGTGTTCAATACGTTCATCTCCCAATAATTATTTATCTATCATAACTCCGAACAGATCGTATTCCAAATTACTATCTATCCTCACGTTTACGAAGTCGCCGGGCTTTACCCGCTTATCCGACTTGAAGAAGACCTTGCCGTCGACCTCGGTCGAATCTGCGTAAGTCCTGCCGTAATAGCTTTTTATTATCTCGTCCTTATCTTCGACCAAGACTCTCTGCACGCTCCCGCGTTTAGCTTCGTTGAGTTCCTCGGATATCCCGGACTGGATCAGCATTATAAGGTCGCGTCTCTCTTCCTTGACCTCTTCGTCGACCTGGTCCGGCATGTCGTACGCCGGCGTGTCTTCCTCTCTCGAGTAGGCGAATACGCCGAGTCTGTCGAATTTAGTCTCCTCGACGAATTCTCTGAGCTCCTCAAAGTCCTCGTCCGTCTCGCCGGGGAATCCGACGAGCAGCGTAGTCCTTATAACGATATCCGGTATCCTCTCGCGGAGCTTCTTTATCAGCCCGACTATCTGCGCCTTGTTCGTCCTGCGCCCCATCCTCTTAAGTACTCTGTCCGAGCAATGTTGGATCGGTATATCGAGGTAGTTGCAGATTTTATCCTCCTTCGCTATGACCTCTATCAGTTCGTCGGTCACAAGTTCGGGGTAGCAATAGTGCACGCGCACCCATTCTATCCCGTCTATCCTGCAGAGCTTTTGGAGCAATTCGGGAAGTTTGTATTCGCCGTATATGTCCTTGCCGTATCTGGTCGTATCCTGAGCTATTACTATCAACTCCTTAACGCCATCGGCGGCCATTTTCTCGGCTTCCGCGACTATATCTTCCATCTTCCTGCTCCTGTAGCGGCCGCGTATGTATGGGATGACGCAGTACGTACATCGGTTGTCGCACCCCTCCGCGATCTTCAGGAACGCGGTATATTCCGGAGTCGTCCTCTCCCTCGGAAGTTCGCCGCATTCCATCGGCAGATCGGAGCAGCTTATCCTTTTAATATTCTCCGGGTGCTCGCCGCCCTCGTCGAGCGACTTTATGACGTCTACTATCTTGTCGTATTCGTTCACGCCGACTACCGCGTCTACCTCGGGGATCTCTCTTAGAACCTGTTCCTTATACCTCTGCGCAAGGCAGCCGGTCACGATCAGCGCCTTGGCCTTGCCGTGCTTTTTGTACGCCGCAAGCTCTAAGATACACTCTATCGATTCGGTCTGCGCCGCTTCGATAAACGCGCAGGTATTAACTATTATAACGTCGGCGTCCTCTTCGTTTTCCCATAACTCGTAGCCCGCCTCTTTCAAAAGTCCTCTCATCTGTTCGCTGTCGATCAGGTTTTTGGAACAGCCGAGAGACGTTATGGAAATCCTCTTTAAATTTTTACTCAATATAAATCTTCCTTACTAAATAATTATTCGCCGCCATTCTCGACGGTTTCCAGAAACTCGTTGATGCTGTCGTTTATATCGGACAGCGAGTATCCGCGCCTTATCAGCTGAGCCTTGAACTTCTCGCGTTCCTTATAGCCGCTCATACTCTCCGGGTCGAACCTGAGCCGCACGTATTCGTCCAGCGCGCCCCTCATATCCGCGTCGGTATTTAAAAACGCTCTGTCTATATCCTCTCTCGGGACGCCTTTCTGCGCGAGCTCGCGCCGTATCCTGTATTCGCCCTTATGATTCAGGTTCGCGGAGTCTAAAATATACATCTCGGCGTACTTATAATCGTCCAGATACCCCTGCTCTGCAACCGCCTCGACGGCCTCTTCAGCCTCGTCGCGTCCGCATTTTGCCCGGAGGAGCTTGTCGTACAGTTCTTTTTTGGTATACATTCTCGAAGAGAGGTACTTTACCGCGAGCCTTACGGCTCTGTTTGAATTATCCATATCGATTACTTCTTCTTAGACTTCGGCTTCTCGATAGCGACGATCTCCTTATCGGACAGCGAGATGGAATCCTCTTCGCCTATCGTCGGCAATCCGGCCTTTTCTCTTATCTTGTTCTCTATCTCGAGGCAAAGCTCGGGATTTTCCTTAAATACCTTTTTGACCGCTTCTCTGCCCTGTCCAAGTCGGTTGCCGTCGTAGCTGAACCAGGAACCGCTCTTCTTTACGATCTCGAGATCGACTCCGACGTCGAGGATATTACCCTCTTTCGAGATGCCCTCTCCGTAGACTATATCGAATTCGGCCTCCTTAAACGGCGGCGCGACCTTGTTTTTGACGACCTTGACTTTTGTTCTGTTTCCGGCTACCTCGCCGTCGCTCTTGAACGATTCCACCCTTCTGACGTCGAGACGGACCGACGCGTAGAACTTGAGCGCGCGGCCGCCGGCGGTCGTCTCGGGGCTGCCGAACATAACGCCGACCTTTTCTCTGAGCTGGTTTATAAATATCGCCGTAGTCTTGGACTTAGCGATTACGCTCGTCAGCTTTCTGAGCGCCTGAGACATGAGTCTCGCCTGAAGTCCCACGTGGGAATCGCCCATGAGTCCTTCTATCTCCGCCTTGGGAACGAGCGCCGCGACCGAGTCGATAACTATAACGTCTATCGCTCCGCTTCTGATAAGCTGCTCGGTTATCTCGAGCGCCTGCTCTCCGGTGTCCGGCTGCGAAACGATAAGATCGTCTATCTTAACGCCGAGTTTTTCGGCGTATATCGGATCGAGCGCGTGCTCCGCGTCGATAAACGCCGCTTCTCCGCCCATCTTCTGGACCTCGGCCACGACGTGCAGCGCGACCGTAGTCTTACCCGACGACTCCGGTCCGTAGATCTCGATTATCCTGCCTCTCGGCAGTCCGCCGACGCCGAGCGCGATATCCAGCGAGAGCGCGCCTGTGGGTATGACCTCCACGCCCGTATCGCTCTTGTCGCCGAGACGCATGACCGAACCCGCGCCGAATTGCTTTTCTATCTGACTAAAAACGCTGTCGAGCGCCTTTTTCTTTTCTTCATTCATATTTTATAATATCCTCCGTTTAAAACCATAGCTGAAATTATTCCATAATTATATGAAACGTTCAATATATAAGTATTATAATTTAGCGCTTTAAACATGTCAAGCGGTTTATTGACGCATGGCAAACAAACATCTTCAGCCAAATGCGCAATGACTTAGTACAAAACTACTGATTTTCCGCCGTATAAAACCTTCTTTTTTCTGTATATTCCGGCAGTTTCTACAAATTTAAAGAGCGTATCGCTGTCCGACACGCTCAAAAATATAAATTCGCAGAACAAAAATCTTCCGCCGCGCCGCAACTACTTGCGAATAAGGACCGACTTCCGCTCGAGCATCTCGTCTAAACGCTCGATATAGTCCTTGGCCTCCTTGACGTTGAATATCCGCTCTATCCTGTCGGTCTCTCTGTCCACCGTCTTTGTAACTCCGCCGGAGCCCATCGAGATTATCGTCTGAAGCTCTTCCATTATATAAATATTATACAGCGATTCATGCCCTTTCTTGCAGTAGGCCACGTTCTCAAGATTCCCGAGCTGGTTCTTCTGGCGGTACATATAATACGGTATCTTGCCGCGCGATTTCATATACTCTCTCGCATAATCCACCATCCTCGAAACCTCTTCGCCGTCGGTCATTCTGTAGCTGTCGCGGTATTCGTTTAGGATCGAGGAGCGTTTTATGCTCAGCGTATGCACCGTAGCGTCCTCGGGCGAGAGCTTTTCGACTTCCTCGAGGCTATGCTTGAACATCTCGAAATCCTCTCCCGGCAGACCCGCGATCAGATCCATATTTATATCGTCGAAGCCGCAGCGTCTCGCAAGATAGAACGCCTCGATGATATCCGCGACGCTGTGTTTTCTGCCTATGACCTTCAAGGTCTCGTCGTTCATCGTCTGAGGATTTATGCTTATCCTCCCGACTCCGTAGTTCTTAAGGATCCTGAGTTTCTCTTCGGTTATAGTGTCGGGCCGCCCCGCCTCGACGGTAAACTCCTTTACGCAGGATAAGTCGTTATACTCGTATAAACATTTAAGCATATCTTCAAGAAGCTCCGGGGTCAGCGTCGTCGGAGTCCCTCCGCCTATGTACACAGTCTCTATCCTGTCGCCGTTTTGCTTTACTATTTCGGATACGTACCGTATCTCTTTTTTCAGCGCCTCTATATATTCGGGCATGAGCCTGCGCGCCCTCTCGGTACCGTTGGTCACGAAAGAACAATACAGGCATCTGCTCGGGCAGAAAGGTATCCCAATATACAGGCTTACTCCGTCCGGATACATCTTATCGATTATCGGCGCTTCCGTCAGGGCTACCTCGAGCGCGAGATTAGCCTTTGAAAGATTCGCTCCGCATTCTTTAACGAAGTATTCGACGACCGCCTCCGGGGACTTCCCCTCTCTCAGCGCCTTGACCGCTATCTTGGCGGGTCTTATCCCGGTCAGTATTCCCCACGGCTTTGCGCCGCCGTTATTTTCCGTCGTATCTATCATACTAAATATTTCCCTCTATCCTAAAACTCTTCACTCTCGATATATCCGCGCCGCTTTCGTCCGCGGCGCTTAAGCGCTCTCTGCCGCCGTATACGCGTCGACCTCCTTCGGCTCGAAAAGCGCGCTCTTCTACGCGTACAGATACGGATTATATTTCCGTTCGTCTCCCACGTTGGTCGCCGGACCGTGACCCGGATACACGACCGTACTATCGTCTAAGGTCATGATCTTTTTCTTGATGGAATTTATCTCGGTCTGCATATTCCCGGTCGGGAAATCGGTCCTGCCCACGCTCCTGTAGAACAACAGGTCGCCTACGAACGCGTAATTATTATAGAGCAGGCTTATGCTGTCCGAGGTATGTCCCGGCGTATACAGAACTTTTATATCCCCGTCCTCGGTGTGGATCGTATCGCCGTCGTCAACCTCGGTATCGACCTTTACTTTATCAGCCTTTCTTCCGAAGTCGGACGCGAGATTTAAATTCCCGTCGCCTAAAAATCCGGCGCAGTTCTTATGCGCGATCACCTCGGCGCCGGTCTTAGAAACAAGTTCTGAAAGCGCGCCTATATGGTCGTAGTGACCGTGGGTTATGATTATCTTTTTAAGGCTCGCGCCGAGTTTTTCCGTCTCCGCGATTATCCGGTCGGCGTCCGCCGCGGCGTCTATCAGTATAGCCGGAGCCGGCGTCAAAGCGCCGTTTTCGCATATAAGCAGGTAGCAGTTGTTCTCAAGTCCGCCGAGTACCAAAGTTTTTATTTTCATCAAATTTACCCCCGCAAAAGTTTAATTTTTTCGTCACTGTCTCTTTCTTGAGACGGATATTATACCGGGCTGGTTCTTTATTTTTGTTATCACCTTATCGAGCTGGTCGGTAGAGCTTATCTCCATCGTGACGTCTATCACCGCCAGGTCGCTCTTGCTCGTCCTCGCGTTCACGTTGGTCACCGGTATTTTGTTCTCGCTTATCTGGCTCATGATGTCGATAAGCAGGTTCGCCCTGTCTGACGCTGTGATCGTGAGGCTCGACTTAAAGGACGAAGAACTCGCCTCGCCCGCCCAGTGAACGGGGATCAGGCGCTTGCTCTCCTCCTCGTCCGCGGTGGCCTGAAGCATATTTATGCAGTCGGCTCTGTGGATCGCGACGCCTCTGCCCCTTGTGACGTAGCCCACTATCTCGTCGCCCGGCACCGGGTTGCAGCAGTGCGAGAACCTTATCAGGCAGTTGTCTATACCCTCGACCTCCACGCCGCTGGTATTGGGTCTCGACGTGGTCTTGACGGTCATGGGCACGACCTCGGCCGGATCGATCGCGTCCTCTCTGAGGAGTCTATTCTTACATTCGGTCTTGAACCGGGTCACAAACCTGTTGGCGTTGGTACTGCCGTAGCCGACCGCCGCGTACAGGTCGTTTATGTCGTTGAAGCCGTATTTTCTGAGCAGTGGATTGACGAAATCCTTATCGTCCAGGAACGACGTCGGAGCCATGATCTTATTCAGCTCTTTCTCGATCGTCTCTCTGCCCTTTTGGATATTCTCGTCTCGGTTGAGCTTCTTGAACCACTGGTTTATCTTATTCTTAGCCTGAGAGGTCTTACATATCTTAAGCCAGTCTATCTTGGGTCCGTGCGTCACCGAAGAGGTTATGACCTCAACGATATCGCCGTTTTCCAGCTCGTGGGAGAGCGGAACTATCTTCCCGTTTATTTTCGCCCCGGTCATCCTGTTCCCGACCGCGGAATGTATCGAATACGCAAAGTCTATCGGCGTGGAACCGACCGGCAGGCTCACAACGTCGCCTCTCGGCGTGAATACGAACACCTCGTCGCTGAACATATCTATCTTCAGCGTATGCATAAAGTCCTCGGGCGAGGTCATATCCTTCTGTATCTCCAAAAGCTGTTTTATCCACGACAGCTTGTCGTCCATGTCCGACACGCCGCTCTTGCCCTCTTTATACTTCCAGTGCGCCGCTATACCGTTCTCGGCCGTCCTGTGCATCTCCCAGGTGCGTATCTGTATCTCGAACGGCGTTCCGTTAGGTCCTATCATCGTCGAATGCAGCGACTGGTACATATTCGGCTTAGGCATAGCTATATAATCCTTGAACCGTCCCGGCATCGGTTTGAACAGTTCGTGCACCATGCCGAGCGCCGCGTAGCAGTCGGCCACGGTGTCGACTATAACTCTGACCGCGAACAGGTCGTATATCTCGTCTATGGTCTTGTTTTGCATAAACATCTTTCTGTATATGCTGTAGAAATGCTTAGCCCTGCCCTCTATATGCGCCTTTATATTTATCTCGTCCATCTTCGCTTCGATTATCTCTATTATCTCTTCGATATACTTTTCCCGCTCCTCGCGCTTTTGGGCGATGTCGTCCACTATCTCGTAGTAGCCTATCGGGTCTATATATCTGAGCGCCAGATCCTCGAGTTCGCCCTTTACCTTGGACATACCGAGACGGTGCGCAAGCGGGGCGTATACCTCGAGCGTCTCCCTCGATATAGCTCTCTGGCGGTCTTCTTTCATATATTTAAGAGTCCGCATATTATGCAAACGGTCGGCGAGCTTTATTACTATGACGCGCACGTCCTTAGCCATAGCGAAGAACATCTTCCTGAGGCTTTCTATCTGCTGCTCCTCCTTAGAGGTATAGGGGATCTTGCTGAGTTTGGTCACGCCGTCCACCAGTTCGGCGATAGTCGGGCTGAACTCCCGCACTATGTCCTCTCGGGTGGCGTCGGTGTCCTCTACCACGTCGTGAAGCAGGGCGGCGCATATGGAGTCGGTGTCGAACTCCATCTCGGCGATTATACAGGCGACGTTTATCGGATGATTGACAAACGGCTCGCCCGATTTTCTCTTCTGTCCGGCGTGTTTTTCAACGGCGTAATTATACGCCTTCTCCACCATAGACAAATCCCCGTTTTTATTATACTTTCTTATCAGCTCGATCAATGATGAAAGCTCGGTTCTGTCTGCTGTTTTCGTCATATCGATACGCCTCCTTAACAACGCAAATTAATCTCTACCCGGGTTTACCTTAGCTCCAACCTTCCGTTTAAACAAACAGGTCTCGCTCCTTAATTACTTATCGGGGCAAGACCTATATTCGTCTTATTTTCATCTAACTATGCGCTTATTATTTAATTTTATATGGTCATATAGCCGTATTGGCCTCTTTTATATCCTTAAGTATCAGCTGCACGTTCTGAAAACCCTTATAGTCGTTTATATCCAGCGCGAAAGCCACGTCTATATAGTCGCCTTCGTTTAAGTAACTGTAAAATTCGCCCATTCCGAATCCGACCGAATCAAGATACTTTCCGTCCTTAAACAGCGTCATTCTCAGATGACGTCCCTCGCTCATGACGCTTATGCGGTGGATCTTTATATTTCTGACCGCGAACGTCGGGGTCGGGTTGTTAACGCCGAACGGCTGGAGTTTATTAATATCGTGCACGGTATCCAGCGTGATATAGTTGACCTTGATCGCGGCGTCTAAGGATATTGTGGGCGTGAGTATCTCGTCGTCCATATGATCCTTTGCAAACTCGTTTATCTTTTCCCTGAACGCCTCTATGTTGTCCGTCTTTATGGTAAGACCGGCCGCAAGCTCGTGACCGCCGAACTTTTCGAGCAGACCGCTGCTGTATTCGAGCGCTCCGAAGAGATTGAAGCCGGTGACGCTCCTGCCGCTGCCCTTAGCCTCGTCGCCGTCTATCGCGAACAGTATCGAGGGTTTATAGAACTTTTCGGTTATCTTTGACGAAACTATACCCACTATACCGTGATGCCAGTTCTCGTGGGGGATTATTATTATTTTATCCTCCTTGACCTCCGGATGCTCCTCCAGATACTCGAGCGCCTCTTTAAACATCTTCTGCTCGGTCTGCTGGCGCAGCTGGTTCTCGTGACACAGCGAGTCGGCGAGCTCCTTCGCCTTTTCCTCGTCGTCGGTCAAGAACAGCTCCACGCTCGTAGACGCGCAGCCCAGCCTTCCGCTCGCGTTTATGCGGGGCGCTATCGTGTAACCGATAGTCGAGGTGGTTATCTCCTTGCCCTTGGTCGATACGTCTATCAGCGCCTTAAGGCCTATGTTCTTGGTATGTCTGTAGCGTTTTAGACCCTCCGTGACTATGACTCTGTTCTCGTCTATGAGCGGCGAGATGTCCGCCACCGTGCCGAGACACATCAGATCCGCGTATTTGTCCATCAGTTTGTTAAGCGGTACGCCGACGCTCAGCGCCTGGATCAGCTTGAACACGACGCCCACGCCCGCGAGATTCTTAAACGGATACGAACAATCCTTCCGCTTGGGGTCTATCGCCGCGTACGCGTCCGGTATCTGCTCCTTACATTCGTGGTGGTCGGTTATTATCACGTCCAGACCTATCGTCTTGGCGTACTGACATTCTTCGACCGCGGTTATTCCCGTGTCCACGGTTATGATAAGATTCGAGCCGTTGGCCTTGATCTTGTCGAGGGCGTCGCGGTTAACGCCGTAGCCCTCCTGCATCCTGTCGGGCACATAGTAGTCCACGTCAATATGGTTCTCCGCCAAATATTTGTAAAGAATAGCGATGGACGTTATGCCGTCCACGTCATAGTCTCCGTAAATGGTTATCTTTTCATTATTCCTCTTGGCCGCCTTGATACGTTCCGCCGCCTTGTGCATATCTTTCATCAGAAACGGATCGTGCATGACCCCTAAGTTACGGGTCAAAAAGCTCTCTATCGTCTCGTCGTCCCGTATATTTCTGTTATAAAGAATAATCGCGGTCAGGGGCGATATCCGAAACGTCTTGGACATCTCAACCACCCTGTTCTTATCAAATTCCTTAAGCAGCCACTTCTTATTTAACATTATTATATCTCCCTGAACTAATTAGTTTTATCGTCGAATTCTTATGTTCGCGCCCATTTAGAAAGACGCCATTATATTTTATCACTAAAACAACCAAAATACAACACCTTTTATACAATTTATACTTATTTTTTGTGTTGGCGCCGTACTATGTCCGCTTTTTAATCAATATCCAATTATAACGCCGATATATCGAGTCGGATCACTTGATCTCCACGACCGTAACGCCCATATCGCCCTCGCCGAACTTACCCGGTCTGAACTTTCTGACGTGCGGATGATGGCGAAGCATCTCCTGTATCCCCTGTCTGAGTACTCCGGTCCCTTTGCCGTGGATTATGCTCACGGTACCGAGACCCGCCATCGCGCACTCGTCGAGGAATTTGTCGGTCTCCAGCTCCGCCTCCTCGAGGGTCATTCCTCTTAGGTCGACCTCGCTCTTTACGTTTCTGGCCGAACTCAATCCCGCCGTCGTCTTAGGCGCCGAATAACTCTTCGGCTTTATCCCCTCGTCGTCCTCCAAGACGAGGATATTGTCGAGCTTTGAGGTTATCTTCATGATACCCACCTGGATCAGGGCGGTGTTGTTGGCCTTATTGACCGACAGCACGCTCCCCTTGTCGTTAAGATCCATGATCAGCACGTTGGCTCCCGGCTTTAAGGTATTCACGTTTACGTTAGACCTGCGCGGCTTACCGCTCCTGCTCGCCGGTCTGACGTTTTTCTTCTGTTTTAGCTTAAGTTCCTTGCGGACTTCCTCCATCGCGCGCAGGGCCTCTTTCTCGTCCTTGGCCTTCCGCGCCTCTTTGATCTCCTCGAGCGCCCGATCCGTATCCTGCTGCGCTCTTGTAATTATCTTCTCGGCCTGCTCCCTCGCCCTGTCGAATATCCTGTCCTTCTCCTTCGTTATCTTGTCGCGCTCGCGCTGAAGTTCGTTTTTGAGCCGCTCTATCTCCCGCCGCATCCGCTCCTGTTCGGCGCGCTCTTTCTCGGTAGTCCTGCGGTCCTGCTCTATCCTGCCGAGCGCTTCCTCGAACTTGATATTCTCGTCCGAGAGCAGTTCCTTGGAGCGTTCTATGATGCTCGCCGGAAGTCCGAGTTTGCTCGATATCGCGAACGCGTTGCTCTTGCCCGGTACGCCGATCAGCAGCTTATACGTCGGGCTGAGAGTGTTTACGTCGAACTCGCAGGACGCGTTCTCGACCCCCGGAGTCGATATGGCATACAGCTTGAGCTCGCTGTAGTGAGTCGTCGCGACGACCTTAGCGCCCCGTTTTCTTATCTCCTCGATTATCGCGTTGGCGAGCGCCGCGCCCTCAACCGGGTCGGTTCCCGCTCCCAACTCGTCGAAGAGCGCCAGCGTGTTGGGACCGATCTTATCCATTATACCGACTATGTTCTTCATATGCGAGGAGAACGTGGACAGGCTCTGTTCTATGCTCTGCTCGTCGCCTATGTCGGCGAATACGTCGCTAAACACCGCCATCTCGCTCTCGTCCGCCGCCGGGATATGGAGCCCCGACTGGGTCATGAGACAGAACAGACCTATCGTCTTAAGGACCACGGTCTTACCTCCGGTGTTGGGTCCGGTAACTATCAGGCTGTCGAAGTCTATACCGAGATTTACGTCTATCGGAACGATCTTATTCTTATCTATAAGCGGGTGTCGGCCTTTTATTATGTTTATCCTGCCCTCGGCGTTGAGCTTTGGACAGACCGCCTTCATATCCAGCGCGAGCTTGGATTTTGCGAATATAAAATCCAGCTCGGTAAGCGTCTCGTAGCTGTATTTTAAGTCCTCGGCTATCTCGGCCGCCTCGTTTGAAAGTTCGTATAATATCCTCTCTATCTCGGCCTTCTCCTTTATGGACAGCTCGTGCAGTTCGTTGTTGGCGTTTACGACGCTCGACGGCTCGATAAATACCGTTCCGCCCGATGAAGACATGTCGTGAACGAGTCCGGGCACGTCGCCTCTATGCTCCGCCTTGACCGGAACGACGTATCTGTTATTCCTCATCGTCACGATCTGCTCCTGCAGGAATTTACGGTAATGCGGCGACTTTATCATACTGTCGAGGCTGTCTCTGACCTTGGCGCCCGCGTTTTTTATCCTGCGCCTGATATTCGCAAGCTCCGGGCTCGCGGTATCCGCCATCTCCTCCTCCGAGATTATGGACGTCGTTATCCTATCCTCGAACGCCTTGTTCGGTATCAATTCACCGAAATACTCGGACAGTATCCCGGTCTGTTCTTTAGTGTATCTTTTAAGTATCCTCGCGGCTCTGAGCAGTCTCGCAATATTCAAAAGCTCCGCCATCGACAGCGCCCCGCCTATCTCGAGACGTTTAAAGGCCTCGCTCGGATCCTCTACCCTGAGTATGTCGGGCGCGCCGTATTTTAAGGACATGGTCACCGCCGCGTCCGTCTCGAGCAGGTTTTTCTCCACTTCCCGGTAGCTGTTGGACGGTTTCAAGGACCGCGCCCTCTCCTTAGCCGCGTCGTTTTTCGCGTACTGCTCCAGCATGACCAGTATCTTTGTATATTCAAGCGTTTTAAGCGATTTGTTTTCCATATATTACCCCCGCGGATAAAAAATCCGCTTGCTTTCCGTTCTGTTATTTGTTCTTAATATATTATGATTCCCTATAGTATTATACTCGTTATGTTCACATTTGTCCAGTCCGTTAAATATTATAATAGTGCGGAGTTTTTTTATTCGGCGGTTGAAAACTCCGCGACATTGTGATAATATAAGTTTATATTGTTTGGAGGATAGATAATGGAAATATATTTGGACAACAGCGCTACGACCAGACCTTACAAAGAGGTAGCCGAAACCGTCGCGGACGTTATGTTTAACGCCTACGGCAACCCGTCCTCGCTGCACAGGCTCGGCGTCGAGGCCGAAGCGCTGATAAAACAGTCGCGGGAGCGGATCGCCGCCACCATAAAGGCGGATCCGAGGGAGATATTCTTCACCTCGGGCGGAACCGAATCCAACAACCTCGCGATAATGGGCGTATGCCGCGCGAAGAGGGGACGTCATATAATCGCTACGCCTATAGAACACCCCGCCACGATGAACACGCTCGGCTACATGTCCGAAAACGGATACAAGGTCGATTACGTTCCCGTGGACAAGGACGGCAAGGTCAAGCTCAAGGAATTTGAAAGACTGATCCGACCCGACACCGTCCTGGTCACCGCGATGATGGTCAACAACGAGATCGGAACGATAGAACCTATTTCGGATATGATAAGCGTACTCAAGCGGAAGAACGGCGGCGCGTTATTCCACGTCGACGCCGTACAGGCCTACGGCAAACTGCCGATAAACCTAAATATCCTAAAGGCGGATCTTATGAGCCTGAGCTCGCACAAGATCCACGGCCCTAAGGGCGTAGGAGCTTTATATATCCGGCGCGGAACCAAGATTGCCCCGATAATCTTCGGCGGCGGCCAGCAGGGCAATATCCGCCCCGGCACCGAGAACGCGCCCGGGATAGCCGGTTTCGGACTCGCCGCAAAGCTCGCGAATAACGACCTTACGGCGAAAGCTAACAAGATGGAACAACTCAAGGACAGACTGCTCTCGGGCATTAAGGAAAACGTCGATAACATCTGCGTAAACACGCCGGCCGGACAAGCGCCGCATATTCTCAACGTCTCGTTCGGCGGCGTTCGCTCCGAAGTGCTTCTGCATTCGCTCGAGATGCGGGATATCTTCGTATCCAGCGGCAGCGCGTGCAGCAGTCATAAAAAAGGACAGAGCTACGTGCTGACCGAGATCGGTACGGACAAGAACATGATCGACGGCAGTATAAGGTTCAGCCTAAGCGAGTTTACTACCGACGAGGAGATAGATACCGTTATAGAGGAACTGACAAAAATAGTACAACGGCTGAGAAAGCTGAATATTTGATATTAACCGCGGCGCACGGCGCGCGGATCGAGGAGTGTGCAAATGAAGAGAATAGATTTGATTTTATTAAAGTACGGAGAGATAGCTCTAAAGGGGCTTAACAGGCCGGTATTTGAGCGCAAGTTAATAGACAATATCGCGAGCGCGGTCTCGAAGATCGGGAAGTTCAGTATCAGAAACTCGCAGTCTACGATATATCTCGAGCCGCTCGAGGACGGGATAGATATGTTCGAGACGATCGATCGTCTTCAGAGAATTTTCGGCATAGTCAATATCTGCCCGGTAATGCGCTGCGAGAAGGACATGGACAGCATATTCAAGACCGCGGTTGAATGTCTCTCGGATCTCGATCTGAGCGGCAAGACTTTCAAGGTCGAGGCCAAGAGAGAGGATAAAACGTTTCCTCTGAACTCGCCGCAGATAAGCCGAGAGGTCGGGGGCGCAATTTTAAAAGCTTACGGCGACGGCGGACTAAAAGTGGACGTGCACGACCCGGATATCCTCGTGCAGGTCGAGATACGCAAGGAGGCCTACGTGTTCGCTGAAAAGTTCAGCGGCGCGGGCGGTATGCCGGTCGGGACCGGGGGCAAGGCGACCCTTCTGCTAAGCGGCGGCATAGACAGTCCGGTCGCGGGCTGGATGATCGCGAAGCGCGGCGTCAAGATAGAGGCCGTATACTTCCACAGCCCGCCGTATACGAGCGAGCGCGCCAAGGAAAAGGTCGTAGACCTTGCGAAAATATTATCGGTATACGCGGGCGCGATAAAACTTCACGTAGTACCGTTTACGGATATACAGCTAAGTATAATCGAAAACTGCCCTAAGGAATATCTTACTATAATCATGCGCAGACTAATGATGCGAATAGCCGAAAAGATTGCGCGCCAAAACGGCTCCCTTGCGCTGATCACCGGCGAGAGCGTGGGGCAGGTCGCGAGCCAGACGATGGAGAGTCTCTACTGCACCGACTCCGCGGTGAATATGCCGGTGTTCAGACCCTGTATAGGGATGGACAAGGAGGAGATCGTACGGATCTCGAAGAAGATAGACGCGTACGAGACCTCGATCCAGCCGTACGAGGACTGCTGCACGATATTCGTTCCAAAGCACCCCAAGACCAAGCCCTCGCTCGGCGAGATCGTTAAAGCCGAGGAGAATTTGGGCGACGCCTGCGCGGCGCTTGACAAGGCGATAGCGGATACCGAGATAATAGAAGTTAAGTATCCGCGCTGAGCCTTAAACCTTCGATCCGGCGGGATACGGACGCCAGACTTTGGGCTTAAGACTCGCGTTTGCCGCGGGCGGGGAAATTTATTTACCGATACGATAAGAATTTAGAAAGGCTGTGGATAAAATGACTTTTGAATTAATATCAGTCGGCACCGAACTGCTGCTCGGACAGATCGTCAACACCAACGCGCAGTATCTCAGCCGGAGACTGAGCGAGCTGGGCTTCGACGTATACTATACGACCGTCGTGGGCGACAATCCGGGCAGGCTTAAGGCGGCGCTCGAGACGGCCGCGGGCAGAGCCGACGGGATCATTACGACCGGCGGCCTGGGTCCGACCGGAGACGACCTCACCAAGGAGACCATAGCTAAGTACTGCGGCCTTAAATGCGTGATGGACGAGGAGAGCAAGCAGAATATAATCGAACGTTTTAACGCGGGCGGGATGTATATGCCCGAAAGCAACCTAAAGCAGGCGGAGATGCCGGAGGGCTGCATAATACTCAAAAACGACTTCGGCACGGCTCCGGGCGCGATAGTCGAATACGAAAGAAACTCGACGACCTTCATAATGCTCCCGGGTCCGCCGCGCGAAATGAAACCGATGTTCGACAACTACGTCTTTCCGTATCTTAAGAAAAGATCCAAAGACGTGATTCGTTCAAAGTCGCTGAGGGTGTTCGGAATGGGCGAATCGTCGGTCGACGAAAGACTCAGCGAGCTGATAAACAATTCCACAAATCCAACGGTCGCCCCGTACGCCAAGACCGGCGAGGTCGAGCTGAGGATCACCGCAAAGGCTGAGAGCGCGGAGATCGCGGACGAAATGATCGTTCCCGTCGAGCAAAAGATCAGGGCGGTCCTCGGCGATAAGGTCTACGGAACCGGGCTTGACAACTCGCTTCAAAAAACGCTGGTCGATCTGCTCAGGGATAAAGGCCTTACGGCCGCGACCGCGGAGAGCTGCACCGGCGGGCTCACGGCGCAGAAAATAACCTCTATCCCCGGCTCGTCCGAATGTTTCGGCTGCGGACTTACGACCTATTCAAACGAGATAAAGCATAAACTCTTAGGCGTTAAGAACGAGACCCTCGAAAAATACGGAGCGGTATCCGCCGAGACCGCGCTCGAGATGAGCAAAGGCGCGCTCGAAGTATCGGGCGCCGACATGGCGGTATCCATCACGGGGATAGCCGGACCCGGCGGCGGAACGGCGGAGAAGCCGGTCGGGCTGGTATATATAAGCGTTTGCGCTAAAGATATACACAAGGCGTTCAAGTTCAACCTGACCGGAGACCGGGGCATGGTGCGCGAGCGAAGCGCCATGTACGCGCTCGACCTTCTGCGCCGCGCCGCGCTCGGTATTTTAGATAAAGACGCGGAATATATATGGTAAGCATCGAACCGTAAATCAATAAAAACAACGTAACCTCAGATAACCATAATACGGCGGCTCCCGATCCGCAATACCTAAAACGGGCGGGTCGGCCTTGCCTCCGGCTAAGCTCAGAATACGTAAAGCATGACCGCCGGCGGATCCGGATCGGTTCGGTATATCCGGCGCCGATCCGGCAAAAACCCCGTCCGGCAGCAAACTTACAAACGACGATAATACACGTATCTAATAAATATACTCAGAAAGGCGGCGCTCGCGTTGGGAGATACTATAAAAAAGATAGTCGGTTCTATCCTCTTGTCTTTATTACTGCTCGGCATAGTTCCGGTCGGAATAATATACCTCGCGACGCCGGTTATCGCCGACGGAGAGTTTATTAAGATACAGCCGGAAAAGGATATGTTCGTATACAGTCTGAAAGAAGACGAATCGTCTCGGGAGCTTGACGAGAGGCGAATGATAGTAGGCGCCAACTGGGATACGTACATAGCCTTCGATCTTTCAAGACTGGACAACAAAAACCCTAACGAGATCTCCTCGGTAAAACTGCGCCTTGCGGCGACATGGCTCGGCAAGGGTTCCGACGGCTCAAATCAGGCGCGTTTTAACGTCGCGTATCTCGACAACAATAACTGGAGCGACGGAACGACATGGAACAACAAACCGAGAGGCAACGAGACCAACCTCACGTACGTTACATACTCGAACGCCGGAGTTCTTGAAATCGATCTTACAGAGCCGATAAAAGAAATGCTCGGAAGCGAGAACCAGACTATAACGCTCAGGCTCAGCGCGGCCGATCACGCCGCGGCGCCGATCCAGTTCGCAAGCTCGGGCTACGAGGATCCGTCCTATCGCCCGTATCTGAAAATACTCGTAAACGACGCGGTCGATACCGACCCGCCGGGTCTTAACAAGACGTACTTGGACACGAACGTCTACGTCTCCGAGGCTTCGCCGAACGCTTCGGGCTACGACGCCGTCGCGGCCAACGACAATCTGCTCTGCGTGGATAACGGCTCCGCTACCTATCTTAAATTTAACATAGACCCCAAAAATATCCAGGGCGCGATCACCGACGCCAAGATCCAGCTTCGTCCTAAGAACAAATCATCTACGATGCGGATGCAGCTGTACTATATAAACAACAACGACTGGAACGGAAGCATGACCTACAACTCCCGTCCCGCCGGCGAGACCGAATTGATAGAGACCGCGACCGGCTACGATACCAGAACGGGGATAAGTTTCGACGTCACTTCTCTGATACGCAGGCTTTTCAGCGAGAAGATGTATACGGCGTCGTTCATACTCGCCTGCGACGATCCCGAATCGACCGAGAGCGTCCTGTTCTATTCAAACAACGGCGCGCCCTCAAACTTTGCGCCCGGGCTGTCTATAGACGTCTCCGACGACCCGGACATAGTCGCTATATACGAAGCCTTCGACAATATCGCGGGCGATAACCCGAGTCTCGACGAGGTGTATACCAACCTTCCCGGCGGATATGAAGCGTCTAACGGCAGACGAGTTATGATACGCTGGTCGGGCGATACCTACATCCCGATCATATCGGATATATCCGACATCATTTCCTCAAGCCGTTCGACCGGCTCCATTCTCGGCTCGGGCAGGATCAATCCGCCGCATATGTTCCAAAAACCGATCTCCGTCGATACAACCGTAACATTGACCTGCGGCAACGATTCGGTCGAAAGAGAAGTAAGCGTCACGCTGATGCCGCAGGGTTCGGAGACCAGATTACAGCAGCTTCGCGACTTACTGACGTTTAAACGCTGAGCCAAACGCAACCGGCATATAGACTTATATTAAAAGACGATAAACGCGCGCGGCCGGAACATATTTCCGGATCGAGCGGAAGACACCGCGCCGGCGCTATGGAGAACCCGTAAATTAGGAAAACGTTATGAAAGAATTTATAATAACCGAAAAAGAGGCCGGGCAAAGGCTCGACAAATTCATATTCAAGCAGGCGTCAAAAGCCGCGCCCGGGATGATCTACAAGGCTTTCAGGAAAAAACGTATAAAAGTAAACGGAAAACGCGCCGACCTCAAATACGTTTTAAAGGCCTCCGACAAGGTCGAAGCGTATATCAACGATGAGTTTTTCGAAAGCGAAGATACGGATTTCCCCTGGCTCAAATTAAGCCCGGATATAAAGGTCGTGTTCGAAGACGACGACATGCTTATAATCGATAAGCCGTCGGGGTTGCTTTCACAGTCGGAGGATAAGGATTCGGCGGAGGGCCGCGCCAGACGCTATCTATACGATAAGTCCGAGATAGATATTTCCTCGCCGGGGGCCTTTATCCCTTCTCTTTGTCACAGAATAGACCGCAATACCTCCGGGCTTTTGATAATGGCCAAGAACGCCGGGGCGCTGAAGCGGATAAACGAGAAGATCAAGAACCGCGAGATACGCAAGTTCTACCGCCTTACCGTGGAGGGACGGATTCAAGAAGGCGGGGAAATAAACGGATATATATATAAGATAGGGAATAACCTAATGGAATTTTCCAAGACCCCGAAACCGGGCGCGCGCTCGTCCCGGCTCGGGTACCGCGTTCTGCGCTGCGACCTAAAAAACGACAGTACCGATTTAGAGGTCGAACTGCATACCGGAAGAACGCATCAGATACGCGCCTCTTTCGCCTACATAGGACACCCTTTGAAAGGCGACGTTAAATACGGCGCAAAGCGCGGCGAGGGCGATATGTATCAGGCGCTCAGAGCTTATAAGCTGATATTTACCGAAAACGGAAAAAGCGTCAAGGAGTTTAAAGCGGACTGAGCCTCTATACTAAGCCAAAACGGCTGAAACTAAAGCCAGCCCAGCCGTTTATGGTTTTATTCAAATTTAATTTCCATAACCGCCAAAAGCGAAGTTTTTATGATGCGCTCCCAAACGTCGGGGAATCGCCGTCGCAATACTCCCGCGTTTGCTTAGCGCCTTGTAAGTTTCACTCAGCTCTCGGCGCTGTGACGGTATCTTCCGAGTATTTTCTCTCTAAAGAAGAATGATATCGCCCAAAGTCCTCCCAGAGATACTACTGTAAATATCGCTCTGCTTATAAAACTGCCCGTGCCGCCGAAGAGCGCGCCGACTATATCGAAACCGAACAGGCCGATGCTTCCCCAGTTCAGGGCGCCGATTATTACGAGTATCAGAGCCAATACATCCATTCTCTTTCCCTCCTAAACCTAAAAATAAGCAAGCGCGCTCGCCTATTTTCGTTGTGTTATAAGCGCGCAGGCCTTCGGCTCGGAAAACTCTGCGCGGCCGCATGTCTGTCTGCGGCTTAAGACCTATGCGGGCGTCCCCGCCGCTCGTACAGACCTTAAAATCCAAGACGCGCGGCAAAAATTTTGCGTAACAAAAACCTTGCGTAACAAAAACTTTGCGTAACAATAGCTTTGCGTAACAATAGCTTTGCGCGTCATATATATTATTAGTAAAAACCGCGTTTTTATAATTTGAAAAAATTATAAGCGCAGCCTATCCTGCGTTAAAGGAGAATATCAAAACAAATATGACAAATAAGGGATATAAAAATAATTATTCAAACGATCGACCGCCAAAATCCGGCGGTAACAAAACCGCGGTCGTAACGCTCGGCTGCCGTCTCTACGGCGAAACTCCGTGCAAGAGCCTGTACGCGCGCATGGACGCGGCGCTCGAATTTATCGCTGAAAACGGCTGCGATATAGTCGTCTGCTCGGGCGGGCAGGGCTCTAACGAGGCTATCTCCGAAGCGGAGGCGATGCGAAGGTATTTTATCCAAAACGGCGTTCCCGCGTCCAAACTGCTCAAGGAAGACCGTTCGCACAGCACGTACGACAACTTTAAGTTCTCCAAGCAGGCGCTGGATAACCTGTTCGGCGAAAACTGCTATACGGTCTATTTTGCGACGAACCGCTATCACGTCTACCGCTCCGGACGCACCGCGAGACTTCTCGGCCTGACCGCTTACCCTCTGCCCGCGGAGAATCCTCAAAAATATAAACTCAGAAATTACGTCCGCGAATTTTTTTCAATAATAAAAAATCATATCACGCTGCGCTGAGTATCTTTTTTAAATATCCCGCGCGGCGGTTTTTACGCGCCCTTTTCCGTCTAAGCGAAACTATCTCTTTATATTTTTGACCGCTTTATGTTCTTCTACGCATTATTTTTAACGCTTACGTCTTTAAATATTAACATATCCCGCAAAATGTATATTCCAGATTATCATTTGTTACATTTGTATTAAACATATTGACTTAGACGCGATTATTTTATATAATATATATAATGTAAAAATTTGGTCGATATTCAAAAAAGAATTTATAAAAAACTGTCGCTTACAGTTTAATTATTATCGAAAAAATAAATAATAATATCAATATACTAAAAAACAAACTTAATTCAAGGGAGGTAAAAATCATGAATTTTGTTGACGTAGCGCCGTGGATCGTATTGATCTGCGCTATACTCGGACTCGCATTCGCGGCGTACAAGTTTTACTGGGTAAAGGCTCAGCCCGAGGGCTCGGCCAAGATGTCGGACATAGCTTCGAAGATCCGCAAGGGCGCGATGGCGTACCTTAAACGTCAGTACAAGACGGTCGCGGTATTCTTCGTTATAATGATCGTGATAATCGCCTGTATGGCGGCGGCGGGTCTGCTTACCTGGTTCGTTCCGTTCGCGTTTCTCTCCGGCGGTTTCTTCTCGGGACTGTCCGGTTTTATCGGCATGAACATAGCTACTTACGCTAACACCAGAACCGCGAACGGCGCTAAGGACAGCCTTAACAAGGGTCTGAAAATAGCCTTTTCGAGCGGTACGGTTATGGGGCTTACGGTGGTCGGACTGGGACTTTTGGATATATCTGTATGGTTCCTGATCCTTAAAGCTATCTTGAACGATCCGACGGAGATTATGTCCGCCATGCTCACCTTCGGTATGGGCGCAAGCTCTATGGCTCTGTTCGCCCGCGTAGGCGGCGGTATATTCACCAAGGCGGCCGACGTAGGCGCCGACCTCGTAGGTAAGGTAGAGGCGGGTATCCCCGAGGACGACCCGCGTAATCCTGCCGTTATAGCGGACAACGTAGGCGACAACGTAGGCGACGTCGCCGGAATGGGCGCCGACCTGTACGAATCCTACGTAGGCTCGATAATCTCGACCGGAGCGCTCGCCACCGCGGCGGGACTCAACTTTGAAGGTATCGTCGTGCCTATGCTCATCGCGGCGATAGGTATAATAGCCTCGATCTTCGGCACGTTCTTCGTAAGCACAAAAGAGGGCGCCGATCAAAAGAGCCTGCTCGGCTCGCTAAGACGCGGCACATACATTTCGGCGATAATATCGGCTATCGCTTCGGCGGTCTTGATATTCGTATTCCTGCCAGAAAACACCGGCGTTTTCTGGGCGGTCATATCCGGACTCGTAGCCGGCGTGCTCATAGGCTTCTTTACCGAATACTATACGTCCGATTCATATAAGCCGACCAGAAAGCTGGCTAAGTCGTCGGAGACCGGAAGCGCTACGATAATCATCAACGGCATAGCGCTCGGTATGCTATCGACCGCGATCCCGGTCGTGATCGTCGGCATATCCGTATTGATCAGCTTCTTCGCGGCGGGCGGCGCGGACTTCATCGCAACCGGTAACGCGGACAGCTTTGCAAGCGGACTCTACGGCGTGGGTATCTCGGCGGTAGGTATGCTGGCGACGCTCGGAATAACTCTCGCTACCGACGCTTACGGTCCCGTCGCGGACAACGCGGGCGGCATAGCGGAGATGGCCGGAATGGACGAGAGCGTAAGGGATAGAACGGACGCGCTCGACTCGCTCGGCAACACGACCGCGGCTACCGGCAAGGGCTTCGCTATAGGCAGCGCGGCGCTCACGGCTTTGGCGCTGATCGTTTCGTATACCGATAAAATCACCGAACTGGGCGGCAATCTTCAGCTCTCGCTTACAAATCCGCCCGTGCTCATAGGCTTGTTCGTCGGCGCGATGCTGCCGTTCTTGTTCTCGGCGTTTACGATGCAGGCGGTCGGCCGCGCGGCTCAAAAGATAGTCGTAGAGGTAAGACGTCAGTTTAGAGAGATAAAGGGCCTGATGCAGGGCAAAGCGGAAGCGGATTACGCGACATGCGTCGATATCTGTACCCGCTCCTCGCTTAAAGAGATGATCGTTCCGGCGGGGCTCGGCATACTCGCGCCTATCGTCGTGGGTCTTATCCTCGGCGTCAACGGCGTCGTCGGCATGCTCGGCGGCTCGCTGGTATCCGGCTTCGCTATCGCGATAATGATGGCCAACTCCGGCGGAGCCTGGGACAACGCTAAAAAGTACATCGAAGCCGGCAACTACGGCGGCAAAGGCTCCGAAAACCACAAGGCGGCGGTCGTAGGCGACACCGTCGGCGATCCGTTCAAGGATACGTCCGGCCCCTCGGTCAATATACTGATCAAACTGCTGTCTATGGTAAGTATCGTATTCGCGGGGTTGATCGTCAGATTCAACCTCATCGATATAATAACCGGACTGTTCAGGTAAGTTCGTAAAGATTAGATTTTAGGGACGCAGCGTATAATAGCAAACTGCCTTGCGGTTAACCAAAAGCTTTGTAACTATGAATATAGGAGGGATAGGTAAATGAATTTTTTAGAATTTATATCAGAAGCCATAGAAGGGTTTAAAGACTTTATAGACGAAACTAGACCTAGCATGTATAAATCAACAATAGAGCAATTAGATGAAATACACTTTTTTGATATATATAAAAAAGATGAAAATGATAAAGAAGATTAATTAATTTATTTAGGTAATAAATCCAGTTAAGAGAAGAATAATCATACATTCTTCTCTTTTATTTTTTTCTATATTCCTTAACAAAAAATTAAATTTTTTAAGAGAGGATGGTGTTTTATTTGGATATAGCAAGATTAATTGAAGTAGTAAAAAAATTACTATTCGTGATACAGATAGTTTAGTAAAAGAGTTTAAAAATACTAGTAAAGAAAATCTTTCTATTAGTCAAAAGTCTAAGATAGTCGTTTTCCTATTTCTTGGTTCCGGGAAGACGGCTATATTTTCATATAATGAGAAATCAGCAAACTTAACACAAAATAAAAAACAGGCGTTCAGCCTGACATAAATTAGGAGTTAGGGGGTAAAATTTGCCGCTGTTACGTCGAACGCAAGCGTCCGTGAAAAAATTTCCAATCACATTACAATCGCCGTTTTTACGGCTATAGAAGCGTATTAGGCTCCTATTCGCTATTCTCTAATCTCTACGTTGGTATCTCTTTTAGGGATATCTATCCCGCAAAAATATCCCAACTCGTCGAGCGCTTTTGGTATGACTGCAAAGCCGTCTTTGAAAAATTGCCTTATCCGATAAGACTTATCCTCGATCCCTTTATAATTACTCGGGCACACAAACGTCCAATCGGCGCCGTCGCGGTTTAAAACTATGCGAAAATAATGGTCGAGTTCGGTCTCTTTAAATCCGGCGAGCCTGAGCAGAATTATATGCTCTCCCGCGTCGTCGATATTCGACACGATAAATCTGCCGCCGTCGTGCGATACGAGCAAAAGCAAAGGGTCGTCGTCCTTTATGGCCCTTTCGACCGTTTCATAATTGGGATAGTATATCTTTTCCATTTCAGTTCTCCTTTTGATCCGGTTACAACGCGCTCAAACGCGCCGCCGATTTACGGTTATTATATCATATTAAATTATAATTATCAATCGGCGCGCCTATTTTCCCAAAATAAAAACCATCGGAACAGTTTCCAATGGTCGTCGCTCTGTTTAGTTTACTTATCCAACAATACGGAATCGCTTCTCAGCTTCTTAAAATCCAAAAGTTCGCTCTCGTTTACTCCCAGCGCCTCCGCGATCTTACATATCACTTCAAAAGACGCTCCTGCATATAAATTTGCGTTCTCCAGCTTCTGAATGGTAGAAACGCTGACCTTTGCCTTCTCCGCTAACTCCGCTTGCGTTAACAATCTATATTTACGATAATACGCTATATTTAATCCAAGCGCAATTAATTTGTCTCTATACTTCATCTTTATCACATCACTTCAAAACTATACAATTAATATTATAATTAATTCAGTTTTAAAGTAACACAGCGTACAAATGTAGAAATTATCATTGACAATGATTATTTACGCATTTACATTTTTATTATTTACATAGTATAATTACCATATAAACTAAATTTTATGTTATTATAGTTGCAAATTCTTACATTTACAAAAATATTATTTTAGGAGAATAGCAATGAGAAAAATATTGGGCTCATCCGGCATATATCAAGCCAAATTATACGGAATAAACGACAGGGTCGCGCGGGTCGAAACTTTTTACGACGAGTACGAAGCCTATGATTTCATACAACGGAGCTTTACCGAGTCAAGCTACGCGCCGTTCTATTCCCGCGGGGTCGTATGTGTGGCCGAACTCCGCGCGTTCAGTTGGCTTATACGCCGGATCGAAAAAAATTTGGACTGTATTCCCCCGGCGGAGAGCGAGGCCGACATAAGTCATTGGCAGGTCAACTACTATAACCGAGGCGACCGCTTGAAGTCTAACCAAATCTACATGAGACCTCCGGTCAAAGAAGAGATAGAAGAGAGGATGGACGAGCTTAAAGCCGTTTACGCCGTCGTCTCCTACAAGGAAATAGGCGTAAAATATTATATGATCTCAAGGATGTACCAACGTAGGGATTAGGGATTAGAGAATAGCGATTAGGAGTCCAAAAAGCTTCTGTAACATAAAAAAACGGCGACTGAGCCGTTTGGGAAAACAACGTATTCCAATTCCGCAAACAAAGCCGTCGGACGTTAAAGCGACATGTTTCACCGCCTATTCGCTATTCGCTAATCGCTAATCTCTACGTTGATTAGGAGCGCGGAAGGCGGCTAATTAAGTATAATAAATAGACGCGCCCCAATGGATACGTCCTATGTAAAAGAATTGTAAATTGACTAAATACGTCGTATGTTGTATAATATCGTCAGCAGATAAGAGGTAATTAAGGGACGGTTAGCCATCTCCGATGTTGCAACTGCAACAGGAAGGAGGTGTAGCTTATGCTCAATACAATATTTAAATTTATTGTAGCTATTATTATCTTATTAATAATAGTATCGCAAAAAGCGCTGTAACCGCCCTCGGGTCAAAAGGCGGTTACGTATAATAACTGATCTATTGGCTGGCCGTTTTACGGTTCACCTTTTATCTGCTTATATTATATCCCAATTCCCGTCTAAAGTCAACCATAGATTTTAGAATTTTAGGCGTTAAACAACGTAGGGATTAGACCAGCTATAAAAAGTCAAGGGGAATTTAAGAAAAAAATA
>JAHZIG010000017.1 GCA_019419865.1 Clostridiales bacterium | reverse complement strand
CGGCGGAATGGAGATTAACGTGAAAGTACCTTTCACGTTAGCCTCCGGCAGGATTAGATTGCCCGCGCGAAATTTTCCTCGCATAAAATGCTCGGAAACGCGCATGGGCGTAATAATCTCTTATCATTCCTTGCCCTGCGGATAAGAGAGCTTTCATACCTATTTGCGCCGACGCAGGGCGGCGGAATGGAGATTATTATGAACTATACTATGCTGACCGATTTCTATGAGATCACGATGTCTAACGGGTATTATAAATGTGGAATGGGCGATAAGATAGCGTATTTTGATATGTATTTCAGAAAGGCGCCCGACGAAGCCGGATACGCGATAATGGCGGGCGTGGAGCAACTCATAGACTATTTAAAGAACCTTAAGTTCGAGGACGAGGATATAGAATATCTCCGCTCGAAGAATATGTTTGACGAGGAATTTCTCGAGTATTTAAAGAATTTTAAGTTTGAATGCGACGTGTGGGCTATTCCGGAGGGAACTCCGATATTCCCTAACGAGCCTCTCGTTACCGTAAGAGGTCCTATAATGCAGGCTCAGTTTGTAGAGACGATGATCCTGCTCACGATAAATCATCAGAGCTTGATCGCGACGAAGAGCAACAGAATTGTTCGGGCCGCGAGAGGAATCCCCGTTATGGAATTTGGCTCAAGGCGAGCTCAGGGCTACGACGGGGCCATTTACGGAGCGCGCGCAGCTTATATCGGCGGCGTCGTCGGCACCGCCTGCACGATAGCGGATCAGATGTTCGGCGTGCCCGCGCTCGGTACTATGGCGCACAGCTGGGTTCAGTCGTTCGACAGCGAATACGAAGCTTTTAAAGCGTACGCCGAGCGATACCCCGAGGGATGCACTCTTTTGGTCGATACCTATAACGTCTTAAAAAGCGGTATCCCCAACGCTATAAGAGTGTTTAACGAGGTATTAAAGCCGAAGGGCATAACTAACTGCGGCGTAAGGATAGACAGCGGCGATATAACATATCTTACCAATAAAGCCAGACAGATGCTGGACACGGCCGGCTGGCAGAGCGCTAAGATAGTCGTTTCAAACTCGCTCGACGAGTATATAATAAGAGATATCCTGCTTCAGGGGGCTAAGATAGATTCTTTCGGCGTAGGCGAAAGACTTATAACTTCAAAGTCGGAGCCTGTTTTCGGCGGCGTATATAAGATGGTGGCGGTTGAGGACGACGGAGAGCTTATACCTAAGATAAAGATCAGCGAGAACGTTCAGAAGATAACCACGCCGTATTTTAAAAACGTAGTCAGACTCTATTCAAACGAGACCGGCAAGGCTATAGCCGACGTGCTCACGACTTACGACGAGGAGATAGACGATACTAAGCCGTACGAGATATTCGATCCGCAGAATACCTGGAAGAGGAAGGTAGTTACCGATTTCAAGGCGGTCAAGCTCCAGGTTCCAATTTTCAAACATGGGGAGTGCGTATATAAATCGCCGAGTCTTGAGGAGATCAGAAAACACTGCTTAAGCGAGCTGGATACGATCTGGGACGAGGTGAAGCGTTTCGAGAATCCTCACGAATACTATGTGGATCTGTCGCAAAAGCTGTGGGATATAAGATACGAGCTTTTAAAATCATATAACGCATAAGGGTATTAAGCGGCGCCGGACGCGGCGGCAAAAAAAGCCCGGCATAAAATTTTCGGATAGCTTATCCATATGCGCGGCGGTTAAAAAAGCGCGGGATGGTTTTTGAAAGTTAAATTTGCTGCGAAATAATATACCTATAATTAGTTTTAATGTATTGTATAAAGGCGCCGTGTTTCTGTTATTCAAGCCGCGGACGAGCTTATCGTATGCGACGCGGCGGGAAATGAAACGCTCGTCTAAAGACGCGTTTTAGCGGAAGATGTTCTTCGCGCGCGTCAGATATATATTTTATTATTTAAGAAAGGTAGTAAAAAAATGCAACAAAATTCTATTCATTCCTATAACATGGGACGTCTCGGCGTAATTGCGATGAGGGGCTGCGAGGAGATCGGCGAGAAAGTCAATATGTATCTAAAGCAGTTCAACGCGGATCTGGACAACGGTTCGCACGATTATATGATATCTGTCGACGCGATACGTTTTGGAACAGGCGAGGCGAAAGTGGTATTGCAGAACACGGTAAGATCGCACGACATATACATAATCGTCGATCCGTTCAATTACGGCGTGACCTATAAAATGTACGGAATGGATCATCCTATGAGTCCGGACGACCACTATCAGGACCTGAAGAGGGTCATATCCGCTCTCGGCGGAAAGGCTAAAAGGATAACGGTCATAATGCCCATGCTCTACGAGGGCAGACAGCACAAGCGCACGTCGAGAGAGTCTTTAGACTGCGCAATGATGCTCCAGGAGCTCAGCAATATGGGCGTAGACAATATCTTGACGTTCGACGCGCACGATTCGCGCGTTCAGAATGCTATTCCGCAGAAAGGGTTTGAAAACGTCAGACCTACTTATCAGATGATAAAGGCCTGCCTCAGATTCGATCCCGATATAATTTTGAATACGAACAACACGCTGATAGTTTCGCCGGACGAGGGAGCGATGGGACGTTGTATGTACTATTCGTCAGTGCTTGGAATGGATCTTGGAACGTTCTATAAAAGAAGGGATTATTCCCGGGTCGTAAACGGTAAGAACCCGATCATAGCTCACGAGTTTTTGGGGTCGGATATAAGCGGAAAGAACGTAATAGTCGTAGACGATATGATCGCGTCCGGAGATTCCATGCTCGACGTATCAAGAGAGCTTAAGAAGAGGAGCGCGAACAGAGTTATCGTTTTCTCGGCGTTTGGATTGTTTACCGAAGGCGTTGAGAAGTTTAACAAAGCTTACGACGAGGGATTGATAGACGCGGTGTTTACTACCAACCTGGTCTACAGAAGACCGGAGCTTAAAGACTGCGCTTGGTATCACGAGGTCGATATGTCGAAATTCATCGCGCTTATAATAAATCAAATAGGCCACGACAGATCGATAAGCGAACTGCTCACGCCTATGAAGAGGATCGAGCGCATACTTGAAAAATACAGAAATCACACTCAGGCGGTTGAAAATTAGTATGCAGATTGAGTCGGATCAGAACAACAATAATAAGAAGAATAATAATACCAGATATATAGGTCATGAAGAGATGGAGAGGCAGAGGGATTTTATAAAAAAGATCAAACTCCGCCTTGAAGCAAATCGCGAAAAGAGCGCTTCGGATCAAGCCGGCGCGAAGCCCAAAGCGTTTGTGGAGACGTACGGCTGTCAGCAGAATGAGAGCGATTCCGAGAAGATAAAGGGAATGCTCTGGGATATGGGCTATGATTTTTGCGATAAGCCGGACGGCGCGGATTTGGTTCTCTATAACACCTGCGCGGTAAGGGAGAACGCCGAGCTCAGAGTTTTTGGAAATATCGGGGCGCTTAAGCATAAAAAGCGCAGAAACCCGAATATGATAATCTGCGTCTGCGGCTGTATGATGCAGCAGGAGCATATAGCGAACACGATCAAGCAAAAGTATAAGCACGTCGATCTCGTGTTCGGCACGCACGCGCTCTATCGGTTCCCGGAGCTTTTATACGAAGTCATGAAGAACGAGCGCGTCTTCGATACAAAAAACGAGGACGGCTCGATATTCGAGGAGATCAGCTTCAAACGCGAGAAGCCGCCGCTCGCCAAGATTCCTATCATGTATGGCTGCAATAATTTCTGCACATATTGTATAGTGCCGTACGTAAGGGGAAGAGAGCGCAGCAGAAGCGCCGAGAACATCATGAAAGACGTGCGGGAGGTCGCCGAGGAGGGATACAAGGAGGTCATGCTGCTCGGACAAAACGTAAATTCATACGCGTTGGATTTGCTTAAGGACGAGCGCGGAGACGAGACCGTTTTAAGCTTTCCGCAGCTGCTCCGCGAGGTCTGCAAGATCGACGGAATAGAGCGGGTCAGGTTTATGACGAGTCATCCTAAGGACATATCGGACGAGCTTATCGACGCGATCGCCGAGGAGCCTAAGATATGCAACCAGCTTCATCTCCCGGTACAGTGCGGTTCGGACAGGGTATTGAAGCTGATGAATAGAAGATATACCGCCGAAAAATATCTGGAGATCATAAAAAAGGTCAAAGAGAGGATCCCGGATATAACACTGACGACCGACATAATAGTCGGTTTCCCCGGCGAGACTAACGAGGATTTTGAGAGAACGCTGGATATTTTAAAAGAGGTAGAATACGATACGATCTTCTCTTTTATATATTCAAAGCGGGTCGGAACGCCGGCGGCGAGCATGCCTCAAACTCTTACCGATGAGGAGATACACGCGAACTTCGATCGAATGCTCGCCGTTCAGAACGAGATATCCAAGCGAAAGAACGAAGGCCATCTCGGAAGAGTCGAGAAAGTCCTTGTAGAGGGCGTAAGCAAAACGGATCCGAATACGCTGACCGGCAGAAACGAGGGCGGCAAGGTCGTCAACTTTGCCGGAGATAAGTCGCTCATATGCGAATTTGTAGACGTAAAGATAACCAAAGCCCAGACGTGGTCGTTGTTTGGGGAAATAGTAAATAAATAATATAGCGAGGAGAATATAGAAAATGGCAGAGATGAATACGGAAATTACGACGAGCGCCGTCGTGTTTGAAAAGGCGAGAGAGCTTGGAAAGGCGATAGAAAACTGCGACATAAAGCAGAGAAACGTAGAGGCGAGCAATAAGCTTCTAAAGGACGCGGAGGCTACCGAGCTGATCAACAACTATAATATCAAGCGCGAGCAGAAGATGAAGGAGTTCGAGGGCAAGCAGCCGACGCCGGAGGAGGCGCAGGCGGCTAACGACTATCTTCAGAAGGAGTTTGAGAAGATAGTCGGGAACGCGGTGATAAAGGAATATTTGGAAGCCGCGCAGGCGTATGAGACTATGCTCGCGCAGATGGACAGCATATTAAAGCATTTTATAGTCGGAGAACAGGAGAGCGATTGCACCGGTTCCTGCTCCACCTGCGGCGGATGTCACTAAACGCCGAAGGCGCCAAGGCGCGATTAGCCGCGTAAATCGGATATTTTCAGAATACCAAGCGCGGGCGCGAGGGGCGCCGAGAGGGATTTTAACCTATTGTAAAACGAAAGGAAGCGGTAGGATGCCGGCTGATAAAAAAGCTGTTACGCCAATGATGAAACAGTATTTTGAAGTAAAAAATAAATATGAGGACTGTATTTTGATGTACAGGCTGGGCGATTTTTATGAGATGTTTTATGACGACGCTCTTGTCGCGTCTAAAATACTCGATATCACGCTGACCGGCAGAAACTGCGGACAAGAGGAACGCGCGCCAATGTGCGGTGTTCCTTTTCATTCTGTTGAGAGCTATATCGTCAAGCTGGTAAACGCCGGACTTAACGTGGCGATCTGCGAGCAGACGGAGGATCCGGCCAAAGCCAAGGGCATAGTCGGCAGAGAGGTCGTTCGCGTGGTCACGCCCGGAACCGTTATGAGTTCTGTGGGTCTCGACGATAAGAAGAATAATTATCTCTGTTCGGTAGCGGTAGGGTATTACGGAGCGGGTATCGCGTTCGTCGATATTACGACGGGTGAATGTTATGCCGACGAGTTTACTTTGCCGTATAAGGAATCGGGCGATCGGGGCGAAAATACCGCGCCGGATAAAGTTAGATCCAAACAGTACGCGAAGAACAGAGCCGAGATAAACAGGTTCATTCTAAACAGGATGTCGCTCTACGCGCCGACGGAAGTTATCATGAATAGCATGGCCTACGAGGATTCGGGTTTGGTAGACGACGTCAAGCATAAGTATAACAGCTACGTCAGGAATTTCTACGAATGGGCGTTCTCAGCGGAAGAAGCGTCTAAAAATACCGAGGAGCAATTCGGTTCGCTCGAAAAGCTCGGGATAATTTCCAAGAGGTTCTGCTTATCCGCGGTAGGCGCCGCGCTCGAGTACCTTAAGCAGACTCAGAAAATGGAGCTCAGCAATCTGACGACGCTCAGGATAAACAGCGAAAACGATACGCTCGAGATAGACATGTACAGCATGCGAAATCTTGAGTTGATGGAAACGCTCCGAGACCGCTCGGAAAAGGGGAGCTTGTTTAATATTCTCAACAAGACCAAGACCTCTATGGGCGCGAGAACTCTAAGACGCATGATAGCCGAGCCGCTGAAGAACTGCGCGATGATACAGAACAGACATTTGGCGGTCGACGAGATGGTAAAAAAACCGATCCTCAGAGAGGAGATACGCGAAGCCTTAAAGGGCGTCGGCGATATAGAGAGGGTGATTTCCAAGATAGCATTTAAGTCGGCGAATTGTCAGGATCTTTTGAGCCTTAAAAACTCGTTCGAGCGCCTTCCGGAGATAGGCGAAGCGCTCGGGCAGTGCGGCGCCAAGCTTCTGCAGGAGCGGTATAGTGAATTCGACGAGCTTAAGGATATGTACGAGTTGATATCGACGTATATAAGCGACGAAGCGCCCGTTTCTCTGAGAATGGGGAATATGATAAAAAAAGGCGCCAGCGAAGAGTTGGACAGGCTCAAGAGCATATCGGTCGACGGCAAACAGTGGCTTAACGCTCTGGTCGAGCAGGAGAAGGAAAAGACCGGGATAAAAAATATGAAACTGGGATACAACAAGGTGTTCGGCTATTATATTGAAGTCAGGAATCTCAGTACGGATAAGGTTCCGGACTACTTTATCAGGAAGCAGACCCTTGTAAACGCAGAGAGATACATAACTCCGGAGATAAAGAAGCTCGAAGAAGAGATCTTGAACGCGGAGACGTCGATCGCCGATATGGAATACAATATGTTCTGCGAGATCAGAGACAAGGTGGCCTCAAACTACGCGCGCGTCAAGAAGACGGCGGAGATAGTCGCGTTTGTGGACGTGATATGTTCTTTCGCATACACGGCCGAGCAGAACTCGTATGTGATGCCGAACGTGAACATGGGCGATAAGATAATCATCAAAGACGGCAGGCACCCGGTCGTGGAGAAGCTGAATAAGGAGACGCTGTTTATCCCCAACGACGTTACGCTTAACAATAAATCCGATCAGATAGCTATAATCACCGGCCCGAATATGGCGGGTAAATCCACGTATATGAGAGCGTGCGCGGTGATAGTGATCATGGCGCAGATGGGGAGTTTCGTTCCGGCGTCGTACGCGGAGATCGGGATCGTCGATAAGATATTCACGAGAGTGGGCGCGTCCGACGATCTGGCGTCGGGAGACAGCACCTTTATGGTGGAGATGAAAGAGGTCGCGTATATCTTAGACAACGCGACCCGAAACAGTCTTATAATCCTGGACGAGATCGGACGCGGCACGAGCACCTACGACGGACTCAGTATTGCATGGGCGGTCGTAGAGCATATAGCGGACGTAAAAAAGTGCGGTGCAAAAACGATGTTCGCGACCCATTACCACGAGCTTACCATACTCGAGGATAAGATAAGCAACGTCAAGAACTACTGCATAGCCGTGAAGAAGAACGGCGATAAGATCACCTTCCTCAGAAAGATAGTGAGGGGCGGAGCGGACGAGAGCTACGGCGTCGAAGTCGCGGCGCTCGCAGGAGTTAAGAAGAGCGTGATACGCCGCGCCAAGGAGATAGCCGCGGAGCTTGAGAGCCGCGGGCAGAAGACGGTCGACGTGAAGGATATAAACGTCGGCTCGAGCGACAGAAACGGCGGAAAGGATCAGCTGAACTTTTTGTCGATGGAGTCAGAGAATAGTATTATCTCCGAGATAAAGAGTTTAGATCTAAATACCATGAGTCCGGTAGAGGCGCTGACAAAGCTGTTCGACCTGCAGGCTAAAGCGAACAACGGTTAGATAAGAGAAACGCTTTAAGTTATTAAATCAGCTCGCGGCGAGAATGATCGATCCTCGCCCGGGCGGAAAGGTTACGGTGTTGATATGACAAAGGCGAATGAAAGTAAGAGACCGGATACGGAGATCAGAGTTCTGCCGCCCGAGCTTGCCGATAAAATAGCCGCCGGCGAGGTCGCGGAGAGACCTGCGTCGGTCGTCAAGGAATTGGTCGAGAACGCGATCGACGCCGGAGCCGACAGCATAACGGTAGAGATAAAAAACGGCGGAGTCACATATATCCGTGTTGCGGACAACGGTTCGGGAATACCGCCGGAATACGTAGAGACCGCGTTTTTGCGTCATGCGACCAGCAAGCTGCATTCTATAGACGAGTTGTATAGGATAGGCACTATGGGCTTTAGAGGCGAGGCGCTCTCGAGTATAGCCGCAGTCGCGAAGGTCGAGGTAATAACCAAGACGGCGGGCTCGGACGAAGGCGTCTATTACTGTGTCGATCACGGCAAGGTCATGCCGAAGGAGGACATAGCCTGCTCCGAGGGCACGACGATGCTGGTGGGCGGTTTGTTTGAAAACGTTCCCGCGCGTATGAAGTTCTTAAAAAAGGATTCGACCGAAGCGGGATACGTTACGGATCTGATGAACAGGATCGCGTTGTCCAAGCCGGAGATCTCTTTTAAGTATATATCCGACGGAAAAGAGATATTTACTACGAGCGGCGACGGCGAGCTTAGAAACGCGATACTCAATATCTACGGTTTAGACCACGCCAAGGCGGTGATCCCTGTCGAATACTTAGAGGACGGGATAGAGGTCAAAGGGGTTGTCGGAAAGCCCGAAATATCCAGAGGCAACAGGGCGAGACAGACGCTGTTTGTAAACGGCAGGTATATAAAAAGTCACGTCGTGGGCAAGGTCGTAGAGGAAGCGTACAGGAACAATATCATGGTCGGAAGATTCCCGTTTTTCGTACTCGATATCAGGCTCCCGCTCGAGCTTGTGGACGTAAACGTTCACCCGGCTAAGACCGAGATAAAATTTGCGAACGAAAAAAAGGTTTACGACGTAACCTACCGCGCCGTGAGAAACGCTTTATATAATTCCGAGCAAAACGACGGAGCCGGCGCGAAGTCTGCGGACGCTGAACCGACTAAGTCGAGCGGCGTTAAGCCGAGGGTGTTTGCGGAGCGGACGGCGTCGTCGAACGTGATTACGACTAAGACTGCGGACGTAGATAGGAACAAAAAATTGTCTCCGCAGATGGTGAGAGATTATCTCGAGTATACAAAGCCGATCGTTTCGGTCGAAAACAACGATATTATCGAATCGGGCGGCAATGTTGAGCGCGCAGAGGCGGAGGCCTCAAGGCTCGCGGCGCCGGGCGCGGGAGACGTTTTTGGAAGCGGAGCGAGGTCGGACGTAAATTATATAAACGATTACGATTCGAATACGGAGTACCGGCAGGATAGAATGGATATTCCTCTGAGCGGGGCCGAGGATCGCGGCGAGGATATCAGGCGCGACGTCTCGTTTAGGGTCGCGGGGCAAATATTCGATACATATATCCTTGTCGAGAGCGGCGATAACTTCTATATAATAGACCAGCATGCGGCGCACGAGCGGTTTAGATTCGAAAAGCTGAAAAAGGATTATCTGAGCGGCGAGCGAATGTCGCAGGTTCTGATGAGTCCGGTTATCGTAAATCTTACGCCGATCGAGTTCGACGCGGTTATCAAGAATTTGAAACAGTTTGAAAAATTCGGATTTAATATCGAGGAGTTTGGCGGGAATTCGGCGATCGTAAGAGAGACGCCAATAATAGCCGACGAGAAGACGATAGAGTCGCTCGTTATAGAGCTTGCCGACGCGTTTTCTCAAAATATCAGACGGCCTATAGCCGATTTTGAGGAAAAGGCGCTCGATATGATCTCGTGTAAGTACGCGATAAAGGCAAATAAAAAACTTTCGGAACTTGAGATGACTGATTTGGTCGAAAAAGTGTTCGCGCTTGAAAAGGACGGGATAAAAACCTGCCCGCACGGACGGCCGATAAAGATCGAATATTCCAAAAAGGATATAGAGAAGCTGTTTAAGAGGATAGTATAGTTTTTGATAATATAAAGGACGCTGATTATGAAGGAAAAGATATACGCGGTCGTTGGACCGACCGCTTCGGGAAAGACAGAATACGCGATAGAGCTCGCCGAAAAATTAGACGGGGAGATCGTCTCCTGCGACTCGATGCAGATATATAAATATATGGATATCGGAACGGCCAAGCCCACGCCGGAGGAGCGGCGCAGGATAAGGCACCATATGATAGACATAGTTTCGCCGTCTTGCAATTACAGCGTCGCCGACTACGTAAAAGACGCGTCTTTGTGTATTGACGATATAATCTCAAGGGGCAAGACGCCGATACTTTGCGGAGGAACCGGACTTTATGTCGACAGCTTGCTGGGAAATATCAAGTTCGAGGAGAGCGAGAGGGACGACGCGCTCAGGCGGGAGCTGCTTGAAAAAGCCGAGCGGGACGGAGGCGAGTCGGTCTACGATATGCTTAAAGAAATAGATCCGGAGTCCGCTGAAAAGACACATCCGAATAATATAAAACGCGTCGTGAGAGCGATCGAGATATATAAAACGACGGGCAAAACAAAGACGCAGCTCGATAAAGAGTCTTTAAGAGAGTCTAAATACGATTCGACGATTATCGGCATGGAGTTAGAAAGAGAGATTTTGTATCGGAGAATTAACGACAGGGTCGATAAGATGATGGATATGGGTCTTCTTCAGGAGGCGAAGCGGATATACGACATGGGCTTTAGCCGAAAATGCACCGCGATGCAGGCGATCGGATATAAGGAGCTGTTCGATTATTTCGATGGGGAAAGTTCTTTAGAAGAAGCCGTCGAGAAGATCAAGCGGGAGAGCCGACGCTACGCCAAGCGCCAGATAACATGGTTTAGGCGCAATCCCAATATAAACTGGATAAAAAGATAGACAGATCGATAGAGATCAGACGCGCCGAGACGACCGGCGCTTTTTTTAATGATACCGTAATGTGACAAAAGTGTTACAATTGGACAACAACTTGGGTTTTAGCGTTTACATGAAACTTATTAAATACTATAATTAACTTGTTATGTAAGTATAAGAAGTCTTATATAAATAGGAGATTCGCATTGATTGGAGGTAGTTTAATGGCTGACGCTACTGACAGATCTGGTGAAGTATCCGATAATAAAATGAGAGATAGAAAGCGCAAACGCGAAAAGCGCAGAAAGCTATACGCAGCGCCGAAGTTCTTTTTGCTGTTTGTTTTGATTTTTTTTGTTATAAATCTGGTTTTTAGAACCGGGAACGGAACCATGACGTACACCGCCGTAAACGGAGAGATAGAGGAGTACGTGCTGACCGACGGTTATGTGTTTAGAAATCAGACGATGATAACCTCGCCTACGGACGGCTATCTGCAATGCGTCGTAGACGAGGGGGAACGCGTAAAAGCGGGAACGGTCATAGGTTACGTTTACCAAAATGAGGTGGATTTCGCCGTTACCGAGGAGATCGACGAGATCAAAAGCCAGATCCAAGAATTGGAAAATGAAGAGAACCAGACCGACGCGTACGCAAGCAGCGCGGCTAAGGTCGAGTTGGACATCGCCGCGGCCGGAGACGGCGTAAAGACTGTGAGAAGCGGCGCCGATATGTCTCAGTATCAGGATATTAAGTCAGAAATAAATGATTTGATAGATAAAAAAAGAACGATAAACGGCGAGCAGCCCTCGGACGAGGAGCGGCTCGACAGCCTAAACCACAGATTGAACGAGCTTGAATCAGGCGTTACAAGCGCGAAAACTGAGATCGTGGCTTCCGTAGACGGCGTGTTTTCGACCAGAATAGACGGATATGAAGACGCGCTGAGCTTCGGTATGCTGGGGAGCGTTACGCCGTCGTATCTTGAGGATATAAACAACGAATCGGTTCAGCTCGAGGATTATGTGAGATCCGGAGAGAATATATGTAAGATTGTAGATAACTACGGCTGGTATTTTGTCGCCGAGATAGACGAAGCCGACGCGGCCGGATTCAGCGTAAATCAAAGCGTTGATTTAAGATTTTACGATCTGTCCGACGGCGTAGTTTCCGGTACGGTGACGGCCGTTTCACAGCCCGAACGCGGTAAGGTCGCGGTAACGGTGTATTCGACTAAATACGTCGAGTCGATTTATTCGACAAGCAAAGCCTCCGCGGAAATATTGACCGCAAGCTATTCCGGGATAAGAGTTCCTTCGCAGTGTCTGCGAGTCGTTAACGACCAGCAGGGCGTTTACGTCGTGAGACTGGACGTCGCAAGATTCGTGCCGGTCAACGTTGTATATAATAACCGAGAATGGGCGATCATAAGCTCTAATTTGAGCGTTCAGTCCGACTATTATCTTGAGATGTACGACGAAGTAATACTGGATACCAGCGGAGTAGAAGATGGCGAGGTTGTTAGATGATGAATATAAGAGATAATATCGAGGCGGTCAGGGAGAATATCCTAAGCGCCGCCGCGCGGTCCGGCAGGGACGCGTCTGAGATCAAGCTTGTGGCCGTGTCTAAGACTAAACCGGTAGAGCTGATAAGGGAAGCCGTAGACGCAGGGATCGCCGACCTTGGCGAAAATAAAGTTCAGGAACTTACGGCTAAATACGACGAGATCAAAAACGTCAACTGGCATCTCATAGGTCATTTGCAAAGAAATAAGGTCAAATATATAGCCGGCAAGACCGCGCTTATACATTCGGTCGATAGCTTTGAACTGGCGGCCGAGATAAACAAGCGTTCGGCGGCTATAGAGAACGTTCAGGACGTTTTGATACAGGTAAACGTATCCGGCGAAGAGAGTAAGTTTGGGATAAGACCGGACGAGCTTAAAGATCTGCTTGCGCGTATATCCGAGCTTGAGTATATAGACGTAAAAGGTTTGATGACTATATCCGTAAACGGATATACGGCGGACGAGAACAGAAGAGTTTTTTCAGGGCTTAAGGAGCTCGCGGAGAAAAACTCGCTCAAGGAACTTTCGATGGGAATGACTCACGATTATATCGAAGCGATAGAGTCGGGAGCAACTATCGTAAGAGTGGGTACGGGTATCTTTGGAAAAAGAGATTATTCGGTTTGAGTAGTTAAACAAGTAATAAACAGTAATTAATTAAGCGAACGCATAACGCTTTGGCTAAATATATTTTGGAGGTTTTAAAAAATGAGTTCGATTGTTAATAAGATGTTAAATATGGTTGGTATCGATCCTGTGGACGAGAATTATGAGACATACGAGGATATGCCAATGGACGATAATATGTATGACGACGACCCGCAGGAAGAGTATGTACAGAGCAGACGCAGTCATAGGAATATGAGAATGGAGAACTCGGTTCCGACGCCTCAGATGAAGCTTGTGGTCATGCAGCCTATGAACTTCGACGAGGCTCGCGATATCGCAAACCATCTGAAAGCGAGAAAGCCGATAGTTATGAATCTCGAGCTCGTAGACAAAGAAGTATCGCGCAGAATCGTTGATTTTCTGAGCGGCGCGGTTTACGCTCTCGACGGAACGATACAGAAGGTCTCGAACGGGATATTCCTGATCGCGCCCAATAACGTCGGCGTTTTCACAGACGAAGGCGAGCTGTCTAATAATAACAGATACTAATGCTTCCCGAGGATAAGCTGATAATATCCCGAGCCGAAGACGCGCTTGAGCTTGCGGACAGGCAGTATATAATGAAGTCGGTGGGCTTTTTGGATCCGCATCAGCGGAATATTATAAATATGAACGTAAGGCGAGGCGCGGGGCTGATTTCCGAATTTTTCGGCGGCTATAACGACGCGGAGCGAACAATGTTTTTCTGTTATCCCGAGTATATCGAGCCGGATTATTCGGAAGCGATATCCGTCCTCGTTATAGAGGGCAGAGAGATCTCGGGACTTACGCACAGAGATTATTTGGGTTCGGCGCTCGGCCTTGGTATCAAGAGAGAAAATATCGGCGATATTTTGGTTTACGACGACCATGCGCTGATGTTCGTTAAAGCCGACATAGCCGGATATATCATGCTTAATCTCACAAAGATAGGCAGAAAGGGCGTAAAGATCAGAGAGGTTTCGCTCGGCGAGGTAGAGATACCGGATAAGGAATATTCAGTCATTAAACGGACGGTCTCAGGGCTTAGGCTCGACAGCGTTATCGCGGCGTCTATAAACGTCTCGAGGTCTAAAGCCGTCGGTTTTATCAAGGGTTCGGACGTTAAGCTCAACTGGGAGATCTGCGAAAACGTATCTCACAGCGTTAAGCCGGGAGACGTTTTTTCGGTCAGAGGCTACGGCAGATTCAAGTTTGAGAGCGCGGGCGAACTGACGAGGAAAAACAGGATAAATATTGTTGTGCATAAATATGTTTAAAGCCGAGTTAGCGCCGAAGTTAAGACGTTTCTTCAGTTCCTGGAGCGTTCGTCTTGGGAGCTGATTTGCGTTATGATGAATACATGGGGGAAATCGTATGCTTACACCGCTTGATATAGAAAATAAAGAGTTTAAAAAAGAAATGCGAGGCTACAGCATAGCCGAGGTCAACAGCTTTATGGACGAGATAGTCGGCGATTATGATAAGCTGTATCAGGACAACGCAGTCGCAAAGCAGAGGATAAAAATGCTGACCGACGCAGTGAAGCAGTATAAGGCTATGGAAGAGACTCTGCAAAATGCGATGACTATAGCGCGCGGCGCCGGCGACGAGGTAAAGCAGAATGCGTATAACCAGGCGGAGCTTATCATAAAAGACGCTCAGGCTAAGGCGGAGATGATAATAAACGACGCGCAGAAAGAGGTAGAGAAGATCAACCTTAAATATAAGGAGATGCAGAGGAGCATCGAGGTCTTTAAGGCGAGGATGTTATCGCTGCTCAACTCGCAGCTCGGCGTATTAAAAGAATACGCTTTCGTCAACAGCGCCGCCGATAAGGATATAAGCGAGAAGAAAAACGAGGTCGGCGACATACAGGCCAAAGCCGCTCAGGGCGCGGACGAAGCGCTTAAGAGCAATCGCGGTCTCGATCTTAAAAACGCCGAGGTCATGAAAAATCTCGAGGACGTGACCCAGGAGCTTCCCAAACTCGAATTGGACGATAACGGTCAATACGTCATAGTAAAAGACGAAGATAAAAAATAATTAGTTGACATATTCTTAAGAAATGTTAAAATGAATATTGAGCAAGGGGCCTTAGCGCCCCTTAAATTGTATATGAAGGTTTGAACAATTTGATTGGTAAACAGTGGAGGCGATCTATGATGGGCTATATAATTTTATCCGTTTTGGTTCTGGCGCTGGATATGCTTACCAAACGGCTGGCGGTATTTTTCCTCGAGGGCGGAGAATCCGTACCTATATTGCAGGGAATACTGCATTTTACATATGTCGAAAATACGGGAGTCGCGTTTGGGATGCTTCAGGACAGGCGGATAATTTTTATAACCGTGTCGCTCGCGGTTCTTGTGGTCTTGGGGCTGTATTTTTATAAGACGAAACGCCGCGACCGTTTTCTTAAGTTTGGAACCGCGCTCGTATTTTCGGGAGCCGTCGGGAACTTGATAGAACGCGTCTTCAACGGTTACGTAGTCGATTTTATAGATTTTCGGCTGATAAATTTTCCGGTGTTCAACGTCGCGGATATCGCGGTATGCGTAGGCGCGGTTCTTCTTTTGCTTCACTTTCTATTCGATATGAGCGATGAGGAGAAAAAAAGCGCGGATCCGGAAGCGGCCGCGCATAGCGAGGACGGCGCCGGCGCCGAAAAGAAGGCGTGATTTTTATATGAGCGCAAAAAAGACTTTAAAATTAAGGATAGAGATTTTATATGAACGACGATAAAGTTACAAATAAACATGACGGCGATTCTCCGGAACTTAGCCAAACAGAATACGAACCGCTCGACGACGATCTTGCGGACGAGGACGGAGAAGGCGCCGAGCGCGGTTTGACTTTCGTCGCGGCGGACAGCGATCGGGCTGAGCGCGTAGATAAGTTTGTCGCGTCCAAGGCGGACGGGTTCACGCGCTCGTATATCCAAAGGCTGATAGAGGACGGGAATATAAAAGTCGGAGAAAGACCGGTCAAATCGAATTACAAAGTAAAGATCGGGGATATAATAACAGTATCGGTTCCAAGCCTTAAAGAGCCGGAGATAGAGCCGGAGAACATACCTCTCGATATAAGATACGAGGACGACGATATGCTGATCGTCAATAAGCCGCAGGGGATGGTAGTCCATCCGGCGGCGGGCAATTACAGCGGAACCCTCGTAAACGCGCTTATGTTCCACTGCCCGAACTCGCTGTCGGGAATAAACGGCGAGAGGCGGCCGGGGATAGTTCACCGCATAGATAAGGATACGAGCGGGCTTTTGCTAATCGCTAAGAGTAACGCGGCGCATCTCGGCTTGTCTAAGCAGATCAAGGAACACAGTCTTACGCGGGCGTATAAGGCGCTTACGCATGGAAATTTTTCGTCGGACTCCGGGACGATAGACGCTCCGATAGGCAGACACCCAAAGGACAGAAAGAAGATGGCCGTGACCCCAAAAAACTCGCGCGAGGCGGTCACGCACTATAAAGTTCTGGAGAGGTTTGGGAAATACGCGTTTATAGAATGTATTTTGGAGACGGGAAGAACGCATCAGATAAGAGTCCATATGTCGGAAAACGGACATCCGATCGTCGGAGACAAGACCTACGGCAGAAAGAAGGAGGAGTTTAAACTGGACGGACAGCTCCTTCATGCGTATAAGCTGGGCTTTATCCATCCGATTACCGGAAAATATATGGAGTTTGAATCGGAATTGCCGGATTATTTTGAAAAGGTATTGAGGATCTTAAGAAGTTAAAAATTTGGGATTAAATTCGAGAAATTTATAGACAAACGGCGAAGTTTAATATATAATTGTTCATAGATTTTGGTAATTGTACGCCCTCGGCGAGCGACACAGCGCCGCGCCGGGCGGCCGCCGTACATTCTGCGGATGTAAATTAAATTATTTTAACTCGGAGGCGTTTGGCGTGAAAAATGTAATTTTAAGCAGTGAAGAAATTGAAAAGAAGTTATTCAGGATTGCCGGACAGATCGTTGAGAAGAATTACGGCTTGAAGGAGCTCTGTATAATCGGGATCGTGAGACGCGGAGTCGTATTGGCCGAGAAGCTGACGCAGTATATCTCGTCCATAAGCGATATGAAGGTATATACCGGCTCTTTGGATATAACTCTCTACGGCGCGGATCATAATTTGATCGCGAAATACCCGGTTTTGAACAATACGAATATTGATTTTTCTATCGACGATAAGACCATCGTGCTCGTCGACGACATACTATATACAGGCAAGACGATCCACACCGCGATAGACGCGCTTTTAAACATCGGATCGCCTGACGAAGTTCAGCTCGCCTGCTTCATAGACCGGGGCAGACGCACTTTCCCGATAAGCGCCGATTATACGGGTATAGTCGTTCCGAGTTCCGGGCTTGAACGCGTGGTATTGCACGTGGACGATATCGACGGCGAGAGCTGCGTGTTTATAGAGAAACGCGATAGAAAGTAGGCGGCGGTAAAAAAACGGCTAAAGACAAAACATATTATATATTACGAGGTTACTTATATGAAACATTTATTAGGTCTTAAAACAGCGTCGAGAGACGAGATACAGGGCTTGATCGACGACGCGTTTTATCTTAAAGAGAAGGTCCTTCGCGCCGACGTAAAAAGCCTGCCGCTTCTTAAGGGTAAGAGCGTTATAACGCTCTTTTTTGAGAACAGCACAAGGACGAGAGTCTCGTTCGAGCTTGCGTCCAAATACTTAGGCGCCACGGCCGCCAACATATCGGCGTCGGGCAGCAGCGTCGCTAAGGGCGAGACGCTTATAGATACGGTCAAGACGATAGACGCGATGGCGGCGGACGTTATAATAGTCCGGCACAGCGAATCGGGAGCGCCTCAGCTCATTTCAAAGTACGTGGACGCTTCGATCGTCAACGCGGGCGACGGGATGAACGAGCATCCGACGCAGGCGCTTTTGGATATGATGACGATCGTAGAAAAGAAAAATAAGATAGACGGACTGAAGGTCGCTATAGTCGGAGACGTTAAGCACAGCCGCGTGGCGCGGAGCAATATATACGGACTTAAGACGATGGGCGCCGAGGTGGTTTTGGCGGGACCTACCACGCTGATGCCGTCTCATCTTGAGGACTTGGGAGTTAAGGCGTATAACGACGTGGAAAAGGCTGTCGAAGGCGCGGACGTGGTCATGGGGCTTAGGATACAGCTCGAGAGACAGAAAAAAGGGCTGTTCCCAACGGTAAGGGAGTACACCAAATACTTTGGAATAAACGAACGCAGACTTAAGCTCGCTAAGCCGGACGCTATTTTGATGCATCCGGGTCCGGTCAACAGGGGCGTCGAACTGACCGCAGATATAGTCGACGGCGCGGCCAGCGCGATAAACGAGCAGGTAACGAACGGCGTCTGTATACGCATGGCGGCGCTGAACAGGCTCGTAAACGGCGAATTAGAAAGAGATTAGGAGGCTGTTATATTGAAACTACTTATTAAAAACGGTTTGGTCGTAGACCCTAAGAATAACCTTGAAAAGATATGCGACGTGCTTGTCGAGGACGGAAAGATAAAGAGCGTTGGCGAGAATATAGACGCCGCCGGAGAAGAGACAGAAGTTATCGACGCTAAGGGGCTTGTCGTCGCTCCGGGACTTGTGGATCTGCACGTGCATTTTAGAGATCCGGGCTACGAATATAAAGAAGATATAGAAACAGGAAGCAGAGCCGCGTCTCAGGGCGGCGTGACAAGCGTGGTCTGCATGCCGAACACCAACCCGGTCATAGATAACGCGGCGCTGGTTAAATATGTGATAGATAAGGGAAAAGAAGTAGGTCTTACCAACGTCTATACGACGGCCTGCATCACCAAGGGGCTTAAAAGTCAGGAGCTCACCGAGATTGGCGAGCTTAAAGACGCCGGAGCCGTTGGGATATCCGACGACGGCCGTCCGGTGCTGACCCCGTCGCTTATGCGCAGGGCTTTGGAGTATTCCAAGATGTTCGACATTCCGGTGATGAGCCACAGCGAGGACTTGGATCTTGTGGACGGCGGCTGTATGAACGAGGGGTATATGTCCACCTATCTCGGGCTTAGAGGGATACCCAAATGCGCCGAGAGCGTAGCTATATCGAGAGACGTTTTGATCGCCGAGGAATGCGGCGCGAGACTGCACGTTTGCCATGTCAGCACAAGAAACTCGATCGACGCCATACGTCAGGCTAAGAAACGGGGCGCTAAGGTAACCTGCGAGACGGCTCCGCATTACTTCTCGCTGACCGAGAAGGCGGTAGACGGCTATAACACGAACGCGAAGATGAACCCTCCGCTCAGAGACGACGACGACGTCGCGGCCGTAATCGAGGGACTTAAGGACGGTACGATAGACGCGATAGCGACCGACCACGCTCCGCATCATTACGACGAGAAAGAGCTTGAGTTCAGTCTGGCGATGAACGGCATAATCGGACTCGAGACGTCGCTTCCATTGGGAATAACAAAACTCGTCAAAACGGGCGAGCTTACGCTGAGCCAGCTTATCGAGAAGATGAGCGCGGCTCCCGCGGAGATAATAGGTATCGACGCTGGAAGTTTGAGCGTCGGAGCGCCGGCCGATATAGCGATATTCGATATGGATAACGAATATACCGTAGACGCGAGCAAATTCGCCTCGAAGAGTAAGAATTGTCCGTACGACGGGATGAAGCTTTTCGGCAAGGTCATGTACACCGTCTTGGGCGGCAGGGTCGTTTATAAGGCGTGATCTATGCGCGATTGCAGATTGCGCGGCGCTAAGCGCTTAAGCGGACGCGCGCCGACAAAAGATGCGTTTTTATTGGATACGGATTTTACTTTGCCGCGAATTATATAAAATAATTTGGCAACAATTGGATATATACGATTTACGCATACGGCCTTGAAACGGGCGCGAGCGGATAAGCTATGATATTATGCGTAATATAAACTGAACAAGGAGAGATAATTTATAATGATTGATTCGTTGATCGACAAGATTTTAGAGAAGAAGAACCCAACCGTCGCGGGCTTGGATCCGAAGCTCGATTATGTGCCCGAGCGGATGAAGGAAGAAGCGTTTGAAAAATACGGAGAGAACTTTGAGGGAGCGGCGGCGGCTATCTTAGAGTTCAATAAACGGCTGATCGATTCGCTCTGCGACATCGTTCCGGCGGTCAAGCCGCAGAGCGCTTACTATGAGATGTATGGCATAGAGGGGATAAAGTGTCTGCGCGAGACCATCGAATACGCTAAGAGCAAAGGCATGTACGTTATTTTAGACGCTAAACGCGGCGACATAGGCGCGACCAGCGAGGCGTACGCTAAGGCGTATCTCGGCAAGACGGAGATAGGCGGAAAGGGTTATCCCGCTTTCGGAGCCGATTCGATGACCGTCAATCCGTATCTTGGAACGGACGGCGTCGAGCCGTTTGTCGGTCAGTGCTCGCAGAATAAAAAGAGTATATTCGTGCTGGTAAAGACCTCGAACAAATCGTCCGGCGAGCTTCAGGACTTAAAGGCCGACGGCAAGTATATATACGAGCATATGGCGGCGCTCGTCAAGAAATGGGGAAGCGAGCAAATAGGCAAGCACGGATACAGCGCGGTCGGCGCCGTGGTCGGAGCTACCTATCCCGAGCAGGCGGAGAAGCTGAGACTCCAGATGCCGAGGACATACTTCCTTGTGCCGGGTTACGGCGCTCAGGGCGGAAAGGCCGAGGACGTGGCTAAGAGCTTCAATCAGGACGGTCTCGGAGCGATCGTCAACGCCTCGAGATCTATTATGTGCGCCTACCAGAAAAACGGCGGCGAGCTTGGCGAAGCGGCGCGCGCCGAAGCTATACGTATGCGCGACGATATCGTAGCGGCGATCCAATAGTTGGTAAATAAGAGAGAAAAAAATAATTACTTTGCCGCGTTTGCGGCGGAATGGAGATTCTTATGATTTGTGAATTAGTTAGCAAGGCGAAGCTGGCCGCAAACATATACGATTTCACCGTGCTCAGCCCCGAGATGGCGGCTAAGGCAGCGCCGGGACAGTTCGTGCACGTTCTATGTGAAGGCGGTACGTATCTTCGCAGACCGATAAGCATAGCGGATATCATAGACAAAAAATATCTAAGATTCATATTTGAAGTAAGAGGCAAGGGAACGGCGGCGCTGGCCGAGAGCAAGGTCGGAGACGAGCTGGACGTATTGGGTCCGCTCGGCAACGGATTTATCCTGAGCGACGCGGAGCCGGCGGACGAAAGCGACGACGGGGAGATAGTCCTCGTGGGAGGGGGCATAGGCATTTTCCCGCTGCTCGGACTCGCTAAAAGCCTGAACGGGCGCGCTTCGGTACTGCTCGGCTTCAGGAACGCGGACGCGGTGATAATGACCGACGAGTTCGAGCCGGTAACGAAAAACGTGTTTATCTCGACCGACGACGGCAGTATGGGCTACCACGGATTCATAACCGATATACTCAAGAATATCGTCGAATCGAATAAGGTCAAGGCTATATTTACCTGCGGACCTAAGCCGATGATGAAGATCGTCTCCGAGATAGCGCAGGAGAACGATATTCTATGTCAGGTCTCGATGGAGGAGAGAATGGGCTGCGGCGTCGGAGCCTGCGTTACCTGCACCTGCACCGTCAAGGGCGGAGAGCGCAGACGCGTATGTAAGGACGGTCCTATATTTTACGGCGAGGAGGTAGAATGGGATGGCTGATCTTAAAGTAAACATAGCCGGAGTCGAATGGAAGAACCCGGTGACGACCGCGTCGGGAACGTTCGGTTTCGGACGCGAATATTCGGAGTATTTCGATCTGTCCGGACTGGGCGCGATCTGTCTTAAGGCGCTGTCCGCGGTCGAGAGAAGGGGCAACGAGTCGCCCAGGATCGCGGAGACGAACCAGGGCATCCTAAACAGCGTCGGACTTCAGAATCCGGGCGCGGAGCATTTTATAGAATATGTTCTGCCGTGGCTCAGAAACTACGACACTAAGCTGATCGCCAATCTGGCCGGTTCGACGATTGAGGATTACGTCGAGGTGACGCAGATCCTTGATGATAAGGTCGATATGCTCGAACTCAACATATCCTGCCCTAACGTCAAAGAGGGCGGAATGGCGTTCGGCACCGACGCGAAGATGGTCGAAAAGGTCACGAAGAGCGTAAAGAAGGCGGCTAAAGTCCCTCTGATCGTTAAGCTCTCGCCTAACGTTACCGACATAGCCGAGATGGCTCGCGCCGCGGAGGCGGGCGGAGCCGACGCGGTATCGCTTATAAATACGCTTTTAGGAATGAAGATAGATATAAATACCAGAAAGCCAGCGCTGAAAAACAATATGGGCGGGCTGTCGGGTCCGGCGGTAATGCCGATAGCGGTCAGGATGGTGTATCAGGTCAGACAGGCGGTCAAGCTTCCCATAATCGGTATGGGCGGAATAACCACGGCCGAAGACGCGATAGAATTTTTCCTCGCGGGCGCCGACGCCGTAGCGGTCGGGACGGCCGGACTGGTCGATCCTTACGCTTGGATAAAGGTCAGAAACGGTATCGGCGATTATTTGGACAAGAACGGCTTTGCGTCGATAAGCGATATAGTCGGCAAGGTCGAGATGAACTAAGCGGGCGCCGCGATTATTTTAAACCGAACATAATTAATTTACAAATATAGGAGTTGATAGAATTGACAAGAGAAGAGATCATCGAAATGCTAAAAGAGGCCGGAGTCCTGCTCGAGGGACATTTTCTGCTCACTTCGGGACGGCACAGCGACAGGTACATGCAGTGCGCTAAGATATTCCAGTACTCCAAATACAGCGTGCCGCTGTGCGCCGAGCTTGTCGAGAAGTACAAGGACGACAACGTCGAGCTGGTAATAGGTCCGGCTATCGGTGCGATCCAGATGGCGTACGAGGTAGGCCGTCAGCTTGGCGTTAAAAATATATTCGCCGAGCGCGAGGACGGAAATATGACCTTAAGACGCGGCTTTACGATCGAGAAAGGTCAGCGCGTACTGATCGTCGAGGACGTGGTGACGACCGGCGGAAGCGTAAAAGAGGTAATGGAGCTCGTTAAAGAGGCTGGCGGCGAGATAGTGGGGATCGGCTCGATCGTGGACAGAACGGGCGGAAAGATAGATTTCGGCGTTCCTTATAAGAGCGCGTTTTCGATGGATATAACGTCGTACGAGGCCGACGAGTGCCCGATCTGTAAGAGCGGCGAGATACCGCTGGTGAAGCCGGGCAGCAGAAAAATAAAATAATATGACCGACGGTAAAAAGCTAAGCGGATCCGGCGGCCAAACGGCTAAAAAGCCTAAGAGAAACGTACACGCCGGACACAGAGCCAGAATGTGGGCTAAGCTTAAGCATATGAGGTTCGAAGACCTTCCGGAGCATGAACAGCTTGAGATGCTGTTGTTTACAATATTGCCAAGGGTGAATACCAACGAGCTTGCTCACGAATTGCTTCATAGATTCGGTTCGATCTACGAAGTTACGATAGCCGATAAGGAAGAACTGATGAAAGTAGACGGCGTCGGCGAGAAGGTCGCAAACTTTTTGACCATCCTCGCTCCGCTCAGCGGCGCAATCGAGCGTTCCAAGAAGGGGTATTTCAAGAAGAACAGCGCCTGCTTTAAAAGTTCGGGCGTGGTCGTGGAATATGCTAAAACATATTTTTACGACAATAAGCGTGAAAAGCTGATCAGCTTTTTCCTGGACGAGGGCCGTTATATCATCAAGCGCAAGGTCGTTTCGGAAGGCGACGTGTCCAGAACGGATCTGGGCGAGTCGGTTATCTTAAACGAGGCTATCGACAGCAACGTTAAGTATGTCGTTATGGTACATAATCATCCGAGCTGCAACGTCGATCCATCCGAACACGATATTTACATGACTAAAATTATAAGCAGCAATCTTGAAGCGATAGGCTGTATTTTGCTTGATCACATAATCATAGGCGGCGACGATTGGCTGAGTATGAAGTCGTCGGGATATATATGACGTATTATAACCGGGGCGTTTTACTTTAAAACGTCCTTTTATTATATAATCGTGTTGACAAAAACGACATAATTTGTTAACATTATTCATTGGAAAATCAATTTAGATAAAAAGTTTTTATATTGGGAGTGAACGCTATGAAATTTGCAAGAGTCGTATACGGCGGCGAGGAGTATTACGCCGAGGTGAGAGACGATAAGGCGATCCTGATCGAGGGTAATATTTTCGATTATTTCTCGCTTAGCAACGTAGAGGTCGATTTAAGTTCGGTCAAGTTGCTCGCCCCCTGCGAGCCGAGTAAAATAGTGGCCGTAGGCCTTAATTATGCGGATCACGCAAACGAGCTCGACCTCAAACTTCCGGATTTTCCGGCGCTGTTTTATAAGCCTACGACGGCGGTGATAGCGGACGGCGAGGCGATCGTGTATCCGGCTTCTTCAAGCCGCGTCGATTACGAGGGCGAGCTGGCGATCGTTATCGGCAAGACCGCAAAAAACGTAAGCCGCGCCGAGGCCAAGGACTATATATTCGGCTGCACGTGCTTAAACGACGTGACCGCGAGAGACTTGCAGAAGATAGATTCTCAGTGGACTAGGGCGAAAGGCTTCGACACGTTTTCTCCGATAGGTCCGGTGATAGAGACGGAGCTCGACCCGGATAATCTTGAGATCGAGACGAGACTCAACGGCGAGGTCAAGCAACATTCCAATACGAAACATTTCATTTTCGACACTTCCTTTTTGGTGTCGGCTATTTCTGAGATAATGACGCTTAACCCCGGGGATATAATCACCACGGGCACGCCGGACGGGATCGGCCCGATGCAGGTCGGCGATACGGTCGAGGTAGAGATAGAGGGGATAGGCGTTTTGAGGAATATTGTCAAATAACTTCGCGGCGCTTCTGGTCAAGAGAGACGCGCGCCAGATCTATAATAGCTAAGCGCGCCCACGCTCGCTCACGGCGGGGGAGCTTAAGGACGATTTGTTAGACGTATAAACGACATACTTGTGAGCGGAAAGGCAATGGAAGATAGAAATGATAAATAAACCGAGAGGCACAGAGGATATTTTGCCGGAGGATTGCGAACTTTGGCAGGTGATCGAGGATACGGCGCGCAGTATCTGCAAAACCTACGGATACAGCGAGATAAGGACGCCGGTGTTCGAAGATACCGCGCTCTTTAACAGGGGCGTGGGCGACACCACCGACGTGGTTCAAAAGGAGATGTACACATTCGAGGATAAGGGCGGAAGAAGCATAACGCTGAGACCTGAGGGAACGGCTTCGGTAGTCAGGAGCTACCTTGAAAATTCGCTTTACGCCAACCCTCAGCCGACTAAGCTTTTCTATTTGATATCATGCTACAGATACGAAAAACCGCAGTCGGGCAGACTCAGAGAGTTCCATCAGTTCGGGACGGAGTGTTTCGGCGGTACGTCCACGGCTACGGACGCGGAAGTTATCACGCTCGCGCTGAAATTCTTCGATACCTTGGGAGTGACCGGCTTAAAGCTCAATATCAACAGTATAGGTTGCCCAAAATGCCGCGCGGAGTATAACCAAAAGCTGCGCGAGTATTTCGAGCGCTACAGGGATTCGCTCTGCGACACCTGTTTGGAGAGGCTCGATAAGAACCCGATGAGGATACTCGACTGTAAGTCTCCGGAATGCGGGAAGATAGCGAAGGGCGCGCCGGTCATGCTCGACTATTTATGCGACGAGTGCAGAACGGAGTTCGACGCGCTGAAGAGATATTTGGACGAAGTGGGGATAGAATATAATATCGATCCCGGTATCGTCCGCGGTCTGGACTATTACACGAGAACGGTGTTCGAGATAACCTCCGACGCTCTCGGCGCTCAGTCTACGGTTTGCGGCGGCGGCAGGTACAACGGTCTCGTCGAGGAGCTCGGCGGAAAACCGACCGACGGAATAGGCTTTGCGCTCGGTATAGAACGGCTTATCCTTATAATAAAGAAGCAGGGTCTCGATACGTCCGTGAAAGAAGGACCGGCTCTGTTCGTTGCGGCGCTTGGCGAAGCGGCCGATATGGAGGCGCAGAAGATCGTATACGGACTTAGGAACCGCGACGTCTGGGCGGAGCGCGACTTATGCCAAAGAAGCGTCAAAGCTCAGATGAAGTATGCGAATAAACTGAGATCCAAATTTAGTATAGTGTTGGGCGACGACGAAGTCGAAAAAGGAACGGCGAAGCTCAAGAACATGGAGACGGGCGAGACGACCGAGGTGGCCTTAGACGTCGAGGAGATATATTACGCGATAGTTTGATTAAGATATTATATATTTTGCGCGGTTTCTAAGAGCGTTTGAATAACAAGAGTTACGGCTTTTGGAGTAAGGAACTCGCCCGCGTTATACGATCGTATGAATTAAATTAACATAAAGGGGAATCAACATGAATTTTGAAAATATGCAGGGGCTGAAGCGCACCGATATGTGCGGAACCCTGACGGCAAAGGACGCCGGACGGGAAGTAGTTCTGACCGGCTGGGTTGCGAGGAACCGCAAGCTCGGCGGAGTTAATTTCGTTACGCTCAGAGACAGAACGGGTATCGTTCAGCTCGCGTTTAACGACGACACGGACAGGGACGTCTTTGAAAAGTCCGAGAGACTTAAAAGCGAATATGTGGTCGCGGTCAAAGGCAAGGTACTGCTCAGAGACGAGCAGAATATAAACAAGGAGATGCCGACCGGAGAGATAGAGGTGTTCGTTACGGAACTCAGAATACTCAATTCCTCCGAGACCCCGCCGTTTTATATCGAGGAAGACAGCGACACAAACGACGCGCTGCGCCTTAAATACAGGTACCTTGACTTAAGACGTCCGGATATGCAGAGGAATATGATACTGCGCCACAAGGTCGCAAAGACCGCGCGCGACTATTTTGACAAGAGGGGCTTTCTTGAGATAGAAACGCCGATGCTGGTAAAGAGCACGCCGGAGGGCGCGCGCGATTATTTGGTGCCGAGCAGGGTGCATCCCGGCAGTTTCTACGCGCTCCCGCAGTCGCCGCAGCAGTATAAGCAGATGCTGATGCTCGCGGGCTACGACAGGTATTTTCAGGTCGTAAGATGTTTCAGAGACGAGGATCTGCGCGCCGACAGACAGCCGGAATTTACACAGCTCGACATGGAGTTGTCCTTTGTAGATATCGACGATATCATAGAGGTGAACGAGGGCTTTTTGAAGACCGTCTTTAAAGAATGTCTTGATATGGATATCGAGACCCCGTTTATAAGACTGCCTTACAGCGAGGCGATGGACAGGTTCGGCTCCGATAAGCCGGATACAAGATTCGGTATGGAGTTTATTGATATATCCGACGAAGTGAAAGGCTGCGGATTTAAAGTATTCTCGGGCGCGATAGAAAACGGCGGCAGCGTTCGTTGTATAAACGCGGAGGGACTCGGTCCTCAGATGAAACGTAAAGTTTTGGATTCGCTCGGCGAATATGTTAAGACCTACCGCGCGAAGGGCATGGCGTGGATCGTCGTCGAGGAAGACGGCGGTCTGCGTTCTCAGATAGCCAAGTTTTTAAGCGAGGACGAGATCGGCGCTATCCTCAAAAAGACCGGCGCGAAGCCGGGCGACGCGCTGCTCATCATTGCGGACAAGGACGAGATAGTCTACGACGCGCTTGGAAATCTGAGGCTTGAAGTGGCGAGACGTTTCGACCTGATCGACAAGAGCAAGTTTAACTTTTTGTGGGTGACCGACTTCCCGCTGTTTGAATACTCCGAGGAGGAGGACAGATACGTCGCAAAGCACCATCCGTTTACGCATCCGGTGGACGAGGATATACCGATGCTTAAGACCGAGCCGCAGAAAGTCAGAGCTAAGGCTTATGATATAATCCTAAACGGCAACGAGATAGGCGGAGGAAGTCTTAGGATATATAACTCCGATCTTCAGGAGACCATGTTCGAGGCGCTCGGTTTTACTAAGGAAGAGGCGTGGGAGAGATTCGGATATCTTCTCGAGGCGTTCAAGTACGGAACGCCGCCGCACGGCGGACTCGCCTACGGATTGGACAGGCTCGTTATGATCATGGCGGGCTGCGATTCGATAAGGGATATAATCGCGTTCCCGAAAGTGCAGAACGCTTCGGAGCCTATGACCGAGACCCCGTGCAGGGTCGATAAGAAACAGCTCGACGAACTGGGCATAGAGCTTATAGAGAGCGTCGAAGATTTGGATAATAATTAAATTTAAAATATACGGAGAGGTAAAAGATGAGTAATAACGTTTTTGATACGCTTAAAGAGCGCGGACTAATAGCTCAGACCACGCACGAGGACGAGATCAGAGAGATCCTCGGCAAGGAGAAAGTAACGTTTTACGTAGGGTTCGACCCGACCGCCGACAGTCTGCATATCGGACATTTTATGCAGCTTATAGTCATGAAGCATATGCAAAACGCCGGACACAGACCGATAATACTCCTGGGCGGCGGAACGACGATGGTTGGAGATCCGACTGGCAAGACGGATATGCGCCCGATGATCACTCAGGAGGTCATACAGCATAACGCCGATAACTTCAAAAAGCAGATGTCCAAGATAATCGACTTCAGCGACGGCAAGGCGATAATGGTAAACAACGCGGACTGGCTGCTAAAGCTTAACTACGTGGATTTCCTGCGCGAGGTTGGAGTGCATTTTTCGGTCAACAGAATGTTGACTGCGGAGTGCTTTAAGACCAGGCTCGAAAAAGGGCTTTCGTTCCTTGAATTTAATTACATGCTTATGCAGGGTTATGACTTCTATAAGCTGTACAAGGATTACGGATGTATTATGGAATTCGGCGGAGACGACCAGTGGTCGAATATAATAGGCGGCATAGAGCTTATCAGAAGAAAGGAAGGCAAGCAGGCCTACGGCATGACCTTTACCCTGCTCACCACGTCCGAGGGCAAGAAGATGGGTAAGACCGAAAAGGGCGCGCTGTGGCTCGATCCCGAAAAGGTCAGCCCGTACGAGTTCTACCAGTATTGGAGAAACGTTGACGATAAGGACGTAATAAGACTGCTTAAACTGGTCACCTTCCTACCGCTCGAGCAGATCGCAGAGTATGAGAAGCTCGAGGGTCAGGAGCTTAATAAGGTGAAATGCGTTTTGGCTTACGAGGTCACCAAGATGGTCCACGGCGAAGAAGAGGCTAAGAAGGCCAACGACGCGGCGACCGCGATATTCAGCGGCGGCGGAAATACCGACAACATGCCGAGCGCGGAGATCCCGGCGGCTAAGATAGACGAGGGCGTAAACATACTCGATCTCATGGTCGAGGTAGGTCTTGTTCCGTCCAAGGGCGAGGGCAGACGTCTTATCCAGCAGAATGGCCTTTCGGTAAACGGCGAAAAGGCGACTTCTGTCGATATGGTAATAGATAACGACTTTTTCGGCGAAGGACATATGGTTCTGAAAAAGGGTAAGAAGACTTTCTTAAAGGTCGTAAAGGCTTAAATAGATATTTATTGGGTTCGCTTTGCGCGAGCCCTTTATCTATTTTGAAGGGATCTATATTGTTATTAAAGAGATTACGGCGCAGAGCTATTTGGAAAGAGGGATATAAAATATTGCGGTTTGATTGTCGTCGTGAAAAATCGTAAGTATATCCATTGGAATTTTAATGAAATTATTATTATAATAAGGTTAAAACGATATAAATACGTTGATGATTTCAGCATATTAGACAATTTATGTTTGATATACTTGAAATAGATAGAGTTATATGATAAAATATTTTTATCTATATATTTTGAGTATAGAGAATAACTTTAATCTTATAATTCAAAAAGGGGGAAACACCTAATATGGACGGTGGCGTCTGGTTGGCAGTTTGGCTGATTGTCTTGATTTCATTCTCGGCTTTTTTCTCATCTACGGAGACGGCCTTTTCTGCCTTTAATCGGATACGAGTTAAGAATTTAGCAAGCGAAGGCGACAAGCGGGCGAGTATAGCCCTTAAGCTGTCGGAGAATTACGACAGGCTTCTATCTTCGCTGCTGATAGGAAATAATATAGTTAATATCGCGGCGTCGTCGATCGCGACCGTGTTTTTTGTACAAATTTTTGGCAATAACATGGGACCTACGATCTCCACGGTCGTTATGACGATATTAATATTGATCTTCGGGGAGATCTCGCCGAAGAGTATAGCTAAGGAATCGCCCGAAAAGGTGGCTCTTAATTTTGCGAAGCCAATGTCGGTCATATGCGTTATCTTTACGCCTTTGAACTTCTTGTTTTCACAGTGGAAAAAACTGCTCAATATGGTGTTCAAGTCGACCGAGGATAAGGGCATAACCGAGCAAGAGCTTTTGACCATAGTGGACGAGGCGCAAAACGAGGGCGGTTTCGACAGCCACGAGGGCGATCTTATAAAGAGCGCTATAGAGTTTAAGGATCTGGACGCGGAGGATATATTGACGCCGAGAATAGACGTGACGGCGTTCGATCTCGCTCAGAGCAAGGACGCGCTGATAAACCTTTTCATAGAAAGCGGATATTCGAGACTGCCGGTTTACCGCGACAGCGTCGATAATATAGTGGGCGTAGTGCATCAGAAAGATCTATTCGCGTCGCTTTACGACGACAGAAAATCGGTCGAGGATATAATAAAACCGGTCGTCTTTATATCCCCGTCGATGAAAATATCGAAGCTTATAAAACGGTTGCAGGGTACGAAGACGCATTTTGCGGTCGTTACGGACGAGTACGGCGGCACTGTTGGGATAATCACGCTCGAAGACATACTCGAAGAGCTTGTCGGCGAGATCTGGGACGAACACGACGAGGTCGTTGAAGAGTTTAAACAGATCTCAGATAACGTGTACGAGATATTGGGGAGCGCGAATTCGGACGTGCTCGACGACGAACTCGGCATCGAGCTTGAAGACGACGACGATTACAACACGATCTCGGGCTGGGTGATGGACCGTCTTGAAAAGCTTCCGGTAGTCGGCGACAGCTTCAGCTATGAAAACTGCGACGTGGTCGTTACCGAAATGGACGGCAGGCGGGTTTCTAAAATACGGATAACAGTCAGCGAGCCGGAGCCCGTCGAGGAGGATAAGCAGGATTAGTTTTACATAGAGCCGGTATTGCCCAAAGAGCAGTATCGGTTTTGTTATTGTCATACAAAAACTTGACTTCGCGGATTTTTTAGGTATAATAGAGACGCAAAATGTCGGTTCGCGGAGTTAAGGCGGGCGAGCCGACTCCGGCGAGGATAAAAGGAGCGCCGGAGAACGAACAGAATAAAAATATCGCATTGAGTTAAAGATCGGCGGGATATAATGCAAATATATCGGAAAACGATAGGATATAACAATAATGCGTTAAAGATTGGAAGATAAAAGGATAATATGAAGAGATTGGCGATTGGGATATTAGCCCATGTTGATTCAGGAAAGACGACGCTCTCCGAGGGGCTGCTGTACGCGGCCGGAGAGATAAGAAAGATCGGGCGCGTCGACCACGGCGACGCTTTTTTGGACACGCACGAGATAGAGAGAGACCGCGGGATAACGATCTTCTCCAAACAGGCTATACTCAGATTCAACGAATCGGAGTTTACGCTGCTCGATACGCCGGGACACGTCGATTTTTCGACCGAGATGGAACGCACGCTGAACGCGATCGATTACGCGATACTCGTCGTAAGCGGTTCGGACGGCGTACAAAGCCACACCGAGACGCTGTGGAAGCTGCTCAAGAGATACGGCGTTCCGGTATTTTTGTTCGTGAATAAGATGGATCTTGCCGGCGCGGAGCGCGATTCTCTGCTCGGCGAGCTTAAGGATAGGCTGGATAAAAAATGCGTGGACTTCAGCTCCGGCGCGGATACCGGCGAATTTATGGAGAACGTCGCGGTATGCGACGATTCGATGACGGAGGAGTTCTTAGATACCGGCAAGGTCGGAGACGAGGCGATAAGAAAGGCGATCTCAGAGAGGAAGCTGTTTCCCTGTTATTTCGGCTCCGCGCTGAAAAACGACGGAGTGAAGGAATTTCTCGAGGGGATAGACAGATATACGGCTCCGACGGTATTTTACGAAGAATTTGCCGCTAAGGTTTTTAAGATCAGCGAGGACGAGCAGGGAAACAGACTCACTCATTTAAAAGTGACCGGCGGCGTTTTAAGCGTTAAAGAAACGCTCGGCGGCTCGGGCGCCGATAGCGAGGAATGGGAAGAGAAGGTAAACCAGATAAGGGTCTATTCGGGCGCTAAATATAAAACTATCGAACAGGCGCCCGCCGGAACGGTCTGCGCGGTTACCGGACTTACCAAGACGTTTCCGGGCGAGGGTCTCGGAGTCGAGAGCGACTGCGAAAGCCCCGCGCTCGAGCCGGTTCTGACCTACAGCGTAGAACTGCCGGACGGGTGCGACGCGCACACCGCGCTAATAAATCTTAAGAAGCTCGAGTCGGAGGATCCGCAGCTTCACGTTATGTGGAACGAACAGCTCCAGGAAATACATCTTCAGCTTATGGGCGAGGTCCAGCTCGAGGTGCTGAAGCGGATAATTCTCGAGAGGTTCGGTATGGACGTTAAGTTCGGCAGAGGGAATATCGCCTATAAGGAGACCATAGCGAATACGGTCGAGGGCGTGGGTCACTACGAGCCGCTCCGGCATTACGCGGAGGTGCATCTTATAATAAAGCCGGGAAAGCGCGGGAGCGGGATACATTTCTCGACCGCGTGCAGCGAGGACGAATTGAGCAGAAACTGGCAGAGGCTTATCCTCACTCATTTGGAGGAGAAGACGCACGTCGGCGTACTCACCGGTTCGCCGCTGACCGACGTCAAGATAATACTCGCCTCGGGGCGCGCTCACCAGAAGCATACCGAGGGCGGAGATTTTCGTCAGGCCACCTACAGGGCGGTAAGGCAGGGACTCAGATCGGCCGAAAGCGTCCTGCTCGAGCCGTGGTATGAATTTAGGCTCGAAGTTCCTTCCGAGACCGTCGGCAAGGCGATGACCGATATACAGCAGATGTGCGACTCGTTTTCCGCGCCGGAGCAAAACGGCGAGACGACCGTTATAAGAGGAACGGCGCCGGTAGCGACTATGCGCGACTATCACAGCGAGGTGATAGGCTACACCAGGGGAAAGGGACGGCTGAGCTGTACTCTAAAAGGCTACGATAAGTGCCATAACCCGGACGAAGTGATCGAGGAGATCGGCTACAGCGCGGATAACGACTTAGACAACCCCGCCGATTCGGTGTTCTGTTCCCACGGCGCCGGGTTTGCGGTCAAGTGGGATAAGGTTCCGGAGTATATGCATCTTGAGAGCGTTTTAAAAGAGGAGCTCGACGAGCCTATAGCGCGGAGCGTTACCAGACAGAGGATATCCGAGTATATAGACAGAGTGGCCGAGGATAAGGAATTGATAAAGATCTTCGAGCGAACCTACGGACCGATCCAAAGACGGACAGAGTCGGCGATGTATACGCCGAGGACGCATACGAAGAATACAAGTAAGCCGTATAAACCGAAGCCCGCACCGCAAGGACCCGAGTATCTTTTGGTAGACGGCTACAACATAATTTTCGCGTGGGACGAACTTAAGGCGCTCGCCGAGGAGAGCCTCGAGGCGGCGAGAGAGGAGCTTATCGAGATACTCTGCAATTACCAGGGCGTAAGGCAGTGCGAGGTGATACTGGTATTCGACGCGTATAAGGTCAAGAACAACCCGGGCGAGGTCGAAAAGGTGAACAACATAAACGTGGTCTACACAAAAGAAGCGGAGACCGCGGACATGTATATAGAAAAAGTGACGCATAAGCTGAGCAAAAAACATCGGGTCAGGGTCGCGACCTCGGACGGACTCGAACAGCTTATAATACTCGGAAACGGGGCGTTCAGACTGTCGGCCGACGGGTTTAAGAAAGAGGTCGAACAGGTCGAAAGCGCGGTGCGCGACTTTTTGAAGACGCGGAACGAGACCGAATCGATCCAAAAGATCGGCGATATGATCGACGCGCCCGAGATATTCGGCGACTGAGTTTATGCGCAGCGGGAGACGATACGGCTTAAAGCAAGATAGAGTTTCGGTTATATTCGTTCGATATGAGCGGCGGCGTTTGGTCTAAATGTACGCGATATATCGAGGCGAGCGTGTGGGAAATATGTTTTATGGACATTTTTATACAGCGATTTAATAAAAATATAATTTGTATATATTTTACTTGCAATACCGCGCCAAAAGAGTTATAATAAACATTAAAGCCGTAATTTGGGATAGCTTTCCATTTTGCGGCGCTTGAGACGTTAGAGTATATTTGACAAATAAAAAATCTGACAATACCGCGGTATGCGCGGTGTGTGGAGGTATAAAATGGGTTTAAAAAGTATGATAGAAAAGGTTATCGGGACCTACAGCGACAGGGAGCTTAAGAAGATATATCCCATCGCCGACGCGGTCATGGCGCTCGAGTCCGAGATGGAGGCCAAATCGAACTCCGAATTAAAGGCTATGACCGGCAAGTTCAAGGAACGCCTTAAAAACGGCGAGACTTTGGACGACATTCTTCCCGAGGCGTTTGCGGTCTGCCGCGAGGCTTCGTGGCGCGTTCTGGGAATGAAACATTTTAGGGTTCAGGTAATAGGCGGCATCGTGCTGCATCAGGGCAGGATCGCCGAGATGAAAACGGGCGAAGGTAAGACGCTGGTGGCTACGCTGCCCGCGTATTTGAACGCGCTCACCGGCAAGGGCGTGCATATAGTTACGGTCAACGACTATCTTGCAAAGCGCGACAGCGAATGGATGGGCAAGCTCTATAACTTCTTAGGTCTCAGCGTCGGACTTATTATCCATGAAAAGGACAACGCCGCGAGAAAAGAAGCGTATAACGCCGATATAACCTACGGCACCAATAACGAGATGGGCTTCGACTATCTGCGCGATAACATGGTAATATACAAGGAAAACAAGGTTCAAAGAGGACATAACTACGCTATAGTCGACGAGGTCGATAGTATCTTGATAGACGAGGCGAGAACGCCGCTTATCATTTCCGGTAAGGGCGATAAATCGACCGACCTCTACGAACAGGCCGACCGCTTTGCGAAGACCTTGAGCTTTAAAAAGGTCGTCGAGACCGATTCTAAAGTAGAGGTGGAGGACGACGAGGAATACGACAACTACGACTATATCGTAGACGAGAAGGCCAAGACCGCTATGCTCACGCCGCGCGGCGTTAAAAAGGCCGAGGAAGCGTTCCATATCGACAACCTCACAGACCCGGCCAACATGACTTTGTCGCATCACATAAACCAGGCGATCAAGGCGATAGGCGTTATGAAGAAGGACAGGGACTATGTCGTAAAAGACGGCGAGGTCATCATAGTAGACGAGTTTACCGGACGTATGATGTTCGGCAGACGCTATAACGACGGACTTCATCAGGCGATAGAGGCAAAGGAAGGCGTTAAGGTCGAGCATGAGAGCAAGACGCTGGCGACCATAACTTTCCAGAACTACTTTAGACTCTACGGAAAACTGTCGGGTATGACCGGTACCGCGCAGACCGAGGAGGACGAGTTCCAGGAGATCTACAAGCTGGACGTTATAGTAATACCGACGAACAAGCCGATGATCAGGATCGACGAGCCGGACAGCATATATAAGACCGAGGACGCTAAGTTCCGCGCCGTGATCGAGGCCACGAAAGAGGCTCACGAAAAGGGGCAGCCGGTGCTTATCGGCACGGTGTCGATAGAAAAGTCGGAAAAACTCAGCAAAATGCTCAGAAAGTGCGGTATCAAGCACAACGTGCTCAACGCTAAGTTCCACGATAAAGAGGCCGAGATAGTAGCGCAGGCGGGTAAAAAGGGCGCGGTCACGATCGCGACGAACATGGCCGGCCGCGGTACCGATATCGTGCTTGGCGGTAACGCCGAGTTTATGGCGAGACACGAGATGGAGAAGATGGGTTATACGGACGAACTTATCGTTCAGGCCACGGGCTTTGCAGAGACCGACGACGAGGAGATAATCGAGGCGAGAAAGACCTTCTCCGAGCTAAACGAAAAATTCAAGAAGGAGATCGAGCCGGAGCAGCAGGAAGTACTCGCCGCCGGAGGTCTTAACATAATGGGCACCGAGCGTCACGAGAGCAGACGTATAGACAACCAGCTCCGAGGCCGCGCGGGACGTCAGGGCGACGTGGGTAAGTCCAAGTTCTACCTGTCCTTAGAAGACGACTTGATGCGTCTGTTCGCGCCCGAGCGTATAAATAAGGTGATGAACACGTTCGGACTCGAGGAGGACGAGGCGATCGAGAGCAAGATGCTCTCCAACGCTATCGAGACAGCTCAGGAGAGAGTAGAGGGTAAGAACTTCGATATCAGAAAACACGTGCTCCAGTTCGACGACGTTAACAACCAGCAGAGAGAGATGATATATAAGCAGCGCGACCAGGTGCTCGACGGCGACGATATGCGTTCGTATATCATGAATATGCTGAAAGACGTAATATCCGCAGTGATCAATTTATACGTCGGAGATAAATCCCTGCCCGAGGAATGGGATTGGGACGGAATGAAGGAGCATTTCGAGACTTTGCTCGGCGAGATGCCCGAGGGATTCATGGAGTTCACCGACGTTGAGATCGATAAGATGACGAACGAACGGCTTACCGAGTATATATTCGAGGACGCGGAGAAGAAGTATCAGACGAAGGAAGCCGACTTCGGCGAAAATATGCGCGAGATCGAGCGCGTGATCCTGCTCAGAGTGGTAGACCAAAAGTGGATGGATCACATCGACAACATGGAACAGCTCAGACAGGGTATCAACCTCAGGGCTTACGGTCAGCACGACCCTGTTGTGGAATACAAGTTCGAGGCTATGGACATGTTTGAAGAGATGATAGCGAGTATTAAGGAAGATACCGTTAAGCATCTGTTCCACGTAATACCTCAGTCGAAGATAGAGAGACAGCAGGTAGCGAAGCCGATGGCGGAGAATCTTGGCGGCGACGGCACGGTCAAGAAAAAGCCGTCGAGAAGAGTCGTTAAGATAGGCAGAAACGACCCTTGCCCGTGCGGCTCAGGCAAAAAGTATAAAAACTGCTGCCTTGAAAAAGACCAGCAGAACGCGTAGTAGTTTTGCGCGTACTATATAGTAATTTATCTGCACAGGCCGCGCCTAACCGGCCTGTGTAGTTTGGTTTAATAAAAAAATCTATATGAATGGAAGTGATAACGTGATAGCTTTTGACGAGTATAAGCTCGGCTTGGAAGGAATGAAGAAAGATATTACAGAACTGAGGGATTCACTTTAACTTAGCTCAAGTCGAGAAAGATATTAAGGAGCTTGAAGAAAAAACTATGCAGCCCGATTTCTACAGCGATATGGAGAGCGCGGGAAAGATACTGCAAAAGATAAAAGGACTCAAGGATAAGAGAGACAGATTCAGCGCGCTCGAGACGACTCACGAGGACCTTACTACCCTGGTCGCTCTGGCGATCGAGGAGGACGACGAGAGCGTGTTGGACGAGGTCAAGCAGGGGTATAACGAACTGTCCGAGAATCTTGAGAATATGAAGCTCGAGACGTTGCTCTCAGGCAAATACGACGCAAACAACGCGATCGTCACGCTCCATGCGGGAGCCGGCGGCACCGAGGCGCAGGACTGGTGTCAGATGCTGTTTAGAATGTATACGATGTGGGCGGAGCGCAGAGGCTTTAAGCACGAGGTCATAGACTTTTTAGACGGCGAGGAAGCCGGGATAAAGAGCATAACCTTTATGATAGAGGGACTTAACGCCTACGGCTATTTAAAGTCGGAGAAGGGCGTTCACAGGCTTGTCAGGATATCGCCGTTCGATTCGGCGGCGCGGCGGCATACGTCGTTTGCGTCCTGCGAAGTCATGCCCGAGATAGACGATAATATAGACGTTGAGATCAATTCAGAGGATCTGAAGATCGACACCTACAGGGCGAGCGGCGCGGGCGGCCAGCATATCAACAAGACCGAGTCGGCGATAAGGATCACGCATATCCCGACCGGGGTGGTGGTGACCTGCCAGAACGAGCGCAGTCAGCACAAGAATAAGGATATGGCGATGAAGATGCTAAAGTCGAAGCTGATAGAGATAGCGGAGCGGGAGCAGAAAGAGAAGATCGAGGACTTAAAGGGCGTTCAGACCGAAATTGGCTGGGGAAACCAGATAAGGTCGTACGTGTTCCAGCCTTACAGAATGGTCAAGGATCACAGAACCAACTACGAGACCGGTAATGTAGACGCGGTGATGGACGGCGGTTTGGACGGCTTTATCAACGCTTATTTGATAGCGAAATCGAGGGGCGAATTATAGCGGCGGGAGCGGCGGATTTTCGCCGAACCGGCTTGATTTGCTTTTGCTTAGAAAATATATCGATCAGAAATGGAGAGGTCATAGATGTTTGAAAAATTATCATTTTTGGAAGAGCAGTTTGAAGAATTATCGAGAAAAATAAGCGACCCCGAAGTTATCGCCGACCAGGAGACATGGCGCAAGCTCTGTAAGGAACACTCCGACATGACGCCTATAGTTGAAAAGTACAGAGAGTATAAGAAGAATAAACAGACGATCGACGAGGCCAAGGAAATGATGGACGATCCCGAGACCGACAAGGAATTTAAGGAGATGCTGGTCGAGGAGACCAAGGAAGCCAAGGAGAACATTGCCAGGATAGAAGAAGAGCTTAAGATATTATTGCTACCCAAGGACCCCAACGACGACAAGAACGTTATGGTCGAGATAAGAGGCGGCGCGGGCGGCGACGAGGCGGCGCTGTTCGCCGGAGACCTGTTCAGAATGTACAGTATGTACGCGGACAGTAAGGGCTGGAAGACCGAGGTCCTTAACCTGAATGAGATAGGCATAGGCGGGATAAAAGAGGTCACGTTTATGATAAACGGCGAGGGCGCCTACAGCAGGCTCAAGTTCGAGAGCGGCGTTCACAGAGTACAGCGCGTGCCGGAGACCGAGTCGAGCGGCAGGATACACACGTCTACCGTAACGGTCGCGGTATTGCCCGAGGTGGACGAGGTGGAAGTTGAGATAAATCCGGACGATCTGGAAATAGACACCTACCGTTCAAGCGGCGCGGGCGGTCAGCACATCAACAAGACCGAGTCGGCTATAAGAATAACCCATAAGCCGACCGGGATGGTCGTTACCTGTCAGGACGAGCGCAGCCAGCACAAGAACCGCGAAGCGGCTATGAGGATGCTCCGTTCGAGACTGTACGATAAAATGGAACAGGAGAGAAACGCGGCCATAGCGGCGGATCGCAAGAGCCAGGTCGGCACGGGCGACCGCAGCGAGAGGATCAGGACCTACAACTTCCCTCAGGGCAGAGTGACCGATCACAGGATCGGGCTTACGCTGTATAAGCTCGACCAGTTCATGAACGGGGATCTGGACGAGGTCATCGACGCTTTGATCACCACCGATCAGAGCGAGAAATTGAAAGCTCAGGATTAGTAAAAAGGGATGATAAATTTGGAAACTAAAGTTATTATGCCGAAAGATATAGATATTGCGGCCCGGACGCTAAAAGACGGCGGCCTGGTCGTTTTTCCAACGGAGACGGTATACGGACTTGGGGCGAACGCGCTCGACGCCGAAGCTGTTTCAAAAATATTCGAGGCTAAGGGACGTCCGGCGGACAACCCTTTGATCGTTCATATATCGGACTACGAAATGCTGAGCGGTCTGGCTTTGGAAATATCGGATAAGGCGAAGACTTTAATGGAAAACTTCTGGCCGGGGCCTCTGACAGTGATATTAAAGGCGTCGGATAAGATCCCGCGCGGAGTCACTGCGGGACTGGATACGGTAGGTATAAGAATGCCGTCGAACGCGGTCGCGCGCGAACTGATAGCAAAGGCTGGCGTACCCGTGGCGGCGCCGAGCGCGAATCTATCGGGAAAACCGAGCCCGACTACCTTCGAGCACGTATACGAGGATATGAACGGCCGCGTTCCCGTGATAATAAACGGCGGAAACTGCGACGTTGGCGTTGAATCCACGGTCATAGATCTGAGCGGGGACGGCGCGATCATATACCGTCCGGGCGGCGTGACCGAGAAACAAATATCCAAGCTGATAGGCGAGGTCAAGACGGTCGCGTCGGTCGGCAAGGACGAGAAGGTCAAATCTCCCGGACTTAAGTACAAACACTATTCGCCCGACGCGGAGGTCATAGTTTTGAGCGGCAGCGTGGAAGAGGTCGAGGAGTGCGTTAAATTGGCGTCCAAAGAACGTAAGGTCGGTCTGCTGGCGTTCGATCAGATAGAGGAGGCCGTTTTAAAGGATCTGGATACAGACGTATGTATAATTTCGATGGGCGATATGAGAGCCGCCGAAGAAGCGGCGCGGAACCTGTTTAAGGCGCTTAGAGAGATGGACTTAAACGGCGTGGGCATAATATTCGCGCCCGAGATCCCGGACAGCGGGCTTTGGGCGGCGGTCAGAAACAGGCTCTACCGCGCGGCGGGAGGCAGAGTGATCAAGGCCTCCGAGTATATACGCGAGATGAATGAAGAGAACGCCAAACGGGGCGATACGAATACCGAAGCCGAAAAAGCCCCGGAGGCCGAAAAAGCCGCGAAAGCTGAAAAGTCAGTAAATTCCATATTGTTCGTCTGCACCGGAAACACCTGCAGAAGCCCAATGGCCGAGGGAATACTCAGAGCGATGGCGAAGGGAACCGATTTTAAAACTTCGTCGGCGGGGTTGTTTGCGGGCGGCGAGCCGGTATCCAAAAACGCGGTCTTGGTCATGAACGAGATAGGGATAGACATATCCGGTCACGTATCGAGACAGCTTACGCGGGATATGCTGAAGGAGTTCGACCTGGTATTGACCATGTCTGAGTCGCATAAAAACGCGATCGTCTCCGCTTTCCCCGAATATAAGGATAAGACGTTCACTCTGCCAGAGTACGCGGGCGAGAGCGGCGGAGAGATACCCGATCCGTTCGGCGGCGATATCGAGACTTACAGAAAATGCAGAGACAGCATCAGAAAATACGTTAATATGGACGTTGCGGCGCTGCATAGAAGAGATCTGGGCGGCGAAGAATGAATATAAAAATAGACTTATTGACGTCAGACTCCGTTTCGGAAACGTTGGAACTTGAAAAGCGCTGTTTTGAAAGCGGGGCTTTTAGCAAAGGCATGTTTGTCGGCGGGATAGAGAATACCAATTCGCTTTATCTGACCGCCGCAGAATACGGAACCGGTAAGATAATCGCCTATATCGGTTTCTGGACGGCGGCCGACATAGCGGAAATAGATTCAATAGCCGTCTTGCCGGAATACAGGAGACAGGGCGCCGCTCGGGCGCTGCTCGAGGTCTTAAACGGGATCTGCAAAAAAATGGGTATCGGATATATAAACTTAGAGGTCAGAGAGAGCAACATCGGCGCCGCGCGGCTGTATGAAAAATGCGGCTACAGGCGCGTGGGCAGGAGAAAGGGCTACTACGAGGACAACGAGGACGCGATACTGTATACTCTCGAGCTCGGCTGAGCGAATATATAGAGCATAAAATAGGAGAATAAGATGAAGATACTTGCAATAGAAAGTTCATGCGACGAGACCGCGGCGGCGGTAGTCGAGGACGGTACAAACGTACTCTCGAACGTAATAAACACTCAGATAGAGCTGCACAAGCTCTACGGCGGAGTAGTGCCGGAGATAGCGTCAAGGAAGCATATTGAAAATATCAGTCCGGTAATAGACAAGGCGCTTAAGGACGCGGGGCTTGGCTTTGACGGTATCGACGCGCTGGCGGTCACGTACGGCCCCGGCCTGGTCGGCGCTCTGCTGGTAGGCGTATCCGAAGCCAAGGCGCTTAGCTTTGCGCTCGGCAAGCCGCTCGTACCGGTACACCATATAAAGGGACATATCTGCGCCAACTACATAGAGGATCCGGAGTTTAAGCCGCCGTTCGTCTGCCTTGTCGCCTCGGGCGGACACAGCAATATAGTCTACGTCAAGAGCTACACGGAGTACGAGGTCATGGCGAAGACCAACGACGACGCGGCGGGCGAGGCTTTCGATAAGGTGGCGCGCGTTCTGGGGCTCGGCTATCCGGGCGGGCCTAAGATACAGAAGGCGGCGGAGAGCGGCAGAGAGGACGCCGTTCGTTTCCCGAGGGTAAATATGGGAAAGAACGGCTTTGATTTCAGTTTCAGCGGGGTCAAGACGGCCGTGTTGAATTATATCCATAACGCCGAGCAGAGGGGCGAGAAGATAAGCGTCCCGGACGTCGCGGCTTCGTTTCAGGCGGCCGTGGTCGACGTTCTGTCCGATCATCTGATAGGCTGCGCTGTGATGCGCGGCGCCGAGAAGATAGCGCTCGCCGGAGGAGTCGCGGCTAACCTGCCGCTAAGGGAAGCGGTCGCGACGAAGGCGAAGGAGAACGGCTTTAAGTTTAACTGCCCGAGGCTCGAACTGTGCACCGACAACGCCGCGATGATCGGCTGCTGCGCGTATTACGAATACCAAGCCGGAAAGCGGGCGAAGCTGGATCTCAACGCCGTAGCGTCGCTTAGCATGGACGAGCGTCAGCTTAAGGATTAGAATGAGTTTAGATGAGAGTTATGTTCGGCGCGGCTATTGCTGCGGAATGATTCCGAGCCGCGCCGCACGGAGGAGACGGCTATGTACGAGTTGTTTTTTAATTTTGTTATCTATTCGTTTTTGGGCTGGTGCTGCGAGGTCGTATTCGCGGCGGCGGTCGATGGAAAATTTGTAAACAGGGGCTTTCTGAACGGACCGGTCTGCCCGATATACGGGTTTGGAGTAACGATCGTCTTTGCGATCTTAAACCCCATCAAGGACAACCTGTTTATTTTATTTATTGGTTCGGTGATCCTGACCTCGGCGCTCGAACTCGTCACCGGCTTTATACTTGAGAAATTATTTCATCAGAGATGGTGGGATTATACGGATAAAAAGTTTAATATAGGCGGCTATATATGCCTTGAGTTTTCGCTCTTGTGGGGTATAGCGTGTATTATTGTTGTCGACGTTGTGCAGAGCATGACGATCGATCTTATAAACTTTATCCCGCGCCGCGCCGGCGTAGTCGCGCTCTGGATAATCGGGATACTGTTCGCAGCCGATTTGATAGTGACGGTAATAGGAATAAATAATCTGAACAGGAAAATGAGACCGATAGCTACCGCCGCGTGGAGACTCAACAGATTATCCAATAAAATTGGCGGGAATCTGTCCGGAACGACTATCAAAACGATAAATCACGCTATAGAATTTAAGGAAAAGAACGACAAGCGCTTAGAGCGGCTCGAGAGCAAGATAGACGAGATGAAGTCGGCGCCGATCTTCGATAAGGACGAGTTTGCGGAAGAACTGCGCAAAAAGAAGGAAGAGCTTAGAGAGAAATATAACGGCATATCAGATATCAAAGGTCTGACCAAGCTCACCAAACGCCGTTTGGAGAAGGCTTTCCCTAATATAAAAGAGAAGTTCGACAGCTACAGGGCTATGGCGGACGAAGACGAGCCGGACGCTCACGGCGGAGAGAAAGACGGTTTGGATTAAGCTTTTGCATAATTAATTTTGCTATATTGAATACAAATGTAGTTACGGCAATAGACGTTGATGGCGCCTGTAATAAAATTAAGACTAAGATTTTATAACAAGCTATCGGATATTGATCTAAAGGGTATATCGGCAGTGAAATTTGGCGATATGCCTTTTTCGCGTTTCCAGTATTACATTTTATTTTTTCAGAATTTTTTGTTTTCCGTCTCGCGATAACTCGATTATTGTTATTTTCTTGCCCAACGATGTTGCATGATTTATTGTTTGTTTTGTTCCGTGAGATATTCCATCCCAAATAACTAGAATACTGTCTGCCATTTCGATCATTTCTTCATTTCTCTTAAGAGGAGCGCCTTTTTTATATATGGCATATTTGGGGCGCATTATAGTCTTTTAAATCTTATGATCATCTGCGTATTTTTCGGCCAACGCATCTACTCCTGCCGCGCCGCCGCTTATTATATGATCTGTTCCTTCTGGAATATAAGGAGTTATGTCAAATTCACTTATTGATCTTGAGCCTGCAATTAATAATTTCATATAATACAGCATCCTTTCGCATAATATTATATAGTATTTTTTCTTAGGTGTCAAGTAGACGCCATACATATTTAAACCAATATGGTATCATGCTATTGAGGAGTTGATCGTATGGCGGTTATACGCACGCAGTTTACTTTGCGTCTCGATCCGGTGAATCATGCCAAAATTAAAAAGATCGCCGCTTCGGAGTCGCGGACGATGACGAATATGATAGAATTTTTGATAAAAAAAGAGATAAAGCGTTATGAAGCCGAAAACGGCGAGATACCCGTGACCGACGACGATATTTATCTCAAATAATAAACTTTGCGCAATAATTATGCGATCCCCAAATCTGACGCTTCCATAAAAAATCGGTATGAAACGACGCGAATGCCGTCTCATACCGGGAAATACCACGTTCTTTTATCATAGACCGCCCCCGAGGAGCGGCCTTTTTTCTGCTTTTTTACTGTTAATAATACGGAGCCCGCGTTAACTCTAAAGAGGCTACGGCTTATGTATGAAGCTATACTAAATCGAAATCTTATACGACTTATCCGCCATAGTGACGACGTCGTTGTTCTTGATCTCAAGCTGATGCTCCAACTTCTTACCGTTTATAAGCGTTCCGTTAGTCGAGTTGTTATCCTCGATCAAAAGCTTAGACCCGACCTTGTATACAATGCAGTGCAGACCCGAAATCATCTGATGGGGTATTACGATATCGCAGTCCTTGCTCCTTCCTATAGTGATCTCGGAAGCGATCTTAGCGAAGTAGCTCTCTTTGCCGTCGGTCGAAACGAGCTTTAAGCCCTTTTCGCCGGGCGGTATGTCCGAACCTGACTGCGCCTTTCCCGAACCGGTCTCTTTAGCCGCCGCGGCTTTTGCCGCCCTTGCGGCTCTCGCTTCCGCGTCCGGCTTATCCGTATCGTCGCCGTCGCCCGCGTCCTCGTCGGCTTTATCCTCTTCGCTTTCGGCGTCGGCGTCTTCGGAAGAGTCGTCTTGCTTGCCCCGATCCTCAGCATCGCTTTCTTCGTCGGAATCCTCGCGCTCCTCGTCGTCCGCCTCGGGTATCTCGGCAGTATCCGCCGCATCCGAAGCCGGAACGTCCGCCGAAGCGGCTGTCGCTTCCTCCTGAGAGCCGCCCTTTCGGGAACCCATAAATAATCCTATACAAATAAATAGCATCGCCAGCGCGAATACGACTATCGCGGCGAGCAGAATGTAGTTGAGTATGCTCATTTTTGTCTCCTAAAAAATATTTTTATAAAGGCCGCTGCAAAATATATAGACTTTTCATGACTTTATGCGAGGTATGTATTAAAATCTCACGGTAACGGCGCTGTAATTATCGTGCTTGGGTCTGCTGTTGCGGACGATCCTAAGCATTTTTTTCAGCCATTCCGCCGCGGTCTTGCTGTGCTTTAACGTGCGCTCGACCTGGCGTTCGGTTATCTGCTCCCAAAAACCGTCGGTACACAGTAAAAACGCGTCGCCTTCTTTTATAGCGAAAGGTTCGGAGATCTCCGGCGTGCACATCGGATCGGAGCCTAAATAAGCGCGGACTTTTCGCCTGTTGGGGCTTTTGCGTATACCGGGGAACCTGAACTTGCCCGCCGCGTGATCGTCGTAGGCGAGAGTGTGATCCGGCGTTATAAACTGAAGGAAGTTCTCGCTTAAGTAATACATCCGGCAGTTTCCGAGATGAGCGTTTATGGCGCATTTGCCGTCGGTCAAGAGCACGGCGGCCGAAGCCATGTACGACGCCGTTCCGCCCGACTCTTCGGTTTTAGCCCACAGTTTGTCGTCCGCCTTTTTGTAGTAGTCGGTAAGGGTTTCGCGGGTGACGCTGTTGGTATTTTTAAAATCGTCGAGCACGGATTTTACGATCGTGTCCGAGGCGATATTCCCGCCGCTCGTGCTGAGCGAGCCGTCCGCTACCACGAAACACGCGCAGCCGCCGTCCTCGAGCGTTCCGATACTGTCCTGGTTGATCTCTACGTCGCCGTAATAAGTCGAAGAAGATATATCCATATCAGTCGAATCTCCTAATTTTTATTTGCTTGCAGCCTGCAAAACCGCTTGTTGTCAGAAAAAAAGCGATTTTGACGTTTATATTGTTCATAATTATTTATTATAATCCATAAGATGAAATTTGTCAATCTTAATAAAAAATATTGGAGAAATTATGGGAGAAGCATATAATTTGGTATCAAGAAATTTAATTTATAGAAAAAAGGGTTGAAAACATACCTTAACAATAGTATAATAACTAACATGTCAAAGCCTTATGCATGACTTAGCGGTTTAGCTCGCGGGCGGATCGCTTGATCGCGGCCGGAGGTCGCGGACGAGACGGCCTTGGAGCTAAATAAAAGAAGGCGGGCGCGGCGCGGGTCGAAGACGCGGCGGATTAACGCAAAGCGAAAGACGGAACGAGCACGGACGGCATAGCCGGTTTTAACGCGCGGCGCATAAGACTGGGGCGCGGAGAGCCGAACGGCTAAGTTCGGCGATCAATTTCAGAACGAAAGGGGATATATGGATTTTGAGTACGGAGACTGCAAATAAAAACAGGAAACTTCTTGCGCTGGTTCCATCGAACCGGGTTTTTATATTTCCCAACGACATGGCTCAATTTACTATACGCGAGCCGCATATTAGCGAGATAATATCAGAGTCGGTATATAAAAATTACGAAGTGTTCGTCTGCCTGGGCAAGGGCGAAGCGGACTTTGAGTCGCTGGAGGTCTCGGACTTCCATGAGATCGGCGTAGTGGCGGAGATCGTGCAGGCGATAACGCTCGGCGACGATTCCGTGAGGATCTTGCTGAGGGGCTCCGATAGGGCGCGGCTTTTAAGCGTCAGCAGAGACTCCGCTATGTTTTACAGCGCGGAAGTCGAGATCATAGAGCCCGAACTTGACTACGACGAGGAGACCAATCTTGAGATATGCGCGTACTTCAACAAGATAAAATACGCGCTCGAGGAGACCTACGCGCTCTCTGACGGGATGCAGCAGAACAGGGTCGCCGCTCTTTTAAATAACGACAGCGCTTTAGAGCTTACCGACTGCCTGTCGGGATTTTTGAGTATAAAGGCCGAGGAGAAGCAGGCGCTCCTTGAGGAGCTGGATCTTAGAAAGCGTATCGAGGTAGTCTATAACCACCTGCTCGAGCATAACGCTATCGCGAAGATAGGTCACGATATCGACAACAGGACAGAGGCGATCATAAACAGAGGCCAGCGCGAATACATAGTAAGGCAGAAGATCGCGGCGCTCAACGACGAACTTGCCGAGCTCACCGGAAGGCGTTCATCCGATCCGGCTTACGACCTCGATATCCCGGACGAGCCGGAGAGTTTCGAGGAACAGATAGAAAAGCGTGATCTGCCCGAGGCGGTGTTGAAAAAGCTCGAAGCGGAGCTTTGCCGTCTGGATTCTCAGCAGCGATTCAGTCAGGAATACGCGGTGATCGAGAACTATATTGAAGAAGTCCTCGCCCTGCCCTGGGAATTTTCGGACGAGGAGAATTTGGACACGCAAAAGGCGAAGGAGATATTGGACCGCGACCACTACGGCTTGGAAAAGGTCAAGGAGCGCATAATCGAATACATATCGGTAAAACGTCTCACGAACGAAACCGGAGGCTCGATACTATGTCTCGTGGGTCCTCCCGGAACGGGAAAGACTTCCGTCGTAAGATCGCTCGCCGAGTCGCTGGGCAGGAAATACGTCAGGATAAGCCTCGGCGGCGTCCAGAACGAGTCGGATATAAGAGGACACAGAAAGACCTACGTAGGCGCTATGCCGGGCAGGATCATGGAGGCGCTTAAAAACGCCGGTTCCAACAACCCGATAATACTCTTGGACGAGATAGACAAGCTGGGCGTATCCCACGCCGGAGACCCCGCGTCCGCGCTTTTGGAGGTGTTGGATCCGGAGCAGAACAAGAGTTTTAGAGACCATTATATCGAGATACCGTTCGACCTGTCAAAGGTCATGTTCATCGCGTCGGCGAACACTCTCGACACCGTGCCGAGGCCGCTTATAGACAGAATGGACGTGATAGAGGTATCCGGATATACAATGGAAGAAAAACTTAAGATAGCGAATAAATACCTGTACCCGAAGCAGCGCAAAAAGCACGGTCTCAGCGCGAAACAGCTAAAGGTATCGGATTCGGCGATAAACGAGATAATCGACAATTACACCCGCGAGTCGGGAGTCAGGAACCTCGAAAGGGCGCTCGCCGCGATAAGCCGAAAGACGGCTAAAAAGATTGTGGACGAGGGCGTCGAGTCGATAAGAGTCAACAAGACCAACGTCTCCGAATTTTTGGGCAAACCCAAATACCCGCGTCAGAGACGGGATAGGATAGACCGGATAGGAATAGTAAACGGTCTTGCGTGGACGCAGAGCGGCGGCGAGATACTAAACGTCGAGGTCTGCGTGATGGAAGGTAACGGAAAACTGATCCTGACCGGCAACTTAGGCGACGTTATGAAGGAATCGGCGTCGGCGGCGATGAGTTATATCAGAGCCAACAGGGAAAGTCTCGGTCTTGAGAAGGATTTCCATAAGAACGTGGACGTACATATCCATTTCCCCGAGGGGGCGGTTCCCAAGGACGGCCCGTCGGCGGGAGTTACCATGGTCACGGCGCTCGTTTCGGCGCTTACCAAGACTCCGGTCCGCTCCGACGTGGCTATGACCGGAGAGATAAGCCTCACCGGACGCGTTCTCGCTATAGGCGGCCTAAAAGAAAAGACCCTCGCGGCGTACAGAAGCGGAATAAAGGAAGTCTCGATACCGTACGACAATAAGCCGGACTACGACGAACTTCCGGATATAGTTAAGGATAATATCAGCTTTACGTTTGCGAAGGACGTGCGTACGGTATTGGATCTCGCTCTCGTAAAGGATAAAAAAACAGGAAAGAGCGTCGCGCCTAAGAGACGCGGAAAGCTCGAACCAGCTTCAAAGCAGTCGATCAGCGCGGGCGCGTGATATTTAAAAAGGAAACGAGGACGGAACGCGACGGCGGGGAATGAAATCCAAATCCCGCGGGCGGCCTAAAACGCCGCGGACGCGTTCCGGCCTTAAGAGATACAGGAGGTATTACGAAGATGGAATATATCGACGCAAAATTACTTTGCACCGCCGTGAAGCCGGAGCAGTACCCCGACACGCTCGTGCCCGAGATCGCATTCGTCGGAAGGTCGAACGTCGGTAAATCGTCCCTGATAAATTGTATAACCAACAGGACGAAGCTGGCGAGGACGAGCAGTTCGCCGGGTAAGACGGCGACCATAAACTTCTACGATATAGAGGGCAGATACAGGCTTGTGGATCTTCCGGGCTACGGCTACGCCAAGGTGTCGAAGGTCGAGCAGGAGAAATGGGCTAAGATGATAAACAGGTATCTGTCGAACAGGTATAACCTCGTTCAGGTCGTTCAGCTCGTAGATTCGAGGCATAAGCCGACGGCGGACGACAAGACTATGATGGATTGGATAAGGAGCTATAACTACTCTCCGGTAGTCGTAGCCACAAAGCTGGATAAACTCAAAAAGTCGCAGATAGAAAAGAATCTTACAGTCATATATAACGAACTTCAGCTCGACGACGACTGCGTTCTGATGCCGTTTTCGGCCGAAAAGCGAACCGGCAGGGAAGAGTTTTTGGAGCTTATAGAATCGCTTGTAAAGAGCGTGTAAGGCGTATAGGCTTTACACCGGCGTAACGGCGTTATCTGAGCGAGCGCGATTGGGCTGAAAAGGCGGACGGCGGTTCGCGTAAGACGCGCAAGAAAGGAAGATATAACATTGAAATTGGATCGTAAAACGGCGGAAGCGGAATTGGAGCGCGCGGGCGAGTTGAATCCGGGACGATGGGTAGACCATTCCAGCTATGTCGCGCGAGCTTGTGAAAATATAGCTTCGCTCTGCGGCGACATATCGGCTGATAAGGCGTATTGTTTTGGATTATTACACGATATTGGCCGATATGCCGGAGTGAGTTCGGAGAAACATCTGATAGACGGCTACCGCTTTTGCATGGAGCGAGGCTGGGAAAAGGCGGCGCAGATCTGTATTTCCCATGCTTTTATGATACAGGATATAAGAACGTCTATCGGCGAGTTCGATATTACTGACGAGGAGTATCGATTTATGGACGATTTTATTAAAAACGCCGTCTACGACGATTACGATAGGCTCGTACAGCTATGCGACTCGTTGGCTCTTCCGACCGGATTTTGCCTTTTGGAGAAGCGGTTTGTCGACGTGACGATCCGCTACGGCGTATCTGAGTTTACCACCGCGCGCTGGAAGAAGATCTTGGAGATAAAAGCGCTGTTTGAGAAGAAGATAAAGAGATCGATCTACGAGGCGCTGCCGGGAGTAGTCGAAAACAGTTTTAATTAAGCGAGCGGCTTTTTTGTACGCCCAAAACGCGAGCCGGCGGTTGTTGAGATCCTCTAAAATCCGCTTTGCCGGCGCGCGTAGATATGATATGCGAAAATTAGAGTTAAGTCTTGAATTTTCTATTGACATATGGAAATATGTGAGATATAATCATTATATAATTGAATAAGATCTTCAGGGCAGGGTGAAATTCCCTATCGGCGGTACAGCCCGCGAGCCGTAAGGCAGATTCGGTGAGATTCCGAAGCCGACAGTATAGTCTGGATGGAAGAAGATTGGTTTATACGGCGTCGTTGCTCCTTTGTTATTTAATAATAGTATTTTAAGTATTTATTTATTTTATTCGACGCCGTATTTTCAATATTGCTCTGAGATGGGTTTCCGTTTCAGAGTTTTTTTGTTTTAAAACCTCTATCTTTTGTTTGGATTTTTTCGCGTATACAAATACGTATCGATTTCACCGTTAAACCTCAATAATTTTTGTTAGGCCGAAAACGCTGACAGGGTTTGCTTTCAGCTCCATCGATCTTATTCGCGATTTTTTCAAGAGGTGATCTTAATGAACGACAACGACTACATGAGGCGCGCCGTAGAGCTTGCAAAGCGCGGCTGCGGTTTCGTCTCCCCGAACCCGATGGTGGGCGCGGTGATCGTTAAGGACGGGCGGATAATAGGCGAGGGCTGGCACGCAAGATACGGCGACCTTCACGCAGAGCGCGCCGCGCTGAATTCATGCACGGAGTCTCCGGTAGGCGGCGTTATGTACGTCACGCTCGAGCCGTGCTGCCACCATGGCAAACAGCCGCCATGCACCGAAGCGGTGATAGCTTCGGGCGTAAAAAGAGTCGTTATCGGCTCGCTCGACCCGAACCCGGCGGTGTCCGGAGGCGGGATAAAGGCTCTGCGCGATCATGGGATAGAGGCGGAGACCGGCGTACTCAAAGAGGAGTGCGACGAACTGAACTTTATATTTTTCCACTATATCAAAACGGGTGTTCCGTACGCGACCGTCAAGTACGCGATGACTATGGACGGAAAGACCGCGTCGTATACCGGCGCGTCAAAATGGATAACCGGCGAGGCGGCGAGAGAGCGCGTGCACGAGGACAGGCGCAGATACTCGGCTATTATGACCGGAGCGGACACCGTTTTGGCCGACGATCCTCTGCTGACCTGCCGCATAGAGGGCGGAAGAGATCCGCTCAGGATAATATGCGACTCCCGGCTCAGGACGCCGCTTGAAAGTAAAATAGTAAAAACAGCCGCGGACGTTCCGACCGTTATCGCGACCTGCGTAAGCGATATGCAGAGGTTCAAGGAATACGAAAAGGCCGGGTGCAGGATCTTGACCGTTCCCCAAAGGGAAGGCCGCGTAGATCTTGAGAGCCTTTTCAAGACGCTCGGCGGCGAAGGGATAGACGGCGTTTTGATTGAGAGCGGCGGAACCTTGAGCTGGTCGGTCTTAAAAAGCGGGCTCGCGCGTAGGATTCAGGCGTATATCGCGCCGAAACTGCTGGGCGGCGCCGGGGCGAAATCTCCGGTCGGCGGAGAGGGGATAGCTCATCCCAAAGACGCGATACCGCTTAAAAACAGCAAGGTAACAAGGCTGGGAGAGGATTTTCTGATAGAAAGCGAGGTCGATTTCGATGTTCACCGGGATAATTGAGGAGGTAGGCCGCGTTAAAAGGATAGCCGCGGGCGCGGATTCGGCGGTATTGAGCATAAACTCGGACTTAGTTGCGGAGGATGCAAAGGTAGGCGACAGTATCGCGGTAAACGGCGTTTGTCTTACGGTGACTTCGCTCGGCGACGGAGGATTTAGCGCCGACGTGATGCACGAGACGCTGAGCCGTTCGGGCTTGGCTGATCTGAAGCCGGGAAGCCGGGTCAATTTAGAGAGAGCCATGCCGGCGGACGGGCGTTTCGGCGGGCATATCGTCTCGGGGCATATAGACGGCGTAGGGCGGATCGCCCGGATCGAGCGAGACGGTATCGCGCTTAGGCGCTACGTTACGGTAAAACCCGAGATCGCCAAATATATCGTGGAGAAAGGCTCGGTCGCGATCGACGGCGTAAGTCTGACCGTGGTCTCGGTAAGCCGGGACGGTTTTTCGGTCTCGGTCATACCGCACACCGCCCAAAACACGATAATAGGCGGACTAAGGCCGGGCGACCGCGTGAATATAGAGACCGACGTAATAGGCAAGTATGTCGAAAGGCTGCTCTGTTTTGGCGGGGATGAAGACGATATGGACAAAAGCGGTATCACGCGGGAATTTTTGGCGAAATACGGATACTGATACGCGGGCGGTTATAATTTGCGCCTATCGCGTCCGATATAGAGTATAGAAGCGATTCGGGCGGATTTAATATAGAAAATTTAAATTTTAAAGGAGAGCGATAATATGATCGAGCTTAACACGATCGAAGAAGCGTTGGAGGATCTTAAAAACGGGAAGATCGTCGTTGTCGCCGACGACGCCGACCGCGAAAACGAGGGCGATTTCATATGCGCGGCGCGGTTCGCCACGCCCGAGAATATCAATTTTATGGCGACGTACGGCAGGGGGCTGATATGTATGCCTATGTCGGAGGAATACGCAAGACGGCTCGCGCTGCCGCAGATGACGCCGGACAATACCGACAATCACGAGACGGCGTTCACGGTGTCGGTAGACCACGTCAGCGTAACTACAGGGATTTCGGCGGAGGAGCGGTCGATAACGGCCATGAGGTTCGCGGATAAGACCTCGCGTCCCGAGGATTTCAGGCGTCCGGGGCATATGTTCCCGCTGCTGGCGAAGAAGAACGGCGTCCTGGAGCGAGACGGGCATACCGAGGCGACGGTCGATCTGGCGCGGCTCGCCGGGCTCGAGGAGTGCGGACTGTGCTGCGAGATAATGCGCGAGGACGGAGCCATGATGAGGACGCCCGAGCTTAGGGAGCTTGCGGATAAACACGACCTCAAATTTATCACGATAAAAGACCTGCAAAGCTACAGGAAGCGTCATGAAAAGCTTATCGAGCGCGTGGCGGAGACGAGGATGCCTACCAAGTACGGAGACTTTACAGCCTACGGCTACGTCAATCTCCTAAACGGCGAGCACCACGTGGCTTTGGTGAAAGGCGAGATAGGCGACGGGGAGGACGTTCTCTGCCGCGTTCATTCGGAGTGCCTGACCGGCGACGCGTTCGGGTCGCTGCGCTGCGACTGCGGACAACAGTTCGCCTCGGCTATGACCGCGATAAACGACGAGGGCAGGGGCGTGATGTTGTATATGCGCCAGGAAGGACGCGGGATAGGGCTTATCAACAAGCTCCGCGCCTACGAGCTTCAGGACGAGGGAATGGATACCCTGCAGGCGAATATAGCGCTCGGCTTTAAGGCGGACGCGCGCGAATATTTCATAGGCGCTCAGATACTCCGCGACCTCGGCGTGAAGACGATGCGCTTGCTGACCAACAACCCGGATAAGGCGTATCAGCTTTCGGATTTCGGGCTTGAGATAATCGAGCGCGTTCCGATCCAGATGGACGCGACCGCTCACGACTTGTTCTACCTCAAGACCAAACAGGAAAAAATGGGACATTTATTAAATTATTAAATATTTCAGGAGGAAATCATAATGAAAAAGTTTGAAGGAAAACTGACCGCGAAGAATATGAAGATAGGTATCGTCGTCGCAAGGTTCAACGAGTTTATAACCTCTAAGCTGCTCGACGGCGCGCTTGACGGACTAATAAGACACGGCGTTAAGGACGAGGATATAAGCGTCGCCTGGGCGCCCGGTTCGTTCGAGATACCCCTCGTCGCGTCCAAGATGGCGGGGAGCGGTAAATACGACGCGGTTATCTGCCTCGGCGCGGTGATCAGGGGCGCGACCAGCCATTACGATTACGTATGCAACGAAGTATCCAAGGGCGTGGCGTCGATATCGCTAAAGACCGGCGTGCCCGTTCTGTTCGGGATACTTACGACAGAGAACATAGAGCAGGCGATCGAACGCGCCGGGACCAAGGCCGGAAACAAGGGCTACGACTGCGCGCTCGGCGCTATCGAGATGGTAAACCTAATGCGCGAGATGGATTAACCCGCCGTCCGGAAGTTCTGCGACCCGCATAATATGAAATATAGGCGCGAACCGGATATTTTAGCTTAAGTATATAGACGTAAACGGCAGTCCAAAGGCGGGCTGCCGAATATTTTTGCTCATGTATAACAAGCCTATTTGGCAGACAAAATAATGGTTGTAATATTATTAAGCTTATGGTATAATATCACAATAATATGGTTTTATATTGAGCTTAGGCTATATTCTAAAAAACGGGAGGTAACCAATATGGAAAATACGACGGTTAACGAAGAACGCGAATTTGGCAAGATAAACATATCCGACGAGGTGGTGTCCATAGTCGCGTCCCTGGCGGCGAACAGCGTCAAGGGGGTAGCCGGTATGGTCAGCTCTATCTCCGGCGGATTCGCGGAACTGCTCGGCAAGAAGAACCTGTCTAAGGGCGTCAAGGTGAGCGTTACCGACAAAAACGTGTCGCTCGATCTGTCCATCATAGTCGAATACGGCTCCAAGATCCCCGACGTCGCTTGGGAGATACAGGAAAAGGTCAAGAGCGAAGTCGAGGCGATGACCGGACTTAACGTCACGGCCGTAAACGTGAGCGTCGAGGGCGTGAACGTTCCCAAAGCGGAGCCTGTAAAGCCCGCCGAGACCGCTAAGCCGGATAAGAACGAAGCGGACAAGAGCGCGGATACGAACGCCGAGGCGGACGCCGCAGAGCAAAATGAAGACGGCGCGGACGAGACGGAGACCGCCGCCGCAGCCGAGACTGAAGAGGCGAGCGCCGAGGAGACGGCGACGTCCGGCGCGGCCGAGGACGGCGGAGAGGACAGAGCGTAAAGCGAACCCGTGAAAAGGCTCCCTGATTTACACGCAAGCGAGGGCTTTTCGGGCGGGGAAAATGCCGCGGCGGAGCGGCGGAAATGGAGATTCAAATGATAAACTCAGAGAGAAGAGAGGCGAGAGAGTACGCGTTTACGATCTTGTTTCAATATAAATTCCATCCCGACGACATGAGGGAGGTCTTAGACGACTTTATGCTGGAGCATCCAGACGTAGCCCAGAGCGACTATATTAAAGACGTGGTGCTGGGAACGGTCGAGCATATCGACGAGATAGACGGAAAGATCAACGAGTTCTCAAAAGGCAGAAGAGTGGAACGCATTTCGCTCGCCGGACTGACGCTTATAAGGATCGCCGTTTACGAGATGTTCTACCGCGACGACATACCCCCTGTGGTCTCGATAGACGAGGCGGTCACGCTGACGAAAAAGTACGACGACGAGCAGGTGGTTCCTTTTGTCAACGGAGTATTGGGAAATATAAAAAATTCGATCTCATAATAAAAGACGGATCGTTAAATAAAATTCTCAGAGCGGGGAAGAAAAGTCCGACGCTCTGTTTGTTGTTGGAAGATAGGCAGAGGTAGACGAATGATAGAAAAACAAGTTTTGACGGTAACTCAGGTCAACCTGTATATAAAAGAAATGCTGTCGAGAGACGACGTGCTGAGCCATATAACGATAAAGGGCGAGATCTCGAATTTTAAAGCCCATTCGTCCGGGCATATGTATATGTCGCTCAAGGACGAGACCGGAGTTATCAGAGCCGTGATGTTCAGAAGCGCCGCGGGCAGGCTGCAGTTCAGACCGGAGAACGGGATGAAGGTGATCGCGAGCGGCAGGGTGAGCGTGTACGAACGGGACGGCCAGTATCAGTTATATATAGAATACATGCAGCAGGACGGATTGGGCGACCTGCATATCGCGTTCGAGAAGCTGAAACAGAAGCTTTCGGCGGAGGGATTGTTCGATCCGAAGCACAAGAAGCCGCTCCCAAAGTATCCGAAGCGGATAGGCGTGATAACCGCGCCGACCGGAGCCGCGATAAGGGATATACTGAACATCCTGTCGAGGCGGTTCAAATACGCGGACGTGGTGTTATACCCGGTCCTGGTTCAGGGCGAGAACGCGGCCATGAGCATAGCGGTCGCCCTCAAGTATTTTAACGAAAACAACGCGGCCGACGTTTTGATAGTGGGACGCGGCGGCGGCTCGATAGAGGATCTGTGGGCGTTTAACGAGGAGATAGTGGCGAGAGCGATATACGACAGCCGTATTCCGGTCATCTCCGCCGTGGGTCACGAGGTGGACTTTACGATCTCCGACTTCGTTGCCGACCTGCGCGCGCCTACGCCGTCGGCGGCGGCGGAGCTTGTAGTTCCGTCTCAGGAGGAGCTTAAGGATAAGTTTAACAACGTATACGGCAGGCTCTACTCCTGCGCCGGGAGGATATTGGAGAAGAACAGGCTGAGGCTCAGACTGCTGACCGAGAAGCCGGTCTTGAAAACGCCCGAGCGGAGCTTAGACGAGAGACGGCTGTATCTCGACGGGCTGTATAACCGGTTTGAAAACGCCTATAAGAATATCCTTAAGGAGAAGGAGCAGGCGCTTAAGCTAAACGCGTCCAAGCTCGACGGACTAAGCCCTCTCAGCGCGCTGAGCCGCGGTTTTTCGGTTACCAAGGACGAAGGCGGCCGGGTCGTAAAATCGGTCGAGCAGGTCAAAAAGGGCGATAAAATATCCGTCGTGGTCTCGGACGGCGAGATCAGGGCGAGCGTCGAATAGCGTCGGCGTTTCGCTTAAACGTAAGCGTATAGATCGGCTCCGCTTAACTTAGGCGTATAAATATATATAGGTCCCGCGCCGCGTTTTAAGGCGAGGTCTTGGCGAAAACGGACGCGGGCGGCGGCGATGAACCCCGGGCGGAAACACGGCGAGACACAAGCGTTAAAAGCGTTTTGATCCGCGGTATAAAACTTACGGGCGAGGCGAGAGCGATAAAGATAATGAAACCGAGCTAAAATAATTCTATAGATTTGAGGTATTGGATATGATGAACGAGAATAATGAAACGACGGTCAATCCGGAGCAGGATATGGCTGAAAAAAACGAAAAGACCGCCTCTAAGAGGGGAAAGAAGGATCTGTTTGAGAAGAATTTAAAAGAGCTCGAGCAGGTGGTAAAAGCGCTGGAGAGCGGAGACGCGAGCCTTGACGAGATGCTGAGCCTGTTTGAAAAGGGTATAAAGCTGACCAAGGAGTGTACGACGGCTTTGGACAACGCCGAGCAGAAGATAAATATACTTATGAGGAACCGGGATACGGGCGAACTTGAAGAAAGACCGTTTTCCGGCGCGGGAGAATAAGGATCATGGATTTTAAAGCGAAACTTGAAGAATATACCGCTCTGGTCGAGAGAGAACTCGAGAGGGTAACTGAATTTGAGGATCTGCCCCAGAAAAAAGTGACGGAGGCGATGAAGTACAGCCTTTTATCGGGCGGGAAGAGGATACGCCCGGTAATAACCGTAGCGGTCGCGGATATGTTCGGCGGGAACTTAAACGACGCGGCGGCGGTCGGCTGCGCGCTCGAATGCGTGCATACATATTCGCTGATCCACGACGACCTGCCCTGTATGGACGACGACGATCTAAGGCGCGGACGTCCGACCTGTCATAAGGTATACGGAGAGGATATAGCCGTGCTTGCCGGGGACGGGCTTTTAAACTACGCGTTCGAACTGCTGAGCGATCCGGATCTCTTCGAGGAAATGAACAGTTTCGACCTGCTGCGCGCGGTCAGGACGCTCTCGACCGCTTCGGGCGTGTTCGGAATGGTCGGCGGCCAGACGGTGGATCTTGCCTGCGAGGGCGGCGCCGGCGTCGGGATCGACGAGCTCGAGTATATGCACGGCCTGAAGACCGGGGCTTTGATAAACGCCGCGGCCGGGCTCGGCTGCATCGTAGGCCATATTGACGAAGACGATACGCGGATTTTATCAAAAATTTACGATTTTAGTTCCAAATTGGGGTTGGCATTTCAAATAAAAGATGATATACTTGATGTTGTCGGCGATCAGGAAGTTTTAGGAAAAGCTATAGGCAGCGACGCTTCTAACGGCAAAACGACTTTTGTAACGCTGCTGGGCTTTGAGAAGTCGTCCGAGCGTCTTAAGGGGCTTACGGCCGAGGCTAAGGCCGCTTTGGCCGGATTCGGCGATTCGGCCGAATTTTTGACCGAGCTTGCGGACTATTTGCTGGAGAGAGATAAATAAGCCGTTTTTTCGGAGCCGATGCGTAAATTTTTTGACGGAAAGCGTATAGCCGACGAGGATTCGTCGTTTAGAGGTGTTGGTTATGAGATATTTTAATGAGTTTTTGAGTAATAACGTGCTCTTTGTAGTGCTGTTCGCGTGGCTGTTCTCCTGCCTTTTAAAGGGCGTGTTGGAGGCGATCAGATACCGGCGTTTGGATTTTACCAGGTTTTTCGGACCCGGAGGCATGCCGTCGTCGCATACGACGATAGTCGCGTCGCTGGCGTTTTGCGTCGGGTTCACCGAGGGTTTCGACAGCGCGATATTCGTCGTGTGCTGCGTTTTAGCGTTGGTCGTGATGTACGACGCGTCCGGGATCAGGCGCGCGGCGGGACAACAGGCGCGTATGATAAATATGATAATCGAAGCGTGGGAGGAAAACGACCTCGCTTTAAAACAACAGAAGCTGAAGGAGCTGCTGGGGCATACCCCTCTCGAGGTTCTCGGCGGCGCGGCGCTTGGTATAGCGGTCGCAATATCGGCTAACGCTCTGTCTATTATATGATAGGCAGCGGCGGATGATTTTGAAAAGTATTTGGATAAATATTCGAGAATAAATATTTGAGAACGAAAAAGGAAGTGTGTTAAATGATTAACGTTACGCTTAAGGGCGGAGACATAAAACAATTCGAGGACGGCGCGAGCCTGTACGAGATGGCTCAGAGCATAAGCGCCGGGTTAGCCCGCGTCTGCACGGCGGCCGACGTCGACGGGGAGCTTTGCGATCTGAGATACGTTCCCGGGAAGGACTGCTCCGTAAACTTTTTGACATTCGACGACGAGGGCGGACGTCACGCCTACAGACATACCGCGTCTCACGTTTTGGCTCAGGCGATCAAGCGGCTGTACCCAAATACGAAGCTGGCGATAGGTCCCGCGATAGCCGACGGCTACTACTACGACTTTGAGTTTGAGGAACCGATAAGCGAGACCGACTTCGACAAGATCGAAGCCGAGATGAAGAAGATAATCAAAGAGGATCTGCCTATCGAGAGATTCGTTCTTCCGAGAGACGAGGCGATAAGGTTCATGGCGGACAAAGAGGAGCCGTATAAGGTCGAGCTTATCGAGGATCTGCCCGAGGACGAGACTATATCGTTCTACAAGCAGGGAGATTTCGTCGATCTCTGCGCGGGTCCGCACCTTATGTCCACCGGGAAATTAAAGGCGATAAAGCTTCAAAATACCGCGGGCGCGTACTGGCGCGGCAGCGAAAAGAACAAGATGCTGACCAGGATCTACGGCACGGCGTTCCCCAAAAAGTCGGAGCTCGACGCGTATCTCGAGAGGATAGAAGAGGCTAAGAAGCGCGACCACCGCAGGCTCGGCAAGGAGCTGGGTCTGTTCACGATCATGGACGAGGGTCCGGGATTCCCGTTCTTCCTGCCGAAGGGCATGGTCCTTAAGAACACGCTTACGAACTTCTGGAGAGAGATCCACGACCGCGAGGGCTATGTGGAAATATCCACGCCTATAATCCTGAACAGAAGTCTCTGGGAGACCTCGGGGCATTGGGATCACTATAAGGATAATATGTATACGACGGTCATCGACGAGACCGAGTTTGCGATAAAGCCGATGAACTGCCCGGGCGGACTGCTGGTGTATAACTCTACGCCGCACTCCTACCGCGACCTGCCGGTGCGTATGGGCGAGCTGGGTATCGTGCACAGACACGAGAAATCGGGCGCGCTCCACGGACTTATGCGCGTTCGCTGTTTCACTCAGGACGACGCGCATATCTTCATGACCCCGGAGCAGATCACCGACGAGATAAAAGGCGTTATCCGCCTTATCGACGAGGTGTACAAGATATTCGGATTCAAATACCACGTCGAGCTTTCGACCAGACCGGAGGACAGCATGGGAAGCGACGAGGATTGGGAGCTTGCGACAAACGGCCTTAAGACCGCGCTCGAAGATATAGGTCTCGATTATGTGATAAACGAGGGCGACGGCGCGTTTTACGGTCCCAAGATAGATTTCCACCTCGAGGATTCGCTGGGACGCACCTGGCAGTGCGGCACGATCCAGCTCGACTTCCAGCTCCCGCAGAGATTCAACGCGGAGTATGTGGGAAGCGACGGCGAGAAACACAGACCTATCATGATCCACCGCGTCGTATTCGGTTCGATCGAACGCTTTATAGGCATACTTATCGAACATTTCGCGGGAGCGCTCCCGGCGTGGCTCGCGCCCGTTCAGGTCAAGATACTGCCTATCTCGGAGCATTATTTCGAGTACGCCGAGTCGGTAAGAGAGACCCTTCGCGCAAGCGGTTTCAGAGTCGAAGTGGACAAAAGAAGCGAGAAGGTTGGCTACAAGATAAGAGAAGCTCAGCTTGAGAAGGTTCCGTATATGCTGATAGTCGGCGAGAAGGAACAGGAGAATAAGAACGTTTCGGTTCGCTCAAGAAAGGACGGCGATAAGGGCGCGGTCGATCTCGGCGAATTTATAAGCTCGCTCGCCGAAGAGGTGGAGAGCAAGTCTATGTAGCGTACGTCCGCTTTGGCGGCGTACGGCCTTGGCTTATATTTTAACATATAAAAATATCTCAGGGCTTCGGCGCGCATTGCCGGCGCCCTGTTCTAATATAGGCTCGGTAAGCCGGATAAAACAAATTATATAAGACGGAGGAATAACATGAATATTTTAGTGAGCGCGTGTCTCTTGGGAATAGACTGCCGATACGACGGGAGCGGCGAATATCTGCCCGCGCTCGATAGACTTAAGCAAAAGCATTGTCTGATCCCGTTTTGCCCCGAGTGTTACGGCGGTCTGCCGACTCCGAGAACTCCGGCTGAGATCTCGGGCGGTAGGGTCGCGACAAAAGACGGGGAGGACGTGACGGAGCAGTATAATAAAGGCGCAAGCGAGGCGCTCAGGCTTGCTAAGACTTTGGATTGCAAGGCGGCGATACTTAAAAGCAGAAGCCCGTCCTGCGGCTTTGGAGCGATATACGACGGAAGCTTCAGCAAAAGATTAGTAAGCGGAAACGGGATCGCGGCGGAATTGCTGTATAAAAGCGGGATCAATGTGATCGCCGACGAGGACGAGGATAAAATATCCGCGCTTTGAGAGGACGGGGCGGATATCGACGTTTTCAGCGTTGCTATATTGAGATAAATTGCGCGAGAGCGCGCAGGAGGTCTTGGCGCTGTATTTGATCCTCTGTTCGGAGGAGAGGTTTTCCTCAGAGTTTTTAAGGGGAGACCTGTCGCGAGGACTTTTCCTCGTTCTATCCACCTCGCAGCGGTTAAGCGCGGCGCTGTTTATATTAAGCTTTGCGGGGATCTTTATCCGGCGGTCAAGAAAAAGCGCGCGCGGCGCGAATGAAAATAAATAGCGGGAGGTATGGACTATGTCTTTAAAGTTACATAATATAGATCCGGTATATTCAAGCGACTCGAAAATATTGATACTCGGCAGTTTTCCGTCCGTGAAATCCCGGGAGTCGCAGTTTTTTTACGCGCATCCGCAGAATCGGTTCTGGAAAGTCCTGACGGCTCTGTACGCGCCGGACGGCGGCGTCGAGCTCGATACGGTAGATAAGAAGCGCGAGTTTTTGTTAAATAACAAGATCGCGGTTTGGGACGTTATACAGAGCTGCGAGATAACGGGTTCTTCGGACAGCTCTATCAAGAACGTAAAGGTAAACGATCTTAAGAGGATACTTAGCGCGGCGAATATAAAGGCGATATTCTCAAACGGCGCGACCTCGTATAATTTATATATGAAGTACTGCGCGGATAAACTCGGGCGCCCGTCGCTCAAGCTCCCGTCTACAAGCCCGGCCAACGCCGCGTATTCGCTGGAGCGGCTTATCGAGGCGTGGAGCGCGATAAAGGACTACTGTCAGTAAGTTTCCGCTTGGGTATCGATATCGTCGCCGCCTGATATAAATTGAAGCCTACGAAGCGGCCGGGCGGTAAAAGCGGGTATATTTCTAAGGCGCGGTTCGAGACGCCGGGAGCTTATAAAGCCGTAAATACGGGGTTTTTCCCGCGCGGATCGGAATGAAATTATCAATCATAAAAAAATTTAGAAAAATTCAAAAAAAGTGTTGACAAGAGTATTATTTTCTGGTAATATATTATCTGTTGCTGCGGTACTGAAATCGTATATCAAGGATAAAAAACACTTATAGAGAGCGTTTTCGATTCTGTAGTAGCTAATACGGCGGTATAGCTCAGTTGGCTAGAGCATACGGTTCATACCCGTAGTGTCACTGGTTCAAATCCAGTTACCGCTACCATTACGGCTCCTTGGTCAAGTGGTTAAGACTCCGCCCTCTCACGGCGGCTACAGGGGTTCGAATCCCCTAGGAGTCACCAAAACTCGCAGAACTGTCTAAATAGGCGGTTCTGTTTTTT
>JAHZIG010000016.1 GCA_019419865.1 Clostridiales bacterium | reverse complement strand
TATTAAAACACTGTAACCTCTGTTGAGAGGTCATAATTTACTGATATTCAAATTCTTATTTATTTTTTGTCGATACGCTAAATCGCGGGGTCGACGCGGCTTTCGTCACATTTAAAAGCAACCTTAACATATCCTTAAATTTATATAAAGCACCGTCGCTCGTCTTTATATTTCGCCGCCGGTGTGATATTATATAATTAAACCATATCTGACGGAAGGAGGCCGCGAGGTATATTCGCAAAAATATACTCCGCAATACCGCCATGGACGAACTTAAAAATAAAAAAATATTGATAGTCGACGATGAAAAAGATATACGTAAAATGATAGAAAACGCACTGTGGGATAACGGTTACTACAATATATTCACCGCGGGGAGCTGCGGCGAAGCTAAGAATATCGTAAGCTCGCAGACCATACAGCTCTGTATTCTCGACGTGGGTCTGCCCGACGGCGACGGGTTCGAGTTGTTCGAGGAGATACGCTCGGTCTCGTCCGCGCCGGTTATATTTCTGACTGCAAGAGGCGAGGCCGGAGACAGGATACGCGGGCTCGGGCTTGGCGCGGACGACTATGTTGTAAAGCCGTTTCTTTTAAGAGAGCTGATCCTGAGAATAAACGCCGTATTAAAGCGAACTTACCGCGCCGAGGAACCCGTATCCGGATTTGCGCTGACCGACCGGCGCGTCGATTTTGAAAAGGCGGCGGTTATCTGCGAGGACGGTGAACGTTCGCTCACGCCGAAGGAATATATTCTTTTAAAAAAGCTGTATGAGAACAAAAATAAGATCGTGACCAACGACGCGCTGTGTCTCGCGGCCTGGGGCGACGAATACTACGGCTACGAGAATACTCTCATGGTCCATATACGGCGGTTGAGAAAGAAAATAGAACCCGATCCCTCGCGCCCCAAGTATTTGATTACCGCAAAGGGGCTCGGATATAAGCTGGTGATCGACGATGAGTAAAACGGTGTTAAAAATATTTTTCAGTTTTGTTTTCTGGGCGGCGCTCGTCTCGCTGATCGCGTTGATCGTCAATTTTTTCGGGTTCGCCATCACAGCCAGCGACCAAGTAAGATATATGGGACTGTCTCCCCGCGGTCTGCTTCGAGAGGTTTCAGAAAATCTCAATTTTGAAGACGGTAAATATGCTCTAAGCTCCGCGTTTTACGATGATAACGGGATAGACCGCTCCATACTTGAAGGAGCTAACGATGGCTCCGAATTTTGGGTAACGCTTATCGCTCCCGACGGGAACGTAATATGGAGCCTGAACAAGCCCGCGGACGTTCCGGAGCGCTATTCGCTAAACGACGTCGCCGTGATGTCAAGATGGTTTTTAAACGATTATCCCGTATACGTCAGCGTCGAGGAAAACGGCCTGCTTGTGTTGGGATTGCCAAAGAATTACGTAGGCAAATACTCCATCGATTATTCGATGAACTGGTTCAGTTCGTTGGTTCCGCGCGCCGCGGCGCTGATAATTTTTAATATCCTGCTCGCCTCCGCGCTTGCAGTAATTATCGGGCTGACGACGTACAAACGGATAAAACAATTGTTTACCGGAATCAAAGACCTACAAGCCGAAAAACCGGTGGAACTTAAAACACGGGGGATATTCAGGGAGCTTGCGCTCAGCATAAACAACGCCTCTAACACGATTCAGAGAAAAAACAAAGCCTTGGAGCGGAGAGACGACGCGCGGCTCAACTGGATAGCCGGTATATCCCACGATATCCGAACGCCGCTCGCTGTAATAATGGGTTATGCCGAAGAACTTTCATATAGCGGCGCGCTTAGCGAGGAACAAAAGGCAAAAGCCGAGACTATAGTCGCGCAGAGCGTTAAGATAAAAAAACTGATCGAGGATCTGAATCTGATCTCCTCGCTCGAATACGACATGCAGCCGTCTAACAAAAAACGGATCCGGATATGCAGTTTGATACGCAAAACGGTCACCTATATATTAAACGTAGGAGCCAATGGAAATTTTGATATAGAACTTGATTTAAGAGACGAGAGCTGTATTATTTCAGGCGACGAGAACTTAATAGAACACGCTCTTTTTAATTTAATAAACAACAGCGTAACCCACAATCCGGACGGCTGTAATATAAAAATAACGGAGAGCTTAGACGGCGGGCGCGGCGTATGTCGGTTGATCATAAGAGACGACGGAAAGGGCGTCGATGAAGAGGTTTTAAACAGGATAGAATATATCCCAAAATCGTCTCACGGACTCGGTCTGCCGATGGCGTATAAAATAATAAGCGTCCACGGCGGAACTTTTAAAGCCGAAAACAGAGACGGATTTTACGTAGAGATCGAACTTCCGGCTGAAGACTAAGACGGCGAATTATCTGATAAACGACGATTACGGGGCGAAGTTTGAGCTTCGCCCCTCAAATCCATACGCCGTTTTATTTCCCGCAGCATTTTTTATATTTTTTGCCGCTGCCGCACGGGCATGGATCGTTTCGACCTATCTTTACTTTCTTATCCTGTTTATTATTCTTAGCCTGAAGTTCGCGATCTGTAAACGCCTTATTCTCCCATTGTCTCGTATAAAGGCGCATGATTTGGATCGCGTCCTCATAAGATCTCAGCGTCTCGGCGTCGTATGGACCAATATCCATTTCGTCCAGTAAGTCGAAAATATTGATATATGCCGAATTGCCCATACAAATATTATGAGCTTCCCAAGTCAGATACCGGGTTAGGTCGGCGTCGATTTCCGGGTACGCCTTCCTAAAGAACGCAGACATTTGACGCGCGCCTGAATTCATATCAAAGTATAGCGGATCGCTGTATTTTAGAAATTCTTTTTTATGCGGTATATACATTTTGTCGCTATTTGACGCTATATCCATTAACAGCGATTTTTTGATTTGGTTATCTTCATATAGCAGGTTTGATATTATGAATCCATCCTCTAACTCATAGCTTTCAAGTTTTGAGCGTCCGAGCTTTAGTAACTCGTCAATATATTCGTCGCTCATTTTGCTTCCGGAATAATCTTTAAACAATTCCAAAAACCTTTCTTTTAAGATAACGCCGTACAAATTGGCCGCGGCCTCCGCGTATTCGGCAACCAAACGTATATCTTCACCCTTCTTATCATATCCGCCGTCGATATATTTTTTATAAAGAGATTTTATTTCGTCCGGCATGACGACTCGTATTTTATCGTTATGACAGAACGAGAACAACAGTCCCGCACTCAATAACTCAAAAATATCGTCTGGAATCTTATCGATATTTATCCCGTCTTGACTTAAGTAACAGCTCTTAAATAGCGAGACGCCGTTCTCACTCGGCTGTAATAATACGCCGGTAAACTCATCCCAATCTGTGATATTTTTAAATATCGCATCTTCTGATTCCGCTCTCGAATCTTCCGCGTCTATGTCTACTTCATAGGTTGAACCTATGACTTCCAAAGCGTCTAAGCTGCACGCCGCCAGCGCGTCGCGCAGAGAGAATACCGGTTCGTCCTTAATTATCATAGAATCAGTGAAATTTCCTCTCAACTCGCGCTGATCTTCCTCAAAAGACCGGAACGAATTTTCGCCGTCTTGCTCAAACCACACCCAGTCTTTGATCGATTCGATTTTTCCTAATTCCTTATCATAAGACCGATCGCTCTTGATAACGTTTACTCCGCTATTAATATTGGCGTTACGCTCAAAATAGTCTTTATCCATCATGATAGGATCTATAATTCCATCGTCGAATGCCTTTTCGATCGCCGAATACATTTTCTCCGAGCATAAAACGTCGCACATTGCCGCGATATTGGTTATAAAATCCATGTTGTTCCCAAACTTTTCTATCAAGCGCTCGACGTAGCCGCAAAGTTCCGGATACGACAGCATATCATATCCGCATAAGGCGACCAGGGTATTTACTCCCATTATTCGCTCGATCTCCGCTATCGCCGGATCTTCTATAGTCTTTTTTAATTCGTCAATATCGCTGCGGCGCATAGTGTTAGCAAGGATGATATGGAAGCTTTCCGTAAGTATATCGCCCAGCCAATAATAAACGTCGTTGTCCGAAAAACTTAGATATTTAAGCAAATATTTAAAAGCTGATTTCTCCTCAAACTCCGACAGCAAAAACATCGCGACGATAACTTCTTTTTCTTCCCTCGACCCGGGGTTTTCGGTTGGATATTTAATTATCGATATCAGCGAATCTGTCGCGGCGTCTTTATTTTTACGGATGGTTTCTATTTCTTCTTCGGGATATTTCTCCAAAACTTGCTGTATATTTTCAAGAGCCGTCTTTAATTCCATAGCGATCCTCTCCTTCATACTATTCTATTCGTATGTATAATAACATAATTGGAGTTCATTGTAAATACAACATTGATTTTTTTGATAATTGTATAGCTACAAAAATATACGGCTTCGAACTTATTTTTTTCATAAACATATTTTAAAACCAAGTGCATATACATTATAAAAAGCCCGTCCTATTCGGATCGGCTCAATACAATACTTATAAGAAAGGGAAACGACGCTTGAGCGTCGGGTGAACGCTTAATGAGAAGAAAATCTCAGCAAGATTCGGCAAAGCTAAACAAAAACGGCTGCGGCATAGGCTTCAAAAAACTCGTATTGGGCGCGTGCGTAATAGCTATTCTGATAATCGCGATCCCTTTGCTGTACGTACCGCTTAATAATCATCTTATAAAAAACGAACTGCCGGTCAAAAGCGAGTCGTGGAGCATAAAACTGTACGACCCGGAAAGTAATACGATATCTGGAATGACGTTCGAGGACTACGTTTGCGGGATCGTCGCGGCCGAGATGTCGCCGGCGAGCGAAAATGAAGCTCTAAAAGCTCAGGCGGTCGCGTCGAGAAGCTATATTCTAAACAAGTTGCAAAGCGGCAGGGTAGGCGCTAAGGCGGTTCATAAAGGCGCGGACTTTTGCACCGATCCAAATCACTGCGCCGCGTACGTAAGCATAGATTCGGTAAAATCCGGGTGGGAAGAGAACGCCGACGAATACGTAAATAAAATTTTATCGGCCGTAAACGAAACAAACGGCGAATACTTAAAATACGGGAACTCGGTCGCGGCGGCGTATACCTTTGAGCTGTGCGGCGGCAGGACTGAAAACGCGGAAGAAATATGGGGGAAATCCGAACCGTACTTGATTTCGGTAGACAGCTCCGAAGATCTGGGCTCGCCCGAACTTGAAAGCGCGTTGGAGTTCACTAAATCTGAGTTTTATGAAAAGCTTAAGAGTAAAAACGATAATATAAAATTAATCGAACCTGTCGAGTCCATGATCGAGGAAACTGAGCTCAGCGAAGGCGGCTCGGTTCTCAGGATCAAGATCGGGGGAAAATGGTTTAAAGGCGCGGATATCAGCGAGCTGTTCAGTCTGCCGAGCCGGAACTTCACGATATCCTCAAACGGCGAAAATATCAAATTTACAGTAAAGGGCAAGGGTCACGGCGTCGGAATGAGCAAGTACGGCGCGGACGCGATGGCGAAACAGGGCGATAATTATATCGCGATATTAAACAGATATTATCCAGGTACGGAGTTCGTTAATTTATACGAGGAGTTAAATTGATTATTGGGCGGATCGTTTTAAACCTAAACTCCAAAACCATACAAATATCTAAAAATTCTGAAAGTTCAGGTTGATCATTGTAAAAAATTATTAAAAAGTTCTTTACTACTGCGCAAAACTATGTTAAAATAGCCGAAAAGGGGGTTAACCTATGAGCAACTTGGTTATAACAATAGGAAGACAATTTGGTTCAGGAGGCAGGAAGATAGCTAAAAAGGTTTCGGAAACGCTCGGCATTGATTTTTACGATAAAGAGCTTATAGCTTTGGCCGCTAAAGAAAGCGGTCTGTCCGAACACCTCTTCGACGGTATGGACGAGAAGCCGACAAACAGTATTCTCTATTCGTTGGTGATGGGTATTCAATCCGGACGCGGAGCGTATCACAGATACGGAGATCTGCTGAACTCCGACGCGATTTTCAGGATCCAATCGCAGGTGATCCAAAACCTGGTAGACGAAAAACCGTGCGTTATCGTCGGTCGCTGCGCGGATTACGTTCTTCGCGAGAACCCGAACGCCGTAAACGTATTTATTCATGCAAAAGAGGATTTTAAGCTAAAGAGGGTAATGGATATTTACAAGAAAACTGAAAAGGACGCGCTCGATACAATGGTCAAAACCGACAAGCGGAGAAGCAATTACTATAATTTCTACACCAATCAGGTATGGGGCGACGTCACAAACTACCACATCGCCTTGGACAGCGGCAGTATAGGCATAGAAAATTCCGCGCGTCTGATTGTCGATTTTGTAAAGATGAAGCGGGGCGAGTGAACCGAAATTTATTCGCTCCAAAATTCGCATGGTTAAATTAAAAAATTAAGCGGGCTGAGGAAAGCTTAACGGTTTTCCAAAGTCCGCTGTCGTTTTAACTGATTTTATTTTTTAGCTTTCGGCGGCAAACAGCGAAAGCTTTGCGAAAAGATCCTCAAAAATAAATCGGGAATCTATATCTTTATACACTCTGATAGGCCTATTGGCGCCGGTATGTATATAACGCATATTTTTGTCAAATTCTGGCGCGGGACGCATTTCCCATTCGCCGCAATCCTCGTAAAGCATGACTCCGACAGCCGGAGAATCGCCAAGTATCCTGTATTCGCTCGGATCGCCGAGACCTCTGTTATTGTACTCGATAACGTTCACACACAGGTATTCGCCAAGGCTTCCACACGGACGTACTCTCCGGTATAATTCGGCAAAACCGACCGGCATTTTACGATAGACGTCTCTCGGGATCTGCCAAACCTCGGCCGATGATTTAAATACTATGTTCGCCGCTATAACGTCGTTTTGTAAGTTGTATTCCCAACCGCCTTCCGGCCAGTCGCCGCCGCCGATCCAGATTATTTTTATATTCTTATCGGCAATTTCCGGCTTCATCAAGAGCGCCGACGCCATATCCGTCAAAGCTCCGAGCAGCGCAATATACAGCGGCTCTTCGTCGCTCTTCATAGCCTCTTCGATAATAAGTTCCGCGCCCTCGGATATTATCGGCTCGGAATCGTTCGTAAGCGCCTTTCCGCCTCCGTGACAGAGCTTAACTCCGTCTTTCATATTCATTAATCCCAATATTTTTTCTATCTCCTCATAGCTATCCCGCTCGCTGTTTTCAGACTTCTCCTCTCCGAAATGCGCCGATATTATACCGTGGATATCGAACGATTCCGACAACAACGCCTGAACCAACGCGAATTGATCGTCGACCTCGTTTTTAGCGTCGGAATCGATAATTACTCTGATCTTCTTTTCATTCGGTATAGAAAACTTTACCATGTTTAGCGCCTCCTAAAACAAATTTAAAATTACATAAATAATACATCAAAAATTTTGCACATTCAATCATCGATCTTTGCAGGCAACTAACAACTTTTACCCAAAATTGAATATACGCTCTTGAATTTTTTTGTCTATTATGCTATAATTTATTTGCAAATTTTTCATATAGTATAATCGATAGATTAATCGATCTGTTTAAACACAGTAAGGGGTGGCGTACATGGCGGATTATAAAGCTTTTCAAACAAAATATAATTTTAAGGAAAGTCTCTCGTATTTAAGACTGCTGAGCAAAGAATATCCGAATATAGAGGCGGCGTCCGAAGAGATAATCAATCTTCACGCGTTGCTCAATCTTCCTAAAGGCACCGAGCATTTTATGAGCGATATTCACGGAGAATATGAATCTTTCACGCACATTTTGAAGAACGCCTCGGGAGTTATCAAATCCAAGATCGACATGGTGTTCGGCAACACTTTGTCGGAGGCTGAGAGAAAGTCGCTCGCGACCTTGATCTATTATCCGGAGGAGAAACTTCATATAGTTAAACACGAGGTGGACGACCTAAACGATTGGTATTCGATAACGCTCCACAGACTGATCGAGGTGTGCAAGGTCAGCGCGTCCAAATACACGAGGTTCGCGGTAAGAAAAGCGCTTCCTAAGGGCTTTGACTACATAATCGACGAGTTACTTCACTCACAGGATTATGAGATGGACAAAAACCAGTATTACAAAGAAATAATCAACACTATTATAAGCATAAACAGAGCGGACGCGTTTATAATAGCCATGTCAAACCTGATCCAGCGTCTCTCGATAGCCCGTCTGCATATAATAGGCGATATTTTTGACAGAGGTCCGGGGGCGGCGATAATAATGGACACCCTGATGAATTATCACAGCGTCGATATCCAGTGGGGAAATCATGATATCGAATGGCTGGGCGCTTCCTGCGGTTCAAGAGCGTGCATCGCAAACGTTCTGAGACTGAGTTCGAGATACGACAACATGGATACTATAGAGAGCTCGTACGGCATAAGCATACGCCCGCTTGCGACATTCGCAATGAAAGTATATGAAAACGATCCATGCGAGCTGTTTATACCTAAGCATATAGACGTCACAAAATACAGTAAACACGACGAAAGCCTGATGTCGAAAATACAAAAGGCGATAACCATCATGCAGTTTAAACTGGAGGGTCAAATCATAAAAGCCCATCCTGAGTATAACATGGAAAACAGACTGCTGCTCGATAAGATCGACTACGAACGAGGAACTATAAAGATAGGTGAAAAGGAATACGTTCTTAAAGATTCTTCTTTCCCGACCGTCGACCCCGAGGATCCTTATAAACTGACTCCGGAGGAAGACGAAGTTTTAGAGCGCTTAAGATACGCATTTATGAACAGCGAACTGCTGCAAAAACATATGACGTTTTTGGTCGAACACGGCGGGATATATAACGTTCATAACTCGAACCTGATGTTCCACGGCTGTATCCCGATGACCAGAAACGGGAATTTCGCCACAGTCAATCTGTTCGGGAAGAATTTAAGAGGAAAAAAACTACTCGATTCCGCCGACAACCGCGTACGAAGCGGATTTTTCGCAAAACCGGGTTCCGCAGAGAGAAAAGAAGCCGAAGATTTTATGTGGTATCTCTGGTGCGGTTCAAAATCCCCGTTGTTCGGCAAGGATAAGATAACGACTTTTGAACAGTATTTTATCGACGATACGGACCTGCATGTCGAGGTAAAAAACCCGTACTACAAAAACGTTGAAAAACGAGACATATGTATAAAGATATTGAAAGAGTTTGGCTTGGATCCGAAAGAATCGCATATAATAAACGGACATGTGCCGGTCGAGATCAAGAAAGGCCAAAGCCCTATAAAAGCCGGCGGCAAACTGCTGGTAATAGACGGCGGACTTTCTAAGGGCTATCAGCCGAAGACCGGCATCGCCGGGTATACTCTGCTTTTTAATTCGCACGGTCTGATCCTCGCGTCGCACGAGCCGTTTGAATCGCGAGCGAAAGCCATCGCCGAGGAGATCGATATACACTCCAAGATTGAAGTCCTCGAAAAAGCGGGGCGGCGTAAAATGGTCGCCGATACCGACAAGGGTAAGGATCTGCTGGCAAAGATCAAGAATCTTGAAATACTGCTTTGCGCTTACCGCGAGGGAATAATAAAACAGAGAAAATAACTATTTATATTACTTCCTTCTATTACTTAAGGGGCTCGTTCATTCGAGCCCCTTTAATATGTATTTATTAACTTATATAAACGTTATGTATTTAGCTATATTAGAATCATCTATGCTGCAATATAAAGCCTATTCCCGAAAAGATCAAGAACGCCGCGATATTGACTACTACGACGCTCGCGCCTGTAGGCGTCGAAAATACATATGACAGCAATAGACCTGTAAAAAAGCACAGCACGGATACGATCGACGAACTTATCGCGACCGTCCTGAACTTTTTGCATATCCGCATCGACGTCAGAGCCGGAAAAATTATCAGGCTGGATATAAGCAACGCTCCCATCATTCTCATCCCGAGAACTATAGTGACCGCGGTCAAAATAGCGATCAGCATATTATACAGCCCCGCCTTGACTCCGGTCGCGGCCGCGAACGTCTCGTCGAAGGTGACCGCAAAAATTTTGTTATAGAATACGACGAAAAGGATCAAGACCACTATCGAAAGTATAACGCTCAAGATCACGTCGTCGCCGTTCATCGCGAGAATACTTCCGAATAAATAATTGTTTATATCCGTATTCATTCCGGTCGACATCGACGCGACAAGGATACCTATAGCCAGCGCTCCGGTCGATATGATGGCGATCGCTGAATCGCCCTTGATCTTACTGTTAGAACTGATCCTGAGCAGCAGGAACGCCGCGGCTATAACTACCGGTATCGTAAATTCCATAGGCGCCCAGTTGAGCGCCGTGGCTACCGCGATCGCGCCGAAACCCACGTGCGAAAGCCCGTCGCCGATCATCGAATATCTTTTAAGCACAAGGCTCACGCCGAGCAGAGCCGCGCAGAGGGATACAAGGGTTCCGACAACGAGAGCGCGGATGATAAACGTATAACTAAACATTGAACCGATAATCTCAAATATATCAAGCATGACTGTGACCTCCAATGAATTCTTTTCCGACCTCGCTGTTTATGTAGTCCTTCTTCAATCCTGAAAACAGAACGTCTCTCTTAAGATGAAGTATCTTATTGGAATACTTGATCGAACAATGTACGTCGTGCGAAACCATAACTATCGTCACGCCATGATTTTTGTTCATATCCTCGATTATCTCGAAAAACTCGGTCGTAACCAGCGGATCCAGACCCGTTACCGGCTCGTCCAAAAACAATATCTTCTTCGCGGCGCACATAGCCCGAGCCAGCAAGACCCTTTGACGCTGACCGCCGGAGAGTTCTCTGAAGCATTTATTCTTTATATCGCCTATTCCGAGCAGCCGCATCTTTCGCTCAGCCGTCTCTTTATCGTTTTTGTTATAAAACATCTTAAACGGATGCGAATTAAGACAGCCGGAGAGTACTACTTCGTATACGGAAGCCGGAAAATCCTTCTGCACCTCCGTCTGCTGCGCTAAATACCCGATATCCGATTGGCTGAGCTCTCTCGAATATTCTATGCTCCCGCTCGACGGTTGTTTGAGCTTAAGGAGCGCCCTTAAAAGCGTGCTCTTTCCGCTGCCGTTTTCGCCGACTATACTGTAATAATCGCCCTCGTCTATTTCGATATTTATATTTTTTGCGACCGTTACGCCCTCGTAGCTAAGTTCGACGTCTTTGCAAGTTATAAGAGGTGTTTCCATCAGTTCAAAGCCTCCTTTAAATTTTCTAAATTATCGCGCATCAAGTCCAGATACGTAACCCCGTTGTTCATCTGCTCAGAGGTCAGGTTATGGCAGGAATGAAGAAGCAGTTTTTTAGCTCCCGTCTCCTCCGCTATGGCGTCCGCTATCTTCTGATTACTGAACTCGATATAGAACACGGCCGGTATCTCTTCCTCCCTGACCCTGTCGATCAAATACGCGACCGTTTTAGCGCTCGGCTCCGACTCGGAACTGCACCCCGGAAAAGCCGCGCTGTATTTTAACCCGTATTCGTCCGCTAAATATCTGAACGGGAACCTGTCTCCAAACACTATGTAATCGCGCTCGGAGCTTTCGACCGCTTCTCTGTACTCTTGATCCAGATCGCTGAGCAGCGACAGATATATTGCGGTATTCATCTGATATTCGTCGATATTGTCGGGGTCTAATTCAATAACGGCGTTCGAGATTGCGTCTACTATCTGCATCGCGCGTCTCGGCGAGGTCCAGACATGCTCGTCGTATTCGTGAGCGTGTTCCGATTCGGTCTCGTGTTCGTGTTCGTCCAATCCCTCGGCCGCGGCGTCCGATCCGTCTGCTTCCGATTGTTCGCGCGCGGTATCTTCGCCGCCCCCGGTTCCTGAATCGTCGGTTACTGAAGCCGCTTCTTCCTCCTCTGAGTGTTCGTTCAGCTCGAGTAATCCCGCCTGCATACCCTCGACGATCTCCTCCTCCACTGCGTTATCAACTACGTCCAGCATTTTTATTATCCTTATGTCTCGTCCGTTTTCCGATATCGAATCGAGAATCTCGTCGACCCAGGTGTCGGATTCGCCACCGGTATATATAAAGATATCGCAGTTCATGATCTTTATTATATCGCTCGGCGAAGGCTCGTATGAGTGACTCTCGGTTCCGGGCTTCAGCAGCATCGAAACGTCCGCGTTCCGACCCGCTATATTTCTTGCGAAGTCGTACGGCGGGAATATCGTCGTCACTATTTGAAGCTTATCGTCTCCGCCGGACGACGTAGAGCTCTGAGGATCCGCCGCCGAACACGACGACATGAAAAGAATACCGAGCATGAGCGCCGCCAAAACTACGTATTTACTTTTAAGCTTATTTAAAATAAATTTAATATTGTCGAGCTTCAATACGAATTACTCCTTTATCCAATATATATTTAAACATATGTTCAAATATTGATATTTTCCAATCCTCAAAAAAGGCAGGCGACTAAGCGCCCGCCTTTTATTAAATTATTTGTTTAATGTATCGATTTGAATCAGCCGCAGAAGCTAAACCTATAAACTAACGCGACAGCCTGTTTTATCCGGCGTACTTGTCGTTCTTTTCGACGCTGTGTTCGACTCTGGGTTTAGCCTTCTTGGCTATACAGTCTTCAGTGACAAAGATTTTGGTGATAGTGGGATCGGAAGGAACTTCATACATGATGTCCATCATGATCTCCTCTATTATCGTGCGCAGTCCGCGCGCGCCCGTCTTACGCTCAAGCGCCTTTTTGGCTATAGCCGCGACGGCTTTATCCTCAAACTCAAGCTCCGCCCCGTCCATATGCAAAAGTTCTTTATACTGCTTCGTAAGAGCGTTTTTAGGTTCTTTTAATATCTTTATAAGCGCTTCCTCGCTGAGACTGTCGAGAGTCGTAACGATAGGAAGTCTTCCTACAAGCTCGGGTATAAGGCCGAATTTGACCAGATCCTCAGGACTGACATGTTTTAAAACCTCGCCGCGGTTTTTATCCTGTTTACTTCTCACTTCCGCGCCGAATCCCATCGTCTTTTCTGCAGTTCTCGCCTCGATTATCCCGTCGAGACCCTCGAACGCGCCGCCGCATATAAATAGTATATCGGTCGTATCTATCTGTATACACTCCTGATGCGGATGCTTTCTTCCGCCCTGAGGGGGCACCGAAGCTATAGTTCCCTCAAGGATTTTCAAAAGCGTTTGCTGCACGCCTTCTCCGCTTACGTCGCGCGTAATGGATACGTTCTCCGATTTTCTTGCTATCTTATCTATCTCGTCGATGTACACGATGCCGCGCTCGGCAAGCTCGATATCGTTATCGGCGGCCTGGATCAGCTTAAGCAGGATATTTTCGACGTCCTCGCCTACGTAGCCCGCTTCGGTCAAAGACGTCGCGTCGGCTATAACAAACGGAACGTTTAGTTTTTTAGCCAGCGTCTGAGCGAGATACGTCTTACCGGAACCGGTCGGTCCCAGCATTAGGATATTGCTCTTTTGCAGTTCGACGTCGGTATTATACTGCCTGCTGTTTATACGTTTATAATGATTATAGATAGCCACGGACAGTATCTTCTTCGCGTCTTCCTGGCCGACGATATATTCGTCCAGAAAAGCGTGGATCTCTTTCGGCGTAGGAAGCTCCTCAGGCTCGAACTGCCGTCTTTTTCTATTAGATTTTTCGCCTAATCTGTTATACCTGTGAAGGTCGCTTATGAGTTCATGACAAAGCTCGATACACTGATCGCATATATACACGTTTGGTCCTTCGATCAAACGCGCTACCTGACCTTCGCCTTTGCCGCAGAATGAACACACGCATTCATTGTGATCGTCACGTCTGTTTGGCATTATAATCCTCCAATTTCTAATTTAATAACAGTATGCAGACGTTTTAATTATTCCAAAATTACGCCGGCATACGCTTAGAGCAAACCGCTTTAAGCGCGCTAAACATTTAAATCGTTAACGATTCTTAATTATGTCGTCGATCAAACCATATTTTAAAGCCTCTTCCGCGCTCATAAAGTTGTCGCGCTCGGTATCGGCCTTGATCACGTCTAACGACTTGCCCGTGTTTTCGCTCAATATCTTGTTGAGGTTATCCTTGATCTTAAGCATTCTCTCAACATGTATCTTCATATCGGTCGTCTGACCCTGAGTTCCGCCCAACGGCTGATGTATCATGATCTCGCTGTTGGGAAGCGCGAACCTCTTGCCCTTAGCGCCCGACGAGAGCAGGAACGCGCCCATCGAAGCCGCCATGCCTACGCAGATCGTCGATACGTCGGCTTTGGTGAACTGCATAGTATCGTATATCGCCATGCCGGCCGTCACAGAACCGCCGGGGCTGTTGATGTACAGGTTTATATCTCTGTCCGGATCCTCGCTGTCCAGGAACAAAAGCTGCGCTACGACCAAACTCGCGGTCGTATCGTTTACTTCGTCCGATAAAAATATTATTCTGTCCTTTAAAAGACGGGAGAATATATCGTAAGATCTCTCGCCGTGTCCCGTCTGTTCTATAACGTATGGAACGAGACTGCTTCTGAATTTATCCATTTCGATTTCCTCCTAATCAATAATTATCGCCTGCCCGGCGACTCTTTTTACTTTTATAATAACATATTTCCAAATATGCTCAATAATGACATAATAAGGTTGACCCGGAATATTGTTCCCGTTTCAACCTTAAAATATACTTTAACTTATTTTATGTTGGCGTTATTTACCAAGAACTCTATAGCCTTCTGAGCCTTAAGTCTCTCTTTTATACTGTCAACGCTAATGTATTTTTTAACGTCTTCGGGCTTCATGCCGTTCTCTTCGCAAATTCTGTTGTATTCGTTCTCAACGTCCTCGTCGGTGATCTCGAAGTTCTCAACGTCCGCGACCTTCTCGAGCACAAGAGTGGTCTTAACGCTCTTTTCCGCCTCGGGCTTATACTGCTCTCTTACGGCGTCCATCGTCTGGCCGGTAAACTGCATATACTGCTCCAAAGTTATGCCCTGATATCTGAGCTGCATATCCATATCTCTGATCATTGTGTCGATCTGAGAGTTTATCATAGCTTCAGGGATATCTATCTGCGTATTTGCGCATACCGCGTCTACAACGCTATGCTCGTTTTCGTTCTTCTCTCTCTCTTCATTTGCGGCCGTAAGCTTTTCTCTCGTATCCTTTTTAAATTCATCCAAGGTCTCGAACTCGCTTACGTCCTGCACAAACTCGTCGTCAAGCTCAGGAAGTTCTTTAAACTTGATCGAATTGATCTTAACTTTGAAAACGGCGTCCTTACCCTTAAGCTCCTCGGCGTGATACTCCTCGGGGAACTTAACGTTTATCTCAAACTCCTCGCCCGCGTTTTTGCCGATCAACTGATCTTCGAAACCGGGTATAAACTGTCCGGAGCCGATCGTCAGGTCGAAACCTTCGCCTTTTCCGCCTTCAAAAGCAACTCCGTCTACAAAGCCTTCGTAGTCGATGTTTGCAATATCGTCGGCCTGAACGGGTCTGTCCTCGACCGGTACGAGTCTTGAGTTTCTCTCTCTGAGCTTTTCTATCTCGGCGTCAACGTCGTCGTCGGTGACCGCATAGTGCGCGCCCTCTACTTCCACGCCTTTATATTCGCCCAGCTCAAACTCCGGCTTTACAGTCACCTTAGCGGTGAAAACTATGTCCGAACCAGCTTTTATCTCGCCCTTAACGTCTACTTCGGGTCTGTCTACGGGATATAAGTTATTTTCCTCTACTGCTTTATCATATGCGTCCGGAAGCGCAATGTTTATAGCGTCCTCGTAAAATACTTCCTTGCCGTAATATCTCTCTATTATCGCGCGGGGAGCTTTGCCCTTTCTAAAGCCTTGGATCGTGATCTTTCCAACGTTCTTTTTATACGCTTTCTGTATCGCGTCCTCAAACTGATCCGCCGTGACCACGAATTCAAAACTAACTACGTTATTCTCCAATTTCTCTACGTTACTCATTTGTTTAATACCTCGCTCCGTTAGTGTTTTAGCTTATTCTTTCTCTTAGCGCCCAGAGCGCCGCAGGCGTTATCGCCATTTAGAATCCATATAGTTCTATATTATAACATAAAAAAATCAATTGGCAAGCCTTTTTTTCAAATTTCTAACAAGTTTATAAGCCGAAACGTAAAATACTGAAATATTGAGGCGTTGCGCCGCGCTGTTTCATCAGCGCGGCGCCATCTCTATCTAGTTTATAACGACCGCTCTATTCTATTTATAACGACCGCAGTTTCGGCTCTGGTTATGTAAGACTTAGGCTTGAAAGTATTATCCGGATTGCCTATGAAATATCCGAGGCTTTGCGAACGAGCAATGTTTTCTTTAAATTTATTTGCCGATACGTCGGTAAACGAGCTGTCAGCGTCGCCGCCGCTCTTATCAAAGGTAAGCAAATACGCCGCCGTTTCGCGTAAAATCGGCTCTGAAGCGGTAAGAGCGTTTCCAAATACAAATTCCGTCTGCTCCGAGGTCATTTTGTTTATGATATTCTTGATATAATTTTCGCTCCAGTCGGACGAATTTATTGAAATATTCAATTCGCGCCGCTCTTTTGGCTCTCCGCTCGGATCGAGCCTTGTAAGTATCGTCATAAACTCCTCTACGCTGACGCTTTCCTCAGGTCTGAACGTATTATCTTCGTAGCCCTTGATCATACCGGTCTCGGCCGCCTTTTTTATCTCTTCCTCCGCCCAATGCCCGTATATATCGGTAAATTCCGCTCCTTCCGTCGCAAAGCTGTCAACCGTAAATTCAGACGTTAAGGTCCGCCCTTCGGCGTCTTTGACCGTTACGGACGATTCTCCGGCGGTCTCGGTCCTAAAACTGCCGTCCGAAAGCTTTGATATATTCTCTCCCGCTTCGTCTATCTCAAACTCAGCGGCGCTGATCTCTCCGTTTTCATCTTTGACCATAAAATAGTCCGACACGTCTATCTCCGTATCCGCGTCTATTACATACGGCATATATGAAACGATCTCGCCGGTTACGGCCTCTTCGATATCAGATCCGCTGTTGTTATTGCCGGTCGCGGGCTGGAACCCGGTCGAGGAACCGGGTATATAACTGCCCGGATTCCTTTTCCATACGGCGTAGAGGATCATGTCCGAATCTATGGTAGAGCTTGCGTCAAAATTCGGTTCGTCGGCGTCGGGCGAATCCGCCCAGCCCAAAAATTCGCATCCGCCTCTCGCCGGGGTCATAAATCTACCGACAAACTCTTCCATATCTTCGCATTCATACATATGGTAGCACGTCCAGCCTTCTCTCCTTCCGCCGTTACTGTCCAGTAAGATAATATGCCTTGCCTGAACCGCTCCGGTCACGTTCGAGGCTATCGGCTCGCCCACGGTCGGATATTCCGGGGTAAACACGCAGTATAGATATTTACCGACGTCCTGCGCCGTAGGCGTATAATATTTAAGCGTAGCTCCTAAAATAGGCTCGCCGCCAAAGTTCTCCGGCGCGTCGTTTCTATACCACTGAACGAGACAATTTACGCCCGCCGGGATAGGCTCGGCGCTTATCATCTCGGTTCTTATCGGTTCGATATCCTCCGTTGTCGCTCCCATGATCTCGCAGGTATCGGCGACAGCCTCGGTAGGCTCGGACGTTAAGTATAATAGTTCTTCTTCCGACTTATAGCTCATGGTCGAGACGTATATGTATTTGCCTATATCCTGCTCCCGAACGGTGTAATAGGTCAAATTCGCCCCCGCTACTGGCTCTCCTCCGGTATTATCATCAACGTCGTTTACATACCATTGATATTCCGTGTTATGGTACGCTTCAACGCTTAACGTCGCGCCGCGCGCCGCGGCGCCGGTTATCTCGATCTCTCTTGGCAGTCTCGTACCCGCGACGGTTCCTCCGCCTAAACTCTCGTCTTCGCTTACCGGATAAGCGGTAACGTTGGAGGTAACGCCGCCGGTGTATCCTTCTTTCCCGCCGACAGTGTAATATAAGTAAAATCCAAAATCGTCCTCGGTAGGAATATACTCTAACGAAACGGCTCCGTCTATCGGCGTTCCACCTTCATTGGATTGGATAGAGTTTTTGTACCATTGGATCTCTAACACATTCTCGTCTTCGATCATATTGGAGAAAAACCCATGCGGATAATATTTTGAATACTCCCTCAGCTCGGATCCCTTTCTGAATATCCAGGCCGTCGCCGGAACGTCTATACACGGATAAGGATCCTGAAACGTTCCAAGGGCGATCTCGGCTCCGCCCAGCTCTGCTGTCGCGTCTATCCGCGAGGTAGGCATGGTCAATACGTTTTCGCTTTCCTTAAGACCGCTGAGTACGCAGTAGATATACCCGTCCTCATCCTCTGCGGTTATTGTGTAATACTTATCGGTCGCGCCCTCGATAGCGTTCCCGCCCGAGCTGCTCTCCGAATCGTTTCTATACCATTGATACTTTATATCGCGCAGCCGCGATACATCTTCAAGACTAAATCTATCATACGCGTATGGATCGACGTGGATCGTCTCGCCGACTATAGGCGCCGAGTTGCTTAAAATAGCAAACGCAATGTCCATATCATCTAAATCGGCGAAAGTATACGTTTGGCTTGTAAGAATCGCAGCCGCTATTAATAGTAAAGTTAATATTCTTTTCATATAAATCCTCCTTTAAATATAAATTTCATCATTTGCTTTTATATTAATCCCAATCGCTATATTCTTCATCGCCGTATGAGTCTGAGACCCATTTAATCTCTTCCTTCCCCGCTAAAATATCAAAAACTCTGTCTCTGGTCTCAAAACTGTCAAAAATTATATGCGCGGTGGTTTCATTCGCAACAGTATCTCTATTTTCATAATCGATACCCGTCAAATATTTTTCCGCCACCTCTTCAAACGTATGTCCGTCTTTTACTCCGATCGAAAGCTCGGTCGCTAAGTACTTATCGGCCTTTGGCGCAGTGAAATATATCCTCAGTTCCGGTATCTCTACCGCTACTCCCGCAAAGTCGTACCTCATTAAATTCCTATTTACCTGATAATAATCTCCCTCTGGCAGCAAACCTTTTCTATACATTATTTTCTTATCCTTAACGTTTTCATTATACGTTGTGGTAGTCGAAAATGGCTTGAAAATTGTATGCGAGACCACATCGGTAGTGATGAATCCAACATCAAACAGCTTAGTTCCATCGATATCGTATATAGCGATCTCATCTCTGCCGTTTCGCATTGCCACTGGCAAATAACTGTTATTTTTAATAACGCCATCGCACAATCCGATATAATTTCCTCTTAATAAAGGATCATATGTTAATTCGACCTCCAGTAGTTTACTGTAATCAGGCTCGTATATATCCACGCCCTGTTTCTCCTCGCTCCACTCTACCGTATATCCTAAAATCTCCAGTACGTTTCTTAACGGCAAATACATCGTTCCGTCGATCTGCCTCGCCGCCGCTAACATATAATATGTATCAGACCAATCTCTCTTCTCTTCATAAGTTATCGGTTCGCACGGTTCATCGAGCGGTTCTATAAATAAATCGTCGTAATACGCCTGCACCATAGCTAAATAGATCTCGTCGCTTTCAGGCGTAAACGTCATATAAAACGTATTCCTGTAAAATGTGACTTTTCCATCCTCCGGGTCGGTCTCGTATCTTATATTCGTTATCAAACTCAGCCAATCTACCGATATCATCATACATCCGCTCTCTTCGTCAATAATCGGCGGATATTGCCGGTATGTCCGACTGTTATTTACCGTCAGGTTGTTATTACCGACATAGGCCTCGGCATAGACCGTCCTCTCCTGCTGTGTATCCAAAATATCCTCCGAAGCGGACGCGTATATGCATCCGCTTGTCAGGGTTGTTAATATTATCAGCAACGATATTATTTTTTTCATTGTTTTTCCTCCTCCCGAATCTTAAAAAATATGTCTTGCTTGAGTTAAATATTTATTTCCTAAAATTAATGTGATGGTAGCTTACCTGAATTTTACGCATAATTTATAATTAAATGTTTAGCAGTTAACAAATAATTTTAAACACAGAATTTTCACCGTACTTGCACATAAAAATCGCCCCAATTCACCCAATAAAATCAAAACTTTCCAATACTAATTTTTCCAATACTAATTTATGAATAATATCAACAATCTTTTCTAAGTATAATCAAATTATAACAAAGCTGCACAGTATAGTCAAGATATTTTTCAAAAATTTTATTATTTATTTCCAAATACGACTATATTTAGTTTTTAAATTTTTTGATCTTAAAAGCAAAACCCCGAAGATTAACTGAGACAAAATAAAAAAGCGGACATTTTATTCGCAATAACTTTCCCATATCCGCTTTTAAAACAAAATATTGAATTTTAATATAACCTAAGTCCTGTCCGAGCCGGATCTTTCTTGTTTCAGCCGCTCTATAAACTCCCTCTCCTCGGCGCTCAATTTGGCTTTTGCAAGCATACCGCGGCGTTTGTTAAACGTATTTATAATAGAAGTCTTTCTTTTCCATGCCAATATATTCTTATGATGTCCGCTAAGCAGCACGTCTGGAACGCGCCTATCATGCCAGACCTCGGGGCGGGTATATTGAGGATATTCAAGCAGGCCGTTATAGTGCGACTCGTCCGAAAACGCCTCCTCCGACTTCAAAACGCCGGGTATCAGCCTCGCCGTCGCGTCCACTACCGCTATGGCCGCCGTCTCGCCGCCGGTCAATACAAAATCGCCGAGCGAGATCTCGTCGTCTATTATCTCGTCCAAAACTCTCTGATCTACCCCTTCGTAATGTCCGCACAGGATCACGATATGCTCCTTTTTGGCAAACCTCTTAGCCGTCGACTGCCTGAACTGTTTTCCCTGGGGAGACATATATATGGTGTACGGCTTATAACCGAGACCGTCCGCTACGCTCATATACGCGTCGAAGATGGGCTGCGCCTGCATCACCATTCCCTGCCCGCCGCCGTATGGGTAGTCGTCCACCTTTCTGTGCTTGTTTTTGGAAAAATCCCTGATCTGTATATAATTGATCTCCACAAGCCCTTTATTCTTAGCTCTGCCTATTATGCTGTTATCCAGCGTCGCCTCGAACATCTCCGGAAACAACGTCAAAATATCAAACCTCATCCTAACCCCTCTTTCGCCGCGCGCGGCGCAATATTAATCGATAAGACCTTTCATTAATTCTACCAGCACGTATCCCTCGTCGATATCCACCTTTTTTACCACGCTGTCTATCACGGGGATCAGTATTTGCTTTCCGTTAAACGTCTCCTTTAAAACGTAAACGTCGTTGCTCCCGGTCTTGATTATATCGTCTATTACGCCGAGGATCGTCCCGTCCGCGGTCTTGACCGGCAGGTCGAGTATGTCCACCATATAATACGTTCCTTCCGGAAGCTCGCCGAGCGCTTCGCGTTCGATAGTAACTATTTTATTCCTGAAGAGTTCGGCCCGGTTTATATCGTCGATCCCTTCGAGTTTGACGATCTCGCAGTTTTTGTGGAATCTCGATCTTTCGATATAATATTTTTCATTGTCCAAATATATATATTCAAGCTCGTCGAATATTGCCGGATCGTCGCACCACGGCTGTATTTTAACCTCTCCTCTGATCCCGTGAGTATTCACGATCTTTCCGAGTTCAAGAAATTCGTTTCTCATAAAACCTCCTGCATTATCATTGGTATTTTTACAAGTCAATTTGCTTAAAGCGTTATAGCGCGCGGCGGGTACGGTTTTCAATATGAATCTATATCCGCCTTTTATTATAACGCGCCGCTTGATTTACGCCGATAATACACAAGGGATACGGAAACCCGTATCCCCATTTAAGCATTAACATTAGATAATATCAACTACAACTTTTTTATTGCTGCGGCTTGCAGAGGCTTTCATAACCGTTCTTATAGCTCTGGCGATCCTGCCCTGCTTTCCGATTATTTTGCCCATATCTTCATCCGCCACATGCAGCTGAAAAACGGTCAGGTTTTCTTTTTCCACGACGTTTACTTCAACCGCATCAGGATTTTTAACTAATGACTTTGCAATAAACTCCAATAACTCTTTCATTAATGCTCCTCCAGTCAAACGTCCGCGTCAAACTCTGCGAACGTATAAAATTAAACGATACCCTTTTCCTTCAAGAGTCTCTTAACAGTATCCGTAGGCTGAGCGCCGTTTCCGATCCATTTCTTGATCTTTTCAGCGTCGAACTCAACAGCCGCGGGCTCTACCATAGGATTGTAGGTTCCCACCTGCTCGATGAATCTGCCGTCTCTCGGAAATCTCGAGTCCGCTACTACTACGCGATAATACGGAGCCTTCTTTGCTCCCATTCTCTTTAAACGAATTTTTACTGCCATTATATTCTTCCTCCATATTATAACTATTAATTTAATAATTTTTCATTTGTCATATTCCGTATTCTGCGCCGAAAATATTCGGTCGCTTCGGTTAAAACGGGAGTCCGCTTTTTCTTCCGAACATGCCGCCGAAACCGCCGCCGCGTTTCATCTTTTTCTGCATGTTTCCGCCCGAGAGCTGCTTCATCATCTTCTGCATGTTCTCAAACTGCTTTATAAGCGAATTAACTTCCGAGATCGACGTCCCGCTGCCTTTGGAAATACGTTCCTTCCTCGACGGGGTGAGCTTATCTTCTAAGTTCCTCTCCCTCTCGGTCATGGATTTTATTATAGCCTCGATATGCGCCATCTTCCTCTCGTCGACGTTCGCGTTTTCGAGAGCCTTGGCGTTAATGCCGGGTATCATGCCCAGTACGTTCTGAATCGGACCCATATTCTTCATCTGATCCATCTGATCCAGAAAATCGGTATATGTGAACCTCTGCGTTCTGAGCTTCTTCTCGAGCTCCTCTGCCTTCTTCATGTCGAGCGCCTGCTCCGCCTTCTCGATAAGACTGAGCATATCGCCCATTCCAAGGATCCTCGACGCCATCCTGTCCGGGTGGAAAATTTCCAGATCGGTCAGTTTTTCGCCCATACCGCAGTACTTGATCGGCTTATGCGTCACCGCTCTTACCGAGAGCGCCGCGCCGCCTCTTGTATCGCCGTCGAGCTTGGTCAAGACCACGCCGGTTATCTCCAGTTCCTTATTGAACGTATCCGCAACGTTGACCGCGTCCTGACCGGTCATCGCGTCCACGACGAGGAGTATCTCTGTCGGCGGAACCGCCTCGCATATCCGCTTAAGCTCGTCCATAAGTTCCTCGTCTATATGCAGTCGTCCGGCCGTATCGATTATAAGAACGTCGTTCGAATACTTGACCGCATGCTGCAGCGCATGCTCGGCTATCCCGACAGCGTCGGTATTCCCTTCTTCCGCGTACACCAGAATGTCAAGCTGTCCGCCGACGACCTGCAGCTGTTTGACCGCGGCGGGTCTGTAGACGTCGCACGCGCACAGAAGCGGACGCTTGCCCTGTTTCTTAAGCTGTCCGCCCAACTTCGCCGCGGTAGTCGTTTTACCCGCGCCCTGAAGTCCGGCCATCATGATTACCGTCGGCGGTTTCGACGAAAAATTCAGTTTCTCCGCCTTACCGCCCATCAAATTTATAAGTTCTTCGTTTACTATCTTGATTACCTGCTGCGCCGGAGTGAGCGACTCCATGACCTCCGAACCGTTGGCGCGTTCGGAGACTTGACTTACAAACTCCTTTACGACCTTGAAGTTAACGTCGGCCTCGAGAAGCGCCAGCTTAACCTCGCGCATCGCGACTTTCAGATCCTTTTCGGAGACCTTGCCCTTGCCGCGCAGTTTTTTAAACGTATTTTGAAGCTTTTCAGACAAACTTTCAAACGCCATTTATTTCTCTCCTCACTTCTGCGCCTTGGCGCAATACCGCATTTAAACCTTTTTTCTCTCAATACGAAAGCTGAAAACCGACGCTTTCAGCTACTGAATCTGCTCGTCGTTGATCTCTCCGATCTCAATTAAGATGTCGTTGATCTTATGCTTGATATTATCGGACAGATACCTAATATCCGGCGAAGACTCAATATCTTTTATTATGACGTCGATCTTGGCGAGCCGCTTTTTGATATCCAAAAATCTTTCTACAAGCCTTAGTTTAGACTCCGTATCATAGAGCGTATGTTCCGCCCTCTTGATATTGTCGCGAACGCCCTGCCGCGTTATCCCCAAATGCTCGCTTATCTCTGACAGCGATAGATCCTCGTTATAATATAAGTCTATACTCTCGATCTGCTTATCGGTAAGCATGTTCTTATAAAAACTGAACAGCAAACCTACTTCAACATTCTTCTCCATTTGACATCATATCCCCGTCCGCATCAGCGTCTCTATTGATTAAATTGTAAAGTTTTTAAGCTTTACAACGGTAGAATTGTACCTCAAAATAAAATATTTGTCAAGGTTTTTAATCAAAAAAACATCGTAAATTTTCACAAAATTATTAACAGACGTCCTGAAATATTTGACGTCCCGCCGCTTGTTAGTATATGAGCGGCAGGGATATATAAATCAAAAAGGTTAGGATAAGGATTATCTCTATCGAATGTCTCAATATAAAAGAGTCCCTGTTTTCCACGCTTTTGCTCCCGCGCCTCGAGAATATCGATTTAATGATCCAGAACAGTATTAGCCCCAAAATCGCGCCCAAGACGTTGGTTATAAAATCGCATACGTCGGTTGTCCTTCTGTTTTTAAGCTGGCAAAGCTCTATTGTCAGCGAAATCAGCCCCGCGGCGCAGCCGAGCTTTAACGGATTTTTAAATTTATTTCCGGCCGCCGGCATGAGGATCCCGAAGGGTATGAACAGAACTATGTTTAGGATATAGCTGGATCTGTCGTACTTGAACATTCTCAGCGGATCTACATAGAGCTCGTTCGGGCGGTATTCATACGGAGCGTAGATAAGCTCTCTTATATCCGGAATATCCGTAGCCGTAAACACCGCGACAGTATACATCGAAAGCAGGAATACCAAAATGAATTTACGGACGCCAAAGCGCGCGCCGACTATTTTGGCATATACGGCAATAAGTATCAGCGCGGCAAAGATAAAGGGCACGGTTTGAACGCAGCCCCTTATTATCGCCTGAATATCGAAGTTGACCGAAAACACAAATAACAGTCTATTCAACATAATCGAATTCCGCGCCGTAAATGTTGACAGGGTCGCCGTCCTTGACCCCGGCTTCCTTAAGCATATCGATTATCCCGCTCTTGATCAGCGCCCGCTGGAAATACTGAAGCGATTCGTAATCCTCTAAGTTTGTGGAACCGACTATCTTCTTGGCCTTAAAGCCCTCGACGTAATAAACGCCGTCCTCTACGTAAACCTTAAGCGGTTCCTCCTTGCGGCCTTTCTCAAGATCGAACAACTCGTATTCTTCCTCGTAAGTCTCCGCCGGTATCTTGGAAAGGTTTTCGTAAGTGTAGTTGAGTACCTCCCTGATCCCTTTTTTCGTAGCCGCCGAGATAGGGAACACCTTATAACCTCTCTCCTCGAGCGCGGCTTTAAAGATCTCGTAGTTCTCGTCGAAACCGGGAAGATCGGACTTATTGGCGAGCACGACTTGTACTTTTTTCGCAAGTTTGGGACTGTAAAGCTCAAGCTCTTTATTGATGGTATCGAAATCGTTCAGCGGGTCGCGGCCTTCTATACCGGACACGTCCACTATATGGAGCAGCATTTTTGTGCGCTCCACATGTCTTAAAAATTCGTGTCCCAGCCCCACTCCCTCGTGGGCGCCCTCTATTATACCCGGGATATCCGCTATTACAAACGAGCCGTCGCCCATGTTCACAACGCCGAGGTTGGGGGTAAGGGTCGTGAAATGGTAATTGGCGATCTTGGGCTTGGCCTCCGATACTATCGACAAGAACGTAGATTTTCCCACGTTCGGAAAACCGAGCAACCCCACGTCGGCGATCAGCTTCAGTTCGAGCGTCACCATTCTCTCGTCGCCCGGAAGTCCGGGTTTGGCGAACTTCGGAGCCTGGCGGGTCGCGCTCGCAAAATGGGCGTTACCCCAGCCGCCTATTCCGCCTTTGGCGACGACGAAGCGTTCGCCGTCCTCCTTAAGATCGCAGATAACGAGGTTGGTCTCCTCGTCTCTGACAAGCGTTCCCATAGGTACTCTGACCTCGAGGTCCTCGCCGTTTTTCCCGCTCCTGTTATCGCCTTGGCCGTTTCCGCCGTTCTCGGCGACATATTTGCGCTTATACCTGAAATCGAGCAGGGTCCCGATGTTTTTGTCCGCGACGAATATCACGTCGCCGCCCTTTCCGCCGTCGCCGCCGTCCGGACCTCCGGCCGCCACGTATTTTTCTCTGTGGAACGCGACCGCTCCGTTTCCGCCGTCGCCGGCCTTTATAAATATTTTTGCGCTATCCGAAAACATAGTATCCTCCTATATCGCATGATCGCTTTGTATATCCGTTCATATAATAACCGTTATGTTTTAGTTCGATACGCTCTTTTGACGCTTACGCGCGGCCGTCTCTATTACCCCGGACCGTCGCCGACCGCAATTTCAGAGCCGACGAGTCTCCTGCGGAAAAATCGCCCTAAGCTTAAAAATAAAAGGACGGACTAAGTCAAGTCCGCCCCAACAGTACAATCTTATCTTTAAATATAAAAACAAATTACTGAGCGATCTCGTAAACCGAAACCTGCTTCTTGTTCTTGCCTTTACGTTCAAACTTAACTCTGCCGTCGATCAAAGCGAAAAGAGTATCGTCCTTACCTTTAGCAACGTTAGTTCCCGGATAAATTTTTGTACCTCTCTGTCTGACAAGGATATTACCTGCCAAAACGGGTTGACCGTCGCCTTTCTTAGTTCCAAGACGTTTGGACTCGGAGTCTCTTCCGTTTTTGGTACTACCCATACCTTTCTTATGAGCCATTATAAATTCACCCCTTTATATCTATGTTCAAAAATTCTGAAATTACGCGTTGATCGCGCTGATCTCAACCTTAGTATAAGGCTGTCTGTGACCCTGTTTCTTGTGATAGCCCTTTTTAGGCTTGTACTTATAAACAATGATCTTCTTTGACTTGCCGTTCTTAGCTACCGTCGCGGTAACCGAAGCGCCGTCCACGTAAGGCGCGCCTATTTTAAGATCGTCGCCGCCTACGGCAAGAACCTTATCGAATGTAACTGTTTCGCCGGCCTCTACGTCGAGCTTTTCGATAAAGATCGTATCGCCCTGTTCAACCTTATACTGCTTACCGCCGGTCTCAATAACTGCGTACATGATTCGTATACCTCCTATTACCCAAGACTCGCCATTAAGGTGCGCTGCTCGCGTCTTATTAAACCTTGTCTGCGCGGTTACCGTAATACAATAACACAACGAAATCGCTTTGTCAACAGCTAAAGACAAATTTTTTCAAATTTTTATAAATCCATTACTCACGCGCCGCTTCGTCTATTATAGCTTCCGCGTCTCTTCATGTCAATTTAAGATTTTGGAAAGCATGCGTTAAGATTAATGTAAGGGCGGCGTGATATATTTGTTTGCAGAAACGATCAAATCTATTTTAAAGGAGAACAATCTATTATGAATGAAATCGTAAAGACCTACGGTCTTACCAAAAACTACGGAGATACGACCGTCGTAAACAACCTCGATCTAAACGTCGCCGAGAAGAGAATATACGGTTTTCTGGGACCTAACGGCGCGGGGAAGTCCACTACTCTTAAAATGCTCCTGGGACTTGTAAAGCCGTCGCAAGGAGAGATAGATATATTCGGGAAGAGATTTAACGCTAAAAACAGGATCTCTATCCTTAAAAATATCGGCTCGCTCATCGAGACTCCGTCGTATTACGGGCATCTTACCGCAAAGGAAAATCTCGAGATACTTCGCATTCTGCTCGACGCGCCAAAGAGCAATATAGAAAAAGTCCTATCTATAGTAAGGCTCGACAATCAACAAAACAAAAAAGTGTCGGCGTTTTCTCTCGGCATGAAACAACGGCTCGGGCTCGCGTCCGCCATGCTGGCGTTCCCGAAACTGCTTATCCTCGACGAGCCGACGAACGGGCTCGACCCTGCGGGCATCCAGGAGATGCGCGAGCTCATTCGTTCTCTGCCCAAAGAGTACGGCATGACGGTTATCGTTTCAAGTCATCTGCTGTCCGAGATAGACCAGATGGCCGACGACATCGGGATAATCGCAAACGGCAAGCTGAAGTTTCAAAATTCCCTCGCCGCGCTGCACGAGATGCATAAATCGGAGAACCTTGAAGATATATTCCTCGAGCTGACCGGAAAGGACGTAAGTTTATGATAAAGGCGCTGAAGACTGAATTTTTAAAAACAAAACGCAGATACGTGCTCCTCACCGCTCTCGCGATAACCGCGATCGAAATTGTTTGGTTCACCTATGGAGATCTTAGCGACGACGTTATCGCTCAAGGCTGGCTTATGCTTCTATATCAGACCCCGATAGTCAACGCGATAATCCACCCATTCCTATGCTGTACGATCGCGTCGAGGCTCTGCGATATCGAGCACAAAGGGCTAATGTTTAAGCAACTCGGCTGCATATACGACAGAGGCGCGCTTTTCGACGCGAAGTTATTATTCGGGATGATGTTTATAGCGCTGTCTATATTGATACAATTCGCCGCAATGCTCGTATACGGCGCGATCTGCGGTTTCGGCGGGACTTTTCCGCTATCATACTACGGGATGCAGCTTTTGTTTACCATAGCGATAACCGGAGCGGTCTACCTCGTTCAGCATATACTGTCCATCACAATAAAAAATCAGGCCATACCGTTTATAATAGGCGTTCTGGGAACATTCGCGGGTCTGTTCTCAATGTTCCTGCCGCAGCTTCCATGGCTCAGGAAAATAATTCTTTGGGGCTATTATGGAGAGATGATGTTTATAGGCAATAACTGGAGCAGGGAGACCCGAATAAACGACTTCTATATGATGGGCGTAAGCTGGTCGGGGTTCATTACCCTTATAATATTTATAGTCGTTATCTATATTATAGGCAAAAAGCTGTTTATCAGCAAGGAGGTATAATAATGTTAATCAAACTGATCTACACGGAACTGAAAAAACTCAAGCGATCCCCGATATGGCTTGCGTTTCTGTTTATCCCCATCGTTCCCGCCGTTTTGGGTACCTTAAACTACATGAATAATTTAGAGCTGCTGCAGGACGGGTGGTACGATCTATGGACGCAGCACACGCTCTTTACATGCTACTTCTTCCTACCTGTAACGCTCGGGATATATTGTTCGTACTTAATGCGCCTGGAGCATGGCAATCACAACTGGAATAAACTGCTTTCCGCTCCAGTGCGTATATGGGAAATATACGTCTCAAAGCTCGCGAGCGCCGCGGTCATGCTGATCCTCAGCGAGGTCTGGATAGCCGTCCTCTACGTCGCCTCGGGATATATCATAGGTCTGCCGAAAGAATTTCCGCTTGAACTTATAAACTGGACGCTCGGCGGAATATTGGGCGGCGCGGTCATGCTGTCGCTTCAGCTCCTTATTTCCCTGCTTATCAAGAGCTTCGCTCTGCCGGTGGGTATCTCTCTCGTAGGCGGCATATCCGGTCTGGTCGCCTTAGCGAAAGGCTTCGGACATATCTATCCGTATTCGCTGATGGCGTACGGCATGGAATCGAACGCGCCTCAAAAACTTATAGAAAGCGGATACGCCCCGTTTATAGTCGTATCTCTGCTTTGGATAGCGGCGCTGACAATAATCGGCTCTATCGCCATGAGTAAAGCCGAACTGTAATTTAATGTTGACATAATTATCGCGGCGCTGTAAAATATTATTCAACAACTTACATTAAATTTATCAGGAGGCGCATTATGCAAAAATTTAGAGGTATCAAGGCGCTCGCCGCGGCGCTCAGCGCGGTTTTGATATGCGCGGCAATGACCGGCTGCGGCAGATCGAACGACGAACTTACGGCCGAGGCGACGACAGAGTTTGAAAGTCTGATGCAGACGTTTCAGACCGGAGACGTCGAGCAGATAAAGCAAGCCGATAAATCCGGCGATATCGCGGAGGACTTAAACGAAATAACCAACGCTAACTTAACGGCCGCTATCTTTGGAGCTTTGAAGAATATGACCTATACGATCAACTCAACTACCGTGACCGACGATTCGGACGTCAGATTCAACGTCACGTTAAACACGATCAATTCGTCTCTCGTTATGCAGGAATATATCTCGAGCATAACGACGCTGGTAGCTTCGCCGGAATATCAGGCTCAACTCGCTACGATGACCAAAGAAGACTACGATAACCTCATGTCGGAGCAGATGATAAACATAATAAATTCCGGAACGATCCCAACGGTCGAAAATACTGTAGACGTAACGCTGAGCTCTGAAAACGGTTCTTGGCAGATCGAGGACTCGGACGAGTTTATGGGGCTTATCTACGAAAATATAGTTGACGTTTTGGACGAGATAGTTCTTTAAAAAATCATATAACTATGAATAATCATCCCTATCGGATTATATAATTATTATATAAACGCCGGGGGTGATTTTTTGTTTATAGGAATTAATTTTAAGAAACTGATCGTAAGTTTAATAATACCGATAGGTATGGGAATTCTGTCGATGTGGCTGACGAACGGCGCCATGGAGACATACGCCTCCCTGAACCAACCTCCTCTATCGCCGCCCGGTCTGTTGTTTCCCATAGTCTGGACTATACTGTTTATACTGATGGGGTCCGCTATGTATTTAGTCTGGGATACGGATACGAACTCGCAAAACAAGCGCGTTGCGCTGCGGCTTTACGGCATAAACATAGCTCTCAACTTCTTCTGGACGATATTCTTTTTTAACTTTAGAATATACGGTTTCAGCATATTATGGCTGATACTTATAATAATGGAGCTTATACTTACGATGTATTACTTTTATCAAGTTAAAAAGCCTGCGGCCTATCTGCTTATACCGTACCTGCTGTGGTGTTTGTTCGCATTATACCTAAATATCGGCGTATACTTGCTTAATTAAAACTTTCCGCTTCAAAGACGCGTTTCTCACAATCTTTTCCGGCGGCGCTCAACCGCATAAAGATTCCACTGCGAGACGATTACTTAAATTTTATCAACCTCTGTTTTATCCGTATCGCCGCGGTATGCCGATACGGACTTTTTATTTCTAATCGCCAAACTCCATACTATCGCGCGGCTTCTATAAAATCTACCGACTCGCTATGCGATTAACATCAACGGTTAAAAATAGACTTTTGAATATTATTATTCATATGTTAATTACTCTATTATTTACGCTTAATATATTATTACCCGCTAATATTGTCGAAAAATAATAGACATCTTTCTATAAAGATACTAAAACTATTCATTTTAGATAAAAATGTCTATTATTTTTTTTGAAAAATATACATAAATAATCTTTCCAAACAAATTATAATGTGATATACTTAATACAGACGGCAAGATTTACATTTTAATGAAAGTTTTGCATATCCGTTAAATAGAAACCGCAGGCGCAGTTTGAGCAAAGCCGCAAAAAATAACGCGGCGGACGCTATGAAGACAATAAAGAAAATTTATAAAAGATTTTCACAGAGAAGCATAATATTAATTTTATATACTAAAACTTTATTCATTAAAAGTTTAGATATCACCCTAAAGGAGGGGTCAGGATTGAGTATCAAGTATTATCCGCTTTCAGCGGCCCAAGCCACGCAACACGATCTTGCGAAAGAATTTGGAACGTCGCAGGTGATCAACATTTGCGTATGCTCCACCTTAAAAGCCAATATCGACTTCGGTCTGCTGAAAAAATGTATCCAAGAAGAATTTAAACGCTACGAATGTCTTAGGATCCGTTTCACGGCGCCCGACAAAAACGGCGACGTTATGCAGTATATAGCTCCGCACGATCCGAGAGATATAGAACTTGTCGATCTGAGCGGAAAATCCGAAGGCGAGATCGAAAAAATATTAAACGAATGGTCTTTTAAGCCGTTTTCAGAGCCGAACGCTCCAATGGTCGAAATGAAGATGGTCAAGATGCCCGACGGGTATCAGGGGATATATCTATCGATAGACCACAGACTCGTGGATTCGAGCGGCGTCGTCGTTATGATAAACGATATTATGGAGCTTTACTGCCATTACGTGTTTAATTCGCCGTATCCGCAGCCGCTTCCTTCGTACATCGAGGCGCTTGAAAAGGATCTGGAGAAAGAGCGCAATGAAAAACGTCTCCAGCGCGACAGCGAATTCTGGGACGAGGTCTTAAGCCTCGGCGAACCGCTTTACTCCGACGTGACCGGAACATGGAAGCTCGAGGAAAGCCGCAAAAAGCATAACAATCCAAATCAAAGATACGTCGACAGAGAGATAAAGGACACGCGCGTCGGTTTCGCAATATTTAATCTTGAGCCGCAGCCGACCCACAGACTTCTGGAATACTGCTTAAACAACAACGTGTCCATGACCAATCTTTTGCTCATGGGACTTAGAACTTATCTCTCAAAAGCAAATAACGGGCAAACCGACATAAGCATCAGAAACTTTGTATCGAGGCGTTCTACAAAGCTGGAGCGTTTCAGCGGCGGAAGCAGGACCGAATGGTATCCCTGCCGCACTATTATAGAGCCCGACACCGAATTTTTGGACGGAATATATATAATCCAGGAATTACAAAATAAGGTATACCGTCACTCAAATTACGACCAGGCGCGGCTGGCTAAAAAGTTCAAAGAGAAATTCAACCAGCCGGATCACACGACCTACGAGGGCATGCTTTTGACGTATCAGCCTCTGCCGATGAGACTGCAAAATCCAAATCTAAGAGGCGTTCCCTATAAATCGAGATGGCTCAGCAACGGCGCCGCCGTCCAGAAGCTGTATCTTACCGTAATGCATACGGCGGACACCGGACTGCAGTTCTTCTTCAAGTACCAGCAGGCGGAGCTGTCCTACGAGGACGTTGAAAAGGTATATTATTATCTGATGAGAATAATATTCCAAGGCGTCGAACACCCCGAACTTACGGTTGGCGAAATAATCGACGTCGTATAAACGCCGCAGACGCGGTTCGCGCTATTCGTAAAACGCTTTACCGCCGGACGCGATATAAAATGAATTTTAATAAAAGAATATATGCTAATAATATTAGGAGGAACACAAAATGTTTGAAGAATTTAAGGCGAAATTAGGAGAGTACGTAGACGTTCCGGTAGAGGAGATAACCGAGGATTCAAGATTTATAGAGGATCTGGGACTTAACTCGTTCGAATTCATGTCGCTTCTCGGCGATCTCGAAGAGGAGTACGACGTCGAAGTTGAAGAGGAAGAGATCCTGAAGATCAAGACCGTGGGCGAAGCGGTTAAATATATAGAAGGTCTTTCAAAATAGGATCGCCGCCGATTATGCAATATCAGGATAAAATCAGTCATTTATAAAACAGGAGGTTAGTTTAGTGGCTTTCAATACAATTAAAGATATAATCACGCGCAGCGCCGAATCTTTTTCCGGCATGACGGCAATAAAATACTTAGACGGTAAGGATATAATAGAGAAAAAATACGACGACTTAAAATCAGACAGCGAAACGATAAGCCGTATTCTCGATAAATTCGGTTTGGTTGGAAAGCATATAGCGATAATAGGCACGAGCAGTTATCCTTGGATAATAAGCTATTTCGGAATCGTAGACAGCGGCAGCGTAGCGGTTCCGCTCGACGCTTCTCTGCCGGCGGGCGAACTTCACGAACTTCTCAACCGCGCGGACGTTGCGGCTTTGATATACGATAAGGCTCAGAAAAACGTAGCGGAAGGCATAAAAGATAATTGCCCCGAGATAACTCATGTTATATGCATGCAGGACGAGGTCACGATCGACGGCGAATATTCGCTGCCTAAGCTGATGGAGGAAAACCGCGGCGAATACGACGTAGATATAGACCCCGACAAGATGTGCACGCTTATGTACACATCCGGTACGACCGGCAAGAGCAAAGGCGTAATGCTGACTCACAGGAACCTCGCTTCCAACGTCGAATCTATCGTCGTTATTATAGAACCGGGCACGGTTTCTATGTCCGTACTTCCTATACATCACTCGTATTGTCTGACCGCCGATATACTAAAGAGCTTATCGCTCGGAAGCTGTATCTGCCTAAACGACTCGCTGATGCATTTTGCAAGAAACATGAAGAAATTTAAGCCGCAGGTAATGCTGCTCGTTCCTCTCGTTATAGAGACCATATATCATCAGCTCAGAGACAGCAAGGCTCCCATCCCGAAAAAGATGATCGCCAAAGCGGCGTTCGGCGGAAATCTCGAGCTGATATTCAGCGGCGGCGCATACCTTAATCCCGACCTGGTGGACTACTTCGCAGAATACGGAATTACTATACTTCAGGGCTACGGAATGACCGAGTCCTCTCCGGTCATCAGCACGAACAACCAAATAGCGTCAAAATCGGGTTCGGTCGGCAAACCTCTCTCCAACTGCGAAGTCAAATTCGTAGACGAGGAGATCTGCGTTAAGGGTTCGAGCGTCATGATGGGCTACTACAAGATGCCCGAGGAGACCGCGGAGGCTCTCGACGAGGACGGCTGGCTCCACACCGGAGATCTCGGAATGTTGGACGACGAAGGCTTCCTGTATATAACCGGACGTAAGAAGAATCTCATCATTCTCTCAAACGGCGAGAATATATCGCCCGAGGAGCTTGAAAACGCTATCGGTAAAAACGATCTCGTCATGGAGGTTCTTGTAAGGGATAACGATCAAACTATAGAAGCCGAGATATTCCCCGATTTCGAATACGCTAAAAAACATAAGATAAAAGATATAAACAAAGCGCTCCAGGATATCATCGACGACTTTAATAAAGATATGCCTTTGTACAAGCGTATCAACTCTCTTAAGATCCGCGATACGGAATTTGAGAAGAGCACGACTAAAAAAATAAAGAGATTCTAACGATCGCAAAAACACGCCGGGCGTTTCCGGCGTGTTGATTTATTCTGTTCAATTTGACTCAAATAGATTTTTACAACGCTTCCGTCAGACTTATTGGCTCTAATCACAACCCCCGCTTCACCGATCCGTTCGATCGATAAATAAGCGCAAGCTCGTATTCCCACGATCATTTAAAAATAAATCTCCGCCAGATTGCCTAAAACCCAGTTTACGACTCTGGGCGCCATCCTGAGATCTCGGCTCAGTCTTCGTAACCGCTTCCATGACGATGATGCTGTCCGCCGCCGTTACCGCTTCCGCCGCTACCATTGCCGCTTCCATTACCGTCGCCGTATCCGTATCCATGTCCATATCCATAACCGGCGCCGCTTTGGCCTTGCCCGCAGCCGGTTTCCATCGCTTCGCCTGATTGAACATATTGGTCGCCCGAAAATCCTCTGATCATATTCCGTATCTCATACATCGGCATATCTCTAATATCCTCTACCGTTATATTAGGATCGTACTGTTTGAGTTCCAAATACGCTCTGTATTTACCCAGCGACAGACCGTTTTCATGCGCTTCCTCTACCATTTCGCTGTCGCTTCCGTAACAGTACAGCCTCATATTTCCATGATGACAGCCCTCAACGGCGGTCACAATTTCCGAATTTTTCTGTTCGCTGCCGCCCGAAACGGCAACGAACACGTCCGCGCCGTTTTCGGAGTACTCCTTAAGCGTTTCGCTGGACAGAAGCGCGTTTATCGCGTCGGTATAATTCATGTTTTTCACGTCGACATTCCGAGCCAACTCGTCTCCGTCGTCGTTATATCCGGTAACGCTTACGACTCTGTCAAATCTGTTAACGCCCAGCTCGAGCGACGGATTTACGTCTATGCTTATCGCGTAGACCGGAACGCTGTAAAGCCGGTAACCTCCGCCGACTGCTACTAAGATCGCCAAACAAACCGCCGCGATCGCAAATCTTACGGCGGAAAATTTACGCGTTTTACCCGGCTCAGACCGCGCGATCTTTTCGAACAGAACTTCTTTAGTTTTGAGCTTAAGCTCCTCTTCGGCATGGATCCCGCTCAAAGCGTTATGTATCCTATTCAAAATCATCACCCAGCCTTTCTCTTAAAACGGACTTTGCCCGCGCAAGCTGCGTATACACCGTGTTAACGCGCTTATGAAGTATCTTCCCGATCTCGGGCGCCGAATAGCCCTCGTAGTAGTACAGATATATCACGTCCTTATATTTCTGCGGAAGCCGCATAACCGTCTCGAGTATCTCTCTGTTCTCTGTCGGAATTTCGGCGGTTAGTTCCTTTATTTCTTCAAGCGGAACGCTCCGTCTTCTAAAGAAGTTCTTGAGCGTATCCTTACATTCGTTGACCGTAACGCGTATTATCCACGCCTTTTCGTGTTCATCGCTTTCAAAGTCGGCGGAGCTCAGAAGATATTTTATAAATACATTTTGAAACACGTCTTCCGTGTCGGCGTAATTTTTCAGGTATATCATACACAGCCGCCGCACCGTGTCGGCGTATAATTCAACCGCCCTATTTGCCTCCTGTTCGCTCCGCATAACTTCTCCTCCGCCATATTATCCTTTCGATCTATTTCACTAAGTCTTTTTATCCGCCGCTTAAACGTCGTTATACACGTATGTTCCTTCGATCGACAACCTCTATAAAACTATATCAGTACTGATACCAACCGCACCCTACGCCGTAGTTGTCGCATACTCCGTCGCCGTCAGCGTCTACATAATACCTTCCGTGACGTCCGCCGCAATATCCGCCGTAGTTATCGCATACCCCGTCTCCGTTTACGTCGACGTAATTGCGTCTATGACCTCCGTGAGCGGATACCGTTGCGGTCGCCAAAACCAGGATCGCCGTCGTTACAATAAAAATTCTCGATAACAATTTCTTCATGATTTTTTCCTCCTTTTAAATTTGATCGTTTTTTATCGACGTTTTTAACGTCTTCACTTATAATACGATCGACAGAGGAAAATCCTTTCATTTATTTTAAAAATTATTTTAAAAATTTTTTAAGATTTTATCGCGGCGCTCGTCTTAATTCCGGATCCCGGCGCTTAGTTGATACTAATAAATTAACATTATAGTTTGTCGCTGTCAATAACAAATGCGCTTATCGTTCTTATACTCTTAAAAATCCGTCCAAAGACCCGATTTACAGAAACTAAATAAGGCGAGCGAAAATAGCCTTCCGCTCGCCTTACTATAAGTTAAAATTATTTTCTCAAAGTCGTTCGATCTGCGATAATCGGCTTTATCCCTCGATCTGGATATATTTTTTGCCGTCGACCGCCGGCTTGTTCTCCTTCTTTGGAATAACAAGCTTCAAAGCGCCGTTGTTAAAACTTGCTTTTATTTCATCCTGCGTTACAGAATCTCCGACATAGAAGCTTCTGCTGCATGAACCGTAATGACGCTCGCGGCGAATATACTTATCGCTCTGATCGTCGTTGCTGTAATCCGACGACGCGCTTATCGTTAAGTATCCGTCGTCCAACGAGACCTTTATGTTGTCCTTGTTCATTCCAGGCATATCCATGATAAGCTCATAATTGTCTCCGGCGTCCTTGATATCGGTTTTCATTATTTCATTTGTTCTATAACTCGAGAACGGAAAACCTCCAAAGTCGTCAAATATATCTTTACCAAAAATCCTAGGCATTAACATAATTCATCGCTCCTTTCATAAAAAATAATCATGCAATACCTTTTTATTTTTCATGAACTCGGGATGACAGGAATCTGAGAACTCTTTCGACTCTCTCTTTTTTCCTTTCCTTATGTTCTGTATATACAATAACACTTTTTGTTAGCGCTGTCAAGATGTGAGCGCTAATGTTAATCTATAATTAATATCCTTAATATTTTTATAATATTGTTAACAGTTTTGTAACATTTACTCGGGCAGGGAAAATATATTATTAAGGACGCGTATCAAAACGACTTTAACGAGACTAAATCGGGCAATAAAAAAGGAACGGATCTTCTCCGTCCCATTATCTGCGAATATACTCAAAGCTTTTATATCCTTACGTCCAAGACTCCGAGCTTTGAATTTTTATATTCCTTAAACGTTCCATTTTCCAGGCTGTCGCGTATTTCCTGCATCATATTGTTATAGAAGTATAAGTTGTGAATGACCGCGAGCCTCATCGCGAGCATTTCGTTCGCCTTAAACAGATGCCTTAAATACGCCTTCGAGAAGTTTTTGCAGGTATGACAGCCGCAGTTTGGATCGAGAGGCGTATCGTCGCGTTCGTACTTAGCGTTTCTGATATTCAGTATGCCCAAAGAAGTGAACATCGTACCGTGACGGGCGTTTCTGCTCGGCATTACGCAGTCGAAGAAGTCCACTCCTCTGTCCACAGCCTCTAAGATATTCACCGGAGTCCCGACCCCCATTAGGTATCTCGGCTTATTCTCCGGCATATACGGCTCGACGTGTTCTATGACCTCGTACATCTCCTCCGTGGTCTCTCCCACGGCGAGACCGCCGATAGCGTAACCGTTTAGATCCAGCTCCGCTATCCGCTTCATATGATCGATCCGAAGATCCAAATACGTGCCGCCCTGATTTATCCCGAAAAGCGCCTGATCCTTATTTATTGTACGCTCCTCGGCGTTTAGACAATCGAGCTCTCTCTTGCATCTTATCAGCCAGCGCACCGTTCTATCGATAGAATTCTTCGCATAATCCTTCTCGCAGGGATTCTCGATACACTCGTCGAAAGCCATCGCTATGGTCGAACCGAGATTAGACTGTATACGCATACTCTCCTCGGGTCCCATAAAGATCTTGCGGCCGTCTATGTGCGACGAAAAATATACCCCTTCTTCCTTTATGTTTCTGAGTTTGGCGAGCGAAAATACCTGAAAGCCGCCGCTGTCGGTCAGGATAGGTCTGTCCCAGTTCATAAACTTATGCAGTCCGCCCATATCGTGGACTACGTCGTCGCCCGGTCTCAGGTGCAAATGATAAGTATTTGAAAGCTGGACCTGACAGCCGACATTCTTTAGATCGAACGTATCGAGCGCGCCTTTTATCGCCGCGGCGGTTCCGACGTTCATAAAAACCGGCGTCTGGATAACGCCGTGAACGGTTTTAAATTCGCCTCTTCTTGCCCTTCCCTCTTTTAGCTTAAGATTAAACATTTATTCTCTCCTGTAATCAATATTAATTCTTTAAATCGGCGCGCCGCGCTTACGATATAAACATAGCGTCGCCGAAACTGAAAAATCTGTATTTCTCTTTCACAGCCTCCTCGTACGCCTTAAAAACCTTATCCTTACCAGCAAACGCCGAGACGAGCATCAGCAGCGTAGATTCGGGTAAATGGAAATTTGTTATAAGCGCGTCCACCGCTTTGAACTTATATCCCGGATATATAAATATATCCGTGTTCCCGCTTTCGGCCTTAAGCCGTCCGTCGTCGTCCGCGGCCGTCTCTAAAGTTCTCACCGACGTTGTTCCGACCGCGACTATCCTGCCCCCGTTTTCGCGGGTCTTGTTTATCAGCTCTGCGGTTTCTTCGTTTATCTCATAGCGCTCGCTGTGCATCACATGCTCTTCTACATTCTCTACCGAGACCGGCCGGAACGTGCCAAGCCCTACGTGCAGGGTCAGATACGCCGTATTTACGCCCATATCCTTTATCTTCTCTAAAAGCTCCTCGGTAAAATGCAGTCCCGCGGTCGGCGCGGCGGCGGATCCCTCTATCTTAGAGTAAACCGTCTGGTATCTCTCCTTATCGGTCAACTTTTCCTTGATATAAGGCGGCAGCGGCATTTCGCCGAGCTTATCCAACAGCTGTTCCCATACGCCTTCGTATTCAAAACGGACTATCCTGTTGCCGTCGGGCTTAACGTCAGTTATTTCCGCTCTGAGCGCGCCGTCGCCGAATACGAATCTCGCGCCCTTTCTTCCGCGCTTGCCGGGTTTTAGGATTATCTCCCAGGTATCTAAATCTATCCGCTTTAAAAGCAAGAACTCGATCTTTCCGCCCGTGTCCTCCTTTACGCCGTACAGACGCGCGGGTATCACTCTTGTGTTATTCATAACAAGACAGTCGCCCGGCCTTAAATATTCGGTTATATCCCTAAAGCGTCTGTGTTCTATCTCTCCGCTTTTTCTGTCGAGGACAAGCAGCCTCGACGCCGTTCTGTCCTTTAGCGGCGTTTGCGCTATCAGCTCCTGAGGCAGCTCGTAATAAAAATCCTTTGTCGTCATATTTTCGCTCCTACTAATTCTGATAAAAGTTCGCCGCCGATTTGGCGGCAAACAATATATAATATTATTCTATTACTGAAAACTCGGTTCCCGGGAAGTAATGCAGAAGTATCGTCTGATAATCGTACCCCGCTTCGGCTAAGCCCTTGGCGCCGTATTGGCTCATGCCGACGCCGTGTCCCCAGCCTGTTCCGGTGAACGTGAAGTATGTATTGGGTTCGGTCTCGCCCGTATTCTCCGCATAAGTTTTCGTCGTCTCGCCGTTTGTCACATTAAGTCCGGTCGAAGAAAAATTGCTTCTGCCTATCGAGCTTAATATCTCTATAGAACTGAGTCTCTGTCTCGCCAAAGATTCCCCGTCCGTCGCATATACGACCGTCATCGCATTCTCTTCGCCGTCGCCGATCACTTCGTACATCTGACTCTTTGTGACCGTATTGAAGATCGTTCTGCATTCTTCAAGCTCGAACGTCTTTACTGCGGTCGTGCCGGTGACCCTGAGCTTCGTCACGCGCCCCGCCGGAGAATACTCGATCGCCTCGATATTCGTCACATCGCCGACGTCGTAGCCCTTGTTTCTCATTATCGTGGACGCCTCGTCCACAGTGAGAGTTCCTTCCCACACTCCGTTGGGGATATTCGCCGTATCCTCGTACGAGTTATCTACGCTCACAAGATAGGGGACCGAACTTCCCCACACATTTTGGACGTCCTCGGTCATGGGTCCCATAGAGGACGAATAATACAGCTCGGCAAGCTCGCCGTTATATGTAAGAACCTGTCCGGCGGTCGCGTCAACCGCGTCGTAGATCGACTGCTCTTCGCGGCTCATGCCGCTGTACGCCTGACAATCGGTACCGGAACACAGGTCGAACCCGTAGTTTGAATGTTTATCTATATTATTAGCCGCATAGTTACGCGCGCATACCGTCTGCGCTTTGAGCGCTTCCGCCGGCCAGGTCGAGCTCATCTCCCTGGAGACTACGCCGTATAAATATTGATCCATATCTACCATGTTGATAACCGTCATAGCGCCGCCGTCCTGAAGGAACTTTAAGCTTCCTCTGTAGCCCGAATCTTCTATATACAGACGCTCTTCCCAAAAGTTGGTGTACACCGGTCTGAGTCCGACGTTATCGACGCCCGACTCCTGGGTATAAAGCGTCTCGCCGGTAGCCGCGTTTACTATACTCATAGTTCCGGCGCCGTCTATGCTGACGGTAACCGTGAGCGCGTCGATTATTATGCGCTCGACAAAAGTCCTATCTTCATAATAACCCAAATAAAATCCGCGCTCTGACGTTACGCTCAAGCTTTGCCGAGCGTTCGAACCGTAATACAGCCCGATCTTCAGAGTACTCGGAACCGAGACCGCCGAAGCCTTTAAACCGCCCGCGGCGCAAAACAGCGTCGCGACCAACATGATCGCAGTGACCATGCTTATGAATTTTAAGCTTATCCTCTTTTTTATCAAATCAGTTCTCTCCTTTTTCAAAATAATTTTAAAAAACAGAAATCTCCGATCTCCCTTTAGCAATATTGATATTTACGGACTAACGCTTAAAGAAAACGTCTGAATTTCTATCTCTTTAATACCTCGCCCGCGTATTAAGTTTTATTATAACATAAATGTTAATTAAATTCCAGAGTTTAGAGAATATTTACAAAAAATTTAAATTTGCCGCAAATAATTATTTCGTCCTGATTTCATTTTATAAAAGCGGATATGTAATTTTATGATAATATTCGATTTTTAACATTAACTTGTTTAAACGCATTGACAAAAATAGGCGCTATATTGTATAATATATACATCAAATCTTTTTTACTTATCTTAAATAGTTAAAATTTACGGAGGATATCACTATGAAAAACTATTTGAAAAAATTCATCAAACCAATTTTAGCTTTATCGTTTCTACTCTGCATTTTAGGCTGTATCGGCGTTTCGGCTGAAAGTCCGGAAATCTGTACTGATTCAAACGATATGATCTCGCTCACCGCTTACCAGTCCGGGGAGTCTACTATATCGTATCACGTGGAAGCTACCGATAAATACAGCGACATTATCTATGATAGCGCATACGATTATTCCGGCATATTATATGTAGCCCTATGCGATTCCAATGATATTTTGATCGATTTTAAGAGCTATAATGATAACGACGCGTTTGAAAACGTCTCGTCCGATGTTTTATATACAGTAAAAGCGTTTGTGTTTGACGAATATACTCAGCGGCCGATTTGTAATTCCGCCGGAGTAGAACTCCGCTTAAACGCAGATTTTTCCGAAGAGGATATTTATACGTTCAATTACGGCATTATCACAGGAAGCGCTTACCAATTCAACGATTTTAATCAGGAAAATTTCAAATCGATGATTTTCAGCGCTAATAACGACGCCGAATTATACACATACGCGCCGACTGTTGAAATTAATAATCCGCCCGCCGCTTTTTGCGACGCGCTGGAGATACAGCCGACCGATAATAAAATAACGATAACGATTAAGGATTTAAATTCTACAAATCTTTTTAGGGCGTTTGATTCTCTCGAAGGTTATTTGCTGAGGTTCGGTTCGGTAGGATCGTATATTCACAGTATTTCATGCGCCGCCGACGATTCCGCTTTTAGTTTTTTAGGCGTGGGCGACGACTCCAGTTATGACGTTTCAAGCGGAATATTGCGCTTAGGGGGCGATAATCCTATGGATATCAACGTCTCGGATACCGACATAATTTTTAATTTAGGCGGCGGAGACGACGAATTTGCGCACGGAGGATCTTTATATTACGATGAAAGAACTGAAAATTGTTGGATAGGAACAAAAGCTGAAATGATAGACTTTTCGGGTTCCGCAGCCGCGTATAGATTCAGCGCGAACGGGACGGGTCTAAATATTATATTGATATACAACTCCGATAATCCCAATAAACCCGAGATCCAATACGATATAACTACCGGACGCGCCGACGACGTGGAAATAGCTACTTCTGCATGGGGAGAGCCGCTACCGTTTATAAGATTGGAAAACGGAGATACATATGAGATTGCGGAAACGCTGACGATTATAAATCCTACCGAGATAATGTGCCAGACAACCGGAGTAACAGGAACTGAAATTACGATTAATATATCCGACTTAAATCAAGACTCTATCTCTAAAATAATGAACGAATTTGTAGGTAAAGAGCTTACTTTAGAATCCATAGGATACTATACAGAGAGGATAACTATCAACTAACCGCTCCGCGCGGCTGTAAAACGAAAAGGGGGCGGCTTATATGCTGACGCGCAAGGATATAATAGACTTTTGTATGACGCTTGGCGGGGTCTACGAGGATTACCCGTTCGACGATCCAAATTGGACGCTTATGCGCCATGTCGAGAATAAAAAGACGTTCGCGTTTATCTTTTATCATTATGGCGAGCTGTATGTAAACGTCAAATGCGAACCCATGAAAGCGGATTTCCTTCGTAGCGCATACGATTTTATTATTCCCGCCTATCATATGAACAAAACGCACTGGAACAGCCTGATCGTAAATTCAGCGGACGATCTCGATATGGTGTGGGATATGATCGCGGAGAGCTTTGAACTGACCCGGCCTAAGCTTAACCGGAAAAAACCGCGGCGCCGCTCCGCTTAAAGTCGGAACAAACGCCGAAACAGAAATAATTTTTAACCGTTTAATTAAGGGATCGAGCCGAAAACAGACTTGATCCCTATAAATTTTGTCGCTTCATTTTTTATGTCGTCGCAACTTCCGCATTATTTCGCTTGACGTCTGCAAACGTTCCAATCGATGAACGACGCGTTTTAGAAATAGTGTTATTCGGCCGCAAACTCAATATTAACGTCTCCGTTATTGGCTGACACATTCAGCGTTTTTTCTCCGCCGTCTTTATTGTCCGGCAAGGAGCTCTCGCCTTTTTTGATCTCCGATCGAATTACAAAATCGTCGTAGCCCCCTGCGATCGTACCGGAAATATCGCCGTTCTTGACGGTTAAGTTTAAGGCGTTTCCAACGTTTAGTTTTTCAAAAACAATATCCCCTCCGTTAGAGGATACGCTTATACTTCCCGTTACCGTAAGCTTAGGAAGCGTTATATCTTCGTTTGTCGTGGACAGCGTAAGGGAGTCTAAAAGCGCGTCCGGAATCTGCAAAAATATTTTTCGATTTTCAGCGGACGGCTTTCCGCCGATATAATCCGTCCAATCTTTGTCGCTTACGCTTGTCATTGTTAATACGTTTTCATCCGAAACCGCGATCTCGTAAGTTTCTTTGGCGCTTTCAAAATAGCCGATGTGGATCCGATCGTCCTCTGATATCGACGCCTCGATTTCTCTATCCTGCACGTCAAGATTGATTTCTGTGATCTGCGTATCAGGCGTATAGCTTTTTTCCTCGAACTGCTCGCCGCTACCCGAACAGCCCGCCAAAATAAGACAGCTCAAGCCAAGACACAATACGAGTAAAATAATTTTCTTCATTTTAATTCCTCCATATTCAGTAGATTAGATTTACAACTCTAACTCATAGCAGTATTTTGTTTTATCGATCTTCCGGACGATGTGAAAGCCGAAAGAAAGATATAGATTTTTTTCATTTTCATTCGCGTTATCTATTATTACCTCTACTTTTCTAACGCCTTGAATTTTTAGACCTCTCAAGATATGCTCCAAGGCTTTTTCCTCATACCCTTTACGCCGAAATCTATCGTCTATCATAAAACGGAGGATAGTCGCCTTTTCGGCTTGATTTTCTGCGCGTTTATACATAAAAAAACCAATCGGCGCATTGTTGTTGTAAATTGCATTTGGCCGCATTTCCGAATCATATTTTGCTTCGGCTATGGAAACTGCGTTGCAGCCTGAGCATACCTCAATTGCGGCGCAGGCGCCGTCTCGGTTTGACGCCAATCCGCACACTTCCAATATATTTTGCGCGTCGACCGCTTTTATCCGAATCATATCTATCCCTCGCATCTATATAGTTTTTCTTTTTAAGACCGCAAGCCCTACAAGAGATAACGCGGCGCTCAGCGCCAGACAAATACCAATATGCAAGACCGCGTTGTCGTTGATCATTACGACCTGGAAAAATCCGGCCAAAACGGCTCTCAGCGGCGCTATCGGCGTAAAAACGCAAATTATAGCGACCAATACCGCGTCGGTCAGCCACCCATACCAATGCGCCTGCATGGAAAGCAACGTATGAAGAAAAACCATAACAAGCAGTAAAAAGGCCGTTTGCTGTAATCCTGCAACGACGATCCCATTTTCGGTCCATCTACACACGTCCATCATATTGATAACAGTATGCGCCGAATACACAGGGTCTATCAATAGGTGTATCGCTGTGTTGACAAGGGAAATACAAAGCGCCAAAAACGCATATCCGATCAGACAGCCGATAAAGTAATCCTTCTTGCTCGCCCCCAGGTATGTCAGTTTTTTGAAATCGTAAAATACAAAAAAGAATGGCGTCAAGATAACGAGCGCCCAGGTATAATTTCCGTTGCTTAAGACGACCTCTCCCGAGGACGTAGCTAAAAGCGTAACAAACGCCGTAATAATAAAACTGATCTTATCGCTTGCAAGCAAGCGTTTTACGATCGCAAAAATAGCCGTCATCTTTTTACTCCTCCTTTATGTCCGACTGTTTGAATAAAGAAATCCTGCAAAGACAGCGGATGGATCTCCAATGACTCCGTCCGCTTTGGCGGGTCGTCGAAGATATACCTTGTCGCAAGACCTCCGACGGTATCTTGGCCGATGATATTGAGATCTCGGGTCGCGGCCTCCACGTCTTTTTGGAGTCCGCTGACGCTAAACGCCTTTGTTTCGACCGCATGCAGGGTGTCAAAGAAACGGACGCTTCCTTTATCTATAATTATCAGCTTTTGGATCGTCTTTGCGATCTCTTCAATAATGTGCGTGGATACGATAATAATTCGCGGATGTTTCTGAAAGCTCTCCGCCAGCATATCGTAAAACTCCACGCGCATAATCGCGTCGAAACCGAGGACGGGTTCGTCTAAAAGGACGACCTTTCTGTTACTTGCCAAGCAGATGATCGTCGAGACCATCGTTTTCATGCCAAGCGAAAGATGATTAAACTTCTTTTTTCCGTCCAGCTCAAAACGCTCCATCATTTCCGAAGCGAAGTCGTAATCGTAGCTCTGATTTACTTCGGAAGCGATCCGCAACAGTTTCAGCGCCGGAAGATTAAAATGCTTCGCAAAGTTTTCGATATAGCTAACGCCCGTGTCCAAGGTAGACGTCGTTATCCTTTTACCGTCCACCTTAATAACGCCGTCCGTAATATTTTGATACCCGGCGATCGATTTAAGAAGCGTAGTTTTACCCGCTCCATTTCTGCCAAGCAAACAATAGATCCCCGGTTCGTCGATCGTTAAAGTAATGTTTCTCAGTACGGCCGCTTGCCCGTACCGCTTTGTTACTTGTCTCAGTTCTATCATTATTCGTTCCCCCTAAACAGCATCGATATGTCTATTGCTTTTCGCAACATCTTATGCTATAATGCATTATAAACCTTTGTGTTACACAAAAGTCAATAGGAGAAAATAAAAATGAAAAAATATTTTTCAATTGGGGAAGCCGCAAAGGCGGTCCATACAACGAACGAGACGCTGAGACATTACGACCGCATCGGATTAGTGAAGCCCAGCAAAAAGGACGAATGGACAAATTACCGCTATTATACCGAGCAGGACGTTGTACGTCTGAACACGGTCCGCGCTCTGCAGCTTATGGATCTATCGTTAAAGGAGATAAAAAAGGTTTTAGAATATGACGATCTTGAAAAAATTGTGGACTTTTTGACGCAAGCGGAGAAAAAGGCCGATGAAAAAATTGCGGCTCTGCAATACAGTAAATCAAAAATCGGGTTGGCAAAAGCGGATTATGAGAAAAAATTGCAGGAGCGGCAAAATTTCAGCGGCGTTATTCTCAAGGATCTGCCGGAGCGGGTTATTTTGCTGTCGGATACGTTAGCGGAGCCGACGCTCGATAATCTTTGGAACTATCTCGGCCATTTCTATGATAAAATTCCGCCCGACTTAAGAGATAAATTTTCATTCGAGGATCTGGCCGGTATATACGCCGAAAACGGAACGGAACGGCTCTTCGCTACCTGTATTCATTACGCGGATATAGACGGATTGAAGATATTGCCAAAGGGAAACTACCTATGCGCTAACTGCGCCGAAGAAAATAGAGCACAAACGATGAGCGAGTTGATCCGCATAGCGAAAACTAAATACGGCGCGGAGCCGACGTTTACAATACAACTTGTTATCGTGTCGGGTATTTTGCAATGGTCTTATGAAGCGCAGGTTTATGTCGATAGATAAAACGAATCGAAATAAAAATATTATTCCGCTATTTAAACGCCGCCATTTAGCCGGTATACCGGATTATTTAAGCATATAATGTAAACTGCGCGTTTTAGTTTAACTTAATAAAAAACTTCGGGGGCGAACTCTTGTTTCGCCCCAATATATTTGCAGATTTAAATTTATCTCTAATGAGATATTCAACTCCGTATACTGCCGATTTAACGCCGCAAAAACGTCGATATCGGTTTTTGATACTAAAATCTCTATCTCGTCCTTATATCGAACCTATCGATATTTACCCAATTATATTCCGAATTTGAATTCTTATCGCCCGTAACCCGCACCTTAAGCGTATGTATTCCGTACGGCAGTATCGGCGTGGTATACATAGGCGCGCTCGGCGTAGTTGACGGCGAATAGAGGTCTACCATGGTCTCCTCGCCTCCGTCTACCGAGATCGCCGCTATTCCGTTATTATTGTACGGAACCCCATAATAGGTCGCCTGGATCCCCTCAAAGGTTAGGATGCAATATCTTGTAGAATCGTTCGTCCAATGATTATCGCTGAAATAGCACATTTCATTATTGCTGTAACCCCAATCGCCGAAGTACTGTATCTGATTGACGCCTTCTCCGACGATCGTATCGTTTATCGTAATAATTGGATTTGTGTTATTTATCTTTTGCTTAATAGCTCCCGTTTCGGGACGTAGGGTATCCGTTCCGTCCCAGAGGTAGAACTCGACCGAGACGTCGTCTTCATCCGAAATTTCCGGAACGTCGATCGTCTGTTCGAATCTATATTCTTCATAAGGCGCGAACGTTTTTTACTCGGTATAAGTAGCTACGACTATGCCGTTCTTTTTCAGCGCCGTTATAAAGACGGTATCCTTAGACTGATCGGTATTGCTCTGATACGTCGCCCATATCTCGTTTTCGCCGACCGGCAGCGACGCGATCTCCTGACCCGACGTCGAATAACCGGTTATATTAAAGTCAGGTATCTCCACCTCGAGCGGATTATCAACGGCCGTTGTTGTAAAAGTCGTCTCTCCCGGCGCCAGACCGTCCGCTTCAGCTTTTACAGTTACGGTTCCGGCGTCGAATCCGGTCCGCACGGCGACCTTGATTATACCGCCCTCGGCCTGCAGCTCATAATCTCCGGGCGAATGCCAAGACTCGGGGTGGCTTTCGTCCACAAAGAAGTTGTACGATCCCCGATAGCTTGCGGGGCCCGAAACGGAAAAGCGGATATTGTCGTCGGCGAGCGGACACCAGTTGCCGTCCTCGTCAACTACCTTCGCAACTATGATCGCCGCGTCCGAACCGTTGGCCTTAAGCTCAAAAGTCTCCCCGTCGGGTTTTGTAAGCATCGGCTGAACGGTGAGTTCGATATGATGCGGCTCCCCGGAGCTCACTCTTATATCCTCGCAAACGGCGTTTCCGTTTTCGTCGAGACCTACCGCCTTGATCTCGCCTTTCTGCCATCTGATATAATTCCAAGTACAGCGTTTATTCGCGTTAGGCGTTCTTACGCCCTGGCTTACGCCGTCCACAAAAAGTTCTACCTTGGGGCAGTTGCTCCACGCGTCCACGGTCTGTATGCTGCCCGTATTATAGTTCCAATGACTTTGCAGCGTAACTCCTGGTTTTATTTCATACGGCGTCCAGACCGCGTTTTTCCATATATTATACTTAAGCTTCGGTATACGGTTCCCGTCCATTGCGGACGAGCCGAGCGATTTTTGATTTCGCTTTCCGTCGAGATACTTCGTGTATCCCTCGCCCCATGTCTCGACAAGCATCCAATCTATAAATCCGCACGCCTTCTCGCTTATCTCTTTGTTATATTCGTTTACGTACCATTCGGAAAATTGTTTTTCATTCTCATAATCGAAACGAGCTATACAATTATCCAATTCTGAATCGCTGAATTTCGCTCCGTAAGCCTCCATATTCATAGAAGGATAGTTAGGCTGCTTCCAGAACCAGTTAGTATATCCGATAAGCATTTTCCCATCAGGAGGATTAAAATCCGTTTTATCGCGGCTGTGAACGATTCGCGGCGCCAGATAGTCGTACTCGTTTACCGAGTTCCATGTCGATTCGGGCGACTCGTTCACCCCGCTCGTCGCCACGCCGTTATTCGCTTCCCATACGGCTATCGACGGATGGTTTCTGTCGCGGATGATCATATCGCGATCGTATTCGCGTTTATATGTATTCGCCGGTTCGTCGTGTATCGACCACTCGTCGTCGCCGCTATTCTGTATGATCAGCACCCCGTATTGGTCGCAGGCGGCTACCGTCTCCTCGGTCGCCGGAACATGTCCGACCCTTAGCGCGTTTCCGCCGGCCTGAGCTATCAGTTCTACGTCTCTCCATAGCAGCTCGGCGGGGACTGCCGAGCCAAGCGCCGGATAGGTATTGCGGTTTCCGAAACCGTTTAAAAGATGCTTTTTACCGTTGATATAACAGTAATCCGTATCCCAATCGATCGTGCGGATACCAAGCGTATTCTCATAGACGTCTACCGTAACGCCGCCAGTCTTTACAATACTGTATACCTTGTACAGGTACGGGGTCCCGTAAATACTTGCGTTTGGATACCAAAGCGTGGGATCTTCTACTATGGCGCGTTGGTCGAACATCCGTATTTCCCCGGGTTCAATATCCGCGTCTTCGCTTTTCTCCCATACTATCGCTCCGTCAGCGTCCACGATCTGCGTCGTCAGAGTAACGCTCTGCGGCTCTCCGCTCTCGTTTTCAACGTTTGTCTGTACGGCGACTTCCGCTTGTTCCTCGTCCGCGGAGAGCGTCGCTATGTACGTGCCCCATTTTTCTATCGGCGAATATACGTCAGAAGGTATATGAACCGGGTTCGTTATATGCATATATACCGGGCAAACTATGCCGCCGTAATCCATCCCGAAATCGTTTTTAACTCCGAACCCCGGCCAGGTGAAGAACGAACCGTTGGCGTTCGACACTCGAACCGCGATCACGTTTTCGCCTCCGTAATTGAGGTCGTCGGTTATATCGAGCGTAAAAGGCAGGAATCCGCCGACGTGCGTGACCTCGTCGGGCTGCTCGACCTCGGTATTTCCCGGCTTAAACACGCCGTTTACGTATACCGCGACGCCAAGATTCACTCCTTCAAATTCGAGGAACACTTTTTTACCTTCGTACGATGCGTCCATTGTAAATGTTTTGCGATACCAAACCGTCCCTTTATAAAAAGAAACGTTTTTTGTGTTCGTAAACGTATCCATATCGTTAAAGCAGTGCGGAATACCGACGTTCTGCCACGAGCTGTCGTCGTAATCAATCTGTTTAGCCGTTTCGGGATCTACGTCCGACCCTATAAACTTCCAGGGCGTCTCCCCCATATCGATCGTTTCTCTGCACTCCTCTACCGAATCCGTCTCTACCGCTCCGACCTGTACGATCGGGATCAACTGCGCAGTTAACGCCATAATAATACCAACTCCTATAACTTTTAAAAATTTTCGTCTCATAACGCTTGCCTCCTCCTAATTTTATTTAAATATTTTAATTTTCCACTGAATTTACTTATATTATATCAGCGTTTTGCCTAAAATTCTTCTTAGTTTTAGAATAAAAATTCCGAAATATTAACATCAATATTAAATATTAGTCTTGTATATGCCGCATACAAGCGCTATAATTATAATAATCTACAAGACTTAATATAGAAAATTCAAACAAGGGAGAACATAACGTGAAAGTTCTCTTCACGTTAGTCTCCGGCAGGATTAAAGCGCCCGCGCGAAATTTTTTCTTCGAATAGCGTACTCGAAAACACGCATGGACCGTAATACTCTCTTATCATTTCTCGTCCTGCGGATAAGAGAAATTTTCATTAATATTTATGCCGACGCAGGACGGCGGAATGGAGATTATTATGAGTCGGAACCAATACATACCTCCTTTTTATGACGATACCAAGCAAGATCAGGTGTACTGTTCCTATGTAGAGCGGCTGGAATATCCGCCGCACTTTCACGAACAGGCGGAATTGCTGCGCGTTATGAACGGCGAAATAGAAGTGTCCATAAACGGCGTATCGAAGCTCCTTCATAAAAACGAGCTTGCGGTAATTTTTCCCCAAAGAGTACATTTTTACAGATCGCCGAACCCGTCGAAAACGCAGCTCATAACTCTTCCGACGGATCTATTGGAAGATTTTTACGATACTTTTCATAAATATCAGCCGGTCTATCCGTTTGTTGAAAGCGAGAAAATGTCGACGCATTTTGAAAAAAGCATCAAGAATCTTTATTCATATGTAGACGACGCGGATCCCGAATTTAAAGAAAGCTGTATCCACGCCTTTCGCGCGCCGAAGGAACTGCGGATCGCAAAAGGCTATATACAGATCCTGCTATGCTGCGTCTTCGACATGATCGAGCTTGAAAAAAGCCGATACGCCGAGGACGACGGAAGCGTATTAAAATGCGTTAGATTTATAACCGACAACTACCGCGAGCATATTCAGCTGTCGGACATAGCCGATTTTGCGGGTATAAGCCGTATCCAAGTGTCGCGGATCTTCTCAAAGGCGATCGGCGTGTCTTTCCCAGCATATCTAAATATGCTGCGCCTTAATTACGCTATGCATCTATGTGAAACGACCGATATGAGCATATCGGACATATGTTATGAATCCGGCTTTGAATCGCTCAGCACATTTTATTATTATTTCAAGAAAAAATACAACGCCACGCCCAAAAAACTCAAATCACGCTGACGCGAAAACAGTTTTCAGGCGCGGCGAAACCGCATATTTAATTTTTAGAGCTATTGCTATAGTCCACGAAACCGGAATACAAACGCTAAATCTTACTTAGTCGTTATATCCACCCGTTGCAAATCCTCGTTCCACTGCACGACGCAGTCTAAAGCCTCGGACACGGCTCTCAGCGGAACAAACGTATACCCGTCGTCTATCAGCCTCGCCGGAGCGTCGAGCTGTATCGACTCTCCGTTTTTGTACATAACGTCGCTGTCGATCGTTATTGAAATAGTAGTCCCGTCTTTGACCGCGGTCGCAGTGTTGGTATCGTTATCCCACGTGACTTCAGCTTCCAGCTCCTCGAATATCGCCCGCATTGGCACGAGAGTCCTGTCGTTTTCGGTGATAGGATGTTTCTCAAAGGTCAGCTCATTACCGTCTATATACACTTTAGGTATCTTTAATACTTCCACTATTTTAGCATTGGCGTCTATATTCAGATAATATCCTTCGTATTCTAACATACTTTCTATAAAAGATACTCTTGCATATATATCTCCGTCTATCTCTTTATAACTATCTAATACTTTTTCATATTTTTCATGTATATATGTTACTATTGATTCTTCATCAACAATACCAAGAGAATTTTGCAACCACTCCCTTAACGACAAATAACGCTCCCAAAAGACCAACTTCTCCGAACCATCGCCGTACCTAAATACGATTTCGCTTGAGCCGTCATTTGCCTCATTTACCTCGGTTTCTACCCCAATACTATTAAAAATATTAAATATAGGCAAAAAACCCCTGCCTGATATCAATTGCATGTTCTCGTCTTGTTCCTGTAGTTCTCCGTCTATTTTTAAATCGTATTGAGCTGGAAGATATTTTTCTTTAAATTCTTCTATCTTATATGCTTTAAATCCATATTGGTAATATCCGCCCATTTCTGTCATCATATATAATTGAGGATCATAATCAATACGAATATAATCCCCAACTAAATTAATATACCCATAGTCGTCATGTATTACCATTCCGAGAATATATATATCTTCCGAAGTTTTCACCCACACCATAATATAAGGCAATCTATAGTAATAGTAATCCCAGCCATCAAAGACTATAAATATATCATATTCTTCAATTTCTTCATATATCTGATTCTTTTCAAGCATTTCTTTGACGCCTTTTTCATTAAACGGAAGATTTAATATATCGTCGAAAGTTAACGTTTCGTTCCCGGAACAAAGTATGCCAACAATCTCGTCGCGCCACATCACCCGGTTATAATTTTCGTTTGGTATCTCGTTTCCGTATTTATCATAACAAAAAGCTTGTACGTACGTCTTCCCAAACTCTTCATTATAGGTATGAATATCTTTAGCTTTATCACTAAAAAATACGTCCGCATTTTCAGTTACGTTGAACAACTCTTCAAGTTCTTCGAGGTAAATATGATATATAGTAAAATCATCCGGAAGACTCTTTTCTTCTTCCGCGAACGCCGTTATAGCCGTACATAGCAATAATAAAAATAATAGCCCTAATACAAAGCATTTTTTCATTTTACGTTCCTCCCATCAAAATCTGATTAATTTTAATCGCTTGTTATATCGACCCGTTTAAGCTCCTCGTTCCACTGCACGTCGCAGTCCAAAGCCTCGGACACGGCTCTCAGCGGCACAAACGTATAACCGTCGTCTATCAGCCTTGCCGGAGCGTCGAGTTGTATCGCCTCTCCGTTTTTGTACATAACGTCGCTGTCGATCGTTATTGAAATAGTAATCCCGTCCTTTACGGCGGTCGCAGTGTTGGCAGCGTTATCCCATGTGACTTCGGCTTCAAGCGCCTCGAATATCGCCCGCATTGGCACGAGGGTGCGGTCGTTTTTGGTGATAGGCGGCTTATCAAACGCAAGCCGGTTACCATTGAGATACGCCGAGATAGCGCTGTTATCAACGTGATCGGAAATTCTGGAAGCGTCTACCAAGTTTGGCGTATCGTTTAAAACTACGCCGGATCTATATAAGACCAGCATGCCGTCCAAACCGTAAAACAGAACGTTGGACGCCTCGTCGATCCGTTGGTCCGTTCCTATCATATACGCGACGACTTCGCCGTTCGATTCAATGAATTCAGCGTCGCCCAAATAATTGATCATATACTCAGAGGACGGAATAAATTCGCCGTTTTCCAATATTAGTGTGAAAACATCGTTTAACGATTCGTCATATATTTTATCTCCGAAAAGTACATACGAGCCGATACTCTCCATATTCCAGTTAAAACCGTCAAGCCCGTCGCGCTCAGCTAAGACCGCGCCTTCTGGATCTACGACCGTTATCTTATCGGCCGCCATATCGCCTATTACCACTACGCCCGAACTTAAAACGCTAAGCCACGACGGCCAATGTTGTTCTATATCGCGCTCTACATCCGTCGCATCGCAAACATATCTGTATTTTATTTTCCCGTCGCGACCTATTATACAATATTCTTGTTTATATACGTTCCTTATCCCATCTTCTGATTTTTCCCATTCCTTATAGAAAACGATCGTACCGTTTTCAGATATTAGCTCATAAACGCCGTCCGTTGGATAGTCGAGCGGTTCGATTCTCGTTTCGTTAAAGGCTGTATCCAGTATGTAATCCCGCCTGTCCTTATAAATCAAAGAATAGCCGTTTTCAAATATCGAACCGTATACTCGCCCGTTAAAATGATAAACGCATTCGCCGGATTCTGAAAAGATATACGAATAGCCATCCTTATAAGCTACTCCATAACCGTTTTTGAAGTCGGAAGCAAAATCGTATACCGGCTGCACGATCCAAGAATAGTTTTCATCGATATATCCATATTTCCCATCAACGCAAACTGCGGCTATGCCGTTATAAAATAGCGCCGGCTCCTCGTATAATTCGCCGTCGTATCCTATGAGATAGTTTCCGTCCATGATTTTAGCCTCGTCGTAAACGTCAAGATCTGAACCGGCGCTCACGCTTATAAATACTCCGTTTTCGTCAATATCCGATAGATATAGACTTTCGACCTTATCCGCTAAAAACTCGTCTAAATCAATATCTACATATCTGCTTTGAAAGCCCAAGCTATTAAGCTCTTCCGGATTTTCCAATTCAGACGCGGCGCAGTACGCTGAAGTCGCGACCGTCATGACGATCAAGATGATACACAACGTTAATTTCGATCTCATTTCATATAACTCCTTTATTGCAAATTTATTTTATATAAAAACAATGTTATTCGCCAAATTTTCGCTCGATCAACGCGTCGAAATACTCTTGTAAATTATATACAGGATCGTCCTCTGTCGGAACCCATCTGTTTACAATATGATACTTTCCCTCTTTTACGCCTTCAACGACTATCGTATATCCGTCGAGACCCATGCGGTCTATTTCATTTAAGCATAATTCACGAAATAACAATTACACACTCCATCTCAGCAAAGGTATAATACCTCCCAAATAAAACCTCATATGCCCTGCGCGCGACATATCTTTAAGCTTAAACTCGCCGTTTTGCGCAAATTCGACTATTTTCTGCGATCCGGTAACCATAGTAACGTCGGTCGGCGTAATCGTTGGAACGCTTTCTCCGCCAACAACAGTTCTTTTCAATTCCGTTTTCGCTTTAGAAACAACGATTAATTCAACGGCGCCATCCATTGTAAAATTATTATTTATACTCAGATATCTCGGATCAATCCAATTTTGTAATACTACATCCCTGTTCTCGCCGATCAGCTCGCCGTTAGTACTTGCTTCAACTCGATAAGCGGTTCCCTCTGTAGACACTTGTCTTCTTATAATTGTAACGTCCGAACTCGGATTTGCTTCTAATATGCCGTTATATATCTTAGATATATCGTCGGAGCTCACAACTTTACATACTGTGACATTGAATTCCAGTAAAACTATAATTAGTATTAAAAATACTACAACTATAGATAAAATACATGCCAACTTTTTTAAATTAGTCATTTCTAAATCCCCCCGCTCGGTCGCGTCAGACGACCGTTTGGTAATTAACTAAAAAATTGCAGTTTTGTCATTCGCTCCGCCTGATTTTATACTAACACACGCTATAAATAATGTCAATCACTGTTTAAAATCATGATATATTCGTTTGAAACAGACGTAGATAGGCGGAAATTTTTCCATTTGATTTATTAGACTTATTATCCGCCAAGTTTGTTCCCTTTTTCATCAAAAAAGGGCGAACGTTTTGCTTATTCCGGGAATTTAAAAATATTTTTGAAAATCTTTTTAATAAGGACAATTTGCTATTGACATACATGTCAAAAATCTGTATAATTATGCGAGTAGGATTTTTTACTTTGACATCTAAGTGTTGTATATCGCACGGAGGGAGGGAAGTAATTATGGCAGAAATAAGAGTTAAGGATAACGAATCTTTAGACAGCGCGCTTCGTCGTTTTAAACGTTCTTGCGCCAAAGCCGGTGTTTTATCTGAGGTTAGGAAGAGAGAACATTACGAGAAACCAAGCGTGAGACGTAAAAAGAAGTCTGAAGCTGCAAGAAAGCGTAAGTATAGATAATATAACGGGCGGGGCTTGGCCTCGCCTTTTTATATATAAGCGGAGATTGTATACGGCTCGATCCACTTTGCCCTATATTCAGCCGGGAAACGGTATATACGCGTTTATGCAATGAGATACTCGAGCGATCTTACGCGTTGCAAAGCGCCGCTTTTGGGGCGAAATACGGCGGCGGGCGCGATACCGCATATACTAAAATTTGAGGACGGAGACAGGATATGCTTAAACAGAAAATATTCAAAAAATTTATCCCCGATATATTTATCGATTCAATATACGATATTGACCTTAAAAAGCTCAGGACTTTGGGCGTTAAGGGGTTTATTTTCGATATAGACAACACTCTCGTCACATACGACGATCTCGTCGCGCCAAAGCATACCTCGGACTGGTTTAAGACGCTCAAGGCGCGCGGATTTAAGTTTTGTCTCATCTCCAACAACAACGAAAAGAGGGTGAGCGAGTTCGCAGCGTCCCTCGGCTCGCCGTATTATTACAAAGCGCTCAAGCCGAGGAAAAAATATCTCCGCGCGGCCTGTGAAAAGATGGGCGTCGAGCCTGAGCGTACGGCTATGGTCGGAGATCAGCTCATAACCGATATCTACGGCGGCAACCGTATGGGGATGCTCACGGTTTTCGTTAAGGCGATCTCGGACAGGGAGCATTGGTTCGTTTCGCTAAAGCGCAATATTGAGAAGATGATATTAAAGGGCGTCGATATCGATAACAAGGCTTATTTGTCGGGCGATAAGAAAGATTGATCGTCCTCGCGTTCTTATATGAAAACGCGGCGTCGACGCTTAAATCAAAGCTTTAGACGAAAGCGAAACATTTAACGGTTCGATCGATAACGCACGATCGGGATAAAAGAGTAACATAAAACGAGGAGTAAGAAATATGGAAATAAAATTCGGACCCGCGGGAAATTCGGAAAGCTTTTACGAAGACGGACTGCGCAGCGCGCTCGAGGCGCCTAAGTGGCTGAATCAAAAGGGGCTTACAGCGTATGAATACCAATGCGGTCACGGCGTGAGGATATCTGACGACGCGGCCGGAGATTTGGGCGCCGAGGCGAAAAAATACGACGTAACCCTGTCCGTTCACGCTCCGTATTATATCAGCCTTTCCTCTGTGGAAGAAGAAAAGCGCCGGCGGAGCGTCGATTATATACTACAGACTCTGCGCGCCGCCGACCGTATGGGAGCCGGACGCGTCGTAGTCCACTCGGGCTCCTGCGGCAAGATAACGCGAAGAGAGGCGTTGGACCTCGCGAAGAACACTTTGAGCGAAGCGATAAAGGCCGCCGACGAGAACGGCTTTGGGCATATACGTATCTGTCCGGAGACTATGGGCAAGGTCAATCAGCTTGGAAATATCGAAGAGGTCATGGAGCTTTGCTCGATCGACGAACGGCTTCTCCCCACCCTCGACTTCGGGCATATAAACGCGCAGTCGCTCGGCAAATTTAAAACCAAGGAACAGCTTGAATATATTTTCGATCTGATGGAGAATAAGCTTGGGATCGAGCGGGCGTCTATGTTTCATTCGCATTATTCAAGGATAGAATATACCAACAGCGGCGAAAAGAAGCATCATACGATGGCCGAAACCGAATACGAACCCGATTTTGAGCCGATAGCCGAGATAATAGCAAAGCGCGGATTTCATCCTATAATGATATGCGAATCCGCCGGGACGCAGGCCGAGGACGCGATAAAAATGCGGGATATATACCGGTCGTATCTTGAACAGGACTGATGTAGAACCGGGATAGAACTCAGCGCGGGTCTATCGAATAATAAAACTTAAGCAGGTGAGAATATGTATAAAAAATTAGACCAAACATTAGACAAGTACGGCGCGTGTCTTTTGACCTCGCCGCACGGAATGAGATACTTCAGCGGCTTCACAGGCGGCGAAGGCGCGGTCCTTATCACCAAAAACGGGCGGTATGTGATCGTCGATTCGCGTTATACCGGGATAGCGCTCGGCGAGTGCGCGGACTTCGAGGTGATAGAGTTCGGCAAGGTCGGACTTTTGGACGTTATCAAGGAAAAGCTCTCCGGGTTCGACACGCTCGCGTTCGAGGACGAATACATGAGCTTCAGCGCCTACAAACGTTATACTTCTTATTTAAAGGGCGTGGAGTTTATCCCTTATTCGAGGGAATTTGAAAAGCTTAGAATGGTAAAGACCCCGGACGAGCTGAAGAAGATCGCCGCTGCCGAGCAGATAGGCGTCGAAGCGTTCGAGCATATACTTAGCTTTATAAAGCCCGGCGTAAGCGAAAACGCCGTTGCGGCGGAGCTTGAATATTTTATGAAAAAGCGGGGCGCCGAAAAGACGTCGTTCGATACGATAGTCGTATCCGGGGAAAAGTCGGCGCTGCCTCACGGAACGCCGTCGGATAAGCCGATCGAAAACGGCGATTTCGTGACCATGGACTTCGGCTGCGTATATAAAGGTTACTGTTCGGATATGACGCGGACCGTCGTCGTAGGAAAGGCGAGCGAGCGACAGAGGGAGATATATAATATAGTAAAAACCGCCCAGCAGGCCGGTCTCGACGCTATAAGAGCCGGGACATCCGGAAGCGAAGCGGACGCGAAGGCGAGAGCCGTGATAGACGACGCCGGATACGGCGAGTATTTCGGGCATTCTCTCGGTCACGGCGTTGGACTTTTGATACACGAACTTCCCAATCTGTCGCCGAGGTCGGATATTGCCCTTGAGGAAAACATGGTCGTATCCTGCGAGCCGGGAATATATATTTTAGGTTTCGGCGGTGTGAGAATAGAAGACCTGGTTTGCGTCAAGGAAAACGGTATCCAAAACTTTACCAAGCTCGGCAAAGAACTGATAGAGCTATAACGCGCGATCCGCGTTATCATGAACTTAAAACGCCGTCTCGCGATCCGCGCGGCGGCTTTGTCATAGATAATAAACCTGTCGTCCTTGAGGCGAGGGCGGGTTTTATTACAAATTTAAATATTTTATGAGACGCGGCCGCGGCCATGTCTCTTTTTTCTTTCCCTCCTCTTCTTCCCGCGCCGCTACGAGTTATATTTTCCTGCAAACCCGATTGCCCTGGTATTAAAAAATTTTTATAATTTTTTTATAAAAACCCTTGACAAAGGCTTTGTGTTAGGTTATTATAAAACAGTAATGATTATTAATTTTAATCTTATTAATAACGTTAGTATTAAAATGTATAATGGTGGTAAAGATGAATAGGAGCAAGCAAAAAGAAGCTATATTAGACGTATTGAGAAATACAAAAAGTCACCCTACCGCTGAATGGATTTATACAAAGGCTCGAGAGGAGATCCCCAATTTAAGCCTTGGAACGGTTTATAGGAATTTATCTCTGTTTGTGAGCGAAGGAATGATAAGCAAGATCAGCGTCGGCGACGGAAACGACCATTTTGACTTTAATACGAAGCCGCACACGCATTTCGTATGCGAAGGTTGCGGAAGTATACTCGATATCGACCTCGCGTTTGACGAGAACAAAATCAGAGAATATATAGTCTCCGACTTCAGCGGTATCGTACGCGATCAGAGGATAATTTTCTACGGACTCTGCGAAGATTGCAAAGATCGTGAATTAAACGAATAAAAACGATTAATAATTATTATATGAACAAAAGAAAAAATAGTCATTGTTTCATACTTGATATGAGACGGTGAATATTAAATATTTTAAATTTTTTGGAGGTAATTACTATGAAAAAATGGGTATGCGGCGTATGCGGTTATGTATTCGAAGGCGAGAACCCGCCTGAGAAATGTCCTCAGTGTAAGGCTCCGGCTTCCGCTTTTTCCGAGAAAAAAGAGGGCATGGGCTGGGCTTGCGAGCACGTTATAGGCGTAGCTAAGGACGTTGACGAAAGAGTTTTAGAGGGTCTCAGAGCTAACTTTACAGGCGAGTGCACCGAGGTCGGTATGTATCTCGCTATGTCAAGACAGGCTATCCGCGAGGGCTATCCCGAGATCGGCGCTTTCTATCAGCAGGCTGCGTATGAGGAAGCCGAGCATGCCGCTAAATTTGCGGAGCTTTTGGGCGAGGTTGTTTATCCCGATACAAAGAAGAATCTCCAGCTCAGAATGGAAGCCGAGGCCGGCGCTACGGAAGGCAAGCTTGAGATAGCTAAACTCGCTAAGGAGCTGGGTTACGACGCGATCCACGATACAGTACATGAGATGGCTAAGGACGAGGCAAGACACGGCTGCGGTTTCGAGGGTCTTTTGAAGAGATATTTCGGTTAATCATAAATACGATTAAATACAAATAGGCTCGCTTTAAAACCCGGTAGACAAACCGTTTTTGAAGATCGATCAAAAAAACACGGTTAACTGATCTTGGTTAATCGTGTTTTTCTATATCTTCTGTTTTATACAAGCGCATCGCCAAAATCGCGGATAGCGTTCCGTCGAACATTTTCCGACAAACGCCGTTATCTTAGCAAACGATTTCCCGCGCGTAGGACGGCGTCAAGACCGCCGCCTTTTATTCTTTGGAATCGCCGCGCTTTTCGCCGTTTACGCGGCCGCGCGAACAGCCCCATAGCTTGTCTGCGGTTTCCGTCCAATTATCTGCGTAAGGCTTACATTTCCCGTACAGATTATCCACGTCCTCCGGCGACTGCATATCGGTTGAACGCGCTCCGGAGCTATGAACCATAGACCTCAGACATTCGGGGTTTTCCAGCATCGGACAAGGACGCAAATGATTATCGTTAAACGGATGTCCTTCTTTATACGCCATAAACAACGGCGACTGCAAGGCTTCCAGCAGCGTCTTTTTATAAATACTGGAATCTGAATAATGTATAAAGGCGCACGGTTCAATATCGCCGTTAGCGTTTATATGCAAATACCGACGTCCGCCCGCAATACACCCCTGCACATATTCGCCGTCGTTCTGAAAGTCAATGGTGAAAATAGGCTTGGTATTCCTGTATTCGCGAAGTTTATGATACATTATTTCGCGCTGCTGCGGATTTGGCAGCAATTCCGGAATCGCCTCGTTCCCGACGGGAAGATAATGAAAGAACCAGGCGAATTTCGCCCCCTTTTCGATTAAATGATCGAAATATTCCTCCGAACTGAGCGAATCGATATTCTTGCTGGTATAGCAACAGGATGCGCCAAAGATAAGCTTTTTTTCGCGTAAAATATCCATCGCGCGCATCACGGATCGATAAGCGCCGTTTCCGCGCCGGGAGTCGGTCGCTTCCTCAAAACCTTCGATACTGATTGCCGGAACAAAATTTTTGACGCGCAGCATATCGTCCGCAAATTTTTCGTCAATTAAAGTTCCGTTAGTAAAGGCGAGAAACATACATTCCGGATGCGCTTCGCACAGTCTGATAACGTCGTCCTTGCGCGCGAGAGGTTCTCCTCCGGAGAATATATACATAAACGTTCCGAGCCGGGTTCCCTGCCGTATTATATCGTCCATCGTCTCATAGCTCATATTAAGCTTATTTCCATACTCCGCCGCCCAGCAGCCGGCGCAATGCAGGTTGCACGCCGAAGTCGGATCCATTAGGATAGCCCATGGAATATTACAATTATACTCCGCTTTCGCTTTATCTTGCCGTTCGGATCCGATAAGAGAGGTATTGACTATGAAATTTTTAAAAAATACCTTTCGCACCTCCGGATCGATGTCGGTCCACACGCTTTTGATAAGACGATACCAATTATTATCCGGGTTTTCGATAATATTGTGAAATACGCGCCTCTGCTTTATAAAAAGATCGTCTTTATCGAATCTATCCGCCCAGGACAGAAGTTTAGGTAAACTTTTGTCCGGATCTTCATCCATATAATGCAAGACCTTATTCACAGCAAAAGACTGAATACTTTCTTTCAGGCTTTTTTCATTCATGGTTATTAATCCCCTTCCGTATCAATTTAATTATCCGTTTTTCGACCTTGGCGTTATTATAAAAGAAGGCGCGCCGCATGTCATTGGACAGATAAAAAGGGCTGGGAAATTTTAAGACAAACATAAAAACTGTTATATTTTTTGGACAATTTATATATTTTGTCCCTTTATTTTCGGCGGATATTAATGTATCATTAGTATGTATGATTGTATATTAAAGTTTTACATAGCGGCGCCGTGCGTCGCGGAAAATGCGAAAAGCGAGAAAAACTTAAAAATAAATAAGACGACCGCCCTAATACAGTAACTGTAAAACGCCGAACAACTGTATAAATTTGGCGGACTTTTTAATATAAACGGAGGTAAAATGCAGTGAAACGACCAATAAAAGACAAACTCTTACGCATATTGCGTATTCTTCCGATCGCGCTCTGCATTTGCCTTATCGCCGCATATCTGCTGCTTAATCAGGATATAACCGTGAGATCCATACTGGATTACGCCCCGTCGAATCCACAGGCGGCCGCCGTATTTCTCATTCTGATGTACGCGCTAAAAAGTCTGAGCATTGTGTTTCCGATGATCGTCCTGAATATCGCGGGCGGCTTCTTATTTTCTCCGGGCGCCGCCGTCTTCGTTAACATATTCGGCGTTGTCGTAACTCTGATCCTTCCGTATTGGATCGGGCGTTTTTCCGGAGCAAACTTCGCTGAAAAATTGATAGTAAAGTATCCTAAATTGGGCGAGATCCTAAGATTTCAGCACAGGAGCGCTTTTTTTCTTTCATTTTTTCTTCGGGCGATCTCCTGCCTGCCCGGCGATGCGGTAAGTATGTATTTAGGCGCCGTCAAAATGCCGTTCGGCAAATACCTGTCGGGAAGTTTGTTGGGCACGCTGCCGGGGATCATTACGGCGACTCTGATCGGTACCAGCGTTACGGAGCCGTCTTCTCCGCTATTTTGGGGGTCTATACTCTTAACGGCGCTGCTGTCCGTAATATCTTTTTTGAGTTACGTTATCTGGTATAAAAAGGTATACAAAGGGAAAGGAGACGACGCAAATTGCTAAGAACGTTATTATTCGCCTGTATCGGCTATCTATGCGGCAGTCTGTTGTTCGCACAGTATTTCGGCCGTCTTTTTAAAAGAACGAATATAGCAGAAAGCAGTCCGGATCAAAATCCCGGCGCTTTTAACGCGTTTAAATACGGCGGTTTTCTCTGCGGAACGCTGACTCTCTGCTGCGATCTCCTAAAAGGATTCCTGCCGGTATTTATCTATCGGCATGGAGGCGCCTTGTCCGCCTCCGATCCCGGACTGGCGTTCGTTTTATCCGCGCCCGTGTGCGGTCACATCTTACCTGTGTTCCATAAATTTAAAGGCGGTAAGGGGATCGCCGTTTCTTTCGGATGTCTGCTCGGGCTATTCCCGAACATGCTTCCCTTGCTAATTTTGGCAGGGATATTTGTGTTTTTTTCACTGATAATAAACGTTAAACCAAATTTACAAAAAACTTTTTTGGTTTACCTGGTCTCCGCTATCATAATGATACCGGTTATTCCGAACCCGGCAATAACGGTTGGTTTTACAATAACGGCGGCGTTTATAATGATAAAATTATGGTTTAGTCCGGAAAGGAAAAGCGTATATAAATTGGAGGTGAAACCGGTATGGAAGCGCTGATTTTATCATGCGGAACAGGCGGCGGACACAACTCCGCCGGAAAAGCGGTCGCCGATGAATTGGCAAGCCGCGGATGCGCGGTAACTTTTATGGATCCCTACCGATTAGTCGGAGAACATACCGACGAATATATCGGAAACGCTTATATCAAGATAGCGCAGCGCGCCCCTAAACTGTTCGGCCGCCTCTATTCCATCGCCGAGTTTTACGGGCGGTTCCCGTTTCATTCTCCCGTATACTGGGCAAACGGCAAAATGACGAACGCTATGCGGCGCTATCTCAGCAAACATAGTTACGACTGTATCGTAACTACGCACCTATTCCCCGCTCAGATCCTGGCGCATATGGTCGGCGGTCAAACGCCGCTTCCTAAGACGATATTTATCGCTACAGACTACGCGTGTATTCCGTTCATGCAAGAAACATCCTGCGACTATTACGTTATCCCGGCTCACGACCTGATCGACGAGTTTTGCGAAAAAGGAATCCCGCGGGACAGGATCTTATCTTACGGGATCCCCGTGCGGAAAGATTTCAGATCGAGAACTGAAAAAAGCGAGGCTCGCGCTAACCTCGGCCTTACGCCCGATAACGAATACATTCTATTGTCGGGCGGCAGTATCGGCGCCGGTCGGATAGTTGAAACGGTAGAGGTTTTACAGCAATATTTGCAGAGCGACGGCGCCCGCCGTCTGCTGGTCCTGTGCGGAAACAATCAAAAACTTTACGCCAAACTGCAAAAAAGATATCGAGAACATAAACAGATCCAAATCATGGAAAGTACCTCGCGAATGGCGGAACTTATGAGCGCTTGCGATCTTTTCATCACAAAGCCGGGCGGGTTGTCGTCTACGGAAGCCGCCGTCTGCAACGTTCCAACGATTCACATTTCGCCTATCCCCGGCTGTGAAACCCGTAACGCGAATTACTTTCTAAAGCACGGCATGAACCTTTACGCCGCCAATCCAAAAAAAGACCTTTTGCCCGCGATATATTCCTTACAAAACAGTACGAAAGTTAAGGATATGCTGCAAGCTCAAAAACGCTGCATAGATCCAAACGCGGTCGTAAAGCTTTGCGATTTTATAGAACGGACGGTAATCGGCGAACAAAATAGGACAAGCCCCTCATAAATCCTATAGAACAAAAATCAGATCCCAAGTTGTTTCGACGGTAAAATTCGATCGTCTTGCACACGACGTCTAAGCGGCGCACCTGCTTTATCAAGCACAACCAAAGCGGGGGCTCGCCGCCGCTTACCGAACTTCGGCTGCGATCGGGTTTTATATTTATCGTCTTTATTTTATATCTCCAATTGACAAATCGCAAACGTTGTTGTATACTATTATTCGGGTAGTAGTTCTTTTAAAGATTAACTGGAATTACTTTTATAAACATATAATAACGGCTATTTTTGCTCTGTAAAATACTTTAATTCAATTTCAGAGTAAATAGCGTCGGAATAAAAAGTGATCTTTCATTTAATTTTTATAGAAATACCATACAAAAAAATTAATTTACAAAGGAGTACAGCGTTATGAAAAAATATGTTTGCCCGTGCGGATACGTTTACGATCCCGAAATAGGCGATCCCGATAACGGCGTCGCTCCGGGAACTCCCTGGGAAGACGTTCCCGAAGATTGGGTATGCCCGACCTGCGGTCTCGGCAAAGACGCTTTCGAGGAAGAATAAGTTTTATCCGGAATTTTAATCGTCCGATCTAAACTGTTCTTTTAAATCGTTAAATGTTATAACGAAAAACGCCTCCTGCGGCAGACCGTCGCTGGAGGTTTTAATATATCCAAAATGCAGCGGCGTTTTTTTAGGCTTGAGCCCGCATGACAAAAGCGGCCAAGTTTTCTCAGCCGCCTTTGATAAACTTTTTTGGAATATTTATAAACTTTTTATGTAGTTTCACTTCTTCTGCTTATTATTCTTCTTATTATTAAACTATTCTTGACAAGGGCATAATACCAAGTGAAAAGGTTTTAGATTTTCCAGTGGATTGTAACACTCTCACTGGTAGCG
>JAHZIG010000015.1 GCA_019419865.1 Clostridiales bacterium | reverse complement strand
GCATAAGTGTGTGAATGTTTGAGGAAAATGTGCCAACTATTATTGACAATATCATAGCTGTGTCCGCATGCAGAGCAGGTATAGGTTGTGTATCCAAGTGTCAGGCAAGTCGGCTCGGTTACCACCGTTTCATAACTGTGCGCTGTTTTATCCGTGTAATCACCCACATAGCTGTCGCCGCAGGACTTACAGGTGTACGTTGTATAACCCATCTCGGTACAGGTTGGTGCAGTTACAACTGCATCATAGTCGTGAGGTAATTTATCTGTATAATTATCCTTATAACTATCGCCGCAGCTTTCACATACAAAAGTTGTATAACCCATCTCTGTGCAGGTAGGCGGCGTTACAGTTTCAATATAATGATGCTGCTCACAATCAGTCAAATCCCCAATATATTCCTTACCGCAATCCGGGCAGGTATAAATCGTGTAGCCATGCTCAGTGCAGGTTGGGGGAATGACCTGCTGGCTGTAATTGTGCTCCGTCATCTCGATATAATCAGCAATATAACTGTCTCCGCAAACAGAACAGGTATAGGTCGTATATCCCATTTCGGTACAAGTAGGCTGCGTAACAACACCCTCATAGCTGTGCGGTAATTTTTCGGTATAATCGGATATATACTCGTCGCCGCAATCGTTACAGGTATAGGTTGTATATCCATGTTCGGTACAGGTCGGATTTGTTACAACCGCATTGTAATCATGTTCTGCTTTATCCGTATAATCCGATGTATAGCTGTCGCCGCAGTCGGGGCAGGTATAGACTGTATAACCCATTGCCGTACAGGTTGGGGCTACTATTTCCGTTTCATAATGATGCCCTGTTGCTTGTGCCAAAACTGTACCGCAGACTTCGCAGAGCTGCGGCGTTGTGCAGGTCGCTTCTGCACCTGGTGTATGACCAGTAGCAGACTCGGCTTTTATCATTTTTTCGTCACAGCCGTTGTTTTGACAGTGATATTCAATGACTCCTTCGCCTGTACAAGTAGGGGAAGTAACTTCAGTGCCCTCGTCCCATGAATGACCGATTGGATCGGTGTAATCCGAAACATAATTCAAACCACACATGGTGCAAGTAGAAGTGGTATAACCCTGATCTGTACAAGTCGGCTCTTTCGTAATTCTTTCAAATGCATGCGAAATAATCGGAGTGATGCTGTCCATATAGGTATCGCCGCAAACCGTACAGGTATACTCGGTATAACCTACATTGCGGCAAGTAGGAGCAATGACCTCGCTTGTATAGCTGTGGCTGCCGGTAGGAGTCGTTTCCTCATGAAAGTCACCGCAGTTTTTACAAAGTGTCAAGACAAGCCCGCCTTGTTTACAGGTTGCTTCACGGATCGTAATATCCTCATAATCATGACCGTTTGCAGGGGTGTAATTGCGCTTTTCTAATCGACCGCAGCCGTCACACTGCCATCTTTCAAATCCCAGATCAGTACAGGTTGGCGCAACGGTTTCTACGTAGCGGTAGTCATGAACATGAGGCGTATTTGCACTTCCGTCTGAATTTCCGCCGGAACTATCCTCGCTTGAGTTGTCTTCCAGAAGCCAAACGTAGGATACGCCGTTTTCAATCATATTCTCGCCGTTGTATTCGTAATCGATCTCATAATAAATAGGGTAATAGCCCGCACTGGTATAATTGGGAGCCGATGTAAGATTGCAGCTTCCCGCCTTTGTCCCATATCGGATAGAAGTATGTACACCGGCATCTGATAAATCGGAAACCGTTACAGTATGCGCACTACCATCTTCTACACCGTAATAGGAGCTGACAACAGATTTTGCGGTTAGATATTCAGTGGTCTCATAGTCGCATTCATCGCAGGACTCAGCTACGTAAAAACGACTGTTGCCAAGCTGCGCATCGATCGTTTCGATAAAGTTATGCCGCTCCCTGTTTTCTGTCGCTTGTGCGTGCGTCCCTTTACAAAACTGACAATACTGCCCTTTTTTCAAAATGGTTGTATGATAGGTTTCATTATACGGTTCATAAGTTGTATTGTCGAAATCGTAAAAGAAATTGTGGTCACAGGAATAGAGCGTATATACATTTTTGTTAAAGCTATAGATATCCGAACCTTCTACGCTATTCATAGTACCGCATGTCTGGCAGACCGATTTGGATAGCGATAGGTAAGGCTTTGATGTCATCGCTGCCTTTTCCCCCGCTTCACACCGTGCGTGCGACTTTCACCGCACACGGCGTTCCATCAATATTGCTTGTCAGATTATATCGTATAGATTTCCAAAGCTTTTGAATATTACTTAATTTCAATGTTCCCGCATAACTTTCTCAGTACATTGATTTTCTTCAGCATTTCATTATCAGGTTTTATCAAGGAAATGTATGCGTCGATAGTTTCCCGCTTTACCGCGTGAACAAGCGTATGCACGTCTTTATGCAGTATAACAAGGTTTTTATATTCATCAGTGCCGCCTTGCTGTTTTGGAATTTTATGATGACAATGAATTTCATCAATCCATAATACATTTCCCGTAACAGCACATCTGCCGTATTGTGCGGTATATACAGAAAGTCGGTTATCCATATATTCAATACTTCGGTTGCATACTGTAGTTTTGGATAACATATGCATTACCGTAATTACATCATCGCTGAATTTCAGATTTTGATGTATTTCCTGTCTGCCTTTCTCTGTATATTTGCATACAGTTCCTTTTTGATGATGAGCATTTCTCGTCTTGATATATCCGATAGGGCATAACGGAAAGCCCATAATATATCGGACTTGTTTGCTTCTGCCGTAATTTTCTTTGATATATCTGTTTACGATTTCGCCCTTTTTCTTAACCCGTTTGCCAAAACCTCTTAATTTCCCGTCAATTCTCCATTGCATTTTTATGCAGTCCAAACTTATACAAGTAGCAATTCTGTAGTAGTTATGAATACCAATAACCATTGAATTATAGATATTTATCGCTGTCGCTTCATATTTTGCACTTTTAGGATGCTTAATACATTCGAGCTGCTTAACCAATTTGTCCGTTTCTCTTTCCAATGCTTTATCCGACATATGAGAACAGACAATATATTTATTGCCCTTTTTTACAGCTTTCATCTTGAACCCCAGAAAATCGGAGTAATGCTTTTTTAAGTTGATTACCCTTGATTTTTCCTCGCTGATTTCAAGTTTAAGCCTATCTTTAATCCATTGTTTGACCGCAACAAATATTCTGTCTGCCGATTGACGATTTTTACAGAATATCTTAAAGTCGTCAGCGTATCTTACGATAAACATTTCTTTCAGATTGCTTTGTCTTAACACTTTATATACATTTCCTCTGTTGATGTGACCGTTCCCATAATCATACACTTTAATGTTATTATGCGTAGGCATTGTTTCCCACTGACTGCTTATCCACCAATCCAATTCATTTAGAACAATATTGGCAAGCAACGGTGATAAAATCCCGCCCTGCGGAGTTCCCCTTGTCGGATATACCTTATCGCCGTTTGGCATTATTATCGGAGCTTTGAGCATTGCTTTAATTATGCAGATTAACTTTTTGTCCCGTATGCCCATTGTCCACATTTGTTTTATTAACTTAGAATGGTCTACATTGTCAAAGAAACCCTTAATATCTACATCAACGACAAAATGTAAATGCTGTGATTGTATCATCTTACAACATTGTGCTATTGCGTGCTCCGCTGATTTATTGGGGCGGAAGCCGTTTGAGTGTTTGTGAAATTTTGCTTCACATATCGGCTCAAGCACTTGCAGAATACATTGCTGTACAAGTCTGTCGAGAATTGTAGGGATACCGAGCGGTCGTTTCTTTCCGTTCGGTTTTGGTATTTCCACCCGTTTTACAGGCTTTGGGTCATACCATTTTAGTTTTTGCTGAATTATATCAATATACGAATTGATTGGGATTTTCTCAATATCCGTAATATTGGCTCCGTCAACGCCGCTTGTATTACTTCCGCTGTTGCGCTTAATGTTTCTGTATGCCATTCTTATGTTGTTTTCATCTGCGATGATTTCCATAAGATTTGTAAAGTTTTTATTATCCTTACTGTCTACATACAATTTATCAAGCACTTCTTGCATATCGTAATATTCAGCGTGTCGGAGCTTTTTCTGCTTTGTCATAGGCAACTCCTCCTTTCGGATTTGTTTTTCTTTGTCATACTCGAAGCTATGATTATCTATACCTATAACTATCTGAGCAATATTGACTGGCGGCTATCCCTCAGCTATGTTATCCATAGCTTCATAGGTACTGTGCCGCCGCTTTCGGTCGGATAAAATTGAGTTCCCTCAGCTCACTTTGCTCAATTAAAGCTGTTTCCTCAATAACGCACTCTGTGTAATCAGATTAACATACGTTCCGACTTTCCCACGTTCCGATAATCCTATCTTTGCATATATACTTAGGTGTCTGCTCTAATCCTGTCAGCTTGACAGCGCCTTTAACGCTGTAAGGTATTTCATAAATGGACTTCTTACTTTACCTCACTGACCACTCCTAAGAGTGCCGCTGCATTTCTACAGCGTCTACCTATAGACTTGTGAATTCGCAGTTTTCGTCAGACCTTTGACAGTCGTTCTCACCATATATATTTTATAGACCTCCGGCATATCAGCTGCATATCCCGCCTCCGGGACACTTTCGTGTAACATTTATCTGTTACTTACGGCAGCTTTCTGCCGACTTCACCGAGCTTATGACATTTGATGATTACACATCAAACGCCATTCGGAGTATTAAGGCGGCGTTTCAAGGCGTTACCCTATCATTCCACCTGTCGGATTATCAGTTCTCCTAAACTGAAACTGTTACGTTCTTTGTTTAGTGCATAAGCTTTTCACTTATGAACGTGTCGCACTCCACTGATAACCCGTATAATATGCATCAATCCCCGGAGTGCCGTCATCAAGGTTACCTGTACCATTACCGCTGATCAATGTGCCGTCGGAATATCTGATGCCACGGTTTGCTGCCGTTTCACCTGATTTGGTGTACTCCGGGACACGGTAGGTAAGCCCCAGTGTATCCCGTTCGCATACGGTACAGTAACTGGTCTCATAGGTTGTCGTTGCGTTTAGGTCTAATTCGTTTGTTCTGCCATTTGCCTTAAGCCATATATCAGCAGGATCGACATAATCACTGGCTTGTGACGCAAATGTGATTGTCGGCATAAGCGTCAGCAGCATGGAAACTGCAAGGATTGCCGACAGAATGGATTTGATTTTGCTTTTGATTTTCATCTCAAAAAATCCTCCTTGAAATTTTTATTGTTCTTTTCTATTGGTATATACTTTGCACAGCTTGTTCCATTGTGGCAGGATAAGTATGGACAAAAGGGATTTCTTTCATCAAGCAGATAAGTTTCCTGACCAATTTTACAAGTTGGACAAAGTTGAACACCAGAAGATTTGTGTGCCATTTTCCTTTTCCTTTCCGATGTGCCGATCTTTAAGCCGTCAGCCTGCGATAGCCCTTATCGGCTTCATCAATGCAGCGATTCAGCATTTCAAAAAAACGAGCTGGATCTATTTCCTTATCGAGCCAATGTGTAGCCCTATAAGAATAGCATCCAACTTCATCGTTGATTGCATGACTGCCAAGAATGCTTTTCAGGTTCAGCTCGTTGACCAGCTTTCTCTGTTTTGCAGTACTGGGAGTTTTCATTCCCTTAGCAACACAAAATACCATCAGCGGATGTAACTCTGAAAAAGATATCTGCAGATAATAATCCCGATAATCAGTCATAAGTGACGTCTCATCCTGGTCATCAATACGCAACTGGGACATTACCATCTTCCGGGTATGAGCCGAAACATTCTTGCGTCGGTTCTTTTCCTCGTTGGTTAGTTCATAGTTTGTCATAAAATACCTCCTTTCTCATCAGGATGACTATCTTGCTGTTGCTATATGAGTGATGGCTCCCCAGATTCGGTTGGAATCGTGATTGATACCAAGTATCCGGACAGTGACCCGGGCTCCGCGCGGCGGACGGCCGCGTTTGGGATAGCTGCATAAGCAGTCGATTCCGCCGTCAAGGGCTACGAATACCCCGTTGGTATCCACCATACTGACCGTACCGACATACCGGTTCCCGACGGAATATCTCCGCAGCGCTTTTTCATATGGGTTTTCACCTGCCTGCTTGACGGACGCCGTGACCCTGATATGGTCACGGTCGCTCCTGTCCACACTCAGAATCTTTACGAGGATACGCTGACCGGGCTGGAAGTGCCCCGATGCATCAAGCCATCTCTGATAGCTCAGTTCCCGCAGCGGGATGTATACCTCCAGACCGAACAGCTCCACAAAAACACCTGCGCGTATGACAGAAACAACTCGTGCTTCAGCACAGATATCTGAATAAATCAGATTATTGCCGTCCCGGTCTGTGGCAAGATAATATTGCCTTCGCTTTGCACGCATTGCATCTAATCGGCTGGCTACCGCAATATTCTCAGCAGCGTCAATCCCTTTTACAATATAGTCCACTTCTGCACCAAGGCGTTTTGTGAGCATATAGTGCAAAACATCCTGAGGCAGCATCCCCCTGTAATCCTCAGGAGGATCAACTGCTTCCTCGGCAGGTATAATGACTTTATATTCTCCGTGATAAATGACTGCCAAGGAATGTGCTTGCTGGTTATCGGAACGCTCGACACCTTGGATCGTCCCGGACAAGATTTTCCCGGATTTCTGGGACTCCAGCAAATCCAATAAATCATTTCTTGCTTTGTCTGCATCGGTTTCGACAGTCCGTTGGTCATCGATCGATAAAACAGGGGATGTTCTGTCAGACCGGGTTCGGGTTCTGCGAGGTGCTGCCGGCTCAGGGCCCTCAGGGCTTATATTATTATTTTCACTGACCGGCTCAGCTGTTTTTCGGCGTCGTGTTCTTGGTTTTTCTTCGATTTCAGTGTCAGTCTGGTCAGAAGCTTTGGATACAGCAGCCTCTTCGGCGTCTTCAGGTGAATTCTCTTTATCAGACTCCGATTCCAAATCAGTCTGAGCGTTTAACTCGCTGTTTCCGGATTCTTCCGGATTGTTTCGTTCTTCCGTTTCCAGATTTGTCTCAGTCTGGGAAACTTCGCCTTCATCAGGCTGCACTGTTTCTTTAGGGGTTATGTTCTTTTTTGTTGGCATATATTCTCCTCCTTCGATTGGGTTTGCTAATAAAAAAACCTGCTGAAAAGCGATTTCTCAGCAGGTTTCAAATATATATAAAAAGCACCTCATATAAGAGATGCTTGAATTTTATATTTAATTGTTTGTTTTTTAAAGATTGATCCGGCGCTCCGCCTCTTTGATATACTCTATATCCCATTCCATGACATCGGCTCCTTACTCAATTTCGACATCAATATCGTCGAGTTCTTTCTGTGTAATGCCAAGCTCTTCCATGACAGCTTCGTAGGAAAGAGTTTCGCTGTCGTTATTGGTTGCCATTCGTTTTTCTGCCTCAGTATAGAGGAGAGAGTCCGAGAGCATCTCCATCAAAGATTCGTATTGCGCCGGCGAGAGCAGTACACATGCAGGCCGGTTGTTCTTGATCACGATCTTTGTGCCGGAAGATGCAACCTCATCAAAAATTTTGCTTGCTTCACCCTTATTGAACCGCGAAATAGGAACCATAGAGTTTATAATATTCAAAATCGTTGCTCGTGCCATCTTGCAAGCCTCCATTTAATATTAGCATAGCCGCTTTCAATATTATCATACTGCTGATAGATAAAAATATCAATATAATAGCGATGAATTTATAGATAAATTTATCGCTAAAAATCATCAGGCGGCTGTGCTGAACTGTAGAGCGGCTTTTTTCTTGGTGGCTTTTCAGGTTCTTCTTGATGCACGGGCCTATCCGGGATGAAATCTGTTGCTGTTATATTCTCAGTCTGGTATGTGTTTTCAGCAGCCGGTACATAATCCATGATAGAAACGCGTTTTATTTGTTTTGCAGTAGGATGCTTTGTATAATCCAGCTTTTTTAATTTGAGTATATTGCAGCCGCGGATAATACAAAGCATTTCTTCGTTCGGGAGCCGCAGCACCTCATCTGGAGTCAGAAGTTTTCTTCGTCCCTGTCCCTCAGTCTGACGATATTGTGGGATCACTTGTGCTACTGCCATGGTTTGACGCACCGTCATGGTTGAGTTGATTTGTATACTCATATCACCGCTGCGCTCCGAAAAATATTTCGCCGTCACATCGTCTGTACATCCCAGCATGAGTTGAATATCAGCGTTGCCGATGATTTCCGCCCATAGATTGTTGGGATACCGGTTCTGCAGCTGTCCCAAACTCTGAACTGCTATCATAACCCTGATGTCTCTTGAACGGATGACACTGAGAGACCGTGCGAAATCGGATCCATTTGCCGCACCGCCGATACGCCCTACGTTGTTGAACTCATCGAGTATGAGATTTACTGGCACATCGCAGCGACCGTTTGGTCTTGAGTCCGCATAGCGGGTCAGTCTGATGAACAAGAATGAGAAGAAGAGCGAGGATAGGAATGCCATTGTCGCATCCTGGTCGCTCAGTATAATATAATATGCACATTTGCGCTTAGCCGGCGCTGTCAGATCTATGTCAGACCTGCTTGTGATCTCTTTGACTGCCTGGTTCTGCAATACCTGCAGCCTGGTGCCAAGCCCGAGTATAATACCGGAACGGACTGTATCGCTCGACTGAGCAAATAAATTATAGGGGGCTCTTGCCGGATGGTCAAGCGGCAGTTTTTCAAACAGTGCTGTGAGCTGCCGTTCCGTATGTTGCGTCAGCAGTTGATACACTGACGGCAGATTCTTTTCAGAAGGGCTGCGGGTTCTGTCTCGATCTATGTATAAGACCAGCGCTTTCAATAAATTACCTTCTCCGTTATCCCAGAAGTGATCGGTTTTTCCAGAACTGGTGTTGCCGATAATGACATTCGTCAGCATCTGCGCCATCAGAGTATCTCCATTCAAGTCCGACATGCAGTTCCATGAATCTCCGTGTTCAGGGTTTACCAGATTAAATACTTTTACATCATACCCGTTTTTCCTATAAAGTTCCGAAGTATCGGAATAAAGCTCGCCCTTGGGATCCGTAATCACTACAGACTCATTTCGTTTCAATGCCTGGAACAGAGAATTCCGTATAATCGCCCGCGATTTCATAGTCCCGGATGCGCCAAATATCGCAATATGCCGGTTGAGTCTGGTGTCTTTGGGCATACAGACCGCATTGCCGTCATACTCACCCAAGATAACGCCTTCCGCTTTGCCAGGGGTGGTCACCTCAAGAAGACTTTTCATTTCTTTCTCCGTCATCCAGGAGGCTGTGCCATATGCACCGGACTTACTCTTCGTAAAGCCGCGTGGGTCGTGCTCCTTGCCTCCGAATTTATCATTCAGTTTGACATACGCAAATAGCGCGCCTCCTGCAAACAGGATTCCAGCGATTCCTTTCAGGCCCTCTGGAGTAAAAGCTTGACGAATGCAAGCCAGTGGATTCCAGTCTAACGAAGCAATGGATGCTCCGCTTTCAAGCCCATCTGAAGAATTCCATGCTGTATAATTTCTCATGAATTGGCCAAGTATTCCGCCTAAATAAAACAGCCCGATGCATCCGAGTATGGCAGCGATGATTATAACTATAAGTCTTTTTTTATCATCCAAAGTTATTACTCCTTTCCAATCCAAGTTCTGCTTCTACCAGGTTTATATCAATCGTTCTTATTGTGGCAAGTTGGTCCAAATATTCTTGTAAGAATGCCACCTGGTAGGGGAAGCAGAGGACCTCGGCTTTTATACCGGGCTGCGCTGCAATCGCCTCCCGAAACCGAATCAGTCTGGCAATGTCGCCGTCCAAATGCGAAAGTATATAAATACCGTTGATATAGGCGTCGTATTCAAAAGAGCCTTGATAATTAGACTGAGTCTCTGGTTCAAATAACAGATCAAGGAGTCTCCTGTTCCAGTCTGGGAGCATGAGAATACGCATCTGCCGGATTCCGCAATCGTTCATGGGTACAAAATAAATATGCTGGTAAACTGCATCGAACCGGAACTCCAGCCGTTCGGTTTTATCTGATGCCAGTAGGGTGTTCATCGCTGCGCTGTCAGACTCACCGAAAAGAATAGCAGAGTCAACCCGAGATATACCGGCATTCAGCCTTCCGGTTTCGATTAAGCTGTGCAGCGTTTTAAATTCACCCATGCCATTCCATTTCATTACGGCATTTCTCGTGTTATAGACTGCATAACATATGCTGCTGGAATAGATTGCACCTACCATACGCGTAAACATGGTTTTGTTCAGCTCATTGCTGCCGATGTTCTTAAGTGCTCTTGCAAAATAGAAACAAGCGTAACCCGGTATGACCCTGCGTATCTGCAGGTTCTGAAGCTCCGGAAGCATATATGGCAATATCTCAATACCGGAACGCATACACATCGCAGCTGCTTCAGCAACTCTGTGGTTCCGCTGACGGTGGGACACATCTCCGGGGAATTTATGATTCCAGAATGCATGTAAATAATACCGAAGTGCATCAGGATAAATCCATTCCAGTATGGGGAGAGCGGCTTTATATAGGCGGATAGATTTATCGGCGCCGGCGCCTGTTACGGTAAGCAAACGGCAGGTCATTTCTGTTCCAGTCTGGGAATTGCGGAATCTCTGCTGCATGGTCAGTTTGTGAATCATTGCTTTGTAAACCCTGTCATTTCCCAGAAGATGAACTGACCGAACCGGATATTCGCCGACGACTGAAAGCAATGTTACGAGCCGATGCACATGACTGCCGGGGCGGAATTGTATCATTGTTGCCTTCCTCCAGTATGCGGAGTTTTTCCGACAACATGACTGCTCTCTTTGTCGGAATTCCTCTTGCGAAATCTTCTCCAAAACGCAGCGGCGAAGGGCTTTTTGCGCTTGTCCAAACAGATGTTATTTTTCACCTGCGGCTGAAAGCGATTTTTACATATGTTTTTTTTGCTTTTAAAGCCGTTTTTCATACAGTTTCACCCCCTGTTCAGGCATCTGTTTTTCGTTTTCCAGCCACCCTGTAAACTCACATTGCGGTACAACATAGACCTCTGTTCGGTCAGACTGTCCCTGCGCGCTGCAATAATAGTGAGAGCAAACCGATGGACCGTCATCCGGCAAAACATACATTGCGACAATATCCGAAACCATATTTACCTCAATATTGTCATGGTCGCGTTTCTTTCTTTCCGGTCTGTCTCTGGCATATATATGACGGTATATTAAAACACAGTCATTGTATCTTACAGGCTGAGAATCCAGAAAGAATTCCCGCATGGCAAGATAGAGTGAAGACCGAATATAGTCGGCAGAACCGGCATCCTTCTTCGGCAGTAGGGCAGGAATCCTGAGTGAAAACCATCCTTCCTCGGTAAAGCCGATCTCTATAGGGATTGACAGCTTGATTAGGTTTTCGGTTTCCAGCCTTGCTTTAGGGTTTCCCGTATACGCCGGAAGCGCACGGGTTAGAAGCACGGTTTTCTCCGAAACCTCTTCCAACCTCAGCGCACTTTCATATGCCTGCTTTATATTGCCATCCTGATAGGATCGTCTCACAGAGAAGGCTTGTTCGTGCAGTTCCTGAATTTTTGCATCTATTTTATCAAGAGCTTTTTGAAATGTACTGTGTGTTTTCATTTGCTATTGCCTCCATAGAATAGAATGTCACTTCCGGCTCATCCTGCCCTTCAAAATCAACGGTTGCAAACAGGCACGGCGCTTTCGGTAACTTTAAGTGCGCCGCCATTGAAATATGCGGCAGAATGATGATATATTTCAAATCATCGTCCGGCTGCAGTAGCCTCAACAGGCTTGTTTCGCCGTCATATAATACAACGATTTCGTAACCGACATTTTCTTTCAGAAAAAAGAGCTGTGCAGGGTAGACAGCCGGATAATGTGCCATCGGATCTACAAAATCTATAAACTTTAGCAAAACCCATACGGCAAGAATCGTTCTTTGATCAGGCTGGCACATGGAGTCAAGAGCAACATAATATCCACCGCCGACATCGGAAATTTGCATCTGTTTTTTCAAATTTCGCAGGATTTTCTCAGCAGTCTGCGGTGGCTTACGCAGCATTTTTATAATCTGTGTTTTCGGTAAGGCTCCATATTGCGACAGCCATTTCACGACATATTGTTCGTCTTGCAAAAGCATTTTCACCACCTCCTTCAATATAGTCAATGCGTATTTCTATCAAAATGCGCATTTTAAGACTTAATGTGTTTTCTTCTTGCGTTTTTCACGCAGGATTGCCTCCAGTTCTGCTCGGTCTGTTGTAATCATCTCCTGTTCTTCTTTTGAAGCTTTTATCACAACAGGCACTTTATTGTTATTGGAATATACCAAAGCTTCACCGCGTTCAAAACGGGTGATGGACCGCATCTCGGTTTTCGTAAGCTTCAGCACATCCTGCACATATCGTGCCTCGTCAGGCTCAAGATTCAAAATGATTTTATTCTTTGAATTATTTACGATTGCCCTGCCATACTTGCCATCCTCCAGACTGAAGAAATCAGAGAGGTCTTGCGTCGCTGAGATAGCGGCGCCTCCAAACCCACGTATGGTTTTGAAAATGGTCAAACAAAAATCGGCAGCCTGTTTATTGGAGGATGCTCCAATTAGCTGCCAGATCTCATCAATTAAAATTGCTTTCTTTTTTGTTCTGTCTGCCTTGATATTATCCCAGACATAGTCCAGTGCGATCATCATGCCAACGGGAAGAAGTTTCCCTTTCAGTTCAGACAGATCCAATACGATGTACTTATTCGTTAAGTCCACATTAGTTCCTTTATTAAAAGACTGCGCCGAGCCGGTCACAAACCTGCTGACAATAACAGCTATGCGTTCCGTCATTTTGTTTTGAAGCAGATTCTTGTGCAGGTCTCCCAGTATAGGCATTTTCTTCATGACCGGTGGATCCGCTTCGGAATCCAGATACAGCGAGTCATTATCATGGGTAATGTTGAAGTCGGCATAGGTCTTGATGAGCGCCTCATCCAACATTTGTTCTTCCTCATTGGTCATATCCGGGATCAGCAGCGAGAAAAATATCATCAGCTGCTGGATTTTTCTTGCCAGCATAGAATCCATCTCGCTGTAGTCCATCTCATCGATCAGTTCCATCTCCGGCGTAATGGTATGCCGGATCTCCATGATATTGATACAATGCGGCGAACCGGGGGCTATTTTGATATACTGTCCGCCGATATGGTTGCACGCACGGCGAAACTCGTGACCCTTGATAGGTGCGAGTATGAAGCACTGTATGCCGCGCATCCTCATCCGCAGCGCCAAAAGCTGCATCGTAAAGGTCTTGCCCGCGCCGCTGGTTCCGAGCAGGTTCAGATTCGCATTCTTATTTTTCTTTGTATTGAACAAATCCACTATACAAAGTGAATTGTTATGTCGGTTGATACCAAGTAGAACGCCAGTATCGTCAGACATTTCAAAGCTCGTAAACATATAGGTAGAAGCTGCGCCGCTGGTCAGCACATTTCTCTGTGATTTCTTTTCCAGCGAAGGCGTTATATGCAAAAACGGCATGACTGACTTTAAGGCGTCTTCCTGCTGAAACCTGCAGTCGCTCGTATACATGTCCATGGATTTCAGCATATCTGTCATTTGCTGCTTGCGCCAAAGAAGCTCTTCATAGCTTTTTGCCGATATGGCAATAAACACGGACATATAAAATAAATCTTCATTATTGTTTGCGATTCCGTGCTTGATATAGTAACCAGCCTGAATAGAATTCGTGAGCTCTTCATAGTCAGTGCTGGTATCCTGCATACTCCTCAACTTGGTACGGTTAAGCCTGATACGCTGTGCAACCTTATCGATCGTCCTGCTGCGGTTTTCCCGGCGCAGATGTACATCGACGTCAATACCTTCACCGGCGTTGATCAGAGAGGACATCCAACCCGCACGAACCATCCCAGGATAACCATTTCCCTTTATATATAAGAACGAGTAATATAGCCCGTCCATAATAATGTAATTGGAATGCTTTAAATTGATTCCGCGTGGAGCAAGAAAGTTGGTAATGCGTATATGCGGTACGGGATCAATCCCGATTACTTTGTTTTTTGCCGTCATGGTGTCCATAACAACACGGTTCACACGGGATGAAAACGGTTCATCCACACAGGACTGTCTGTTGAAAAACATGTACAGAATTTCAGCAGTCGCTTCGTCCGGATCCTTGGGTTGTAAGATAGAGTTTCCGCACTGAAGGAAATATGCCCTTGCCGTTTGCTCCGCCGTTTGCAGAGCACTGTATATTTTGGCAAAATCATCACTGTCGCTGCGGCGAAGCTCTTCGTACTGAAAAATAAGAAAGAACCTTCGGGTTAAGGCTTCACGGCTGCCTACATCCTTGATAAGCCGTATATATCCTTCGCCCAACTGCTTGCATTGTTCATTTTCTTCCTCGGCAAGTTCTCTTTTTACCATGGCTACATGCTTATCGGAATCCGCTTTGCGGGTAATACTTTTAAACTGCAGCCGCGTGGGAGAAATTTTTAACCAGCTCGCGAAAGAAGAGATGATTCCAAACTGCTCTTCACTGGAGCGAAGCATGAAATTGATCGGCTCTATCTCTAAAATTTTTATGTAACGGCCATCGGTAGTTTCGATGATTCCGTAATTTATATTTTTAACCGGAATAAAGTCCTGAACAAATTCAAGCTTTTCCGGACGCTTTTTTGACTTTGGCTTTTTGCTTTTTCCTGAGCTGCCGTCTGTCATAGTGGTATCCCACCCTTCTGAAATGCAGATTTCTCCGGTTGATGAAATATCGGATCATATGTCCGACGTACTGAAACAGGGAATTGCCATCGATACCCATCAACGCAATTACTGCAACGGGAATAAGCGTCACAGTCATTACTACAATACGAAGGGTAGTTGCCATAGGAATCAGCATCAGTTCGGGATAGCCGATTATAATTACAATTAAAGCAGCTTCAATAGTATTGCGAAGCTCCAGCATTCCGCCGAAGATTTTCCCTGAGTCTGTATAATTCGCCGGGATAGCATAGATATTGTTATATTCTTTTTCTTCCAAATTCTTCACCTACCTGTTGGATATACTGTGGCTGTGGTTTTGTGCCGCCCCAGACGCAACGCTTCTTCATGCGAGTTTACGAAAATATCCACACGGTGGATATCATTAAATTCAGCGCCGCCGCGGTCTTCCACAGTATATATTTTTCCGTTAATGCTGATTCTGGTACCAAACGGATACTTTGTTGACATTGCTACCATCCCGACAGCTAACGGCTTTCCGCTTGCAGACATAGCCAGTGAGTTGCCGTTACATTGCTGACAAGGACAATAATGTGTCACTTCGACTTCCATTGTGTAAGGGGTGCCGGAAGATGGACCTATGATTCCGGTAGATCCACCTGCTACAGGTGCGTTATAGTCCACATTCTTTGGTCTGCGCAGAACCAGCGATGATTCATAACTGGGCGAATTCAGTATAACGCCGCTGCCGCTGGAGGAGTGTACCCACATCCGTTCTCCGCTGGATCCATATCCGGCAAACATCAAAACATGGTTCCAGCCACCTCCGCCTGAGCCGGCTAAAAAGCCCAAATCGCCGATTTGCAAATCAGCTGCGGAAACAGCGGTGGTTTTCGGGTATTGCCCGCCGGTACCAGCACCGATATCAATTCCAAGCGCCGTATCATAGATCCATGATGTGAAACCACTGCAATCTAAGCCATACGGTCTGATCGTTCCGGTAGAAGAAGAGCCAGCGGATGTAACCAGCTTTGGCGTATTCCATTCATCATTCCAGCCAGCAGGGCTTTTGCCACCCCAGAAGTACGGAACTTTGCCGACTAACGATAAAGCGGTTTCCAATAACAGCTTTTGAACGCCTGTACAGCTTTGACTATTCACAAATGCAATCAATTCTTCATCAGTGAGGGGGACAGATTCACCAGGGCTTATTGCACCGTATAAAGTCCGTTTAAGCGCGTTTGCCATATTGGTAATGACCTCACTGTATGTTGCGCCGAATTGATTGTATGCGGCATTCGGATCAATACCAAAAGCCCTGTTGATGACGCTGTTGTCAAATGGGTGGATAGTACATTCTACATACTGTACCGTCTGTACGGAAGTAGTCCCGTCCTCATTCGTGATTGTCTGTTCGGTTTCTTTAACTTCATAGGTGACAGGGAACATATCACTTGCTACACTGTTCAATTTTGCAGTCATATCATCCGGATCGGTGCCCTGTTGTTCCAAAGAAACAGAATACGCGGCGAGGATATAGCAGGTGTCATAACCGGCTGAGCTCTGCGCATAATTGATAGTTGCATCCGAAGAAGCTTCGTAATTATATCCACCACTTGAAATGATCTGTTCAACTCTGGATAAAGACGTCTGATATGCCGCTTCTATTACATTTGATACCACCTGTTCCATCTGAGTATAACTGGAATCAAGAGTCATGCCTTCGACAGGCTGTGTCCCGTCCAGACCGAATATATTGTTTGTAACTATGGATGGCAGGGATACAATCAGCACAATAAAGAACACAATTGCAAGGCATATACAAATCAGCACCTTAAACAAGGTGTGCCGCAAAGACCATGCCGCAGATATGACTGCACCTACAGGTCCGCCTGCCGCTGTTCCCGCAGCGACTTCGGCGACAGCCTTTCCACCTTCCACACTGGCTTTGACAGTTGCAGCTGCTGCGTTTGCGGTAGCCTCTGCGCCTTTTGCGGCTGCTTGTTTTGCCGTTTCCTGTCCGGCTTGTTTTGCAGCTTTAGCCATTTGACCTGCAGCTTGCCCGAAATTATCGGCACCGTCACCGATTTGCTGTTTATTGGGCTCAGCCATTCTTTTCACCTCCTTGCCGAAACAAAATCTATATAAGAAAAAGCAGCCAAACATAGAATTTGACTGCTTTTATTTTACCGCTTGCGTTTTGGGGCTTTTATTTCTATTTTTTCACGGCGTTTGGGTTCTCCAAAACGCGATGGAGTTGTCTTATAACGCACAGTTGCAACAGATTCTGTGCGCAGCTTACCGTTATCGTATACCGGTTTCCCGTCTTGATATACCGGTTTTCGGTCAACGGCAGCTTCGCCGTGTATTGCGTACCATTGACTTCCATTAACATCTTCATATACCTGATAATTGCCACGTGGTGCAGCATATCTGGTCGTATCGTAAAACATAGTACCGCTTCCGTTTTCGTGCCGGACTTCAAAACAACCATCCTGACGCTGTGAACCGTCAACCGAGGATACTTTTTGCTCGTAGCCTGGCATAAATGCTTGGAACTGTGCTTGGTTATATGCCATTGCTGCATCTCCAGCCTCGAATGCGGGAGTCTCGGCATGTGGCTGCATCGCATACCATTCCACACCGTTTGCTGCCTGCATAACTGTATGCGGCGCTTCAGGTTCTTCATAATTAGCGCTGTTATACCATAGCGTATTGCTTTCGGAAGCAGAGGAGGCTTCCACAACGCCATTTCCTGCTGAACGGTACTCTGTTCCATCCGGCATGCCGGGGAAGCTGGGTTCTGCCTGCATTCCTTCTGCAACAGCCCCTGTATATTCCGGTGCTTCATAAGAACCATCGCTGCCAATAGGTATCTGATACCACTGGCTGCCATCGTTTGCCGTAACAACAGAATGCTCACCCTCTGGTTCGGCATAGGAAGCGCTGTTATACAGCATGGAACTACCATCGGCAGAATTGGCTTCAATCACGCCGTTGCCGATTTGGGTATATGCAGTATCTTCTGACATGTCGGGGAACGAAACGGCATTGTCTCCGGTAAATTGCGGAGCAGCTGCACTGCCGTTTGCAATATCCTCACCAGATACCTGATACCACTGTGTCCCGTCAGCATCAGTAACCGTCTGATATGTGCCTTCCGGTTCACTGTAGCTTTCGCTGCTGTACAGCATTGATGTGCCATCGGCAGAATTGGCTTCAATCAAACCATCGCCAAGCACATTCATAGATGTATCTTCCGGCATTCCCGGGAACTCTGTATATCCGCTGTCAAACTGCGGCACTTCTGTAGTACCGTCCGCATAATCGGCACTCGAGACTTGATACCATTCATTGCCGTCAGCGTCTTTTATGACAGAGTGTGGGCCGTCTGGCTCACCATAGTTTGTACTGTTAAATAAAAGCGAGCTTTCGCCCGGCGTTGTTGCTTCCATAACGCCTTCATCAGCCGTTCTAAGTATGGTGCCTTCCGCAGCATCAGGGAATGTTGTTGCCACCTGTGCCGCTTCGGACGGATCACCGGTAAATTCGGGAGCTTCATAAAATGCGTTTGCTCCAGTGCCCGCAGCCATCTGATACCACTGGCTTCCGTCGGATGCATTGACGATGCTGTGCGGCGTATCCGGTTTTTCATACTGAGAAGCGCTGTACATTTCCAGATTGGCTTCGTTTCCGTCTGAACCGGTGGCAGTTGTAGATATCTGTCCGCCTGTTATCTGAGTACCTGATAAACGACGGCCGCTCAAATGCGGCATAAAGTTCTCAAGACTGCGGTCTGCAATATCTCCGGCAATACTTCCTGAAACATTTGGTGCTTTTGATGCTACGGATGCGATAGAATCACCGGTCAGTTTCGCACCGTTGCGTGCAGCAATACCTCCAAAAGCGCGGCCTACAAAACCAGCTGTGCCGCCGGCGCCCATAGGACTTCCGCCGCTGACGACAGCGTCACGGACATAGCTATTTCCCTTGAATTTATTCACAAAGCCTGCAGCAAAACCAGCTCCTGCCGTTCCTGCACCTGAGGTGGCGCTGCCGCCCCTAAACACATTGCCTGCACTTTTAACGCCTCCGCTGACTCCGCCCAAAACACGCGCTGCCATAAGCAATTCCATACCCATACTGCTGCCTGTCTGCGCTACATTGAGTCCCATAGAGGCAAGGTAGCTGTCAAATTTCTGTGCCGTTTTTAAAAACGCAAGAGCACAGAACATCCATAGAAATATATTGCCCTGGCCGGTTGACAGTGCACCGCCGTTGCCAATGTATTGTCCCACCGAACTGTTAAATGCTCGCAGAAACCATACGTTCATCACCAATAATAGCAGTTGTGAACCCACCATACGGCACCAAGATTTGAATACACTTCCTGTTGTTTTTGACGCTCCCATCGCATATGCCAGAGGGGAAGTATAGCAAAGAACACCAACCACAATATATCGTTCAACAGTTTCAAGTAAAAGCTTAAAATAGTTCCAGCCTAACGCAATTTCCAAAATCACCAAAAGCAATAGACCAACCACTGTTGCAACGGAAACAATGGTTGTTAGTCCATTAGTCAGCGCCTGTTCCACTCCGGCAAATGTGAAATCTTCTGAAGACATCGTAATATCCATGAGCGCCGTATAAGGAGCTCTTGCAATGTCGAGCGTCAGCAGGAATATTGGCTTTGCATATCCTATCAACAACGCAAACAAAGAGCTTCTTGCAAGCAGTGACAAAGGGTTCTCTGCTTCTGTTATGGGTCCGCCGAACACACGGAACAATTGCCATATCGTAATCAAAAACAACAACGCCCATGCCATATATTGCATGACAGTAAACGCTTTTGCAACAAAAGGGAAGTATTCTTCCATTGCTGTCATGTCTGTGCCAAGTGCGTTCAAAAACAGGCCTGACACAGCGTCCATCAGCTGGGATACGATACTGCTGATCCATGTGACGATCCCTTCAAAAATCCAGTCAAGCAAATTTCATCACCTCCGTCCTGCCTGACCGCTTGTTCTCAGCCTGTGTAGTTTCCGCCAGAAATCAACGGCTGTAAGTATGCAACCACAAAGCCGAGCGAGTTCAAAACAAGCCAAGTGATTACAATTCGCTTAAGCCAACTGGTAGCTTCATCAACAGCTCGCTGGTTTCTTGATACCATTCTGACAACCAGCGCAATTGCGGCAACTGTAACTGCGACAATGGTGCTTATGGCAACTATTTCGCCGTAAACATCCTTCATGATCGTCGAAAACCTGTCCCAAATCGTGTCTGCCATAACAGGCTGAACAGAAATGAGTGCGGCAGATACCATGCTGACCAATGACCAGTATACAGTTTGAAGCTTGCCGCTTTTACCCAATTGTTTGACCATGCCCAAAAACCTCCTTCTGTAATTTCGGCAATAAAAAATACCGTTTCAAAGCATCAAGCTGCTTCAAAAACGGCATCCCTATTGTCCGATCCCATTTTGGGACGATACCAGTATACCACAGTTTCAATTGCTTGTCATCGGCGCGGCTGTGCCAATTTTGTGCCAATTTATTTACCACCGTTTTCAGTTCAATCCCTCCAGCAATGTCAGCATTTCAAGCCAGAAATCCACATCGGCTGCCGGTGAAGCCCAGAGCCGGATGGATAAGATCGTGACTGCTTGTTCCCGAAGCCGGTAATAATGGCGCGGCGACAGATCCAAGCGGTAGAGCAGGTCCGTTAAACTCAGCTTTTCAGGCGTTATGTAGGTCTGATAAATCAGGTTATACAGTCTTTCACCGTCAGATGGCTTTTTCTTCAGAACGGTCAGAGCCTCATTCACACGGTCAAGCAATATTCTTGACTTTTGGATACCTGCAATTCTACTTTCGAGCTTTTTGTTATCCAATGACGTTTCGATATCAATCCGGTCAATCAACTCATCCAATCCCTCAAAAGGCTCGTCCAGTTCCTCAGCAATCGAATCGGGGAAACATTCCAGCATCCATGCGATGGTTCTGTAATTTTTCAAGAGCATAAGCGTGTTATGGTATGTGTTTTTCTTCTTTTCCTGCTGCGCTATGCGTATCTTTTCATCGTCAATCATCTGATCTCCCAGTATGCCGCGTTTAGTCAAAAGTTCAATAAACGCCTCTGAATGTGCGATAATGCGATCCTCTTCCTGTTTATACATCGCTTTTTTGTTCTGTTTACTGCTCATATATAAAAATCTCCTTTGCTATTTTTGTTATATCCACAGGCATACATGGCCCACGGATATGATTTTTTTTAATTTCCGCAATTGGGGTATTATAATAACCCTTGCAGTCATAGTTATAATTCTTACAATTCCAACACTGAGAAAAATACGCGCGTATTATAGGGGAGAAAAGTGCAACGCGATTTTCTTCTGCATTTGATAAGATAGAGGAGATCACTTTTTTGCTATACCAGGCGATTAACCTGTTGATATACGCATGATCGGACTCCTCTTTTTTTATTCCTTTTGCGCAAATGCGTATTTCATTCAAAATACGCACAATTTTATCCTGCGTGGGCAAGACAGTCTCTGCTTGTGTCGGATATATTTTATTAAAAACCAGACAACCGTAAGAACCGGGGAGACGGTACAGAGCAAAGACATTCCCGTATTTCTTAAAAAATCTCCATACCTTTGTCTTTTCCCAACCCCAACGGTTACCGAGGGTTTCCAGAGTTAATGCGGCACCATAATCGTCATACTGAATCGTCGGCGCCAAAAAAGAAAACGCATTGCGTTGTTCTGCGAATACCGTGTGGCACCACAAATCAAGCCATGCGTCTGATTCTTCAAATATATAATTGTTATCTGCAAGCCGCTGCGTTATGTTCCGTGGGAGGCAAAGGAAACCGTAATCATTTGAAGCATACACATTTCCATCCATGCATTCTTCTCCGGAGCATTCAACAACCCAGTCGGTTATGAGATAAGTTAGCTTTTTTGTATGCGGATCCAGCTCGTACTTTATATATCCGAGCCTTGACAGCGTATCCATCATTTCTAATGCCTGTTTTCGCGTTCTAACGCCTAAAATGCTTTTTAGACCAACGATACCGCCAGACCACATACCGGGCGTTACAGGATTACTGTAACCGCAATAAGAGGCTGTTCCTTTGCGAAATGCTGCACGGGATGCAAGACGAGCCCAAGAGCCCATTACCCCCTTGCCCTGAGGAAGATGGGAACGCATTAGCTTTACCCATTGATATTTTAGCAAGCATTTCATAATACGATTCTCCTTATATATGCAAAAAGAGATGCCAAAAAAAGCATCTCTTTTTCGATCATAAACAATTTTTTAGACTATTCTTTTGTGTTCCCACACACCAGGTCAATCGCAACTTTTACGATAATATAATTTTTTAGCTCCTTATTTCGGTATTTTCCTCCTTCTGAATTAAACACCGTATGCTTCACAAAGTGCTTAAATTCAAGGATTTCTAAGTATCGCGGCGTTGTAGCAACACTATTGTCTCCACATGCGCGGTGCGCGGGAACATATCCACCGGAACGGCTTTTACCGTTTTATACCCGTTATCCTCCAAATACCTCAGATCCCTCGCGAGGGTGGACGGTTTGCAGGACACGTAGACCACTCTTTCGGCGCCGCTGTCGCATACGGTTTTAAGCAGCTGTTCGTCGCAGCCCTTGCGGGGCGGGTCGAGGATTATCGCGTCCGGTCTGCCGTATTTTTGGAGCAGGCCGCTTGCCAGTTCCTCGGCTTTTCCGCAGTAGTAGTCCGCGTTGGCGATACCGTTCAGCCCGGCGTTCTCCTTGGCGTTCTCCACCGCGTCGGGAACGATCTCCACGCCGACGATCCTCTTCGCGTCTTTTGCTATAAACTGTCCTATCGTTCCTATCCCGCAGTACATATCCCAGACGATCTCGCCGCCGCTAAGCTCCAAAAACTCCTTCACAAGGCCGTAGAGCTTTAGCGTCTGCGCCTTATTCACCTGATAAAAGGACAGCGGCGAGATCTTGAATCTGACGTCGCCTATCCCGTCCTCGAGCTCTCCGTCTCCGTATATCGTCTTGGTCTTATCCCCTAAGATCGTATTCGTCTTTTTATGGTTGATATTCTGGACTATCCCCGCGATATCGAGACCCGTATCTAAAAGCGCGTCCTTAAGCTCCGCGCTGTGCGGCAATTTTTTGCCCGAGGTCACAATACACACGAGTATCCCTTTATCGCCGCTCCTGGTATAGACGTTTCTCACGGTCCCCGCTCCGGTTTTCTCGTCGTACGCAGTCACGCTGAAGTCATGCATCCACTTCCCGACCGTTTCAGTCACGGTCTTGCAAAACGGGGCGGCTATAAGACAACCCTCGGTCTTTATAAGACGGTGGCTCCGCCTCGCGTACATCCCTATCCCGTCAGGCGTAACCGGGAACTGATTTTTATTTCTGTAACCGTAGACCAAATGCGCTTTAACCGTCTCCGAGACCTCGACGTCGATCCCGCCTATCCGCCTTAAACAGTCCTCGACCTTATTACGCTTATACTCGCATTCGCTTTCGTAGCTCATATGCCAGAGCGAACAGCCGCCGCACTGGTAAAAATATTCGCATTCAGCCTTTATCCTATGCTCCGACGGCCTTACGACCTCTATCAGCTTGCCGTAAGCGTAGCGCTTGAGAACTTTTACTATGACCGCCCTCACCGTCTCTCCGACGATGGTATACGGAACGAACACGGCCAGGTTATCGACCCTGCCAACTCCGTCTCCGTCGTCCGTCATACCGGTGATAACGATCTCTACAATATCGTTTTTACGCATACTTACACTCCAAATAATTTATTCGGCGATCGCCATGTTTTCGTCCGCTATAGCGTTTACTATGCGGAGGAGGTTATAGTAACTATTTGATCCGCTTCATCCCATTCGACCGAGGCGCCGAGCGCTTCGCTGACCGCTCTCGCCGGGACCATGGTCCTCTCGTTTACAATGATCGCAGGCGAATCGAGCGCTATATCCTCCTGCGCTCCCGCCTCGTTTTTATACATGACCGGAGAGTCTATAGTGAGCGAGATCGTTACTCCGTCCTTATTGGCGGTAACCGTTCTCGTCGCGTCGTCCCACGTAATTTCCGCGCCGAGCGCCTCGAATATCGATCTGAGCGGAACCATCGTCCTGTCGTTGATCAGAAGCGGAACGCTGTCCGTCTCTATCTCCGAACCGTCCACTATAACGGTCACGTCCTCGACTACGTTTACCGTAATCGTTTGACTTGCGACCTGCGCGCCGTTTGATACGACCCTGGTCTCAAGACTGTGCGCGCCGAGGCTTACCTGTGAAAGATCCAGATACTGCAAATACGGCAAAGTCGCGCTCGAACCCGCAAATTCTCCGTCTAAATAATAATATACCTCGGGTTCGTCGTCGCCGAATATATGCGGATAGGTATAGATCGGCAGCATGGTCTGAGCGACAGTCATGCCGTCCGTTATTTCCTTATAAGTTATTTCCGAACGTGAACCGCATCTATTCTGGATAAAATGTCTCTGCTGCGTAAGCTCTAAAAAGCTGTTTTCCATGACGGGGTTATCGTGCAAAGTATACACGTTCGTCTCGCCCGGATAATACATATTGAAATACGCCATCAATTTTACCTGAGGGTACACCATCGGAACATAGGTGTACATTCTCCTCAGATTCCGCTCCGCCCACTCGGTATTGTCGGTGTCGAGCGAGGACGAGATCGTCCTGTGGGCGCTCCCGCACTCAGAGAGCATTATCGGTTTTCGTTCTCCGAATTTCTCGATCGTCTCTTTGACGACCATCACCGGATCCGCGCCGTCTCCCGAGCAAAAGAACGTATCGTTGAACCTCTGCTCTATCGGCTGTTCCTGTCCCTGGAAATGTCTGATAAGATAGGCGGATATCCCCACCCAGTCCACATATTCGTCGCCCGGGTAATAGTCCTCCATATCTATATTCCAGCTCGAAGCGTGAGACACCGACCACACGACCGCGACATGCTGGGTGTTCGCTTTAACATAGCTCGATATAAACCTGAACGCTTCGATATACTCGTTCGGATCGGCAAGGTCGTCCCAGATATTCATCTCCGCGCCGATTCTAAGGTATATAGGCACGTCGGCGTACTGGTTAAGCTGTTCTGTCACTCTTTCAATATAATCGCTGTGATTGGGTATGTCTCCGACCGCGAGACCTTCGTCTAAAATATTCAGCGCAATCTCAACAGCGATCCCTCGCTGACGCGCCGTGTCAAATATCGCTCCCGTCCATACGGGGAGATCGTCGCCATAGTTTACATATACCAAAACCATCGATTCGTTCTCTCTTGTGTACTCGACTACCTCTCCGTAGAGAACGCCCATCTCGGGTTCGTTTTTAGCGCCGTAATATACCTGCGGAACGTTGGTTTCAGTATAGTTTTTAACGACCAGGGTATACTGCGATATTTTTGATCTCGCTATGATAACTCCGTCCGTCCAGCCCATATATTCGCCGTACGGAATATATTTCTCATAGTAATACGCCGCCGTGACGAAGTCGTTTCTGCGGTCGTAAGCGTCGGCCACGTCGTAATACCTCGAGGCCAATATCTCTCTTATCTGATTTGTCTCGGTATATCTCGTTAAAAGCTCTATGCTCTGCTCTCCGTAGCGGATTATACCGTCGTCGTCGCCGCGCTCTTTGGCGCTCACGTAAGCGTTGTTGATCGGCCAGAACGACGACGGCAACTCGTCTACCGCGAAAGCCGTAATTCCAGTCGGCGCGGCGATACAAAAAATAATCAGCGCCGCGACAAACGTCCTAAATACTTTAAATGCCTTTCTCATTCTTAATTCCATCGATCCATTCTTTATCCTTCCATATAATTTTTAAACTTAGTTATTACAATAAATCTTCTAATATTCTATAGTTCTATCTACTCAAAATAGCCGTTTAAATACTCCGCGGCGGCGTCGCTTATCTTAAAATCCATTCCAAACCCCTCGATCTCCATGGTTATATACGGACTTTCCCGATAAGCGTAAAGCTTGCAGATGTCGTAAAGCTCGCCGTCCGTCTCCGTCTCGCCAAACTTCACCGTCTCCTCTTGCGAGAGAACGAAGGTTCCCAAAACTTCGGCGTCCCGCGGCGGGCTTTCAAGGCTCCAGCTCTCTAAGTCGAGCTCCGTTATAAAATCAGAGATCGCCCCGTCGTCCGTCAAGGTTTCGATATCGTCCGGATCTTCCGCCGAAGCTATCCGTATCTCCTGCGCCTTGGAAAACTCTTCGCTGTAACTTGAAGCTCCAGAACTCCCGGTCGTCTGACAGCCGCACAGAAAGACCGCGCAGAGCGCCAACATAAGAATTATTCTCTTCATAATTTCCCTCCCATATATTTATAAAAATTTTTTATCCCCAAAATCGATCCGCGTCAAATATTTTAGACGCGATCCTCCCGGGTAAATCCCGCCGCCTTAGCGCGGGATCGGCGAGCCGCTATATCTCGACCCGCCACTGAAGCGCCTTTGAAAGCGTCACCTCGTCGGCGAACTCCAACTCCCCGCCGACCGGAACGCCGTGGGCTATTCTTGTGACCTTCACGCCGAACGGCTTTATCAGCTTGGAGATATACATAGCCGTCGTCTCCCCCTCGAGATTCGGGTTGGTCGCCATTATCACCTCTTTAACGCCGCCCTCCGCGATCCTCTTCATCAGTTCTTTTATCTTGATGTCGTCGGGAGATATGTTATCCATCGGCGAGATAGCTCCGTGCAGAACGTGGTACACGCCGCTGAATTCGTTCGTCCTCTCCATCTGGAGCACGTCTCTCGGCGTCTCGGTCACGCAGATCACGCTGTGATCCCTGTTGGGATTGTTGCAAATAGCGCAGACCTTCTCCGTCGATAAGTTCTGACATATCTCGCAGTAGCATATATTTTTCTTCGCGCTGACTATCGCGTTCGCAAATTTCTCGGCCTTCTCCTTCGGCTCGTTCAATACGTAAAACGCGAGCCTTTGCGCCGTCTTGGCGCCTATGCCCGGCAGTTTTTCAAACTCCTCTATAAGCTCCTGAAGCGGAGCTGCAAAATATTCCAAACGATCTCCTCCTATACGAATATTCATCATCTTATTCAATAAATCTATGTCGAATTATATCATCTATATAACGGTCAGTCAATTCTAAGTTTGTCTTTAAGCCCCGAAAAACGTCTTCTTATGTTATTATTATCCACATACTCCTTCATTACCCGCTCCTGACCGACGAGCACGACAAGCGACTTCGCCCGCGTCACCGCGGTATAGAATAAATTTCTCGTCATCAACAGCCTCGACACCTCGAACATCGGCATGACGACCACGTCGAACTCGCTGCCCTGGCTCTTGTGCACCGTGATCGCGTAAGCCAGCTCGAGCTCGTCCAGCGCTATAAAGTCGTACTTCACATTCCTGTCGTCGTAGGTCACGACGAGATACTTGTCCCTCTTGTTTATCTCGGTTATGTAACCCACGTCGCCGTTGAAAACGCCGAGCCCTTTTTCGGAGCCGTCTATTTTCCTCCATTCAAGATGATAATTGTTTTTTATATGCATCACCTTATCGCCGAGCCTGAACGTGCGCGAACGCGAGGTATGCTCAGGCTTGTCGGGCGCCGGAGGGTTTAGGCTCTGTTGGAGTATCTCGTTTAAGTATACCGTTCCGACTTCGGTCTTTCGCGTAGGCGTTAGGACCTGTATCTGAGAAATACTGTGAAATCCGTAATACCGGGGCAGCCGTCTTACGCAAAGGTCGGCGATAGTCTGACACAGCGACGCCGGCTCGTCGCGGTATACAAAGAAGAAGTCGTTGTCCTTATCGTTGATAAGCGGCATCTCTCCGTGGTTTATCCTATGCGCGTTCACAACTATCATGCTCTCGTTGGCCTGACGGAATATCTCGGTAAGCCTGATGCAGTTCACCGTCCCGCTCTCTATAATATCCTGAAGCACGTTTCCGGCTCCGACCGAACGAAGCTGGTCGCTGTCTCCCACCATTATAAGTTTCGCCCTGTCGGGAAGCGCCTCTAAGATGGAGCGCATCATCAATATGTCCACCATCGACATCTCGTCCACTATCAAAACGTCGCAGTCGAGCGGATTCTCCGCGTTGCGGGCGAACGAACTTCCGACCTCGTCTATCCCCGGCTTTACCTCGAGCAAGCGGTGTATCGTTTTCGCCTCTCTCGAACACACCTCGCTCATCCGCTTAGCCGCCCTGCCGGTGGGCGCGGCCAAAAGAACGCTTTTCTTATCAAGTTCCATTATCCTTATGATAGAATTGATAATGGTCGTCTTTCCCGTACCGGGTCCGCCCGTTATCACAAGCGCCTGGGACTCAAATACCGAATGTATCGCCTTTATCTGCATATCAGCAAGCTCCAAGTCTATCTCGCTCTCAACGCTCTCGATCATCTTCTCAAGCGCGGGATAATCCACGTCGAACACGATCGACGACATCTTTTTTAGCCGCTCCGCGACCGCCTGCTCCGCGTCGTAAAAGAGCGCTAAATATATCGCGTCGTAGTCGCCGCAGTTCTCGAGCGTTATCTTCTCGTCCAAAAGCATTTGGGCTATATTATCCTCGATCACCGACTTGTCCACCTCGAGGAAGGACGCCGCCTGGGATATGAGAATCGGCTTAGGCAGATACGCGTGTCCGCTTAAGTAGCCGTTTTTCTCAAGCAGGCAGCTTATCCCGGCGGATATTCGCTGGTAGCCTTTTTTATCGAAGCCCATAGACAGCGCCATCTTGTCAGTCTTTTCAAACGTGATCCCGTCAACGAGATCGCTCAGCAGATACGGGTTTTTCTCGATAAGCTCCTTAGCCCCCGCGCCGAGTATCTGATACGCCTTAACCGCTCCCGCCGGGGATATCCCGTATTCCTGAAAGAATATCACAAGGTTTCTGACCGCGATCTGGTCGATATATTTAAGATGTATCTCGTCTACCTTTTTAGGGCTCATGCCCTTGATCTCAAGCAGCCTGTCCGGATCGTTTTCTATTATATCCAGCGCGTCCGCTCCGAACGCCTCGACTATGCGCTTCGCCGTCGTCTTGCCTATATGGGGCAAGAGACCGGACGCTAAAAATTTCTCGGTCTCCTCCTCGGTCGCGGGCATTACGCGCTCCGAATACTCCACGCTGAACTGGTCGCCGTACTCCGCGTGAGTCACCCATTCTCCCGACGCGGTTATCTTCTCGCCTTCGGCGACGTCCGGAAGCATGCCCGTCATCGTAATAAGCTCGTCGCCCACGGCCACCTCGCAGACGGAATACCCGTTTTCCGGGTTTGAAAATATGACCGTCTCGACCACTCCCGATATCTTGATCAAGCTCCGCGCCCCCTTTCTAAAACCTCTCTGAAATATATCCGTAAATTTTATTATATATTAAATACCCGCAAAAAACAAGCTCTGCAAACACAAAAAACACGAACGGTTCTCCCATCCGTGCTTATTCTGAAAAATTTAAGTTTAATTAGGCCAAGGCAGCGTATTCGTCGGCGGTCATATACCTTAAAAATCTATAGTACTTACAAAGCCTGAGTATTATCTCCCGCGTCTCGTCGGTAGAGCCGTGGTCTACCACGATCAGCTCGGCGCCTCTTTTGTACATACCGAGCTTAAACCTAAGCGCGTAAGACCTTATAAGTCCCTCGATCGAATCCTGCCGGTTCTTGACGTGCAGGACGATCTTGATCTCTCCGCGAAGGCCGCTTTTCGCCGCCAGCTTCTTGATAATATCCTGAATTATACTCATCAGTCCATAAACAGCCAAAACAGAAACGACCGTAGCCAGAACCGGACTCATAGAAATCACCTCTTACAAACATATTATGCCGGCGGCGACCGTATTGTTAACAAATCCGTCCGCCCGTCTTGAGTCCGATATATTTCTCCATCGGGCCGGGTCCTAAAAACTTGACTTCCGCTCGATCTTGTATTAGCATATAATAAATCAGGCTAAAAAGGAGATTCTATAACAATTCAGCCAAGGAGTAATTTCTATAACAATGAACAACGACTTGCAAAAAAACGCGGACAGATTCAAAGGATTTTCGGATATATACGACGGCGCCCGCCCGAGGGTTCCCGAATACCCCGCCGAGATTATAATAAAGTATCTGAAAAGACGCCCTGAAACGGTGGTCGATCTCGGCTGCGGAACGGGTCTTTCGTCGCTCGTATGGACTAAGTTTTGTAAAAACGCTATCGGGATCGAACCGAGCGAGGATATGATAGAAAAAGCCAGATCGCGCGAGACCGAGGGATTGCGCTTTATAAAAGCCTTCGCGCACGACACCGGACTGAAAGACGAGATAGCCGACGCGGTCGTATGCTCTCAATCGTTTCACTGGATGGAGCCGAACTCTACCCTGCGGGAGGTAGACCGGATATTAAAACCCGGCGGCATATTTGCGGCCATAGACTGCGACTGGCCTCCCGTCGTAGACGCCGAAGCCGAAATGGAATACGACAAGCTTTATTCCAAGGCGAAGCGTCTTGAAAAAGAGCTCGGCGACGTCAAAAATTCGTTTATAAGATACGATAAAAACAAACATCTTGAAAATATCAAAAACAGCGGCTATTTCATGTACGCGCGCGAAATAGTCTTCTCCAACGCCGAACCTTGCGACGCCGAAAGATTTATAAATATATTGCTCAGCCAGGGCTCCGTGCAGGAAATTGTAAAAAAACACCCCGATTTGATCTGCGATGATCTGGATGCGTTTAAAACAAAAATTCATAATATTTTCGGGTCGGCAAACTTAAGTATCGGCTTCTGTTACCGGATGCGTATCGGCGTAAAAAAACAGTAGCCTAAAAAACGCGCCGTATATCAGGCGCGCCTTAGCTCTATTTCAAATTACGTATTATATCCGCAGTCAGCGGCGGATCGTCGTCTCCGGCCGCGCGGCGCAGAAGTTCGTTTACGCTCTCGACCGGATCTTTCAACGGATCGAGGCTGAATATGCGATCGTCCGGCTTGAGCGAACTCCGCATGATATACGCTTTTAACAAATTCGACAGCGTCTCGCTTATGACGACCGTTCTCTCATTCTCGCCGCGAACGCGTATTTCGCTGTAGTAGCCGTTTAAATCCGAAACCCGTAAATCCGCTATTTCAGGATCGGTAAGGTTTGTTCCGGATATCAAAAGGATCGCTATCGCGCATTCGAGCTCCTTTGCGTCGGTAGGATCGAGTCTTGAGATAATCAAACTGAGATACGCGCGAGTAAGTTTCTTATCCCTTTTAGCTTCGGTCTCCTTGCGAGCGGTCGCGCAACCCGCGTCCGCCGCCGCAAACGGGTCTTTATAGAAATACGTAAGCTCCGAGATATACGAATTAAGTTCGCGCAGAAGTTTTAAAATATCCGACGCGGACGGCTTCGCGTTCTCCGCTCGACCCGCGTATTCGTCGGCGAACCTTAAAATATCATCGTAACTCATATGTTCGAGCATGAAATTATTGTCGCTTATATAGTCGTCGTAGCCGCGCAAAACGCCGTACGCGGCTTTGAGCTCGTTAGGCTCGACGCCTTTCAGCGTCAGATAATTTATGAAATCGCTGATGATCAAATGGTTAAAATTCTTCATTCAATTCACGTCCCGTCGGCTAAAAACTCTCCTCCGCCCTGTATACGCTCTCGCCGTCTTTGAATGTCTCAAGGATCTTGATATTCTTTATATCGCGTTTAGGTATGGAGAGCGGATCTTTATCCACTATAATAAAATCGGCTTTTTTATTTTCGGAAATACTCCCTTTAACGTCTTCCTCGCCGTACTGATACGCGGCGTCAACCGTTACCGCCCTGAGCGCGCTAATAACGTCTATGGTCTCTCCGCTTCCCAAAACGGCTCCGCTTTCGCTTATCCGGTTCACGGCGCAAAAAACGCTTTCAAACATATCCGGCGGCGCCACCGGCGGATCCTGATGCAGCGTAAACCTGATATTTTCACTGAGCGCCGACCTTAGCGGAGACATTCTAAACGCTCTCTCAGCGCCCAGATTCTTAATGTGAATATCGCCGAAGCGGTATATATGCGACGCAAAAAACGACGGTATGATATTAAGACGCTTTACTTCTTTCATCATGCCGGTATCCAAAAACTGAGCGTGTATCATGACCGGCCTCAATTCAGACGTATCGACGCCGCGGTCAGCCGCTCTTCTCACGGCGCGTATAAACTGCTCGCAGGCGGCGTCTCCGTTACAGTGCGCCAGTATCTGCGCGCCCTTCTCCGCCGCGAACAGAACGCAGTCGTATACCTCCTTATCCGATAAAGCCCGCTCGCCATAATTTTCCGGGTCGGACTCGTACGGTCTTTTCATCCAGGCGGTCTTGTCCTGAGGCGAACCGTCGAGAAATATCTTATAGCCCCCGACTCTAAAATGTCGGTCGTATCCCCCGTCCGCCGCGCTTTTGAAAAACTTCTCCGCATCCGCTATATTACTTATGTCCGCGTCGCTCAGATCGATATAACCTACGACGTCTAAGTAAAACAAAGACCTCTCAAGGAGGCGCTTATATATATCGACCGCGCCGCCGTTCATGGCTCCCTCCTGGATCGTGGTTACTCCATACGACGCGTACAGTTTCTGCGCCCTCTCGCACGCGGCGTATATTTTCTCTAAATCCGGCGCCGGGATCCGCTTTATCAGATCTATAAACTCGCGCTCGCAGAAATACCCGTCGCCGGTTCTGTCCTCAGCATTCAGCGCGTCGATCGCGTTTGTATTCAATATCCCCGAATGTCTCGACGAATAGACGACCGCTATTTTGTATTCGGGAAAATACTTGTCAAGCTCCCCGCGCGTCAATCGAACGCCGGAGGCGTTATAGCCCTCGGCTTTCACCCACTCGCCCGGCCGGACGCCACGGTCGTTAATAAACTTCTCGATCCGCTCTAAAACTCCGCGGTTATCCGAGCAGTCGGAAAGCTCGACAGAGAGCCGCGACATGGCGACGCCGAGGAAATGTCCGTGACTGTCGATAAGTCCGGGCAGGACCGTCATCCCGTTTAGATCGACTATATCGCAATTTGATCCGTCTATACGGTAATTTTTAACCAGATCCTCCGCGCGCCCCGCTTTGCGTATCTTGTCTCCTTCTACAAAAAACGAATCCGCGATCCTCCCGCCGTCCATCGTTATAACCGTTCCGTTATAAAATAATCTTCTCATACGCATCCTCTTCAAATTATAGTAATATGGACGCCGATCTCAGCATACCATTTTAACGCTTTATATGTCAACACTATTATTTGATTAAACGGTGTAAATATACAAAAAATCCCGATCCCAAACGTCGCCCGTCTCGCGCGGGTATATACGCCCCCGGAAGCGATTAAAAATTTGATCTGGTAGTGGCGGAGCGCTTATTGTGTATTGCAATTTTATGTAAATAGTGGTACAATAATTAAAAAGTTGCAAAGAGATCATAGTCGATATGAGCTTATGATGAATATCATCCTCGACGCTTTGACTGCGCTCGATAAGACCGATCAAGTTGACGACCAAGTTACCGACCAAGTTAAAGCGCTTTTGGACTGCATGGAAAGCGACGAATTGTCCGCATCGCAGATCATGGAACGCTTAAATTTATCGCATAGGCCGAACTTCAGAAAGAATTATCTACGTCCGGCGTTGGATGCAGGTTTGATAGAGATGACGATACCGGATAAGCCCAACAGTAGAAATCAAAAGTATAGAAGAATAAAATGACGGCAAAAATATATACCGTCGATTTATCAAAAAATATATTATAATAATCCTATAAACGGCGGCGCCGCCGCAACAGCAAGGAGGAGCGTATATGAAGATCAGATATAACGAAGACGAAGAGATAGTAAAATCGATCAAAGAGGGCTTGAAAAAGACCGGCGGGTATTGTCCGTGCAGGCTTGAGCGGACGGACGATACAAAATGCATATGCAAGGAATTCCGCGAGCAGATAGCCGATCCCGAATTCAGCGGATATTGCCACTGTCTGCTGTACTATAAGGAAAAGGCCTAAGCGGTTTCAGCTCGCTTGGCAAAAGGGAAAGAATATGCTTCATCCGACAAACGCCTCAATAGAGAAGGACGGTAAGACGATCTACTGCGACCTATGTTATTCTGAGATCGCATACATGAATAATACTAAATACAAACTGCTCAGGCTCAATATAAAATGCGGCTGCGGAACCGACTGCCGCGTTGAATACGGGGGACATACCGCGTCCGGGGACGTCGATTTGACCGGCTCGTGGGATTATTCGGTCAGACTTAAGGATAACGTATATTGTCCAGTCTGCGGGAACAAGCTCGTCAAGTTATTCGGAAAAAACGTTCTGGACGTTCAGATCAAGTTTATCTGCAAGTGCGGCAAAAAGTATAACAAGCTTATCGACGCTGGAAAAAGCTTAAGAACTATATCGTCTGTATCGTTAAAGCTCGACGAGCAAAATCTACAGAATGCAAAAAACAATAACTAAATAACGGAGGAGACCATGTCGAACAAAACGTTTGAAGAATTTAAGAAAGAACTTACCGAATATTACAGCTCGGTCAAGCTTCCGGACGACGAACTCGGAAGGCTGGCGAAAACGCTCACAAGCATGTCGTCGGGGATAACCCTCGATATTCTTGAAAAGTATCATAAGGAATTTATAGAAAAGTAGAAAGCGGCGGACGGACGCTTTTTAGGAAAACCTATTTTCAGTTTTTATCCAGCTTTTACATAGAGCGCGAGAGCCCAACTCTATATAGGCGAGGGCGGAAAGCCGGGATAGGGCTGTTTGCGCCGATAAAAAATATTCTCTCATAGAGATCTTTACATTCACAGAAATATTCGCGTGCGTTTATATTGCAAACGCCGGTTTTAGAATCGATAGGGCCACGGGTGAAAAACAAAGAGATCGAGCGTTTTATCTTGCCCGATCCCTTTTTTAATTTCAAAATATATTCTAAGCCGGTCGCCGCGAACGAACATAACGCCGCGCGTTCGCTAAAGCCGCTTTACGCTTCGAGCGTGTTGTCGCTGAACTTGACCTGCGAATATTCGCCTTTCAAGTATTTCTCTATCCTGTCAAGACCTTCCTTTATGGTCTCCATAGACGTCGCGTAAGAGAGACGAACGTAGCCTTCGATACCGAAGCCCTCGCTCGGCACCATTGCCACAAGCGCCCTATCCAGCATATCCACGCAGAGCTCGTCGGCCGTATTTATCATCTTTCCGTAATGCTCTTTGCCCAACGCGCCCTTGACGTTCATGAATATATAGAACGCGCCGTGCGGGTTGAGGCAGCTCAGCCCGTCGATCGAGTTTATTCTCTCTACCATGTAGTCTCTTCTCTTGACGTACTCCGCTTTCATAACGTCAATCGTGCTCTGAGCGCCGTTTAGCGCCTCTACCGACGCGTACTGAGCGATAGAATTCGGGTTCGATGTCGCGTTGCTCTGCATATTGGCCATAGCCTTTATGAGCTCCTTCTCGGCCGCCACGTAGCCGATTCTCCAGCCGGTCATGCAGTAAGCCTTAGCCATACCGTTGACTATAAACGTGAGCTTTTTGATGTCCTCGCCGAGCGTCGCTATATTTACATGCTCGCCCTCGTATATCAGCTTTTCATAGATCTCGTCGAATATAACGTAAATGTTGTGCTCTACGCAGACCTTAGCTATCTCCTCGAGCTCGGCCTTGGTATATACCATACCCGTAGGATTGCTCGGGGAATTGAGAACCAGCGCTCTCGTTTTGTCGGTTATAGCGTCTTCAAGCTGCCGCGCCGTGAACTTGAATCCGGCTTCTTCGGTTGTGTCGATAAACGTCGGAACGCCGTCCGCCATCTTGACCATCTCGGGATAGCTCACCCAGTACGGAGCGGGGATTATGACCTCGTCGCCCGGGTCGCAGATACACATGAATATATTTGTAAGCGCGTGTTTTCCGCCGTTGCTTACTATTATGTTTCCGGTCGTATATTCCAAACCGGCGTCTCTTTTGATCTTATCGCAAATAGCCTGCTTAAGCTCGAGCGTTCCCGACGCGGGCGTGTAACGCGTGAAATTATTATTTATAGCCTCGATACCCGCCTGTTTGATATTCTCCGGCGTGTCGAAGTCGGGTTCGCCCGCTCCGAAACCTACTACGGGTATGCCGTCCTTCTTCATCTTCTTGTACTTAGAATCTATCGCAAGCGTAGGCGAAGGACTGATGCTTCTGGCTTTTTTTGAAATAAATAGTGACATAAATACGACCTCCAATTTTTATACCGCTTAAACAATAAAACACCAACCTAAGATTTTACCAAACGGATCTCAAAGACCCGGCTCTTCAGCTTCGGCGGCGCTTTATCGCAGCGGCCGTAGTTTTTTCCATGCGGCTCGCAAAGCTGGATCTTACGCAAACCGCGCGCATATATCATATATATACGCTATATTTTAATATAAACGCCAATAAAAGGCAATGACATTTTTCACAAAATTTTTCTAAAACAGTTCAAAAAATTATAATAACTAATGTTTTTAACAAATTCTTGTGAAAACCCGCTTTTTTCCATCCTCTTTATAACGTCTCCCATGTTTTGAACGCCCGAGACGCCCGACGGCGTCCTGCTCATCCCGTCGAAGTCGGTTCCAAATCCGATATTCCTCTCGGCGCCGAGCTTTATCATATATTCCATATGTTTTAATATATCGTCGACTCCCGCCTCGCCCTTCTCCGAGAGAAAGTCGGCGTAGAAATTTATCCCTATACATCCGCCGGTCTCGACGATCGCCTTTATCTGCTCGTCGTCCAAATTCCGCGGATGCTCGCAAATCGAATACGCGTTCGAATGAGAAGCGACGAAGGGCTTATTATATTTCTTAGCCAGCTCGTATATGTCCCAAAAACCTCTTTTAGAGATATGGGATACGTCTACGATTATTCCCATTTTAAACATGGCGCATACGGCTTCCCTGCCGAACTCGGTCAATCCTCCTCCCGAGTCCCCCGCTATGCTCCCCGCAAGTTCGTTATCGTGGTTCCAGGTCAGGGTTATCAGCCTTACGCCCCTGTCGTAAAAATAATTCAGGTTACTCAGCTCGCCCTCCAGGGCGTCCGCGCCCTCTATCGCGAGTATCCCCGCCGTCTTCTTCTCCTCCAACGCCTTCAGTATACCGCCGAAGTCCGCGCAGGCCGCGAACATATCCGCGTTCTTTTCCGCTTCGGTATGATACAGCCCGATAAGATCGTCGCACTCCTTAAAAGCGTCTACGCAGTCTCCGAACGGGCGCTTCTTTATCCTCTCGCGGTCGATATACGCGGCGAAGACCTGTATATATCCGTCAAACTCTTTAAGCCTCTCAAGATCGACGCATAGATCGTTGCTTCTAAGACGGGCGCCTCTCTCCCGCAGTTCATAAATAGTGTCGCAGTGCGCGTCGAATATTATTCTCTCCATTTAAAAACGATCGGCCGGTAACCCGCCGCCGATCCGCTTCACCTCCCGTTTCGCGTCCGATCGGATCGCTATTCTTCAAACACAGACGCGTCTTCTATTATATCCTTCCAATATTTTATATCGCAGAGAATAAATCCGTTTCCCTGTTTCTGAGCGTATACCTCGAAGGCGTCGAATCTGACCGTCTCGAAGCCGCGGGTATCCGGACGAGCCGCCATATACGCCTTGGCGCTCTTATACATTCTCCGCCGTTTTAGCTCCACCACCGCCTCGATCGGCGAGCCGAATTTGTTGTCGCTTCTGGTCTTTACTTCAACAAAACATAACGTCTTGCCGCGCGAAGCGATAATATCTATCTCGCCGTATTCGCAGCGGTAATTCCGCTCCAGGATCTTATATCCGTCCAGCTTAAGATATTCCGCCGCCTTTTCTTCTCCGAAAAAACCTAAGCTCACTCTATATTTGTCCATTATACTTTTCCCAACACCTTATCGGTGATAAACGTCCTTCTATGTAACTCGCAAAGCCCGTATTTTCGTATCGCCTCCATATGGATCTTGGTAGCGTAGCCCTTGTGCTTCTTAAACATATATTCCGGATACTTATCGTCGATACTGATCATATACCTGTCTCGGGTAACCTTTGCCAAAATCGAGGCCGCGGCTATCGACTGCGATCTCGCGTCCCCCTTTATAATATACTCGGAAGGTATGTTAAACGGAAGCTTGTCGTTCCCGTCCACAATCAAAAGATCGGGTCGGATCTTCAACTTATCCGCCGCATTCTGCATCGCGAGATGGGTCGCCTGTCTTATATTTATCTCGTCGATCGTATCCTGCCAAACAAATTCAACCGAATACGCCAGCGCCTTCTCGGTTATCTCGTCGTACAGTTTTTCCCGCTTCTTTTCGCTGAGCTTTTTGGAGTCGTTTATCCCGTCTATCCTAAGTCCCGCGGGCAGGATAACCGCGGCGGCGCAGACGGGTCCGGCTAAGGGTCCCCGCCCCGCTTCGTCTATCCCGGCTATATTATTTACCCCGCCGGCCCTGAGCTCCTCCTCAAGCGCGAGCATATCAATCGTATTGTCCATATCTTCACAACCCTTTCTAAGCCGGTTCTCTCTATCGGCCAAACTCTTTTTTTACATATAATAGCGTCCTATGCTTATTATACTATTATACCATTCGCGCCCGGCTTTGCAAACCCCGATCCCCGATTATTCTATATATTTTAAATATTCTTTATCTCCTATATCCGCCAAAATAAAAAGGCCTGCAAAGAGCGTCCGCGTCCTTGCAAACCTGTCGAGTATCAAATTAAATTTTATTCCGCCGCTCCCGCCGGGCGTTCTTCGCCCTCCTCGGGAAGTTCGAGCGTGATCCTGCCTATTTTTGCGGATCTGAAATCGTCTAAAATAAGATTAGCCGCCCTGAACGTGTCGACCTCGCCGCCGGATACGATACAGCCGCGCTTCCTGCCTATCAGCTCCAAGAGCTCGTAGCCCGGCTCGGCCGAGAGATCCATAGCCTCGTCTATCTTATATACCGTCTTAAGATTCGAGGCGTAATCGACCTTTAAAAAGTCGAGCAGATAACAGGCGAGCTCCTCGACGTCCATGATCTCGTCCTTGATCCCGCCGGTAAACGCTATCTTTCTCGCGTCCTCCTGGCTCTCAAATTTAGGCCATAATATACCCGGGGTGTCCAAAAGCTCGTATTTACCAGCGATCCTGATCCACTGTTTGGTCTGGGTGACGCCCGGACGGTCGCCCGTCTTAGCGGCGCTCCTCCCCGACAGCCTGTTGATAAACGACGACTTGCCGACGTTAGGGATGCCTATGACCATCATCTTGACCGAATGACGGCGTATCCCCTTGGCGGCGTCGCGTTTGAACTTCTCGGCCAAAGCCCGGTCTATCGCGGGATTTAGTTTCGATAAGCCCTTGCCGCTTCGGCTGTCCGCCGAAATTGCTATAGCGCCGTTGTTATTAAAATAATCGACCCACGCTTTGTTAGCCTTCTCGTCCGCCATATCGGCTTTGTTTATAACGATTATCCTCGGCTTGCTTCCGACGATCTCGTCCACGTCGGGGTTTCTTGACGACAGCGGCGCCCTCGCGTCCACAAGCTCTATGACCACGTCTACCAGCTTGAGGTTCTCCTGTATCATTCTCCGAGTTTTGGACATGTGTCCCGGAAACCACTGTAAATTCATATTGACCTCCGATCGTTCTCACTCCGCCGCGCCGGATATTCTCTTGTATTATGCGCGGCGCATATATTATTACGGCCGCGGCTCATATACTAAAGAGTCGCGACCGTATATCGACGCTCGCTCTTGCGGTCGCGGAACATAGTTTTTGCGGCCGCGCGGCGTCTCCGCTTATTTTACATAAATCTCGATTCGTCCTGCGCGGCGTCTTCGAGCGCGGTCTTGGTCTCGTCGTCGAGTATAAGCGCCGCCTCGTCGTAGGATACCGAACCGAACTTATTGAGCGGCCAGAATCTGAATACCGCTCCGCCTATGATCTCGTCCTCCGGGATCTGGCCTATTATACGGCTGTCCGTACTGTTGTTCCTGTTGTCTCCCATTACGAACATATGTCCCTCTTCGATAACTATCGGATTCTCTCTGCTGTATTGGCCGTTCGCTATGAGTTCCATTATATACGAACCCGTCCTTGTGGTCGGATTGTTTATATACGGTTCGTCTATGATCTCGTCGTTGACGTATACGTCGCCCGTCTCGAAATCGATGTATATCGTGTCGCCCTCGGTAGCTATCACGCGCTTAACGTACGGACGATCCGGGTCGCTCGCCGGTCTGAATATCACGACGTCGCCCTTTTGGGGACTGTAGAAGAATCTGTTTACGTAAAGCCTGTCGCCGCTTGAGAGGGAAGGCTCCATAGATCTGCCCTCGACCGTTACAAGCGTAAATACAAAGTTCCTTATAAGCAAAGCGACGATAACGGCTATAGCTATCGCTATCACCCAATCACGCAGCTCCTTTACCCAATTTACTTTTTCTTTTCTCATATCTTTCCTTCCGCCATTATTAGATTTTCTATATCTCCGCTCCCGGCGATCGGCGCTCTCTCCGCGTCCGATCTCGGACGACGCCGCTCTCTTATGTTCTCCCGCCGTCCGCGCGGCTCTTGCGCTCCGTTCGGCTTCGGCCGTCCTCTTCAGCTCGGCTTCGTTTACTTTAGGTATCCTCGCGGTGTCGCTGGCCTTCACCTTAGCTCTCGGCTTGGGCGTCGGTCTCCCTGCCGCGGTATTTCCGCCCGCCGCACCGCTCATGCCCGCGCCGCCCGATACGTCCTGTCTGATTATCGGGATACTGCCGGTCTCCGGCTTGGCGTTTTGGACTCGCGGCATCCTGACGTCCTTTGAATTGACCACGCCCGGCTTAGGTTCCGACGCGTCGCCGCCTACCTTGCCCGCAAGCTCCTGAGCGCGCTCGCGGCGTCTCTTCGCCGCTTCCTCTTCGGCTCTGACCTGTTCGGCAAGCTCTCTCTGCCGCGCCGCCCGCCGCGCTCTTCGCTCCTCGATCTCTCTGAGCATCGCGTCGGTCTGTTCGCTGACGTTCATGGGCTGAGACGAACCCGACCCGCCGCCGAGCAGATCTTCTATCCTCTTATTCTCTCTGTCTCTATCGTTTGCCACAAGTTTCATCCTCCTTAATATTGTAACCAATCATACTATCGGCAATCACAATACTTAAATTTAACTCCAGTGACACAAAAACGCAATTATGAATGATTCATAATGCTAAATAGTGGTGATTACGCAATCATAACCACCACTACAAGTTCCTTATTTAAGCTTTTCCTTAACCTTAGCCGCTTTACCGACTCTGTCGCGCAGATAGTAGAGCTTAGCGCGTCTTACCTTACCGTGTCTTACCACTTCTATACGGTCGATCTTGGGCGAGTTGACCGGGAATGTTCTCTCTACGCCTACGCCGTAAGAAATACGTCTTACTGTAAAGGTCTCCTGGATACCGCCGTGGTTCTTCTTGATGATAGTACCCTCGAACATCTGTATTCTCTCTCTCGTTCCCTCTTTTACCTTTACGTAAACCTTTACCGTGTCGCCGATGCTGAGCTTCGGCAGGTCCGTTCTGATCTGTTCCTGTGTGATCTGCTGTAAAATATCCATTTTTTATCCTTTCCTTCCAAAGATATTCGTACCGCCGGTTTGAGATTTATTCGCCGCCGAAACCCTATCCGACGACTTGCGGCAGAGGACTATCCGATTTCAACCATCATATGATACCACAAACATTTTTAATTTGCAAGCTTTTTTAACAAAAAACTTATATGTTTATAAATATCTTCCAAATTCACGTCTAAAAATCCGACGTAAAGAATGAATATTCATAATAATCCGTTTAAATCCGACCGCAGGACCGGACTCGGAGCGTCCGATCTTTACTATTTCAGATCTAAGCTTTTCCCGATCGGTCACGCCTCCTCCGACTCGAGCTCGTTTTTCTCGTCCACCTCGACGATCGCGTCCACAAACTCGATCGGATCGAACTCCTCGATATCGTCCACGCCTTCTCCTACGCCGACCAGTTTTACCGGGATGTCGTAATCGTTCTTGATCGCGAGGACTATCCCGCCCTTAGCCGTGCCGTCGAGCTTGGTCAGCATGATGCCGGTTATGTCGGCGGCCTCCTTGAACTGGATCGCCTGCTGCACCGCGTTCTGGCCGGTGGTCGCGTCGAGCACGAGCAGAACCTCCTTGCTTGAATCAGGAAGCTCTCTGTCTAAGATCCTGTATATCTTCTTAAGCTCGTCCATCAGGTTCTTCTTGTTATGGAGTCTGCCCGCGGTGTCGCAGAGCACCAGATCGGCGCCCCTCGCCTTCGCGGCGCTTACCGCGTCGAATATGACCGAAGCCGGATCCGAACCGTCCTGATGCTTGATTATATCCACCCCGGCTCTCTGAGCCCATATCTCGAGCTGTTCTATCGCCGCCGCTCTGAACGTGTCCGCAGCCGCGACTATAACCTTCTTGCCCTGCTTGGCGTACATATTCGCGATCTTTCCGATCGACGTCGTCTTTCCCACGCCGTTTACGCCTATTACCATTATGACCGCGGGCTTACCCTCGAGATGTATCTTGCAGTCCGTCCCCTCGGTCAGGATATCCCGCATTATCGAGTTGAGTTCGCCCTTTAAGGCGTAGCTGTCCACTATCTTCTTCTCCTTCGCCGCCTCTCTCAGCCGCTCGGTTATCTCCATGGACGTATTGACTCCGACGTCCGCCATTATGAGCTGCTCTTCAAGCTCTTCAAACAGCTCCTCGTCCACCTTTTTAAATACCTTGATCACATTGTCGAACTTCTCGCTTATCGATTCCTTGGTCTTTGTAAGACTCTGTTTTAATTTACTGAAAATTCCCATTATTCTACCACCTCGTCTATATTAAGCGCCAATACTTTTGATATTCCCTTTTCCTGCATCGTCACGCCGTAGAGGATATTGGCCGCCTCCATGGTTCCCCTTCTGTGGGTCACGACGATGAACTGGGTCGTCTCGCTGTAATTTTTGAGATATTCGGCGAACCTGTAGACGTTTACGTCGTCGAGCGCCGCCTCTATCTCGTCGAGTATGCAAAATGGCGTCGGTCTGACGTCCAGGATCGCGAACAACAGCGCGATAGCCGTAAACGCCCTCTCTCCGCCCGAGAGCAGAGTCAGGCTCTGGAGTTTCTTGCCGGGCGGCTGCGCCTCTATCTCTATACCGCTCTCGAGCACGTTGTCGGGATCGACGAGCGTCAGCTCCGCCTTGCCGCCGCCGAACAGCTCGCCGAATACTCTGCTGAAGTTTGTATTTATTATCTTGAACTGCTCCGCGAACTGAGTCTTCATGATCGAAAGCATATCCGAGATAACTTTCTCAAGTTCCTTCCTCGACTTTTCAAGGTCGTCTATCTGGACCGTCAGGAAATCATACCGCTCTTTGACGTTTTTATATTCCTCTATCGAATCGATATTGATATTTCCCAAAGCCCGTATCGAAGCCCTCAGCTCCTTTATCCTCGCGCTCGCGGCCGAGAAATCAAAGTCCTCGCCGCTTCTGCTTTTGGCGTACTCCGCGGCCTCGCTGAACGTTAGCTCGTACTCGTCCCATAGCCGTGTGATTATCTTCTCAAGCTCCTCCTCCTGCCGCTCGAGCCGCGACTCCGCTTTGGAGTTCTTCTGGCTCAGATCGTACATGGTCTCTCGGGTCTGCTTGGTGCTCTCCTGTATGAACCTTACCTCGTCCTCGCCCTTGCGCTTTAAGAGGATAAGCTCACCGAGTCCCGACTTGCCCGCTTCAAGTTCCGCGTTCTTGCCCTTTACGTCCTCTTTGAGCCGCTCCGCTTTCTCTTTAAACTCCTCTATATTCTTCCTCAGTTCTTCTATCTCGTTCTGTCTATCCCGGTTGCCGCCGAGCATACCGCTCTTCTCGTTATTGAGCTGTCCGACCTGAGTCGTTTTAAGCTCGATATCTTTCAAAATGACGTTCTTGCTGATGCTCAGCTCGGTCAGCCGCTTCGCGAGGCTCTCGCTGCGGCCGGTGAGGTCGGCGTATCTCTTCTGCTCCTCCTCGGCCTGTTTCTCAAGCTTCGCAAGGGACTCGCTAAGCTCCTCTATCTCGTCGTTCTTCTTTTTCGTATCCGCGTCTATCCCGCTAAGATTCTCCAGGATGTCTCTGCGTTCGTCATCCAGCCTCGCCCGTCCGCCTTTGATCGTCTCAAGCTGCTGCTTGCAATGCTCCTTGTCCGAACTCATACGTATCAGCTCGTCGTTGTACGCCGACAGCTTGTCGTTGTTGTTCTTTATATCCTCCATGATCGCCGCGGTCTTAGCGCCTATCCGTTTTATCTCCTCGGTCTGGGCGGCTATCTCCTTTTCTCCCGCGGCCGCCTTTCGCTGAAGTTCCTCGATCTCGTTGGATCGGGAGAGCGCCCCGACCGTCCTTACCACGCTTCCGCCGGTCATAGCTCCCCCGGCGCGTATCTCGTCGCCGCCGAGGGTCACGATCCTAAACTTGTTCCCGGTGCGCTTTCCCATCTCTACGGCGTTGTCGATATTGTCCGCGATCACCGTCGCGCTTAAAACGTTACTTACTATATCTCTGTATCTCTCGTCGCATCTTACAAGCTTGTCCGCGGTGGAGATATATCCGGCGAGGCCCTCGGCGCGGGAACTGTTAAAGCTCCTCGGTCTTATCGTGTCTATCGGCAAAAACGTCGCCCTGCCTAGGCTCCTCTTTTTTAGGTAGGCTATCGCCTTCTTGGCGTCCTCGGCGTTATCCGTGATTATATTCTGCCCCGCTCCGGCGAGCGCCGTCTCTATCGCGGTAATATATTCCTTGTCCGTCTTGATAAGCTGAGACAGCGGACCGTGGATAGCCGCGCCGCCGAGCCTGCCGCCGTCGTGGGCGGTCATAACGCTCTTAACGCCCTTGCTGTAGCCCTCGTAATCGCGCTCCATGTCCTTCAGCATTTTAAGCTTAGATGTTATACTGCCGAGCAGAGCGGTATTCTTGTTCTTATCCGAGTTCAGCTTTTGAAGTCTCGCCTCTCCCGCTCCGTATTTCTCTTCAAGCTCGTTGGTCGCGTCTCGGAGCGAATTTATAATATCCTCTTTCTCTAAAAGCCCGTTTTCAAGCTCCTTAAGCCTCTCCTCAAGCTCCGCGCTGTCGTCGTCTCTGAGACTCAGCTCGCTCTCCACCGCTTCTTTTCTCTTCGCAAAGCTATCCTTTAGCGCGCTAAGGTTTTCTACGCCGCTTTTTAAGGCGTTTATCCTCGATACGCAGTCCGCGGCGCGGCTCCTGATCCTCTCCAGCTCCTCGCTCTTGGCGCTCGCGTCGCTCTCGGCCGTTCCGGCGCTGTCGCTGAGCTTTTGTATCTCCTCGTCCGCTTCCCTATTCTGCTTATCGAGTTCCTTAAGCTCGTTTTGGTAGCTTAGTATACGGCTGTCGACCGAATTTATACTCTCCAACGCGAGCTCGTACTCTTTATTTATCCTTTCGATACTGCTAAAACTGTGCTCTATATCGCTTTTGGTAAGATTTATCCTGTTCTCCAGCTCGTTTATCTCGGCCGTAATATCCTTTTCCCTCTGTCTCGACTCCTCTATCCTGTTGTCCAGCTCGCCGCCTTCCTCGTAGAGTTTCTCTATCCTTTTGTCGGACTCCGAAAGCTCGGCCTTGATATCGGCGATCTGCGCCGAGTAGACGGCTATGTCGGCCTTTATCTTTTCGATATCCGACCTTATTCGCTCAGTGTTTACGATCGAAACTCCGATCTCCAGATCCTTCATCTCGTCCCTGTAAACCAGGTATTTCCTCGCCTTCTCGGACTGCTTTTTAAGCGGCTCGAGCTGTGAGGAGAGTTCGCTTAAAATATCCTCGACCCTCGTTATATTATCGTTCGCCTGAGCCAACTTTTTTTCGGCCTCGGTCTTTCTGTACTTATACTTCGATATCCCGGCCGCCTCTTCGAATATCTGACGCCTGTCCTCGGATTTTGTGCTCAGTATATTATCTATCTGACCCTGACCTATTATCGAATACCCGTCCCGGCCGAGTCCGGTATCCATAAACAGCTCGTGTATATCCTTGAGCCGGCAATTGGTCTTGTTTATGTAATACTCGCTCTCCCCGCTGCGGTATACCCGCCTTGTGACGGCGATCTCCGGAAAATCAAGTTCGAAATACCCGTCCTCGTTGTCGAGACTGAGCGTGACCTCCGCGAAGCCGAGCGCCTTTCTCGACTCTGTTCCCGCAAAGATGACGTCCTCCATCTTACTGCCTCGCAGCGACTTTACGCTCTGCTCGCCCATGACCCAGCGTATCGCGTCCGATATATTGCTCTTCCCCGAGCCGTTGGGTCCGACTATCGCCGTTATCCCCGAGTTGAAATCGAGGTATATCTTATCGGCGAACGACTTAAAGCCCTGCATCTCTATACTTTTTAATCTCATTCGTATCGCTCCGTAAATTGATCGTATGGAAGTTATTATATCATAACGATCCCGTCTTGTCACTAATTTTTTATTTAGGTTACGCATTCCGCTTAAAAGACAAATACAGTTGACAAAAAAACGCGCGTTTGCTATAATTATTACAATTATATTAAAATAGATAAACGCGGGCTTCCGCGCGTATCTTAACCAATAAACAGAAAGAGTGATAGACTATGGAAATTACAAAAGACATGGTTGGATATGTCGCTTCGCTGGCGCGGCTCAAGTTGGACGAGAGTCAGACCGCGGCGCTCCAAAAGGATCTCGGCGAGATAATCAACTATATGGACGTGCTGAACAACCTCGACACCGAGGGCATAGAACCGATGTCGCACGCGTTCGCGGTCAAGAACGTGTTCCGCGAAGACGTCGTAAAACCGTCGGCCGACAGAGCCGAACTGCTTAAAAACGCGCCTAAATCTGACGAAGAGGCGATAATCGTACCGAAGACGGTGGAATAAAATTTAAAGAAGGAGAATAACGTAGCGAATAGCGATCAGAGAATAGCGAATAGAGGGTAAAATTCCTTTCTTTGACGCCCGACGGCTATGTCGGCGGGATTGGAACACTTCATTTTCATATACGGCTTAAGAAACCGTTTAAACGGTTACAGAGGCGTTTTGGACTTCCTAATCGCTAATTACTGATCCCTAATCTCTACGTTGCAAGATAGATATGGATATTTCAAATTTAACCGCGGTCGAACTCGGCGCCAAGATCAAGGCCGGAGAGCTGACCGTTAAAGAAGCCGTAGAGGCGGCGCTCGAGAGTATCGAGCAAAAAGACGGCGGGATAAACGCCTATATAACAGTACTCAAGGACGAGGCCTTAGCTCGCGCCGAAGAGGTGCAGCAGGGTATCGACTCCGGTAAATATACCTCCCCGCTCGCGGGAGTACCGATCGCGATAAAGGACAACATCTCGACGAAGGGTATAAAGACTACCTGCGCGTCGAAGATACTCGGCGATTTCAAGCCGCCGTATAACGCGACCGTAATAGACAAACTAAACGAGGCGGGCGCGGTGATCGTCGGCAAGCTCAACATGGACGAGTTCGCGATGGGCAGCGCCGGAGAGACTTCGTACTATCAGCCGACCAAAAACCCGTGGGATACTACCAGGGTCCCGGGCGGTTCGTCGAGCGGGGCCGCGGCGGCCGTAGCCGCGGGAGAAGCCGTATGCGCGCTCGGTTCGGACACAGGCGGCAGTATAAGGCAGCCCGCTTCGTTCTGCGGAGTCACCGGATTTAAGCCGACCTACGGCGCCGTTTCAAGATATGGATTAATAGCCTACGCCTCCTCGCTCGACCAGATAGGTCCGGTCGCGAAAGACGCCTCCGACTGCGCCGCGATCTTAGACGTTATCTGCGGCAGGGACGAGATGGACGGAACCTCCCTCGACTACGAACACCCTAAGTATTTCGACTCGCTGACCGGAGAGGTCGGCGGACTAAAGATAGGTATCCCGACCCAATGCTACGGCGACGGACTGGATAAGAACGTAAAGAACGCCGTGCTCGGCGTCGCCGAGACGTTAAAAAGTAAGGGCGCCGAGGTAGAAGAATTCGACATGCCGATAATCGACTACGCGGTGCCTACCTATTATATAATAGCCGCGGCGGAGGCGAGTTCCAACCTCTCCCGCTTCGACGGGGTCAAGTACGGCTTTAGAGCCGAGGAGTTCGAGGATCTTACCGACCTGTATATGGCGACCAGGAGCGAGGGCTTCGGCGACGAGGTAAAGAGGAGGATCATGCTCGGCGCCTTCGCGCTTTCGACCGGTTACTACGACGCGTATTACAAGAAGGCGCTCCAGGTCAAGGCGCTGATCATACGGGCGTTCGACGAGGCGTTCGAGAAATACGATATCGTACTCTTCCCGGCCGCGCCGACCACCGCGCCGAAGCTTGGCGAGAGCCTTGACAATCCGCTCAAGACGTATCTTTCGGATATATACACCGTCTCGGTAAACCTCGCGGGACTGCCGGGGATATCCGTTCCCTGCGGCTTCGACGGAAACGGTATGCCGATAGGCGCTCAGCTCGTCGGCGCGCCTCTGAGCGACGCTAAGATATTAAACGCAGCGCACGCGTATCAACAGCTGACCGAGTATCATAAACAGACGCCGGACGCGACGGGTAAGGAGGTATAAGTATGGCATGGGAAACTGTAATGGGTCTCGAGGTCCACGTCGAACTCGCGACCAAATCTAAAATATTCTGTTCGTGCACGACCGAGTTCGGAGGCGAGCCGAACACGCACTGCTGTCCGATCTGCACGGGCATGCCGGGTACTCTGCCCGTGGTCAACAAGCAGGTGGTCAACTACGCTATGAAGGCGGGAATGGCGCTCAATTGCGAGATAACAAGATATAATAAATTCGACAGAAAGAACTATTTCTACCCCGACCTGCCCAAGGCGTACCAGATATCGCAGCTGTATCTGCCGATATGCAGAAACGGCCGCGTTCCGATCGAGGTGGACGGAGTAAAGAAAGATATACGCATCCACGAGATACACATGGAAGAAGACGCGGGCAAGCTGATCCACGACGACTTCAACGACGAGACCAAGTGCGACTACAACCGCTGCGGGGTCCCGCTTATAGAGATAGTCAGCGAACCCGATTTCAGGAGCGCGGACGAGGTCATAGCGTATCTTGAAAAGCTCAAATCCACGCTCGAATACTTAGGCGTGTCCGACTGTAAAATGCAGGAGGGCTCGATGCGCGCCGACGTCAACCTGTCGGTGAGACAGGCGGGCTCAGAAGAGTTCGGAACGAGGACGGAGATGAAGAACCTCAACTCGTTCAAGGCGATAGCTAAAGCGATAAACTACGAGGCGAAACGCCAGATAGACGTAATAGAGCGCGGCGGCAAGGTTGTTCAGGAGACCCGCAGATGGGACGACAACAAGGACAAGAGCTACGCGATGAGGAGCAAGGAGAACGCCGAGGACTACAGATACTTCCCCGAGCCGGATATCCCGCCGATAGAGATCGACGACGATTGGTATAACGCGAACCTCGCTTCCCTGCCCGAATTTGCGGACGCTAAGAGAGCGAGATACGTAAGCGAGTTCGGCCTGCCCGAATACGACGCGGGAATCATAACGACCCAGAAAGCGCTGGCCGACTTCTTCGAGGAGACGACCGCTATATGCGGCAAGCCGAAGGAAGTCTCAAACTGGATCATGGGCGAGCTCATGCGCCTGCTCGGCGAAAACGACGCGGAGACTAAGGATATGAAACTTACGCCCAAGGCGCTGGCTACTCTGATCGAGTTGGTCGAGAAAAAGACCATAAACCGAAACAAGGCGAAAGAGATCTTCGCGATCGCGTTCAAAGAGGACTTAGACGTCGCAAAATACGTCAAGGACAACAACCTCGAACAGGTCAGCGACGAGGGCTTGGTCAAGGAGATAGTCGATAAGGCGATAGCGAACAATCCGCAGGCTGTAGAAGACTACAAGTCTGGTAACAAAAAAGCGATCGGCTTCCTGATGGGTCAATGCATGAAAGAGCTTAAAGGCAAAGGCGACCCCGGCGTGGTCAACAAACTGCTGACCGAGGCCTTGAACGGATAGACGAACGCAAAGATTAGTTTACTGAGCTTATAACTTAAAACTTAGAATTATAAACTTATAACAGAAGCCGTATAAACCTCGAAGAGGCGTTATACGGTTCAGCCTGTCGAAAAAGTCCAGAAAAAGCTGGGCTTTTTCTTTTTTATGTGATAAAATATAAGCGGTGATGAAAGATGATGCAAAAAGGCTATGAAAACAGATACCAAATAGAAATGATATGCGTAGAAGATTTGGTACCGCAAGATCATTTGTTAAGACAAATACGCGCCGCGGTAGACTTTTCCAAGATTTATGAGTTTGTGGAAGACCTGTATTGCGATGATAACGGCAGACCAAGTATAGATCCCGTAATTCTCTTCAAGATGGTCTTGATTCAGCATTTGTATGGATTGCCGTCGTTACGCAAAACCGCAGAAGAGGTATCGTTAAATGTTGCTTACCGTTGGTTTTTGGGATATGGATTAACAGATGAAACGCCCCACTTTTCCACAATAAGCTACAACTTTCGCAATAGATTTAACGCAGATACAATAGATAAGATATTTGGCTGGATATTAAGCGAAACGGCGGAGGCGTGATATTTGAAGCCCGAAGCTGTATTCATAGACGGAACGCATATAAAGGCGAACGCTAATACTAATAAGAAAATAAAAATTGAAGTACCGGTTGCCGCCAAAAGATATGCCGACGAATTGTTGGAAGAAATAAATAAAGACCGATTAGAGCATGGCAAAAAGCCCTTTGAAGATAATAGTAAAACCGGCGGAAAGAAAAAAGACAACACATCAAAAAAGAAACTGAAGAATCGAAAAAAGGCAGAGAAGTTAGAGAAAGCAAAGAGGGCAAAGAAAGCGGAAAAAACGAAGGAAATCACGCAAAGCACAACCGATCCCGAAAGCGGACTTTTTGTAAAGGGCGAACATAAAAGACAATTTGCATATGAAGCGCACACGTCTTGCGACAAAAACGGTTTTGTTCTCGAAACAGTAGTAACTTCCGGCAACGTTCATGACAGCGTAGCGTTTGACGACGTATATGACAAGCTTGTAGGAAACTTTCCGGAGATAGAAACAATAGTAGCGGACAGCGCATACAAAACGCCCCATTGGTGCTATGTCAAGATAACGGACACATTAAACCTTTGTTTTTTAGTAAAATCAGCAAAATGCACAAATTGGTCGCATTTATTCCACGGTTTGCTTGACAACGAGCCTCTGATGGCATAACGTTCTGCGCCGGGGCGGTGCCCCGAGGGCTGCGCAGTGGCATGAGCCTATCATGCCATCCCCTCATTGTCAAGCAACTTTCGCGGCATAAAAGCTGCTATGCCGTCCTTTCATAATATGCCTTTTCATGTTCTAACGGCGTTTTGTAGTTGCAATGCCCATGTATCCTTCGTGTATTGTAGAATGTATTTATATATTCAAATACAAGCCTGTATGCATGCCTGTAATCACTGATTTTATACCTGTTAAGCCATTCTCTCTTTATCAGTGAATGAAATGATTCTATACATGCATTATCCCATGGATAAGACTTTTTTGAATAGCTTCTCTCTATACCATTTGTAATTCGCTTATACTCAATTGATGTATACTGGCTGCCCCTGTCGCTATGTATCACCTTCGGTCTGCTGCCTGTAGAAACTATCGCTTTACGAACCGTCTCTACTACATACTTAGCCTCTAATGTTTTCGATAGAGTCCATGCAACGATTTTTCTTGAATAAAGATCCATTACGCTGCAAAGATAGACAAATCCTTCAGCTGTGTATATATATGTGATATCTGTACACCAGTAAGCGTTTGGCTCGTCCGGGTTAAATCTTTCATCAAGAATATTCTTCAACTCATCGCTAAAGTTTGAATCTATTGTTGTCTGTGTGCGTGGTTTCACATAATGTGCATGTATTCCAAGCTCATGCATATACAATCCGACCGTCCTCTCTGATATTATATTTCCTGCCTCATGAAGTATTTTTGTTATCTTAGGTGCCCCATAAATCTGATGGCTTTCATCATATATCTTTACAATTTGCTCCATCATATTCTCTTTATGTAATTGTGTAGCGGATGGCTTCCTTCTGCAAAAATCATAATACCCGCTTTTGGACAGACCAAGTATTTTCAGTACCCCGGTGATCGAGAGCTTCTGTCCGTTATCCCGACGGTCAATTGCAGTTTCCCTAACCGTAGAATAAATAACTCCTGTCATTTTCCCAGAATACCGATTGCTTTTTTTAGTATTTCCAACGCATCCTTAGTATCACGCAGTTCTCGTTTAAGTCTAGCGATCTCCTTTTGCTCATCACTTGCATAATTTCCGGATCCTCTCATCACAACCTTACCCGTATCATCGGTAGCTTTAATCCATTCTCTCAATGATACCGGTGACACACCGAGATTTGCCGCGCATGTTTTAAGCGACAGCTCTGCATGCGATTTACGATATTCAACCGCATCGTTTTTGAACTCCTGTGAATACTTTTTCTGTGTAGCCATGTTATTGCCTCCTCATATGCTATATTATATCACATATGCTGATTTTGCGAAAGCTTTAACCTGTACGTTTTTTATTCTACCACTACATATATGTAAAAAGATATTTGACGACGGAAGAGTGATATCCACAGCATACAAAAGACCGATGACAAAGAAAGGCGGACATCAGTGGTGGAAATATGTATATGACGAATATTATGACTGTATCATTTGTCCTGAATATCAAGTATTGGGTTACAAAACTACAAACCGAGACGGGTACAGAGAATATAAAAGCAATCCTGAAATATGTAAAAATTGTCCCACAAGACATTTATGCACAGAGTCCAAGGATTGTGTGAAGACGGTGACCAAACACATATGGTCAAATTACATAGAGCTTGCAGAGGACGTAAGGCATACGCCTAAATACGCTGAATTATATAAAATGCGAAAAGAGAAGATAGAGAGAGTATTTGCGGATGCAAAGGAAAAACACGCAATGAGATACACTCCATACAGAGGTCTTGCACAGGTAAGCGCCTGGGTAAGGCTTAAGTTTGCAACCATGAATCTGAAAAAACTGGCAAAATGGAAATGGAAGGGTAACGATACCCCTTCGAAATTACTGGGTATTTTTGTATATTTGACGAATATGAAGAAGAACCCTATTTTTGCTTGATGCAAATGCGGGTTCTTCGACAGGCTGAAGCGGCGGGAGATATCTCGCCCTCTTTATACAATTTATACAAAGTCAAAGACGCCGACGCTTATCAATCGCGACGTTTTTAGTCGTTTAAATTTATTTCCTCCATATTAGAAACTGCGGTAAGCAGTTTGATATCCTCCAGGCGCCAATTATCGCATTCCTGATAATAGCATTTGTCTTTTCGCTTTTTAAAAATACGAAAAGGCTCGTCGTTAGAATTATCATAAATATGACAGACGTCGCTCGCCATAATCACATCTTTTACCAAGTCGAGCGCCCGGTTATATCGACTTATGATTTTATCGGCAGGCACGTCGTGCCCTCCCTCTATAACTCTTGATTTTACGCGCTCTATATTTATAATAGGATCCGAAGTAAGTATATAATAACATCTGATAAAATATCCTTTTTCTTTTGCGCGCTGTAAAAGCTTTAAATTTCGGTCTGTTGACATCACGGTTTCAAAGCAGAATTCTCTCATATTGGCGAGATGATCTTCTCTTTGCTGTTCTGCAATTTGCGCCGCCTCTAAATCAGAGCATTTTAATATCTTTTTTATCTCGTCTGCGTTAATATAATCCATAGGAGGCCTAAGCAATTCTGTAAACGTGCTTTTACCCGATCCGTTCGGACCTGCAAAAACGACTATTTCAGGATTCTTTATTTTCTCTGCATCTTTCACTGTAACGTCCCCTTCCGATGCCTTTACCCAGAACGGTTCGGCTGCCGTCGTCGTTGACCTGATATACTTCGTTCGTCTTAACGTCGTACGCCACTATCGGCGCGCCGAGAACTTTTTTCTTTTCAATAGCCAATCTGACCGCGGCCTTAGCTCGCTTTACGACCTCTTCGTCCGTAATATATTCGTGTCGATCCATAATTACCGCCTTTCATAACGTAGCGATTAGCTATTAGCGAATAGCGAATAGTAGCAAGATGGGACGCTTTAACGCCTGACGGCTTTGTTTGCGGAAATGGATACATTGTTTTCCTATAAGTTACAGCAGCCGTTTCCACGTTACAGAAGCATTTGGACTCCTAATCGCTAATCTCTAATCCCTAATCTCTACGTTGCTATGTTGCTCCGTTTATTTTATCTCCTTCAAAAACATGTCCATCCTGTTTAGCGCCTCGTTGATGTTATCTATCGAATACGCGTAGGAACATCTGATAAAGCCCTCGCCGCTGCTTCCGAACGCGTTGCCGGGAACTACGGCCAGCTTCTTTGAATACAACAGTCTCTCGCAGAATTCATTCGAACTCATGCCCGTGCTCTGGATCGACGGGAACGCGTAGAACGCGCCCTCCGGCTCGAAGCAGTCGAGCCCCATGTCGTTAAAGCCCTTGACTATCACGTTTCTTCTGTAGTTGTATTCGTTTCTCATCGTCTCGACGTCGCCGTCTCCGTTTCTGAGCGCTTCTATAGCCGCGTACTGCGCGGTCGTCGGCGCGGACATGATCGCGTATTGGTGGACCTTGGTCATAGCCGAGATTATCTCCTCGCCGCCGCAGGCGTAGCCGAGACGCCAGCCTGTCATCGCGTACGTCTTGGAGAAGCCGTTTACCACGACCGTCCTCTCGTGCATACCGTCGATAGACGCGATGGACACGTGATCGCCGCCGTATGTAAGCTCGGCGTATATCTCGTCCGACAGTACCATGATATTCGTATCCAGAATCACCTCGGCGATCTTCTCGAGGTCTTTCTTGTTCATTATACCGCCGGTCGGGTTGTTCGGATACGGCAATACGAGCGCCTTCGTCCTGGGCGTGATTGCCGCCTTGAGCTGCTCGGGCGTGAGCTTGAACTTATCCTCCGCCTTGGTTATTATCGGAACCGCGACTCCGCCCTGAAGCTCGACTATCGGTTTATAGCAGACGAAACACGGCTCGGGCACGATCACCTCGTCGCCCGGCTCCACGATCGAGCGGATAAACAGGTCTATCGCCTCGCTGCCGCCGACCGTCACCACGACGTGGCTCAGCGGATTATAGCTCAAACCAAAGCGGCGCAGAAGATAGTTGCATATTTCAGTCCTCAGCTCTTTAAGACCCGAGTTTGAGGTATAATGCGTATGCCCTTTTTCGAGCGAATATATTCCCTCGTCCCTGATATGCCAGGGTGTGACGAAGTCCGGCTCTCCGACTCCGAGCGAGATACAGTCCTCCATCTCCGCCGCGACGTCGAAAAACTTTCTTATCCCGGACGGAGGGATATTCTTGACGGTGTTGTTCAGTATCTTATTTACGTCGAAACTCATAGGGAAATTACCTCCCTGTCGTCTTTTTCCGGTTTGTTGCAGATTATCCCGTCGTACTTATATCTCTTGAGCACAAAGTGGGTGGCGGTGCTTATAACGGAATCCATCGGCGCGAGATGATCCGAGACGAACTGGGCGATCTCCTTGACGTTGGAACCCTCGACCGTTATGCCAAAGTCGTAGCTCCCGCTCATGAGATTCACCGCCTTGACCTCGGGATACTGGTATATCCTCTCGGCGATACGGTCGAAGCCCTGATTCCTCTGCGGCGTCACCTTGATCTCGATATACGCGGTCACGGCCTCGGAGCCGAACGCCTTATCCCAATTGACCTTAGCTCCGTAACCTAAGATAACGCCGTCTTCTTCCATTTTACTTATTTCCTCTGCGACGACCTCCACGGACTCGCCGAGCATATCGGCTATCTGTTCAAGCGGTATCCTGCAATCCTTATGAAGTATATCGAGTATTTTTTCAGCGTTAGTTAATCCTGACATAAACAAAACCCCATTTCATTATAAATACGCCGCAGCCGTATCCAACCCGTCCGGATATCCGACCGCCGCCATACGAGCGCGGCAGTATCGTTCTATTTTAATACCCTCAATAATAACACTTTATTATTTTCGCGTCAAGCTAATTAAATATATTGTAATAAAATTGTACGGAATGTAATCTTTGCGAAATCTAAACAGGACGCGCCGGATTTTATACGGCTCGATAAAGCGCAAAACTCCCCCGAAGAGACCGCTCCAAAATAGAACGCGGACTTATCGCAATATACGGCGTTTTTATCGCCGTCTGCGCGGCGGGCTCGGGTCGTCCGTGCGCTCTAAGATATAGTCCGTGCTCGTGTTGAATATATCGGCGATACCTATCAATACGTCGGTCGGGATATCCCGATACCCCTGCTCGTATCTGCAATACTGCGCCTGCTTCATGCCGAGTTTCGCGGCGAGCGCCCGCTGCGACAAATCGTGATCCTCTCTTAAGTATCTTATTCTCTTATAATAATTGTTCCTCATTATTATATCTCTTCTTCCGGATTTTTTGACAACCGATTGGTTATTGACATTTTATATCAAGCGATGTATAATATATTTGTTTGATAACCGTTTGGTTATCATAATATTATTAGACAATACTATTATAAGAGAAAAGAACGCCGAATATACCAAAGACGAATCGGAGGTCAAAAATGATAAAGTTTTCAGATATACAGCCGCACCCCTCGATACCGGAGTATCATGTACAAAACGCGGATACTTCTGTTTTATTGGTAGACATAGCCGCTCAGTTGAATAATTCGTTGATGAGATATAAGCTTCCCGTAAAGATAAACTACGGCGCGATAAGATCGAGGAGCGTCTTTAACCCGACGACGCAAAAATGCGTGACGATCGAAAACGCGAAGAATAACTATTACAAATATTGCATAACGACCCGCAGTCAAGGCCGGGTGGCTTTGGTAGCGACCTACGTTTTCGGACGCGAGTCCGCCGGTTCCGCCGCGCCGCTCTTAACTTGGACTGAAAACGCCGAGCTCTCCGCGGATTTTTCTAAGCTCCCCGACGCAAAGCGGGAAAATATCCGCGATGAGACGGAGTACTATTCGATATTAAACCGCTGTATAACCTCTGTCCTCGCGGCGCTGTAAGATATGCGTAAACGTAAAACGATTTTCATTCTTGATAAAAATATTATAGCTTTGACTTGCGTATGCGAATTTTTATTTAAAACATTTCTGTAATTGGGATAGCTCCGGAAGAATACGGAAGCGCGGCGCCGACCCGCGCGTAGGGATTTGAAAAATAACAGATCCGCGTATAGAAGAGTTCGGATAAAATAAACAACGCCCGCCCTACGCATAGAGTTTTAGAGCAAAAAAGCGACCGAACCCGCGTATATAGATTTAGATTAAAAATAACCGACCCCGCGAATAACGCTTTATACCAAAAAAGCCCCCGGCTCGTTTTGAGCCGAGGGGAAAATCTCCCCGCTCCAAGGCGGGGATTATTTTATTCTTACGTTCGTTATATTTAAATATTAAATCACGCAATTTCCGGCAAGTTCCGGTAAAGTTATTCGGTGCGGGTTAGAATCTGTCCCTCTTAATATAGTGCGTGTGCAGCAGTTCGTGCGCCTTATGCGAACCCGGCTCGCCGAAGTAGTTGTCGTACAATTCTTTCATGTCGGGATTCTCGTGGCTCTTTCTGATCGGACTGTTCGCGTCCTCGGTATAGAGCGCCTTCGCGCGCTCGGCCTTGAGGTTTATGTCCATCAGCTTTCTCGACGAGACTATCGGCTGTCCGCCGCCCGTTACGCAGCCGCCGGGGCAGCCCATTATCTCTATGAACTCGTATTCCGCCTTGCCTTCGCGGATATTATTAAGCAACTTTCTCGCGTTGCCGAGACCGTGAGCCACGGCGACTCTGATATCCTTGCCCGCGATATTCACGGTCGCCTCTTTTATGCCCTCCGTGCCTCTTACCGCGGTATATTCGACGTTGTCTATACTCTCGCCGCTGAGAACCTCCGCGACGGTACGCAGCGCGGCTTCCATAACTCCGCCGGTAGCTCCGAATATAACTCCGGCGCCGCTCGCTCTCTCAAACGGCTGGTCGAAATCCTCGTCGGGGAGACGGTCGAACATTATCCCGGCCTCTTTTATCATTCTCGCCAGCTCGCGCGTCGATATAACGATATCCACGTCCCGCATACCGTTATGGCCAAGCTCCTCGCGTCCCGCCTCGAACTTTTTAGCGACGCAGGGCATTACCGAGACCACTACGATATCCTTGGGGTCGATATTGTTCTTCTCGGCGTAATAACTCTTGATCACCGCGCCGAACATCTCGTGCGGGGATTTGCAGCTCGACAGGTTGTCGAGGAAATCCGGGAAGTTATGCTCGCAGAACTTTATCCAGCCCGGACTGCAGGAGGTTATCATCGGCAGTTTGCCGCCGTTCTTTATACGATCTATAAGCTCGGTTCCCTCTTCCATTATCGTAAGGTCTGCGCCCGTGTCCGTGTCGAACACCTTATCGAAGCCAAGCCTTCTCAGAGCCGCCGCCATCTTTCCGGTGACCGGAGTTCCGATCAGGAAACCGAATTCCTCGCCCAAAGCCGCTCTTACCGCCGGAGCGGTCTGAACGACCACGTACTTGTCCTCGTCGGCTATAGCGTCCCAGACCTCGCTCGTGTTATCCTTTTCTCTGAGCGCGCCTACCGGACAGGCCGCGATACACTGGCCGCAGTTTACGCACGCGACCTCGCCGAGACTCATATCGAACGGCGACGCTATCGTCGTGTTAAATCCGCGTTCGGTCGCGTCTATCACGGCTACCGTCTGAACGTTCTTGCACATGTTCACGCATCTGCGGCAGAGTATACATTTGTTGTTGTCTCTGACTATCGACGGCGACAGTTCGTCTACGCTGTGCTCCTGCATAACGCCCTGGAATTTTATGTCGGTTATACCCAACTCGTCGGTGAGCGTTTGCAGTTCGCAGTTTTTATTCCTTACGCAGCTCAAACATTCCTTCGCGTGGTTGGAGAGCAGAAGCTCAAGCACCACTTTTCTCTCGTTTCTGACCTTAGGCGTGTTTGTGAATACCTCGAGCCCCTCGGAGACCGGATATACGCACGCGGCCTGCAAGGCTCTCGCGCCTTTTACCTCGACTAAACACATACGGCACGAACCGGTCGCGCTCACGTCCTTCAGATAGCACAGCGTCGGGATATTGATCCCCGCGTCGCGCGCGGCCTGAAGCACGGTATAATCCGCCGGAACGCTCATCTCGGCGCCGTTTATTTTTATATTTACATTCTCCATCTGTTTCTCACGCTCCAATCTATTTAGAAATAGCTTTAAACGGACATTTATCCATACAAGCTCCGCACTTGATACATTTCTCGCTGTCTATCTTAAACGGCTTCTTTATCTCGCCCGAGATAGCCTCTACGGGACATTGCCGAGCGCAGAGACCGCAGCCGCGGCACTTGTCCGGATCGATAGTATACTTGGAAAGCGCCTTACATACTCCTGCGGGACATACCTTGTCTATTATATGCGCCTCGTATTCCTTTCTGAAATACTTGAGCGTCGAAAGCACCGGATTAGGCGCCGTCTGACCGAGTCCGCACAGCGAACCCGCCTTTATAGCCTGAGCGAGTTCTTCGAGCCTGTCTAAATCCTCCATCGTACCCTTGCCGTCGGTTATCTTGGTGAGTATCTCAAGCAGTCTCTTGGTTCCTATGCGGCAGGGCGTGCATTTTCCGCACGACTCGTCCACGGTGAACTCAAGGAAGAACTTGGCTATATCGACCATACAGTTGTCCTCGTCCATAACGATAAGACCGCCGGAGCCCATCATCGAGCCTATCGAGATAAGCGAATCGTAATCTATCGGCGTATCTATAAGCTCCGCCGGGATACAGCCGCCCGAAGGTCCTCCGGTCTGCGCCGCCTTGAACTTCTTCCCGTTCGGTATTCCGCCGCCTATATCCTCTACGATCTCGCGCAGGGTCGTGCCCATCGGTATCTCGACCAGACCGGTGTTGTTGATCTTGCCGCCGAGCGCGAACACCTTGGTGCCCTTGCTCTTTTCGGTTCCCATCGAAGCGAACCACTCGGGGCCGTTTAGGATTATCTGGCAGATGTTGGCGTAGGTCTCGACGTTGTTGAGGATGGTCGGTTTCTCCCAAAGTCCTTTTACCGCGGGAAACGGCGGACGGTTGCGCGGCTCGCCTCTGTGACCCTCTATCGAGGTCATGAGCGCGGTCTCCTCGCCGCAGACGAACGCTCCGGCGCCCAGCCTTATCTCAAGGTCGAAGTCGAATCCGCTCTCGAATATATTCTTGCCCAAAAGTCCGTATTCTCTCGCCTGGTCTATAGCTATCTGAAGACGTTTTACCGCGATCGGGTACTCGGCTCTGATATATATATATCCCTGATTTGCGCCTATTGCGTAACCCGCTATCGCCATAGCCTCTATGACCGAGTGCGGATCGCCTTCGAGTATGCTTCTGTCCATGAACGCGCCCGGATCGCCCTCGTCGGCGTTACAGCAGACGTACTTCTGCCCGCCCGGCGAATTCGCCGCGAACTGCCATTTTACGCCGGTCGGGAAACCGCCGCCGCCGCGGCCGCGAAGCCCCGAATCCTTTATTACGTCGATTACCTCCTGCGGCTTCATCTCGGTGAGAACCTTACCCAAAGCCTGATACCCGTCCATACCTATGTACTCCTCGATATTTTCGGGGTTAATCACGCCGCAGTTCCTCAGCGCGATACGCTTTTGCTTCTTATAAAAGTCTACCTCGTTCAGGGATTTTATATCCTCGTTTTCATGCACGGTCTCGTCGTAGAGCAGACGCTGAACTATCCTGCCCTTGAGCAAGTGTTCCTCGACTATCTCCTCGACGTCCTCGACCTTTACCATCGAGTAGAACGCGCCCTCGGGGTATACGATAACTATGGGGCCGAGCGCGCACAGTCCGAAACAGCCGGTCTGAACCACCGCGACCTCTTTATCGAGACCCTTGTTAGCTATCTGGTTTTCAAATTCCTCTTTGATTTTCACCGAGCCGGACGAGGTGCAGCCTGTGCCCCCGCAAACCAGCACGTGAGATCTGTATATATTCATCGATCGTTTTCCTCCATAACTTAGTTTTGCTCCGCGCCTATCGCGTATTCCATGACCGGCCTATGATTGATCAGATGCTCCGCGACGACTCTGCCTACCTTCTCGGGCGTCATCTTGACGTAAGTCACCTTCTCCTCTCCGGGTACGAACACCTCGACGATCGGCTCCAACCTGCACATACCGATACAGCCGGTCTGGGTCACTACGACGTTGGAAAGGTTGCGTTTTGCGACCTCCTGAACGAACTCGTTTAGAACGGGTCTCGCGCCCGCCGCTATGCCGCAGGTCGCCATACCTACTACGACTCTTATATCGCCTTCGTTGTCCTGGCGCTTATCGACCTGGTTTCTGACGCGGTCTCTTATCGCCTTTAGTTCTTCCAAGCTTTTCATTTAATTTTCCTCCTATCGAACTATATATTAAGTTTAATCAATATCAAATTCAGTTCCCGGCGCCTATCCCTGAAAGTCCTTCTTTTATGTAGCCGCCGATCCAGTCTATTATATCTCTCTCGCCTATATCCACGCCGCCTAATATCTCCTTTATCTCGCGCGTGTCGAATACAAAGGTTTCTCCGTCTACGCTGTGGGTATATAAATAATCTATCTCCGGATCCCCGGATATTATGGTCTGCATTGTTCCCGCCATGTCTCCGAGCGGAGCGCGGTCTATGCTGTCGTAGCCGAATACGGCGGTAACCTTAGTCCCTTCGCCGACCTTGGAGCTTATGTCGAAGCTCCCTCCGGCCATGACCGCGGCCATCTCAAACAGCGGTATCCCCATCCCGACCTTTCTGGTCGTCCGCGTGGTGGTGAACGGGTCTCTGACCCTGCTCAAAAAATCCTCGCTCATACCGCAGCCGTCGTCGGTTATCTCTATGACCAGCCTGTTCCCGGCTCTGTCCTCGTCTATTTTGATCTCGATCAGATCGGCCTTCGCCTTGACCGAGTTTTTCACTATATCTAAAATATGCAGCGATAATTCTTTCATGACAGCTCCCGCCCGTATAATTTATATTCGCCGGAATACTCTCACCGCCCGAACGCCCTATGCGTCCTTAAACAACATCTTATAAATATCGTCCGGCAGATCCTCGTCCGGCTCGCCTATATCCTCCAGATAGTGGGCGTCCGAATTCCTGAGTATCCCGTATCTCTTAAGATCTTTCCTGCTCTCAAGATACGCGGCCACGTCCGTAGTCCGCCTCGACACCTCTATATATTTTATATCTATATCGTCCGGCACAAAGCCTAAATTTGTGAGCACGCTGTAGGAATGTCTGTCCACGTGCGCCGGGATAAATATCCCTCCGGCCTCCTCGACGTATCCGAACAGCTCGTTTATCGATATGTCCGCGCTCGAGATAAGCGTCTTATCCTCGTAGCCGATAACGTTGTCCTCCTCGTCCATAAACGCCTGCGCTCCGAATATCTCCGGCTTATTCGGTATATCCGGAAGCCTGCTGTAGACGATCTCCGCCACGTATTCGGCGGCGCTTATGTCGGGATAAAGCGTCAGTATATGGACTTCTTCGTTGGTCTCGACCTCCATGCCGGGAACGACTTTGAGTCCTACGCTCTCGCCGACCTTCATCGCGGACCTCGCGTTGCCTATCGAGTTATGGTCGGTCACCGCTATCGCGTCGAGACCGATCAACTTAGCCATATTTACCATGTTGTTCGGAGTCATATCCATATCGCCGCAGGGCGAGAGCGCGGAGTGCATATGAAAATCGTATTTTATCCCGCTCATCTCAGCTACCGGCCTCTTTAGCTGCCTTTTCGGCGACCGAGTCGTTATAATAGTCCACCGCTATCTCGTAGCCGGTCTTGGGCGAGCTGTATATCGCTATCCCCTGCATATCGGCCTTTTTCCTGACGTTATCGTCTATTACCACGTCCTCGCAGAGTACGACGCACGCCGCGTCCGAAAGCTGGGCTACCGCGACGATGTTTATGTTGCTCATGACCGTTATCCACATATCGCCCGGGGACGCCCGTCCCATGACCCAGCTCAAAAGGTCGCCTATATAACAGCCCTCTATCTCTCTGCCCGTATCCTCGGGATCGTTTAGCAGTTTAAGGCCGTGTTTTTTTGCAAATTCATCTACCGTCATATCTCCTGCGCCTCCTTTGCGCTTAGCCGCCTACTCGGTCTTGTCTTCGCCGCAAGACGAGCGGCCGTCTTTCAGCTTACTCTCGCGAAGCTCTTTTTTTGCGGTATGCTGCAATACGTGCAATTCGTTTGTGAGGTTCTCGACCCTCTCCTTGATCTTGAATATACAAAAGCTCTCGTCGCCGAAGCCTCTCACTATATCCTCCGCCAAAGCCCTGCACGACGGGGCGCCGCAGGAGCCGCAGTCCAATTTGGGAAGGGAGTCGAAGATCTTCTCCATTTTCTCCATCTTCTCCATCGCGACGTCCAGATCCTCGTCGAGCCGCATTATCTGGTCGAATTCTATAGTTTTCTCCCACGCGTACTTCGACGGATCGGCGTCTATGTTCGAAGGCGCCGCTTTCGGCATATCCTCGAACAGATGTTTCAGGTTGTTCTTGGCTATATAGCTGTTGACCACGTTCAGCACGCCGCCGACGCAGCCGCCTTGACACGCGGACAGCTCTATAAAGTCGATCCCCGAGACCTTCTCGTCCTCGACCTCTTCAAGTATTTTCATCACGTTCTCGATACCGTCGACGGCGATGTAGTTCTTTATACCCGAACCCTCGGCCTCGCCGCCGCTGTTCGCCCAGGCGACCCCGCCAAGCCCCGCTTTGGAAAGGCCCGGCGCGGGTTCGATCTTCTTGATTATCGGATACAGCTTCGCAAAGACGTCGTTTACCGAGATCGCTCCGCTCACCGCGGATCTCTCGACCGAAAGCGGCGCCTTTACCGCCGTGACCTTGGCGGGGCACGGAGTGATAAAAAACACGCCTATGTCCTCGGGCCTGAGCCCGGCGTTCATCTCGGCTTCCTTTCTCGCGTTATACGCCGCCACCTCCATCGGAGAGAGCAGGTCTATTATATTGTCGATAAGGTTTGGAAATCTCACTTTTATCAGTCTTACGACGGCCGGACACGCGCAGCTTATCACCGGCTTTGGTATATCCTGCTTTTGCATCAGCTTTTTCGTACACTCAGTCACGTACTCGGCGCCTCTTGCGACCTCGTAGACCGAATCGAAGCCTATATGTACAAGTCCGTTTAAAATTTTATCGATCGTGGTATCCCTTCCGAACTGGCCGTAGAGAGACGGAGCCGGAAGCGCGATATTGTATTTGAAATTATTCAGCATATCAAGCGAATCGCAGGCGGCCAGCTTAGCGTGGTACGGACAAACGCGGATACACTCGCCGCAGTCGATACAGCGCTCTTTTATTATCTTAGCCTTTCCGTCGCGCACCCTTATCGCCTCGGTAGGACATCGTTTGATACAATTAGTACAGCCATGACATCTATCTTTATCCAAAGTCACTGAATGAAAATATGCCATAACCTATCACCCCTCACACTTTAACTACCAGCTTCACAACAGTTCCCTTTCCGACTTCGGACTCGATCTCCATCTCGTCGGTGTATTTCTTGATGTTCGGAAGCCCCATTCCCGCGCCGAATCCCATCTCTCTTATCGAATCGCTCGCCGTGGAATAGCCCTCCTGCATAGCCAGATCGACGTTCTTTATCCCGGGTCCGTTATCCTTAAACACGATCCTTATCTCGTCCTTGGTTATCTCGGCGTCGCATACGCCGCCTCCGCCGTGGATGACCGTGTTGATCTCGGCCTCGTACATCGCTATCGCCACCTTGCGGATAACGTCCGGCTTCATGCCGAGCTTCTTTAAATATATCTTAAAATTACTGGAAGCCTCGCCGGCTATCGAAAAATCCTTGCCGTCAATATCATAATGTTTTTGCACTTCTACCGCCCTCCAATCCGCCGGCGTAAAGCTTACCGCACGCCGGGAACATCGGCAGCTCAGTTGACAATATAACGATCCCTCTCGATTTCGCCAGCTTGATAACGTCCTCGCCCGGCGTCTTTCCCCTGACGAAGCATATCGCCAAAATATCCATCATTTCGGCGGTTCTTATAACCTGCGAATTTATCAGACCCGTGAGCAGCATCGACTGATCCTTAACAAACGCCAGCACGTCGCTCATGAGATCGCTCCCGCAGGCGCTGTGTATATCTATGTCGCTAAGCTCCTCGTCGCTTTCGCTTGTAAGCGCTTTGGCGTTTAACAATTCTTTAATCTCTGACAGCAGCATAATTATACTCCTTATCTTTCGCCGGTATGACCGACGTTTTATTTAAATATTTTACCGATACTTTTTTAATATCTCTTCAACGTCGTCAACTACCAGTTTGCCGTGAACGTCGTCGCCGATAGTAATTACCGGAGCAAGACCGCACGCGCCTATGCAACGCGTAGCGTCGAGCGAGAACTTTCCGTCCTCGGTGCATTCGCCGACGTCTATGCCGAGAAGCTCTTTGAATTTGTTCAGGATATCGCCGCTGCCTTTAACGTAACACGCCGTTCCAAGACAGACCCCGATCGGATACTCGCCCTTTGGATTGAGCGAGAACTGCGTATAAAACGTAACTATTCCATAGATCTCAGCGAGCGGCACGTCCAATCCCTCGGCGATCATCTTCTGCACCTCTATAGGCAGATAACCGTATATATCTTGAGCCTCGTGCAAGACCGGAATGGTCGCCCCGCGGACGCCCTTATGTTTTTCTATAACCTCTCTGAGCTGATCTTCCTGCTCTTTCGTACCTTTAAATTTAACGCCGGATTTCGCCATTTCAACCATACCTCCTAATTTAATCCGCATCAAAGCCGTGTCAAAATACACGTAAATTCTCATGTATATCTTTTAATAATACATAAAAATACTTTTATTTTATATACAATCCGCCAAATTCGCATAAATTTTGCCAACAAAAAACAGGTATATTTTAAATACCGTTTGCAGATTTTCTGAACTATTATACCATATTGTTATCAAAGTTGCAATATAAATATATAGTTATTGCACAAATTTTATCAAGACTTTCTAATTATAATCAAATTATAACAAAACAACTAAATATAGTCAAGATATTATTGGAAAATATTTTTTCTCAAAATTAGGTCCTACTTACGCCTCCGGCTCCATTTACCGCTCCGGTCGTCATTTTCGTTATATTTCCGCTTAAGTCGTACTCGTACAGCGTCTCTCCGGGTTCGTCCGTGTTCGTCTTTATCAGACGGTTCATGCTGTCGTACTGGTAATACGTGTTTCTGTACGCCGTCGTTTCTCCGGGTTTATTACTTGTTACGCTCTCCTTGATCACGTTTCCGTTTCCGTCGTACGTATAGGCGGTCACGCTGTCTCCTCCGTCTATCTTTCCGCTGACTGTAGAGACTCTTCCCATCGCGTCGTACGTCGTATTCGTCTCGTTCCCGAGCGCGTCAGTCGTCTTCACGGTTCTTTCCAGCATGTCTTTTTTATCCTTCTAACGGACTAATATACGTCTGTCTTTTAACTTACGCTTGTCCGGTTTGCGGCTATCCGGCTGCGATAAGCGTCACCTACCGCAGCCGGAGATCAAATTTACATAAAACACGAATACTGCTATTAAAGACCTCCGTATATAAAATGCCACCAATATGGCCATATTACGCTTGACGCGCTTCCTGTAGATGACCAAATAATATTACTGTCTTTTTCTATCCATTCTGATCCATTTTTCATAAAATACAATTTTACTCCATATGAATTAACTCGTTTCTCACCAACATAAACTTCCCCTATACAATATAATATCGCATTACTATCTCCATAATCAATAACATGACTTGTTTTTGCAACTTTGAGATATTCACTTGATGAGTTCGTATAAAATTCATCAATATGTAATATTGTTAAGTATTGACATCTTATTAACGACAATATCCAAATAGCTACAGCTAACAGCACTCCTATTATAATTACACTTAAAATATTAATAACCTTTTTTCTCATAATCCTAACAACTCCCACATGTAATTATATTCAGATTTAACATTCTCTCCAAAAGGTGTCGATTCAGGATTAGAGTTTATACCTCGACTGCCATATTCACCAATATTATACAATGTGCCTAATATTGCAGAACGTCCGTCTATTTCTGGATATGCATCTTTCCACAAATTTTGAATATAAGATAAATATGCAGCCGCATAATTAATGCTTTCTGATTCAGATGTTAGTCTAATTGCTATTGCCTCGTCTCTATTGCTTGCATCCACATATCCAACTCCAGGAGCATACCATAAATCAATAACTATACCGCTAAATTCTGTTTTGGCAATATATCCATTATCTTCCAACATCCTGGCGGTACTAACCTTAACTTGAGCTATTCCTATCGATGTATCTAAGAAATACAAAGATAAATCAGTCATGTCATCAACCCAATTATAGTTCCAAGTTAACTCTGTATAAATACAACCGGCAAGTATTGCAGGATTTACTCCATAATAAGCTCCGGCATTTTTTATTGCCCAAGCATTTCTGCTTATTATATCACTCGCTTCTTCCCAAGATATTGTTCCAGATGGGTCTACCATATTAACTGGATCATACACGCAATACACATACAAATTAGCGCTCTGCACAATAGAAGCATACGACGGTACTCCGTTATTTCCGTCTTCCCCATATATCATGTT
>JAHZIG010000014.1 GCA_019419865.1 Clostridiales bacterium | reverse complement strand
TATCATAAAGCCGCTTAAAATAGAGACGCGGCGTTTGTTTTCAAGCCTAATCCCTAATCGCTAATCTCTAATCGCTACGTTAACGTAGATGTTAGGATAATAGGTATTAGGGAGTAGGAGCGGAAATTTGCCCATGTAACGCCTGACGCGAGCGCCTGCGAAAAAGAATTACTCCGTATTCCTATCGCGTAACAGAAGCCGTTTTTAACGTTAAAGAAACGTTTTCACCTCCTACTCCCTAACTCCTAATCCCTAATCTCTACGTTGTTAAGCCAATAATCCATCCAGCCGCTTAGCAGGTCTTTTCTTGCGCCTTTGGGCACCGTTAGGGTCTCGCCGTTTACTAAGACCATCTCGCTTTTTCCTACTTTTTTTATGTGATGCAGATTCACAAGAAAGCTCGAACCTATCATCATAAAGTTATTCTGGGTCAGTAATTCGCTTACGGCTTTTTGGAAGGAGGCGCGCAGCTTTTTGCCGTCTATAACGGCGCCGTTTGTCATGTGATATCTGACCGACCTTGCGTATAGTTCCGCGTATAAAATGTCCGACGCGTCTACTACTACCACGCCGTCCGAGGCGTTGATGGTTACAGAGTAGGTCCTCGACTTCTCGATCTGCTCCTCCGCCTCCGACAATACGGAAAACAGCTTGGTCTTCTCCACCGGTTTTAGCAGATAATGAAACGCGCGCACGTTATAAGAGTCTACGGCGTAATCTTTAGACGTGGTAAGATAGATGATCGGCGCTGAAACTCCGACGTCGCGCAGTCTCTCTCCAAGCTCTATACCGGACATGCCGGGCATGATAACGTCGAGGATATATAGATCGAAAATATCCTTGCCGTCCCATTCGATCTGCTCCAAAAGCTTCTCCGCCTCCGAATAGACTTTTAAGTTTATATCGTTTCCCGGATACTCGGCCAGCATAGCGCCGATCTTTTCTTGATGCGCCTTTTCGTCGTCGCACAGGGCGATTCTCAGCATATACAATCCCGCCTTCCTCTATTCATATAATATTATTATACCGGAACAGGATCATATAATCAAATATTAGCTTGATTAAATTGTCAAAAATTCGCCCGATTTGTCACATGCGTTATATTATGAAAACATTTATGATAAAGTTATTTAGATAATGGAGGAAAAGCGATGGATAGATTTATCAAGACGGAATTTTTGATCCCCAAGCGTCTGCTCGACGATTATAACCGCGTATGCGTGAGAAACAACAGGCTCGCGCTGGCGATAATGGCGAGTTTTGCGGTTATTCTGGAGCTTTTTAACATATGGCGCGTTCTGTTTATGTCAAATTCGGGGCTCGACACGCTGAATAATCGGATCTATTTCGCGTTTTATTGTTTCCTTTTCGCGTGCGCCGCGATATATCTGCTTCTTCAATATATATGGAGACGCAGCGAGATAAAGAGCCGTATCGTACAGACGGCGATCATTATTATAGCTCTGCTTTGGAACTCCTGCCTGAGCGCGTACAACTCTTTGAGCGCAAGAGAGGCGGCGGGGCTTGTGATAAGTATTTTTATGATGGGCGCCGCGGCGTTGTTTTTGATGCGGCCGGTTATTTTTATCCCGAGCGCCGTAGTCTGTTTTTTGGTATACGCGGGGGCGAGCTTCCCTTATCAAACCGCGGGCGCGCTGATAGACGTCGGGATCGCGATCTGTATCGCCTGCGCGACCAACGTCGTGAGAACGACCGACGCGGTATCTAAGCTGAAAGAAAAGGAAAACGCGGATAATATGCAGGAGAAGCTGTCGCGGGAACGCAAAAATTTCCGGCTGAATCAGGAACAGTTCTTTTTGATCATCGGCAAAACAAAGGATATAATGTTTAGATGGGATGTCGAAAACGACGATATGGTTTTTTCGTCAAATTGGAACGAGATTTTCGGATACCCGTCGCATATAACCGGTTTTTTGCGATGGGCGGCTAAGGAGCGCGGGCTGAGCGAAGAGACGACCCGGCTTTTTAAAAGCTGGAGCGAAGGGCTGAAAGATGGGATCGATTATCAGGAAGGCGAGATATTGATCTCGGGAGAGAACGGGCGCGAACGTTGGTATCAGGCGCGTATCTTATCCCAGTTCGATATGGAACGCGAAGCCGTATGCGGTATCGGCCTGCTCAGCGATATTATGTCTCAGAAAGAGACGATACTGCGTTTGGAAGACGTAACGCAGAGGGACCCGCTTACGAACGCGCTTAACAAGACGGCGATCGAGGCGTATGTGACGAGCCGCATAAGCGGTTTTGACGACGATGAAACGGCGAGCTTGCTTATCTTCGACATAGACGATTTCAAGAGTATCAACGACAGGTACGGCCACCCATGCGGCGATCAAGCGCTGCGCGAATTTTCGCGATGTATCAAGACGGCTTTTCCGTTTAGCGAGGGAGTCGGAAGGATCGGCGGCGACGAGTTTATCCTGTTTGCTGAGGATATGGAGATGGAAGCTTTGCTTGAGAAAGCGCGCAGGCTCCTCGATTACTTTTCGCAGGTAAACTACGGCGGCGAATACATAAAGACGAGCTGCAGCGTGGGGATAGCGTTCGCAAGAGGAAGAAGCAAGAGCTTCGCGCGTCTTTACAGCGAGGCGGACGACGCTCTCTATACCGCCAAAAAATCCGGGAAAGGGAGTTTTCACATTTATAACGAAGATAAAAATCCATAAAGCAAATACCTCGCGGGAATTTTTAGACGCGGAGAACGCGCCGGGGCTTTTAAAACTTTGATTCTTGAGAAATCTACTTTACTAAAGAACGCCGCTGTGATATAATAACTTTTATTAGCTTAAATTTATATTCAGGAAGTGACGTTATATGCCAATAAAAGTAAGAGATAATCTACCGGCAATAGAGACTTTGGGAAACGAGAATATATTTGTTATGACCGAGACGCGGGCTATATCCCAGGATATTCGTCCGCTTGAAATAGTGATTCTGAACCTGATGCCGACCAAGATAGACACCGAGACCCAACTGCTTAGAATGCTCGGCAACACTCCGCTTCAGATCAACGCCACGTTTATGCATACCAAGTCGTATGAATCTAAAAATACGTCGCAGAGCCATCTGGATACGTTTTACGTGACGTTCGACAATATAAAGCATAAGAAATTCGACGGAATGATAATAACCGGGGCTCCGGTCGAACACCTTGAATTTGAAGAGGTAGATTACTGGGAGGAGCTTTGCGAGATCATGGAGTGGTCGAAGAAGAACGTAACTTCGACGTTTCATATCTGCTGGGGCGCTCAGGCGGGGCTTTACTACCATTATGGGATCAAGAAGTATCCTACCGATAAAAAGATATTCGGCGTGTTCGAGCATTACGTACTGCCGGAGAAGAAGCATAAGATACTCCTGCGCGGCTTCGACGATACGTTTTACGTGCCGCAGTCGAGACATACCGAGGTCAGGGCGGAGGATATTGAAAAAGTTCCCGAGCTTGAGATACTGTCCGTCTCGGACGAGAGCGGCGTGTATATAGTCACCGCGAAGAGCGAGCGGCAGTTCTTTGTGACCGGACACTCGGAGTACGACGATACGACCCTCGCCAAGGAATACTTCAGAGATTTGGAAAAGGGTTTGGATATAGACATGCCTAAAAACTATTTCCCGAACGACGACCCGAAACAAAAGCCGCCTATGAAGTGGAGAGCCCACGCGAATCTTTTGTATTCGAACTGGCTGAACTACTTTGTATATCAGACCACGCCGTATGATATAAATGAGATTGACGAGCGTAAGGATTAGCAACGTAGAGATTAGGTATTAGCGATTAGGAGTGAAACGGGATTCTTTAACGTCTAAGCGGCTATGTTTGCGTAATTGGGATACTTTGTAAGAGAATTGTAAATTGACTAAGTATGTCGAATGATATATAATTATTGAAGCAGATAAGAGGTAATTGAAGGACGGTTAGCCACCGCCTATTGTCGCAACCAGCGGCAGGAAGGGGGTGACGCTTATGTGGAACGCATTACTTAAAGTGATCGTATCTATTATTATTTTTTTTAATAATAGTTTCCATAAAAGCGATATAGCCGCCCTTGGCAGAGAGCGACTATATTAATTTAAATCATTCTCTGGCTAACCGTTTAACGGTTCTCCTCTTTTCTGCTTTTATTATACAATAAAATTTTTCAGTTGTCAACAACGTAGCGATTAGAGAAGTAGAGATTAGAGATTAGCGAATAGCGAATAGGGGCGGATATTTGCTAGTTTAACGCCGAACGATACGGCAAGCGAATGGAATACTCTGTTTTCCTATGCGGCTTAAGAAACCGTTTTTAACGCTACAGAAACGTATTGGACTTCCTAATCGCTAATCTCTAATCGCTAATCTCTACGTTAGTATCGCGCTTAAAGATTTATCGTTACTTCTGAAGAACCTATTCATACAGCAGAGAGAGGAGGTATCGCCGACGCTTATGTAGTTTATTCTCTCCTCGCAGGAGAGCGAAGCTTTGAAGCCGATTTCGTTTAGGATATCGATCGAACATTCGCTTATAGCCCCGTACGGGTATGTGAACACCGCGGGCTCGAAGCCCAAATTCTTGGCGCAAAGTTCCTGCATCTTTCCGGCGTCTTCGGTGAGCGCCTTTCTGTAATGTTCTTCGCTCTCGTTTTTGTTCTTTTTAGTCCCGTTCCTTGCGGAATCTATGCTGTGCATGTCGTAGCTGTGGTTGCCTATTTCCACTAAGCCAGATTCTGAAAGAAAGCGGACGTCGTCCCAGCTCAGGTACGCGTAGCCGGGGTTCTTATCGTCCAGTTCGGAATATTTATCTGTATACGCGCCGACGACTGAGATCACGGCTTTCATATTATATTTCTCAAGCAGCGGATATACGATGCTCAGGTTGTTGTAAAAGCCGTCGTCGAATGTGAGAACGATCGGTTTTTCTGGAAGCGGCGCGCCGCTATATACATAGTCTATTACCTCGCCGATCGTCACGGTCGTATACCCGTTTTGCTTAAGATATATAAGGTCGGATTCAAAGCTCTCCTTGGAAATTACGTATTCGTTTACCCATTTGCTCTGGTCTATCACGCCGTGATACATTATTATCGGCAACTCGACGGACGCATCGCCCGAGACCGCAAGCTCGTCGTACGCGCCGCCGCGGTCTTGTATTATAAAATAATTGAGACTGAAAGCCAAAGCGCAGAAGAGCGCTAAAAACAGTAAGACCGTCTTAAACCTGAATACATACATATTTCTCACTCCCTAAGGCGTATTTTTCCCATATGATATTATATTTTGTATTTGGGATAAATATGTTCGTATCCGTCAAATTGGTTTGAGCGGCAAAAAACCGGAGCTTCAAAAGCTCCGGAAAAACAAGAAAATAACTTTTTAAGCCGCGCCGTCCGTTTGATAAGTATCGGTTTGACTGCCGTCCGTTTGAATGTCGTCCGATCGATAAATATCATATACGTCGGTCAGCGGCCGCTGGTTTTCATCCCATACGTACGCTTTTACAACTCCGCCGCCGTCGGGGAGTTCAAGCGTTTCGGATATGATCGTCTCGGTATCCGTACCGACGAGGGTCTCGTCGCATACCAACGAATACAAGGCGCCGTTTTGGTCGAACGCGGCTAAATATACCGTAGCGCTTACGTCCTTATACAGCGTGTTGTTTAGGGTCAGCTTTACGTCGGCAACAGAAGGAGCCCCGGCGTCGACAGCGACGGACGAGTCGGCTATTCCAAATTCTCCGCCGGACATGAAGTCGATTATTTTTTGTATATTCAGACATCCCCAGCCGTATTCGACGTCGTAACCCGTATCTCCAAGATCGTCCGAGCAGACCGAGAGTACTGCGTTAAACTCGGCGGGCGTGATATACGGGTCGAGCGACTTAGCTATAGCCGCCGCCGCGGCGACGTGCGGAGCCGCGTACGAAGTACCCGAACCGGTTGTATACGAATTATTCAAGGTAGAGCTATATACGTTCACGCCGGGAGCGGTCGCGTCTACCGTATAGTTATAATTTGAAGTACTCGCCCTAACGCCGGACGAGGTCAGCGAGCCTACTCCGACTACGTTGTCGAAACACGCCGGAGCGTTTATCTGGGAAGAATTCTGATTTCCCGCGGCGGCCACGCATATAACGTCTTTTGACGTCGCGTAATCTACAGCCTCGCGCATCGCTGTCTGGTTGGCGCTCGATTCGTTATAGGCTATAGTGAAGCTGAGGTTTAGGACTTCGCAGTCTAAGTCGTCAACCGCGACGTATATCGATCTTGTTATGTAACTCAGCGAGGTTTTGCTCCCTGAGAACGCCTTTATCGGAACGATTGTAGCGTCCGAACAGCCCGCTATCCCGATTCCGTTATTCGTCTCGGCGGCGATTATACCCGAGACAAACGTGCCGTGCCGGTTGCCGTCGGGTTCGGTATCGTAAGAGTTGTTTATTACGTTATACCCGGTAGTAACATGCGCGGACAAGTCGTCGTGCGTAGATTCGACTCCGCTGTCGATAACGCCCACGCGGACCCCTTCGCCGGTCGCGCCCGTAGCCCAAGCGTACGCCGCGTTTATCATTCTGAGATTCCACTGCCTGCTCGCATAGTACGGATCGTTAGGCTCGGGCAATTCGTCCGAGAGAACTGCGCCGTTGCCGGGCGCGGGGAATACGTTAATCCCCGTCTCGGATTCGGGCGTCTCGTTCTCTATTATGTAGTTCTTGCATATATATTCGGTCGTTCCCGACTCATAGAGGTAGTCGATATACTCGTCGGTCGGGTTTTTCAGAGTATATATATAATGGTTCGGAACAAGCTCGTCCCAGACGTTTATGTCGGAGCTTTGGTTTATTCCGGTTACGTCCGGCTCATACTGTTTGAATTTTACTATGTATCCGTCGTATTCGCCGCCGTTTTCGTCGATCTCATATGCGTATCCATTCACGCTAAAAATTAGCGTTATAGCGGCCGCAAGCAACAATATAAAAATGCAAAGGACGCTATAGGTTGTTTTTGTCACGCGCTTTCACCATCCAATATTTTGTATGCGACGCGTGAGACGGAGGTTACTCAGCGTCGAATGTGTAAACTCTGCATGTGAAGTCGCCGAACAAAGACGGGTTTGGGTTTGTCTCGTTATAGTCGTATTTTTGGATTATGAGACCGTGGTTTATCAGCTCGTCTCCGTTCACAGCAGTATCATAGCATCGAGTTCCATTTAATGATACTACATAACGACTGTTTTCGTCAAGCCCAATTAATGGAAGTCTGTCGAAGCCCATATTGACGTCGCTAAGTATTTTATAATACCCTAAGACCGCATGCTTCTTATCGGGGGATACCGACATCCATGCGACCGTGTTGCCGTCGCTCCCGGTCAGCTCCTTGTAAGAGGGCGCTCTGAGCCTGTAGAAGTCGCCGAACTGGAGAAGCTTTCGATTAGCCTTCATAAACGCGATCTGCGCCTTTACCTTTTCTTTCTCGGCGTCCGAGAGCTTAGCCAGATCAAGCTCGTAGCCGAACGCGCCGAAATAAGCCACCGCCGCCCTCGTGTCGATGCTCGTAGTTCTTGAGAGCTGGTGATTGGGTACGGCCGAGACGTGAGCGCCCATCGAGCAGACCGGGTATACCAGCGACGTTCCGTACTGTATTTTAAGGCGTTCCACGGCGTCCGTGTCGTCGCTCGTCCAGCCCTGCGGCGCGTAGTAGAGCATGCCGGGATCGAACCTGCCGCCGCCTCCCGCGCAGGATTCGAAAAGTATGTTGGGGAACGCGGTCGTCAGGCGTTCGTACAGGTCGTATACGCCGAGGATGTATTTGTGGACGACCATTCCCTGATAATCCGCGTCGTTGCCTCTTGAAAACACATGACTCATGTTTCTGTTCATATCCCATTTTACGTAGGACAGATTTATCTCCGAAAATAGTTTGTAGAGCGCGTCGTATATATAGTCTACGACTTCGCTCTTTGAAAAGTCGAGTATGAGCTGATTCCTGCAGAGCGCCGGCTCCCTGTCTACGGTTCCAAGGACCCAGTCCGGATGATTGCGGTACAGTTCGCTGTCCTTGTTCACCATCTCGGGCTCTATCCAAAGGCCGAACATCAGTCCCATATCGTTTATCTTTTTGGACAGCCCGGTAAGTCCGCTCGGCAGCTTTTCTTTATTCACGAACCAGTCGCCCAGCGATGAGGTATCGTCGTTGCGTTTCCCGAACCAGCCGTCGTCCAATACGAAGAGTTCGACGCCGAGCTCCTTGCCGGTCTCGGCTATGCCGAGTATCTTCTCCTCGTCGAAGTCGAAGTAAGTCGCTTCCCAGTTATTGAGCAGGATCGGGCGTTCCCTGTCCCGCCATTTTCCGCGCGCGAGCCTGTTTTTGAACAGGTCGTGAAACTGACGGCTCATGCCGTTCAGACCGCCGCGGGAGTAGACCATGACGGCCTCGGGCGTCTGAAATTCCTCGCCCCGCTTCAAAGTCCAGCGGAAGTTTTGAGGATTTATACCGAGCTGAACGCGGGTCACGTCGTAGGTGTCCACATCGGCGGAGACTAAGAAATTGCCGCTGTAGACCAGGCTGAAGCCGTAGACCTCGCCCGAGAACTCGTCGGTATTCGGCCTTTTAAGCGCCATGAACGGGTTAAAATGGTGGCTGCTCGCCCCGCGCAGGCTCTGCACGGACTGGGAGCCGTAGCCGAGCTTTCTGATATTGACGTTTCGCTCTCTCGCCCACGCGCCGCAAAGCGTTACCATATCAAAGTTGCAGTCCGGCAGATCGAGATTTAAGCTCATAGCGCGGTTTAATTTGACAGAACCGTCGCCTTCGTTTACGATCCTTGCGCTCCTGGTTATCGCGGCGTAATCTCTGAATATAGTATAGCTCAGCTCGACGCCGCATTTTATCACGTCGTCGTAGAGGAGTATCTCGAGCGTGTCCGCCTCGTCTTCGCTTTCGACGTAGGCGGCGGGGAGTCCGCTCAGCGGTTTTTTACCCTTATATATTTCGTGGGAGCGGTATTTGAAATCGGTCGCGAAGCATCCGTTTTGAGATACAATCTCGACGGCGGGGTTTCTCATATCGGTGTTGCCGCAGGACGGGTATTCCTGCTTGATATGTTCTAACGTATAGGCAAACTCCGTCTGTTTTGACACGGACGAGAACGGGCGCAGCTCGTTCTCAAACATATGCGAAAACGAATCGCAGTGTCTAAGCCTCTTCCCGAAATAGAGCTGAGCCAGGTCGCCGCTCGGCAGAACCGCGATTATGTAGCTTACGTTGTCGTTAAATAGATGAAACTCGGTTGAGTTTTGGTTTTGGTTGCAAATAATAGGCATATCGATTCTCCTTATCGCGCGTATTTGACATATTTTTGATAGGTGTATTATAGCATATGTTTTGCGCGATTCCAATGCTTTGGTGATAATTTAAGACGTTGTTATCAATTATTTTATATTGACTTAAGAAAGATAGTGTACTAAACTCAAATTAATAAAAACAGTTTAAATTTTTATATTTGGAGTGATAAAAGATGGCTGAATTGAGGTATAATCCGCTTATCAAGGATTGGGTAATGATCGCGTCGCACAGACAGAATAGGCCGCAGATGCCTAAGGATTGGTGTCCGTTCTGTCCGGGTTCGGGTAAGGTTCCCGAACATTTCACGGTGTACGAGTATGACAACGATTTTCCGGCGCTGTCGCAGAATCCGCCGGTCCCGGACGACGTGGCGACCGAGCTGTATAAGACCAAAGAAGCGTACGGAAAGTGCGAGGTTATACTGTATTCGCCGGAGCACACGGTCACGCTGCCCGAGCTCAGCGTAGAGCATATAAGAGAGCTTGTAGACCTGTGGACGTCGCGCTTTGAAGAACTTCGCAAAGATGAAAGGATAAAATACATATTCATCTTCGAGAACAGGGGCGACGTGGTCGGAGTCACCATGCCGCATCCGCACGGTCAGATCTACGGCTACAGCTATATCCCGAAGAAACTCGAACTCGAGCTTGCTTCATGTAAGGAGTATAAAGAGGAAAAGGGCGAATGTCTGATCTGCGATATAGTTAAAAACGAGAAGGAGTTCGGAAAGCGCGTGATCATAGAGAACGAGGACTTTATAACCTTCCTTCCGTTCTTCGCCGACTACCCATACGGCGTATACGTCGCGGCGAAGGGACATGTGCAGAACTTGACTCAATTCAGCGATCGTCAAAAGGACAATCTGGCGAAGATACTCAAAGAGACCGCCGGAACATTGGACAGCCTGTTCGATTATACTTTCCCGTATATGATGTGTATGCATCAGGATCCGGTAAACGGCGAGGACGCGAGCGAGTATTACCATTTTCATATTGAGTTCTACCCGCCGATGCGGTCCGCGGACAAGCAGAAGTTCAACGCTTCCAGCGAGACCGGCGCGTGGGCGTCGTGCAACCCGACTGCTCCCGAGGAGATGGCGGAGCAGCTTAAAAAAGCGCACGAAAAGTTTTTAAAAAGTATGGAAAAATAGACGGCGGCGTGATATAATTAGATAAATATATTTGCCTAAAATAGCTTTGTATAATTTGTGGTATAGAAGCGGGCGGAAAGGTATGGGATAATGACGATGGATGAAAAGATAATGAAGCTTAAGGAGCGATTTATAAAGGAATTTGGCGAGGGCGGAGAATTGTACGTATTCAGATCTCCGGGCCGCGTCAACTTGATCGGCGAGCACACGGACTACAACGGCGGTTACGTTTTTCCCGCGGCGCTTACGATGGCTACGACGATAATCGCAAGACCGAGAGAGGACAGTATCGTTCGGATGATGGCGACCGATCTCGGCGAGATGGTAGAGGGAGATCTAAATACGATAGACGAATATAAGGATCTGAAATGGGGCAATTACCAGTTCGGCGTGTTTAAAGAACTGAGAGACAACGGCTATAACATAGTCGGCGCCGATATGCTCTACGACGACACCACGCCCCACGGCGGCGGACTTTCTTCGTCGGCGGCGATAGAGGTAGCGTCGGGTATAGCTATGGCGTATCTCGGCGGCCGCCGCGACATAGACGGGATAGAGATCGCGAAGATCGGGCAGATGGCGGAGCACCATTATATCGGGGTCAACTGCGGCATAATGGATCAGTTCTCTTCGGCTATGGGCAAGGAAAACCACGCTATATTTTTAAACTGCAAGACGCTGGAATACGAGCTTGTCCCGGTTGAACTTAGCAAGCATGGAATAAAGATAGTGGTCTCCAATACGAATAAAAAGCGTTCGCTCGCTTCGTCTAAGTATAACGAGAGACGCGCGGAGTGCGAGGCAGGACTTAAGATACTTCAAAAACATATCCCGGACGCGGACTGCCTCGGCGATATAAGCCTCGGCGAATTTGAAAAGTATGAAGATAAAATCGAGGACGAAGTAATAAGAAGAAGGGTTAGACACGTAATATCCGAGGACGACAGAGTTAAGAAGTCTGTTGAAGTGTTAAATAACGGAGATCTTGAGGCGTTCGGCAGATTGATGAACGAATCCCACGACTCGCTTCGCGACGACTACGAGGTCAGCTGCGTAGAACTCGATACGCTGGTAGAAGAGGCGAGAAAAGTGGACGGCGTACTCGGTTCGAGGATGTCCGGCGCCGGTTTCGGCGGCTGCACCGTAAGTCTCGTTAAGGACGAGAGCGTAGACAAATACATAAAACAGGCGGGAGCCGCGTATAAAGAAAAAATAGGTTACGACGCCGATTTCTATATCTCAGAGATAGGCGACGGAGGAAGGTTCTTAGGTAAGATATAACTTCATTTAAAACTAATTTATAATAATCCCCCCATGAGTCGGGCGTCGTCCCGGCTCGTTTTTTTTCGTTAGAAAAAGCCATGAGATTCGATCATGGCCTTTCATAAAATTGATAGTATTGGGAAGAAATCAATTTACGCCCCGACCGCGCGGACCGCGGCCGGGATTTTAATTTTTAGATCAAATTATCAATACCGCCGGCGTTGTAAACGTTTAGATATCCCAATTCCAAAGCCGTTTCGATCGCTTTGGCCGAACGCGTTCCGGACGCGCAGTAAACGATTATAGTACTGTCGACCGATTGGGTCGCGAGCCAATTTGCAAATCCGTCGCTCGGAACGTTTACGGCTCCGTCTATACTGTTAGCCGCGAACTCCTCCGCGCTTCTTAGATCGACGAGTACGGCTTCGCCGCTCGAGCTGAGTTCAAGCGCCGTCTCCGCAGAGATCTCGCTCTGTCTCGCCTCTGAAAGATCGATCTGCGCCTGATCGGATCTGCCGTATAAGTAGAGCGTTCCCTCGGACTCTTCGAGTTCGGTTATATCGAAATCGCATACCTGTTTTAAGGTCGCGCACTTCGTGCAGATCGGCATTGTTATCAGCAGACCGTCGTCGCAGCCTAAGTACATCTGATCGCCTGATACAAGCATATCGTTTATGATAAAGTCGCTCGTCTGCACGTCGGCTTCAGCGAAGTCGGTCGGCGTCGCGTCCATCCAAACCGTTCCCGCGGGGCTTGTGATTATTTGCGTAGCCCCGGTATCGTTGTCCTCGACGAGAGCGGCGATAACTCCGTTCCAGTTAACTAACTTCTTAAACGTAACGTTTTTCCCGTACGTCTCGTTATAGCTCAGCTGCGATACCGAAGAGTCGGATTTGTTTGTTACGCTTATCGTATCTCCGACCACGCTTATCTTCGCGTTAGCGTTTTCGGCGGTCAGAACCGCGGGCTCTTCCGCGGCGCTCGCCGAAGAGGCGTCCGCGCGCGTATACATCAGGTGCATGAAGTCGAAGTTTCCGCAGTATTTGCCGGTGGTGTTGAGCTTGACGAAAAGCCCCTTTCTTCCGCTCGAACTTAGACGTATCCGATGGTCGTAGTAGGTACTCCAGCTCCCCTCGGTCGCTATGAGGTTCACGGAGCCGAGCCTGTTTTCGTCGGTCAGGAGAGCGTTTATCTCGCTCTGGCTCGCGGAGCCTACGTTTACGCCATTCATATCGACCGCGTAAAGAGTTGCCGTAGCCGTACCCGCGTCGTGTCTTATAGCGGCGTTGATATCGATCGCGACAAGTCCGTCCATAGTCTGTTCTCCGAAATAGAGGATATCCCCGTCTCTGGTGTTTTCTACCATACTTCCGGTAGCGCCCGAAGCTATATTAGCGTCGCCCCACTTATTCTGGAAGTTTTCAAATTGCAGGTCGAACTCGGTAATTATTTCCGGAAGAGGTTCGGGAGTAGCCGTAGGCGTGGGCTCGACGGTCGGAGAAGGAGTCGTGATCTCGACTTCGGCGTCCGCCTCGAACAGGACTCCGTAGAGCTCTTTGTTTGAACCGCCGCCGTAGATCGAGACGGGAATTCCGGCGGTTACGTTTGCCTGAACGATTGATATTTCGCCGTTGCCGTATCTTTCAACAACCTCGCCGTCCTGCTCGATCGCCATGAATCTATCCGAGCTTGCGCTGAATATCGCCGTGACCACGCCGTCGCTGTCGGGAGTGAAATATACTCTAAGCTCCGTCTCTCCGCCGCGTCCGCCTCTGAGACTCCTGGTGAAATTATACGTTCTTCCGTTGTATGTATAACTGCCGCCTGAGCCGGTATTCCAGCCGCCGTAACCGTCCATACCGATGCCGCTCGTTAAGAACTGGCCTCTTGGCGAATTAAAGAAGGAGTCGAATACCGAGTCGCTGAAGTTGTATACGGTGAGCTCCTTGGCGGTAGGTTCGCGATATGTAACGCTTACCGCGTCGTCAAGGGGAGCTATAGACTCTGTATTTTCCCAAGCGAATAGTTTGACGTCGTCGCCCTCGCTAAATCCGTTAAAGGTATAGACGTCGGTCTCCGCGTTCATCTCTTGGGTCTCGTAGTTCGTCATCGTTCCGTTCTCGTCGTATACCGCGCTCGTCAGCACGCCGGAGTCGTAGGGGGAGGTAACCTCTATCTCTCCGTCTTCCAGACAAACCACGTCGAGGTCGGAGGTGTTGTAGTTCAGTTTCATAAAGTCGAGATTAGCCGCGTTTGTCTGTACGTATATCGTTCCGCAGCCGTTTTCGTCAAGCGTGAGCTTATCCAGTTCGTTGCGGTTTACGTCGGCTTTGACCTCGGTCCAGTTCGACCACGAGCCGGTAGCCGGAGCCTCGACGGTGGCGAATATCCAATCCGAATTGGGCAGGAGCGAGACGTTGATAACGCTCGGATCCTGGTTTTTGGAGATCCTAAACGTAATGTCGGTCAGCTTATCGAGCTTGACTCCGTCGAATCTGAGCCAGTAGTCCTCAGAACTTCCGGCGTTAAGGCCGCCGCTCGCGCCGCTCTTTTCGTCTTCAAGATCCGCGCCGCCGCCGTCGTCGGCGCTCTCGCCCTCTATCTGCAGGTTTGCGTATACGACGATAGAACCGGATTTCTCGTTCGGGTAGTCGGAAGCGGTTATCCTAAACACGCCGTTCTCGTAGAGGGTAAGTCTGCCGGTGTTTATATCTATCTCCGCGTCCTGTCTGCCGGAGCCGTCGAGCCTCTCGACCGACCATATGAGCTGGGAATCGACAGCAGCGCCGCCGTCCAGCGCGGTCAGATCGATGGTCGCGGGATTATCCACGGTGATCGTGCCGTCGATCGTCGTCTCCGTCGCGGTATATGTTCCTATTCCGCTCGGCGAATATTCTATTCGATTATCTACTATAGCGTAGCTGTTGGTCGACGCTATAGAGTAACTCTCCTCAAGCGCGATTCTCTCTATCGATTCTATAGCGTTTATCGCGTCCTCGACTTGCAGCGCCACTCCGTCTTCTAAGACTGCGTTTTCAACAAACTCGCGCGCCGAATTGTACGTATCCTCAAGGAGGCGCCAGTTCTCGGCGGTGTACGCTATCTCGGGGCAGTTTGCAAAAGCGGCGTCGAGCTCGGCGAGATAGCCGTTCTTGGTTTCGTCGCTCATTCTCTCTTTTTCCTGCGTAACTACCGGGAAGGTCGTCGTAACGTTTTCGCTTCCGGCTTTAGAGGCGGTAACGGTTATAGTCGCTACGCCTTCGGAAGTTCCGGCTCTGACTATGCCGTTTTCGTCTACGGTCGCCACGTCGTTATCCGAGCTGCTATATGAAACCGTAACGCCGTTTGCGGCAAAGTCCGTAACGACCGCGTCGTTCTTTAAGGTTACGCTTACGCCCGCGTCTATGGAGTTTCCGGGTTCGTTCTCATGCGTTCCGGTCTCGTCGGTCGCTATATAGAGCTTGATTCCGGACGGGATCGCGTAAGCGCTCTTGAGAGTCTCGGCGATATCGCCGCTTACGCTGAATTTTACGTTGTTTGCGTTCTCAATATCCGAACTTCCGGCTACATACGCAGTATAGTCGCCGCTTATAACATAGTTCTTCTGAGTAGTTTCGTCGAAGAAATATACGTCTGAGATATCGAGATCAAATGATACCGTCTTGGTCTCTTGCGGCTCGAGCTCTACTCTCTCGAAGCCTTTTAGTTGTTTCAGAGGGAGATTGTCGCCGTCCGCTCCGGGTACGGAGATATAGAGCTGAGCGACATCGGTTCCAGCGACCGAACCGGTATTGGTCACGTCCGCCGTTACGGTTATTACATCGTTCGCGTCGGCGGTCGACTGGCTTACGTTTACGTTAGAGTATGCGAAAGTCGTGTAGCTCGTACCGTAGCCGAACGGGTAGACCGGAGTTCCTTTATAATATTGATAGGTGCGTCCGGGATATTCAGCGTCCGGATTGTTTATATCCTCCGTCAGTTCGTAGCTTGTAAAGTTATAGTTGATGCCGTCTATGCTCTGTCTGGAAGTGCCGATTGGCATCTTCTCGAGATCTTCGCTCGTATACCAGGTAGTGGAGAGCTTACCGGAGGGGTTGACAGTTCCGTTCAGTATGTATCCGAGCGCTCTGCCCTGAGTTTGACCGTTATAAGAGGTCCAGAGCAGCGCCGCGCATTTGTCTTTAAAGCCCTCGACGTTTACCTGACCTACGGTCTGGAGCGCTACAATGGTCTTTTCGGGATACGCGTCGCAGAGCTGCTGAACGTGCGACTGACTATCCGGCAGATCTATAGATTCTCTGTCGTTGGACTCGCCGGAATCCGCTTCGGTAGTTCCGCCGTAGGCTATGATGTAGTCGGCGCCGTCCAGCGAGGATCTGTAGTTATCCACGGTGAAGTCGGTGTTTGCGGTTATCGTTATATGCATATCCCTGACTTCGGTATAACCGCCCGTAGCTCCGTTGTATACGCCGGTATTGGTTTGATATTTATCCTCGGAACCGGTGTCCGCGATCTCGACGTTGGCCGCGTTCTGAGAAGCGCTGCCGTAGCCTATCGCTACCGTGACGTTAGGCATACCGGGCATGGATGAAGCCTCTATCTGTATGTCGGTGACGTTTGAAAAATCAACGTCGGGTATTATAGCAAGACCCGCAGAGGTGATGTCGTTTAACTGTCCGTCCGACTCGGTCATGCCGATGAGATTTTCAGCTTCCGACAGATCCAAGGTCACGTTTCCGCCAGAGCTCCTTACGAGGGTTATGTTCCTGATATTGAAGAGCGGCGTGTTCTCGTCTACGTTGCCTATGTACTGGACGTTTGCATTGGGGAACGCGCTTTCTATACCGTCTATAGGAGAGGTGAGTTCGGAGGTCATCTGATCCATATCGGCCGAGTAGTCGCCGAGTACGACTTCGCCCGCAAGATTACCGACGACGGCTATATCGAGCGTATCGTCGTCAGCGCTAAGCGGAAGAGTTCCGTCGTTGTTCTCAAGCAGGACCCAGCTCTTCTCCGCCGCCTCTTCGGCTTTTGCGACATGATCGTCGGATTCGATCACGTCGGAGTCGATGTCCTGATACGTAGCTCCGTCGTCGAATTCGCCGGTCTTGAATCTCTGCAGGAAGAGCTCGTATACCGCAATGTCGAGCAGATCTTCGCTGATAAGTCCCTGTTCGACAGCCGTGGCTACCTGAGCCGTACCCGAGCCGCCGCTGTTACAGTCGAGGCTTGAGCCGGCCTCTATGGCTTTCGATACGGTCATAGGCGCCGTAATATTTTCGAGCGTTTCGTTAGGATATAACTTTTGACGAATAGGCTGCTGTCCAAAAAGGTTGTCCCATGCGCCGCAGTCGCCGACAATAAAGCCGTCGAAACCGTAGGTACGTCTTAAGAGATCGTTTACCAGATACGAGTTTGCGCTCGACGCGATATAGTCTATTGCTTGGCCGGTGGAAGATACGAGTATTTCGCCGTTTCTATATATCGTGGTTCCGTTATAAGAGGTCATAGCCGCTCCCGGATCCGCGCTTTCTACTATATCTCTAAAGGCTCTCGAGTAGTACTCTCTCATAGTACTCTCGTTCATGATAGACGTTCCGCTTTGGCGCTCGCCCTCGCAGTTGTTGGCCGCGTAATGCTTAAGCGTTGAAATTGTCTTAAGATATTTCTCGTCCGTACCCTGCATACCCTTAACGGCCTGGGAACCGAGCTCGGAGGTCAGATACGGATCCTCGCCGTAGGATTCCTCGTTTCTGCCCCATCTCGGATCTCTCGCCATGTTGATGGTCGGGTTCCAATAGTTAAGGTCGTAACGGTTGTTTTTACCTCTCGCCTCGGTAGAGGTGATGTCCATAGTCTCAAAGATAAGGTCTCTGTCCCATGTGTTGGACATAGCGAGGCTCGACGGGAAACTCGTAGCTCCGCCCTGTCTTGCAACGCCGTGAATGGCCTCTCTCCAGTAGTAGTAGGAGTGCACGCCAAGACGCGGGATAGCCGGAGCCCCTTTGGCCGCGGTCTGAGCCGCCTTCTCCTCGAGCGTCATTCTCGCCACCAGATCGGCCGCTCTTTCCTCAAACGAAAGAGACGTATCCTGATACGGCAGGAGATCGTTAGAAAGCTGGGCGCTTTCGCTCGTTTCGACCGCCTCGCCCGCATCTGCGGTATTCGCCTGAGCGGCGGAAGCAGTCTCGGAGACGCTCGCATCGTCGCCCGGCGTCTCGTTCGGAGTCTCTTCGGAAACATACGCCGTCGTCTGCACGGAGTCGTCCGCGTATACCATCGCCGCGGGCAGACATGTTACGGTCATGACCGCCGCCGTGATCGAGGATATAATTTTTCGCATATTCATTGTTTTTCCTCCTTAAATATATTAATGTAGCGTTAAATTTATTTTCTACTTGAACTATAGCGCTTTATAAGCTATAATAAAAGTCATAAAATGTGTTTTATTAGACAAAATGTAGACTCTTAGGAGGCGAGGGTTTTGCTGCCTAAATATGAGATTAGAAAAACGGACCTTACCGTAAAACATAATAATTACGAGCTCGATTTTCCCGAGCATATGCACAGATATATAGAAATTGTATACGTATACAACGGCGTTCAGCATGTAAAGATCGAGGATAGACCGTATACCGTAAACCAGGGTTCGGCCGTCGTGGTGTTCCCCGAGACGGTGCATTCGTTCTTCAGTCTGGAAAAAAAGGATTCGGAAGTTTTGATATTGATGATAGAGCCAAAGCTGTTTGGAAAGCTGTTTCCGGATCTGGGTAATTTTAAGCCTCGGACGCCGGTCATAACCTCCGAACAGATAGGCGAAGGCTTTAGATGCGCGCTTAATTGCATAAACCCGGACGATTCGTTTGAGATAAGATTTTCCTGGGCGTGCGTGATAATGTCGTATATTTTGGAAACGCTTAAGCTCGAACAAAGCTCGAGTCCGCCGGTAAAGGATATAACTTCAAAGATAGTTAAATACGTTGAAGAAAACTTCACCGAGCCGATCACAAGAGCCTCGCTCGCTAAGCATTTTAATGTGAGCGAATGCTATATATCAGAGATATTCAGTAAGAAATTCAAAATGAATTTAAGAAACTATTTGGGGCTTATAAGAGCGGAATACGCGGCCAATCTCATACGCACGACCAACGAGACGTTTACCGTTATAAGCCAACTTTCCGGGTTTGAGACTCAGCGAACGTTTAACAGGATGTTCAAGGCCGCGTACGGCATGACGCCGCAGGAATATAAGCATAACGTCAATAAATTTATCAAGGAATGAGAAACGCGCGGATATTGGCGCGGTTTTCACAGGCAAGCGTCTTAGCTTGACACAATCTCGGATTAAGGTTATAATATTCATATGATAATAGTCTGTAATAGTAAGTACAGGGTGTAATGATATAAAGAAATGGAGTGTTGGAAATGCCGAATTTTGATAATGATAAAAGTAAGATCAATATTGACAGATATATCGATCTGATAAGAAGCCAGAACTCGACATGGAATAAAATACCAGCTCATTATTATTCCGAATATAATGTTAAACGCGGACTTAGAAACTCGGACGGCACGGGAGTGTTGGCGGGTTTGACTTCTATAGGCGAGGTTCACGGTTATGTTATCGACGAGGGAAACAAGTCGCCGGTCGAAGGTAAACTCAGATACCGCGGCATAGATATAGAGGATATCGTCGCGCATTGCATGGCGGAGCATAGGTACGGTTTTGAAGAAGTTACGTTTTTGTTGCTTTTTGGTTTTTTGCCCACAAGAGAGCTGCTCGATACGTTTACCGCTCAGCTTGCGGATATGCGAAATCTGCCGTTCGAGTTTACGGAGGATATGATCCTAAAAGCGCCCGGCAAAAACGTTATGAACAAGCTGGGAAGAGGCATATTGGCGCTTTATTCATACGACGATAATCCGGACGACATATCGATCCCGAATCTGATCAGGCAGAGTTTAGAGCTGATAGCGAGGTTCCCGGTCCTGATCGCGAATTCGTACGCGTGTAAGCGGCATTATTTTGATAACCAGAGTCTTGTGATACATAATCCAAATCCCAAGCTGTCTACCGCCGAGAACTTTTTGTATATGATCAGAGACGATAATCAGTATACCGAGCTTGAAGCGCAGATACTCGATCTTGCGATGATGCTGCAGGCGGAACACGGCGGCGGAAATAACTCGGCGTTTGCGGTTCACGTGCTCTCGTCTACCGGCACGGATACGTATTCGGCTATTGCGGCGGCCGTAGGCTCGCTTAAGGGGCCTAAGCACGGCGGCGCGAACGATAAAATGATGTCGCAGATGAACGAGATCAAGGAAAACGTTAAAAACTGGGAAGACGAGGGAGAGGTTCTCGAGTATCTCAAGAAGATCCTTCGTAAGGAAGCCGGAGACGGCAAGGGCCTGATCTACGGAATGGGACACGCGGTGTATACGCTTTCGGATCCGCGCGCGGTCATATTAAAAGAACGCGCGGAGTATTTGGCGGAGGAGACCGGTAATTCGAAAGAATTCGCCTTATACGATCTGGTAGAACGTCTGGCGCCAGTCGCGTTCAGAGAATTAAAGGGAACGGATAAGCCGATCTGCGCGAACGTCGATTTCTATTCGGGATTTGTATATCAGATGCTGAAGATCCCCCAGGAGCTGTTTACGCCTATCTTCGCAATGTCGAGGATCGTCGGGTGGTGCGCTCACAGAATGGAAGAGATCATGACCAGCAATAAGATAATAAGACCCGCGTACAGAAGCGTCGTTAAAAGGATGCCGTACGTGTCGATAGACGACAGGACTATTTTCGGCAAGGACGAATTCGCCGCCAGCCTTAAGATAAACGACGACGTCGATATAAATACGGACGGCGACTGAGACTAAAGTAAGATATAGAATCGATTTAAACAGATACGCTGCGTTTTGTATTCGTATCTGTTTTTTATTTTACTGTTGACGTAAAAGCAATAATTAGTTAAAATTAAATAGAAACTAACAAAAACTTTTTAACTGAGGCAGCGTTATGGAATATAAAAAATATTTCCCGTTTTGGGATAAGCTAAGCGACGAGCAAAAATCGTACTTAAGCGAGCGCATACGGATCAAAACGTTTAAGAGCGGCGAGCGTATACACGACGCGTCCGACTGCTTAGGCTTTTTGGTCGTCGTATCGGGGCGGCTCAGGGCGTACACTATTTTCGAGGAAGGCAAAGAGCTGACCCTCTACCGGCTTTTGGAATACGACGCCTGCTTATTCAGCGCGTCGTGCGCGATAAACAGTCTGAGTTTCGACGTTATGGTATATGCGGAAACGGACGCCGAGGCGGTTTATATACCTTCCGACGTATACAAACGTTTGTTAAACGAGTCGCTCGTCGTCGCTAATTATACAAACGAGCTTATGGCGTCGAGACTGTCAGATATAATGCAGGTCATGGATCAGATCGTGAATAAAAGAATGGATTCGAGGATCGCTGATTTTCTTCTGGAGGAGAGCGTTTTAGAGGAGAGCGCTACCCTCAAACTCACTCACAGTCAAATAGCCAACCATTTGGGCAGCGCGCGCGAAGTGGCGTCGAGGATATTGAAGCTGTTTGAAAGCGACGGAGCGATAGAGCTTGGCAGAGGCGAGATCAGGATATTGGACGCGGACGCCTTGAAGAAGATCGCCGCGAACTGAGGGGTCTGAAGATATTAGTCGTGAGAGAATCAGAACGGCTTGCGTGTGATAAAGTTACAGTATAGGCGCTATTTTTTAGATATAATATTATCGTATTAATTTTAAGAAATAAAACGCTTGTTAATAATAACAAAGAAATGTTATAGGAGGTATTTGAAGATGAGCAGTATAAAAATAACAAAGGACAATTTTGAAACAGAGGTAAGAAAAGCGCCGGGAACGGTTTTGGTGGATTTTTGGGCGGAGTGGTGCATGCCCTGCAAAATGCTGGCGCCTATCGTAGAACAGGTGGCGGAGGAGAATCCGGATATCAAGGTAGGAAAGATCAACGTCGACGAGGAAAAAGAACTCGCCGCGGAGTTTCAGATAATGAGCATACCGACCCTTATCGTGTTTAAGGACGGAAAGGCGGTCAAAATATCCTCGGGTCTGAGACCGAAGGAAGAAATTGAAAAGATGCTTTAATAATACGCTCAAAAGAGCCGAGAAGGAGAAATTAGGATGAAGATAGTTATTGTCGGCGGAGTGGCCGGCGGTGCGACCGCGGCGGCGCGGCTCAGGAGGCTCAGCGAGGACGCGGAGATAATCATACTCGAAAGGAGCGGCTTTGTTTCGTACGCGAATTGCGGTCTGCCGTATTATATAGGCGGCGAGATCAAGAATAGGAGCGCGCTTACGCTTCAGACCCCGGGCGGCTTTAAGCAGAGATTCAATATCGACGTCAGAATTAAAAATGAAGCGATAGCTATAGACAGGGCGAATAAGACCGTGCGGGTACGTAATTTAAACGACGGGAGCGAGTATACCGAGACCTACGATAAGCTGATACTCTCGCCCGGAGCTAAGGCGATCGTTCCGGATATTGACGGGATCGCAAGCGATAAGATCTTTACGCTGAGAACGGTCGAAAACACCTTTGAGATCGACGATTATATCAAAAAGAATAGCCCGGAAACGGCGGTCGTGATAGGCGGCGGCTTTATAGGACTTGAAATGGCGGAAAATCTGACCCGCCGCGGCATAAAAGTCAAGCTTATCCAGCGCACGGAGAGCGTCATGCCGAATCTTGACTACGACATGGCGTGTATGCTTCACGCCGAGCTTTTAAACAACGGCGTAGAGCTTATGCTGAGCAAAAACGTCGTCGGGTTTGGGAATATACGCGATAAGCTCGAAGCGAGGATAGAGGAGGAGGCGCCGATAGAGACGGAGTTTGCGATACTTGCCGTAGGAGTCGTTCCCGAGTCGCATCTTGCCGAGGAAGCGGGACTTGAGCTTGGGATAAAGAAAGCGATAAAAGTTAATTCCCATATGCAGACGTCCGATCCCGATATATACGCGGTCGGCGACGCGGTCGAAGTCGAGCGTCTTGTAACCGGAGCCGCTGCGCATATCGCCTTGGCGGGACCGGCTAATAAGCAGGGGAGAATAGCCGCGGATCATATAATGGGTCGAAATTCGCGGTTTAACGGTTCGCAGGGTTCGTCCGTTATAAAGGTTTTCGAGCTGACGGCGGCGTCGACCGGAATGAACGAGAGCCAGGCCGAGAACGCGGGGCTTAAATATGACAGAGTCGTGATATCCTCTGCGTCTCACGCTACGTATTATCCCGGCGCAGAGGAAATGGTATCAAAATTGATATTTGAAACCGATACGGGAAGGATCTTGGGCGCTCAGATAGTCGGTTACAGCGGCGTCGATAAGAGGATAGACGTTATCGCGACCGCGATCCGAGCAAAAATGACGACTTCCGATCTGGAGGAGCTTGAACTCGCCTACGCTCCGCCGTATTCGTTGGCAAAGGACCCGGTAAATATGCTGGGATTCGTCGCCGAGAACGTGAGGAGCGGACTTGTCAAGCAGCATCACTGGTTCGATATGGATAAAATTTGCAAGGACGAAAACGCGTTCATGCTCGACGTGAGAACGCGCGGAGAATTTGAGCGTGGAAGGTTCAAAGGCGCGGTGAACATACCTCTCGACGGGCTGAGAGACAGACTTGGAGAGTTGGATAAAGAGAAGTTTATTTACGTCAATTGCCACAGCGGCCTGAGAAGCTATATAGCGTGCCGTATTTTATCCGAGAACGGGTTTAAATGCTCGAACTTTTCAGGCGGATATAAGTTTTATGAAAACGTATTAAAAAACGGAGCGCCCGAAAAAGACGCGCCGTATCCGTGCGGATTGCATTTGAAGTAAAGACGGAGTTATCAATTAAAGCGCGGGGGCCGAATTACGCCTCCGCGCGTTTGTTATATATATTCGATTTGTCAGTCGATGCGCAGTAGATCGTCTCCGGCGCAAAACCAATAAAACGTATAAAAAGAGGAGCGCGCGGCTCCTCTTGATCTTAGATCGTCTTATTTTGATTCTTCGTTTTCTTCCGATTCCTCGGCTGGCTCCACCTTCCAGATATCGGCTTCCTCTACGCGGCGGTTTACGATACGTTTTACGTGTACGTGGATACCGAAATCCTCAATATCTAATTCAACGCCGTCGTTAGGGATCGCGCTTAAGCAGTAGTAGACCATTCCGTTAAGCGTGTCGAAATCCAGATCGTCCGGGAATTTTATGTCGAGCATGGACTCGATCTCATCCATGGGCACGCTGCCCGAAGCCTTCCACAAATTTTCGGCCACTTGTTTGATCTCGGCCGGTTCCGGCTCGTCGAACTCGTCGTATATATTACCCACTATCTCCTCGAGCAAGTCCTCAAGAGTTACTATACCGCTGACGTCGCCGTATTCGTCCACTACTACCGAAAGATGCATTTTTCTCGCCTGCATATCGCGAAAAGCGATAGAAGAGCGAACCGTCTCGGGAACAAAATGCGTCGGTCTGACAAGCATTTCAAGAGACACATTCCCTCCGGAACTCATAGCTATCAGGAAATCTCTCGCATATAATACGCCGAAAACGTCGTGTATATCCTTATGATATACCGGGAAACGCGAAAGACCGGTGCTCTTTATGAGCTCCATTATCTCGTCTTTGCTTGTGTTCACGGCTATCGCGACGACCTCCGATAAGTGAGTCATACACTCGCGTACGGTGCTGTCTCCGAAATCGAAAACGTTTTCTATCCATTCCTTTTCTTCTTTATCTATAGCTCCGCTTTCTTCGCCGCTCTCGACCATCATGCGGATTTCTTCCTCGGTGACGGCCTCCTCTTCAGCGTCGGTCTTCATCTTTAAAGCTCTGAGGACGGCGTTCGTCGAGACGGAGAGAAACCACACGATCGGTTTTGTGATAAGCGCTACAAAAGACACTACTCCGCAGGTTATTCTTGCGACTTGCATCGGCTTTTGCATCGCGATACGTTTCGGCACAAGCTCGCCCAAAACAAGGGTGAAGTAGGATATTATCAGCGTTATTACGATAAGCGCTAAGGTGTCGAGCGCGCCGACCGGAATAGCGGTGAAGTTCAGATCGTCGTGTATCCAGTCTACTAAGTAGCCTGAGAAGTTATCCGCCGCAAACGCGCTGCCCAAGAATCCGGACAGGGTTATCGCGATCTGTATCGTCGATAAGAACCTGTTGGGTTCTTCGACCATCTTTAAGAGCTTTTTAGCTTTTTTGTCGCCGGCTTCGGCGTCCTTCTTCAGCTTAGTCGAATTCAGCGAAATAACCGCGATCTCCGTCATAGCGAAAAACGCGTTCAGTAATATAAGAACTACTTGCAATAATAATTGCGCAGGTATTTGATTCAATTAAAAACCTCTCCTTAAAATTATATTTTTGTTCCGCCAGACTGTTTTTATCAGATCTGTTGGGAAACAAAGCGAATTGGATCGTCGCGTCTTAATTATTGGATATAGCCAAAACGCTAACTACGGTTTTTAATGAAAAAAATTATAGTTCTGCAAAAAACATAGCAAACATAGTCCGTCCAAATAAGCGGAGATAAATTCAATTTTAAATATGTATCCGCGTAATTTTGATCGGCCGCGTCGCTATCCGAGTCGTCCATAATATTAACGTTTCCTTTCTGTAAAAATGATAATTATTAAAATATATGAAGCTATTCTATCAGAAATTCTATATTCAGTCAAGTATATTCAATAATAAACTTTACTGAAAATTTGCCGTATCGATAACGAGTCTTTGGAATTATTTGTTGTTTCTTCATAAAAAATACCGCGGTCTAAACAATAAAAGCCGGTTTCCGTTTAACGAAAACCGGCGCGTTAAGTTAAGAATTATTCAACCGTTACGGATTTAGCGAGATTTCTCGGCTTATCGATATCGAGACCTTTCAGCGAAGCTACGTAATATGAGAATAGCTGAAGAGGAATAACGACCTCGCTCGGCATAGCCAGCTCGTCGATCTTAGGCACGTATATCACGTAATCGGCTTCCTGCTCGATCTCGGTATGCCCTTCTTCGGCTACGGCTATGACTACCGCGCCCCTCGCTTTTACCTCTTTGATGTTGCTCAGCATCTTATCAAACAACTTCTTGACGGTGCAGAGCGCTACGACGACGGTTCCTTTTTCGATCAGCGCGATAGTGCCGTGCTTTAATTCTCCGGCCGCGTACGCCTCAGAGTGTATATACGAGATCTCTTTGAGCTTTAGCGAGCCCTCGAGCGCGACCGCGTAGTCTAAAGTCCTTCCGAGGAAGAATACGCTCTTGCTGTTATAGTATCTTGAGGCGATATATTGTATCTCGCCTTCGTTGTCCAGTATCTTTTTGACATTGTCGGGAAGCTGCTGAAGAACGCGTATGTATTTTTCCATCTGTTCTTTTTCGATAAGCCCCAGTTGTTCGGCCATGTACAGCGAAAGCAGATAGATCGCCGTGAGCTGAGTGCTGTACGCTTTTGTGGTAGCGACCGCGATCTCCGGCCCCGCCCAAGTGTAGAGCACGTCGTCCGCTTCTCTCGCTATAGAGCTGCCTACGGCGTTTACGATAGCGAACGTTCTCGCGCCAAGTCTCTTCGCTTCGCGCATCGCGGCTATCGTGTCCGCGGTCTCTCCGGACTGGGAGATCAATATCACGAGCGTGTTTTCGTCTACTATAGGATCGCAGTACCTAAATTCGGAAGCGACCGATACCTCTACCGGTATCCTTACCATTCCCTCTATGATATATTTGCCAACGACTCCGACGTGATACGCGCTGCCGCAGGCGACGATATATATCTTCTTCATATCTCTCAGGTATGAAGCGGAAAGAGTTATGTCGTCTAAAACTATCTTGCCGTCCTTTATCCTCGGATTTATCGTATCGGCGATAGCTCTGGGCTGTTCCATTATCTCTTTGAACATAAAATGTTCGTACCCGCCCTTCTCGGCGGCCGACACGTCCCAATCGACTGTGAAGACTTCCTTCTCGACCTCTTCCTTATCGGTATTAAAGATCTTGACGTCGTCTTTGCTTAGCATAACGATCTCGTCGTTTTCCAGGAAATACACATTTTTGGTATGCTTGAGTATCGCCGGGATATCCGACGCGATAAAGTTCTCGCCCTCGCCGAGTCCGACTACGAGCGGGCTTTCCTTACGAACGGCGTAGAAAGATTCGGGGTTATCCGCGCATAAAATACCGAGAGAGTAAGAACCCTCTACTTTATTGATCACCTTTATCAGCGTATCGACGATATCTCCGGTGTAATAATATTCAACAAGATGCGCGATGACCTCGGTATCCGTTTCGGATATAAAGTCAAAGCCCTTTTTGGTCAAGTATTCTCTCAGTTTAAGATAATTCTCGATTATACCGTTATGTACGACCGCAAAACGGCCGGATCTGCTTAAATGCGGATGTGCGTTCGTATCCGACGGCTCGCCGTGGGTCGCCCAGCGTGTGTGGCCTATTCCCATAACTCCGTCTATCGCGCGTCCGCCGTCGAGCATTTCGTTTAAAACGGACAGTCTGCCCTTAGCCTTTTTGACCTCGATACCGTGTCCGGTCATGACCGCGACTCCGGCGGAGTCGTATCCTCTGTACTCAAGCTTAGACAATCCTTCAAGCAGGATCGGCGCCGCTTGCTTGCTTCCAACATAACCTACTATTCCACACATAGTCAGTATACCTCCATTTAATCCGGTTCGTAGAATGAACCTGAGTGCTTTGTATGATACCAATTTTTATTATTGTGCCTAAAAAAGCCTATAATGCCAATCGGTATCCAACTCAATATATATAATATAAAGCCGAATAAATTTGCAAACGTCAATTTATTCATTTTTTTATCAATTATCAATCCGCATATTACTATAAGCAAGTTCCCGAACAGATATAAGTTCAGAGTAAACGCGCTTATAGGATTCGTCCATAGCTCGCAGCACGAGATGTTTACGCCGCTTATATTCGATATCGCCGCAAGCAGACCGATTATCAGGAAAAACGCGTAACAGATCAAACTGAGCGATTCGGCGTATAAGTTCAGCCAAGCGCATAATTTTCGTTTTTTCAACAGTTTAAATCCGTATCTTCCCTGAACGTCTACGATACCCTTGCACCATCTCAGCCGCTGCATAACGGAGTTTTTGAAGCGCGCGGGTTTTTCGTCGTATACGACCGCATATTTGGCGTAATCTATTCTGATCCCGCTCAAGTTGAGCAGGACTGTATATTCCAGATCCTCGGCAAGACTTTCGCAGTTCCACGGTACGGCGTCCAAAATTTCTTTTTTGAAGGCGAAGCCCGTTCCGCTCAGCTTGCAGCCGAGCCCTAAGTTATGACAAGCCGTTTGACGGATCCTGTTCTCTATCCAATACCACATGGAATACGCCGCGGAAAGCCAATTCTCGTAGGGGTTTTTGCTGTCCACGTATCCCTGTACGATCTCGCTTCCTGAGCGAAACGTCTCGTTCAGCTCGTCTAAGAAATTGACGTCGATCATATTATCTGCGTCTACTATGACGTAGCAGTCGTAATCGTTTTTTTCTTTTTGCAAATATTCAAACGCATAGCTCAGCGCGTGATTCTTGCCAAGGCTCGAGCCGTCGAATCTTTCAACGACAAAGGCGCCGTGCTTTCTTGCGATTTCGGCGGTTCCGTCGCCGCAGTTGTCGGCTATTACGTATACGCTGTACAGCTCCTTAGGATATTCGGAGCTATAGATCGAGCGCAGCAGACCCGGCAGAGCCTTCTCCTCGTTGTGAGCCGGCACGATTATCGCGAACTTCTTTTTTTCGCTATGATCGCCGCCCGAGTATTCGCGCCTTCTTTTAACCGGAGTCCCGAAAAACGAGAACAGCCCGACGAGCGTATAGTATACGCCTATGAAAAAGAGTAAAAGCTCAAAGACGTCTATCGCCGCTTTTAAATATTCCTGCAAAAGCCTCACTCCTCTACATTTCTATTCATTATATACTATCTGAAAGAATTTTTCAAGTAATTTTATTTTATTATAGACGTTTGCCTAACAATTAGATATAGCCGTCTTAAATAAAAAGCTGGCCGTATAGAATTTTGGTACATATTATCTCCCGATTTTATAAACGGCATAATAAATTTTCTCGAATTAATCATTAGAATTGAATAAACTTTTTGGCTATTTTAAATAATTTTTATAGCTTTTGTAACAAAAAAATATGGACAAATGAAATTTGTATTGATATAATATATATTAGCAGGATATGTGGAATTATTCAAAAGACGCAATAATTTTTATTTATGCCGTTTGATTCTTGTAAATAAATATTTTTGGGGTCGAATATTCCGCTTCGTAATTTTAAAGCTTAGGATCATTTTGATTCTTTAGAATAACAGGATTCGATCATAAATTATACTATGGGCCGTCGGACGGCTTATTTGAAAAAACGACGAATATATTGTAGACGGTTATAAGGAGTAATTTAGATATAATGAAAACGAAAAAAGTGTTCGTATGTACCGAGTGCGGGAACGAATTTCCCAAGTGGATGGGAAGATGCACCGCCTGCGGCGCTTGGAACAGCGTCGTCGAGGAAACAAAGACTATTATGCCGAAGTCGTCATCGTCCTCGTCTTCGTCTTCGTCTTCGTATGCGACGGCGACGGGGAGTCTGGCTAAGCCGAAACGGCTTTCGGAATTGTCTTCAAACGACGAGGAGAGGATCAAGACAGGAATAGAGGAGTTCGACAGAGTACTCGGCGGCGGGATCGTGCCGGGTTCGCTGATACTGCTCGGCGGCGATCCGGGTATAGGAAAATCCACTATTTTGCTCCAGATGTGCGAATGTTTGGGGAAGAGTTCGGAAATACTATATGTATCCGGCGAGGAGTCGCAGCGGCAGATAAAGCTCAGAGCGGACAGGCTTGGCGTTACCACCGATAAATTAAAGGTGTTTTCAAGCACGAATATGGCTGATATATTGGAATGTCTGAGCCGCGAGAAGCCGGATGTGCTGATAGTCGATTCGGTCCAGACGGTGTATAATCCCAACATAGATTCGGCTCCCGGTTCGGTCTCGCAGATCAGAGACATAACGGTAACGCTTATGCGGATCGCAAAAGAAAGCTCTATACCGATCTTCCTCGTAGGACACGTTACAAAGGAAGGCTCGATAGCGGGGCCTAAGATCTTGGAGCATATGGTCGACTGCGTGCTCTACTTCGAGGGAGAACAGCACCGCTCGTACAGGATCATACGCTCGGTTAAAAATAGGTTCGGCTCGACGAACGAAATAGGCGTGTTTGAGATGACCGGCTCGGGACTTCAGGAAATAAAGAATCCGTCGATGGCGATGCTGTCCGGACGCCCGAAGAACACTCCGGGATCCTGTATAGTATGCGCTATGGAAGGAAGCCGTCCGATGCTAGCCGAGATACAGGCGCTCGCGACGCCGACCGTTTTTGGAAATCCGCGGCGGATGACGAGCGGCCTCGATTTGAGCCGTACGATAATGTTGCTCGCGGTACTTGAAAAACGCGCGGGACTGCGCATATCGACCTACGATACATATGTAAACGCGGTCGGCGGGATAAAGATAACAGAGCCGGCGCTCGACGTAGGCATAATACTCGCGATAGCGTCCGCCTACAGAAATTCCGCGATCGACGAGGGAATAGTCGCTATAGGCGAGGTCGGTCTTACCGGAGAGCTTCGCTCTTGTAATTTTGTGGAGAACAGAATACGCGAGGCGGAAAAGCTCGGCTTTACCAAATGCATAATCCCGGCGTCCAACAGTAAAAACCTAAGCAAATTTAATAATATTGAAGTTTGCCCGTACTTCAATATCCTACAAATATTAAACGACGTTTTATAAGCGTTTCTCAAAACTAGCGTTTAAAACCGACCGAGGAAGACGGACGGCTCAAAATGGCGCGCCGGCGTAAGTTGCAGCGCGCAAGCCACGGCGGTTTAATTTTCGAGGTTTGTTTTTAGCGCCGGTTTGCGGACGCTTACGGACGTTAAATTGTACGACGGAGCCGAGGGGCTTTAAGCCCGGCGCTACTCCGCGTATAAAGAAGGAGATAATGAAAATGTTTGAAATAGGTGACAAAGTCGCCTACCCAATGCACGGGGCAGGCATAATCGAGGGGGTCGAAAATAAACGGATATTAGGTCAGGAACATAAGTATTTTATATTAAAGCTTACCGTTGGAAACATCAAGGTCATGCTTCCCATATCCAACGTTGACGAGATCGGGATCAGATATATTGTGACTCCGGACGAAGCCGACAAGGTTATTTCCGGTTTCAAAAATTGCAGCAACGAAGGAGACAACAATTGGAATAAGCGTTATAAGGATAATATAAGCAGGCTTAAAGACGGTAAACTTTCGGACGTGGCGTTTGTGGCTAAAAGCCTCCTCCTACGCGATAAGAAGAAGAGTCTCTCTAACGCGGAGAGGAAGATGTACAATAACGCCAAGAACATACTTATATCGGAGTTGGTTCTTTCGAAGAATTCTTCTTATGAAGATATCGAGCGGCTTCTCGACATAAGTTAAAGATAAATTTTATCTGAAATAATTTACGGACAAAAAATATGGTTCATTAGCGGGAATTTTATTTAAAATTCTTTGCTTTTGGACATGTTTGATTTGAATGGGCGAGTTGCGATCGTCCCTTATTTTTTATTACGGGAGAAAAGATATGAACACAGCGTTGATAGTCGCCGCCGGGAGCGGTTCGAGGATGAAGAGCGACAAGAATAAACAGTTGGTCGAGTTAAAAGGGGTCCCGGTTATCGTAAGGACTCTTTTAGCGTTCGAGAACAACGCGTATATCGACAATATAATAACGGTCGCAAGATCGGAGGATATAGACGTTTTTAAGTCGCTTATTGAAGAATATGGGATAAAAAAAGTTTTGGACGTGGTTCCGGGCGGAGACTGCCGGAGGGAGTCGGTAGCCTGCGGGCTTGAGTTGGTCGGCGACGACGATATCGTCCTTATCCACGACGGAGCGCGTCCGCTTATCAGCGGCGAGACGATTTCAAAGATCATAGAAGCGCTGGGGGATAACCGCGCCGCGGCGTGCGGGGTCAGAGTTAAGGACACAATAAAGGTGGTCGATCCGGATAATATTATAGTCAGTACGCCCGACAGAGATAAACTGATTGCGATACAGACGCCTCAGGCGTTCAGGGCGGCGGATATAAAAAGACTGCACGCTAAGGCTCGGCGCGACAATATAGACGTCACGGACGACTGCGCTCTCGCCGAGGCGGACGGGATAAAGGTAAAGGTCATAACAGGCGATTACAGAAATATCAAGATAACCACGCCTGAGGATATTAAATTAGCGGAGGCGTATTTATGCGAATAGGTTTTGGTTACGACGTACATAAACTGGTAGAGGACAGAGATTTGATATTGGGCGGCGTGAAGATAGAATACGAATACGGACTGCTCGGCCATTCGGACGCCGACGCGCTCGTGCACGCGGTCATGGACGCGCTCCTCGGAGCCGCCGCGCTCGGAGATATAGGAAAGCATTTCCCGGATACCGACGAGAAGTACCGCGGCGCGGACAGCCTCGAGCTGCTCGCTCATACGAGGGATATGCTCGCCGAGGCGGGGTATAGGGTCGGAAATATCGACGCGGTGGTCGCGGCGCAAAGCCCGAAACTGGCGCCGTATATCGAACAAATGCGAAAGAATATATCCGAGCGTTTAAAAATAGATATAGGCCGCGTGAACGTAAAGGCCACAACGACCGAAAAGCTCGGCTTCGAAGGCCGCCGCGAGGGGATCTCTTCATACGCGGTCTGCCTTCTTGAAGAATAAACGCGAATACAAAAGTTACTTTTATTATGCGGCGGCTTGAGAACCGTCCGAATAGGAGTAACTTATTTTTTGTAAAACGTTTTTGAGGATTATTAAGCCGAGTTCTCGCGCATAATTATATTATTGGTAAAACGGCTAAATATAAGTAATTACAAGAGATTTAATAAAAATCAAAGAAAATGGTAAAAATAGGTATATAATCGATCCTAATCGGATATAATCATGTTTGATTTTAGCGTTTTAATTTAGTATTATAAAATCGTTAGCGCTCAAAAGGTATGAGCGCTAATAAAACTGAACTCGTTAAAAATTTAAGGAGGTAATATATATGAACATCAAACCATTGGGAGACAGAGTGGTAACAAAGATGGCGGAAGCCGAAGAGACGACGAAGAGCGGTATCATATTAGCGGGAAGCGCTAAGGAGAAGCCGCAGTTCGCCGAAGTTATAGCGGTAGGACCCGGCGGAGTCGTAGACGGCAAGGAGGTCAAGATGGAGCTTAAGGTCGGCGACAAGGTAATAATGAGCAAATACGCCGGCACAGAGGTCAAGATCGACGGCGAGGAGTATATAATAATCAGCCAGAAAGACGTTTTGGCGGTAGTTGAATAGTAGTTCGGCTTACGGATACGGAATTTAAATAAATTTGATTGTAATTTTTAGATCGACTAAGATTAGGAGGACTGATATATATGGCAAAGGAAATTAAATTCGGCGAGGACGCCAGAAAAGCTCTGGAAAGAGGAGTAGATCAACTTGCGGATACCGTAAAGGTCACGCTTGGTCCTAAGGGACGCAACGTTGTTTTGGATAAGAAGTTCGGCGCGCCGCTCATCACCAACGACGGCGTAACGATCGCTAAGGAGATCGAGCTTGACGATCCGTTCGAGAACATGGGCGCTCAGCTCGTTAAAGAAGTCGCTACAAAGACGAACGATATCGCCGGCGACGGTACGACGACGGCTACGTTGTTGGCTCAGGCGCTCGTCCGCGAGGGTCAGAAGAATGTAGCGGCGGGCGCAAATCCGATGATAGTGCGCAAGGGTATGGCTAAGGCCGTAGAGACCGCGGTTGAAAAGATCATAGCTAACAGCAAGCAGATCGACGGCAAAAACGATATAGCGAGAGTCGCGTCGGTATCGGCGGCGGACGATTCGGTAGGCGAGCTTATCGCGGACGCTATGGAGAAGGTCACGAGCGACGGCGTTATAACCGTAGAGGAGTCCAAGACCGCGGAGACGTATTCCGAAGTAGTTGAAGGAATGCAGTTCGACAGAGGTTATATAACCCCGTATATGGTAACGGACACCGATAAGATGGAAGCCGTTATAGACGACGCTTTGATCTTGATAACCGATAAGAAGATCTCTAATATACAGGAAATTCTTCCGCTGCTCGAGCAGATAGTACAGCAGGGCAAGAAGCTGCTTATAATCGCAGAGGATATAGAGGGCGAAGCGCTTTCGACTCTCATCGTAAACAAGCTCCGCGGAACGTTTACATGCGTAGGCGTTAAGGCTCCGGGCTTCGGCGACAGAAGAAAGGCTATGCTCGAGGATATAGCGATCCTTACGGGCGGTCAGGTTATCTCCGAGGAGCTCGGACTCGAACTCAAAGATACCCAGATCTCTCAGCTCGGCAGAGCGCGTCAGGTCAAGGTTCAGAAAGAGAATACGATCATCGTAGACGGTATGGGCGATAAGGATGCGATCGCTTCGAGAGTAGCGCAGATCAGAGCTCAGATAGAAGAGACGACCTCCGATTTCGACAGAGAGAAACTTCAGGAGCGTCTGGCTAAGCTTTCGGGCGGCGTTGCGGTAATTAAAGTCGGAGCCGCTACGGAAGTTGAAATGAAGGAAAAGAAACTTAGAATAGAGGACGCTCTCGCGGCTACGAAGGCGGCTGTAGAAGAAGGCATAGTAGCCGGCGGCGGCACGGCGTTCATAAACGCTATACCGAGCGTTGAGGAGCTTTTAAACAACACAGAAGGCGACGAGAGAACGGGCGTTCAGATAGTATTAAAGGCGCTCGAGGAGCCTGTAAAGCAGATCGCGTATAACGCGGGCGTAGAAGGCAGCGTTATTGTAGATCAGGTAAAGAAAAACGACGTAGGCGTCGGTTATAACGCTTTGGTCGGCGAATATATGGATATGATAAAGAACGGTATCGTCGATCCTACAAAGGTTACGCGCAGCGCGCTCGAGAACGCGGCGAGCGTTGCGTCGATGATCCTTACGACCGAGAGCGTAGTAGCCGATAAGCCGGATCCGGCGGCGGACGCGGCGGCTCAGGCGGCTATGTCTGGCGGCGGAATGTACTAATAGATTAGTTCTCCGTTTGATTTATAATTTGATATTTGACCGCAGACTCAGGTTTAGGGTCTGCGGTTTTGCTTTGTTCGGCAACTGCGAGCAATAATATGTCGAAAGAAAAAGAATATTCCTAACATTGCATATATACGTTGACCTGCGCGGGATAAAATGATATAATAAATCAAACTTTTTTTGATATAAGGAGGTAAATCAATGAGGTTGAAGAGATTTATTTGCGCGTCGGTTTCGGCGTTGGTGGCGGTATGTTCTCTGCCGTCTGTAGCCGTATTGGCCGACGACGGTTACGCCACGAGAGGCGAGGTCCTACAAGCGCTTATGACGGCGGTCGACGACTATAATCCGAACGTTCTGGAAAGCGATATAATGCACGGCGACGAGAACGGTTTAAGGGAAGACGATCCCGTCACCAGAGCCGAGGCGCTTATCATGCTTGGCCGAGCTTTCGGCGATTTTCCGGAGCTGACCGGAAATAATCTGCGTCTTGCGATACCCAGAGAAAACTTTACCGATATTCCCGAGTGGGCGGAGGCTGAGCTTGATCCTGTGTTCGACGCGGGTATTGTAGCCGGTACCGGCGAGGGAACGTTTTCTCCGGACAGAAACGTCACGACCGAGGAAATGCAGACGTTCATAAACCGCGTGTTCACGCTATACGGCTCAAATCCCAAGGACAGCTTCTACAGCTCGGTCAACAAAGCCGAACTCGACTCTCTCCAGATCGAGGACGGAATGGCGGAAAACGGAACGATAGCTCAGGCGGTCGAGAACACTTCGGAGCAGGTAAAGGAAATAATAACCGAGGCGGCGGAAGGTACGCCTGAGAGCGGTTCGCCGCAGGAGAAGATAAAGATTTTATACGATAATATAATGGATATGGACGCGAGGAACGCCGCCGGATACGAACCGATCAGGGACGATCTGGAAGCCGTCGACGCGGCTGAGTCGATATCCGATCTAAATGAAATATCTATATTAGAGGATTCCGGCTCTGCGATCACGACGCTTATTTCGTTTTCGCCGACGATCGATCCCATGGACAGCAGCTCGTATATGAGCTCTTTCTCCGTGGCGTCTCCGTCTTTGAACCAACAGGTATACGACGGCGAAGTGGAATATCAGAAAGCGGCTTACTTGAAATATATAACGGCTTTACTTACGCTTTGCGGAGAAGATCAGGCGGAAGCCGAGGCGGACGCAAACGAGTACTTCGAGTTTGAGAAGCGGATATCCGACGCGTCTTTGACTGTAGCGGAGCAGTACGATATAGAGAATACTTATAATATTTATACGTTGGAAGAGCTTAAGGCTCTGTTCCCGTCCTGCGATCTGGACGCGCTCTATGAGGCGGCCGGACTTATCGATCAGGACGAGATTCTCGTAAGCGACGTCGGTCAGATGGAAGAGGTCGCGTCGTTGCTCAGCGACGATAATATAGAGAGCGTTAAAAATTACATTAAGATCTCATTGATAGGAAGCTGCGCGTCGATGTTTGGAGAGGAGTTTATAGACGCCGGAAATACCTATCAGCAGGAGATGATGGGAACTACCGGAACGACGTCTCTTGAAGACGTCGCTTCAAGCACGGTATCGAACGTTTTGGCAGATTACGTAGGTCAGGCCTATGCGGAAAGATATTGCACGGATGAGATCGTAGAAGACGTTACCGGTATGATCGACGACGTTATAGAGGTGTACAGAGAAAGGATAAGCGAACTTGACTGGATGAGCGATACAACGAAGGAAAAGGCTTTGCTCAAATTAGATACAATGATAGTAAACGTCGGCGCTCCGGATTACGACGACTACGAGTTTACTCTTGAAACGGCGGATCTGAGAAGCGCGGAAGACGGCGGAAGCTACTATCAGAATATGATCGAGATATCTAAGGCGAACAAGGATTATATGACGGAGCTTGCAGGAACCGAGATCGATAGAACCCAATGGATAACCACGCCGCAGACGGTAAACGCGTTTTATATGCCGTCTTTCAACTCGATCAACTTCCCTGTGGCGTTTCTCCAGGAGCCGATATACGATATCGACGGGTCGTATGAAGAGCGGCTCGGCACGATCGGCTTTGTTGTAGGCCACGAGATAACCCACGCGTTCGACAGCTCGGGATCGCAGTACGACGAGAACGGCAACGCGGTCAATTGGTGGACCGAAGAAGATGCGGCGGCTTTCGACAGTCTTTGCCAAGACGTCGTGGAATATTACGACGGCCTTGAATCGGCGCCCGGGATCGTTATCGATTCGGAGCAGACGCTGACCGAAAATATCGCCGACTTAGGCGCTATGTCCTGTATAACCGAGATCGGCTCGAAGCACGAGGATTTTGACTTTAAAGCCATGTACGAGAGTTATTCCACTCTGTGGTTGTCGGTCGCTACAAGAGAATATACGCAGGCGCTTGTATATATGGACGTTCACAGCCCCAATAATGTGCGCACCGACAGAGTTTTGCAAAGCGTCGATAAATTCTACGAGGTCTACGATATACAGCCCGGAGACGGAATGTACGTAGCTCCTGAAGACAGGGCGAGGATCTGGTAAGATCGGCGTTATTTGTGTGAAATATTAAAAATGATCTAATTCGACCGTTGCCGTTTAACGCGGCGGCGGTCTTTGATGTTTTAAAATAGTTAGATCCGACGCGCTATGAAAAACCTGCTCAATACTATATCGATATTGTGGATTTTGAATAAAACAACCAATTTGGATAATTCTTTTCTTTAAATAATGTCAATTTTTTCGCCTTAAATCTGCAATGAAGTATTGCTTTTTATCGATTTATGTAATACAATATATAAGTATTTTTATTTGTAAAATTATTTGAAGCTAAAATTTTAATAAATACGGAGGCGGTCAAAGATGCAGAAATTGGAACAACTATATGAGGGAAAGGCTAAGAAAGTATTTAAAACGGACGATCCCGAAGTGTTGATAGTAGATTATAAGGACGACGCTACGGCTTTTAACGGCGAGAAAAAGGGAACTATCCAGTCTAAGGGTATCATCAACAACCGAGTTACCAACCACTTAATGAAGATGCTTGCCGAAAAAGGGATCCCCACGCATCTTATCGAAGAGATCTCGGACAGAGAGACTCTTGTAAAAAAGGTCGATATAATACCTTTGGAGGTAATAATAAGAAACGTGGCCGCCGGTTCGTTTTCTAAGCGTTACGGCGTTGAGGAGGGCGTTGAATTTAAAAGCCCGACGCTCGAGTACAGCTATAAGAACGACGATCTCGGAGATCCGCTCATGAACAGCTATCACGCTATCGCTTTAGGCGTTGCGACGAGAGAGGAGCTCGATCAAATAGCCGAGTATGCGTTTAAGGTAAACGATATTTTAAAGGAATACTTGATCGGTCTTGGCATAAAGCTTATCGACTTTAAGCTTGAGTTTGGAAAGACTTCGGACGGAACGATCGTTCTCGCAGACGAGATCTCGCCCGACACGTGCAGATTCTGGGACGCCGAGACCAACGAGAAGCTCGATAAGGATCGCTTCAGAAGAGATATGGGCAACGTTGAAGACGCCTACGAAGAGATAATGAGACGTCTTATGGGCGAAGAGGTTTAATTTTAGCGCGTAAGCTCAATAATGTTTATTGGGGTATGCGATTTAATTTTACCGAACGTTCGTTAAGTTAATAGGCGTTATGAAATCGAACGTTTGATTTTAGATTATAATTTTGCTATGCTAAGAAAAAACACATTAGGAGGATATTCTGTGAGCAAATACGAGGATATTTTAGGCGCGGATTCGATACATGAAGAATGCGGAGTATTTGGTATTTACGACATGGGAGACGGTTTGGATGTTTCCAGACTCACATATTACGGATTATATGCTCTGCAGCACAGAGGTCAGGAAAGCTGCGGTATAGCTGTAAACAATTTAGATGAAAACGATAAGATAGAGATATTGCAGTACAAGGATATGGGCTTGGTTCAGGAAGTGTTCAATAATCTGATTCTAAACGAACTTAAAGGGAGAGCGGCGGTAGGACACGTCAGATACACCACCGCCGGTTCGAGCAGCAGAATGAACGCCCAGCCGCTTGTGTCTAAATATCAGAAGGGAACATTCGCCCTGGTCCACAACGGCAATCTTGTCAATGTTGAAAGCATGCGCAAAGAACTTGAAGACAAGGGCGCTATTTTTCAGACCAATAACGACAGCGAGATAATAGCTCATTTGATGGCCAAGGAGAGAATAAAGACGAATTCTACCGCAGAGGCGATGCTGAAGCTGATGGGAGAGATCAGCGGCGCTTATTCGATCATAATCCTGACTCCAAAGAGGATGGTCGTAGCGCGCGATCCCCAGGGATTTAAGCCGCTTTGCATGGGCATGATCGGCAAGTCGTACGTATTTGCGAGCGAATCCTGCGCTCTCGACGCGGTGGGCGCCGAGTTTGCGCGCGACGTCGAGCCGGGAGAAGTGATAGTGATAGACGAGGACGGGCTTAAGTCGTACCGCGACAGATGCGGACAGAAGTCGGCGTTATGCGTGTTTGAATATATTTACTTCGCGCGTCCGGACAGCGTGATAGACGGAGAGAGCGTTCACAGAGCGAGACTGGACGCGGGTAAGTATTTGGCTCAGGAGAGTCCGGTCGACGCCGACGTGGTGATCGGAGTGCCGGATTCGGGACTCGACGCGGCGCTCGGATATTCGAGAGAATCTAAGATACCGTACGGCGTTGGATTTATAAAAAACAGATATATAGGACGAACCTTTATCCAGCCGACGCAAGCGGAACGCGAGATGGCGCTTAAAATAAAGCTCAACGCCATGAGAGACGCTGTCGAAGGAAAAAGGGTCATAATGATAGACGATTCTATCGTAAGAGGCACTACGTCCGGCAGGATCGTTAAACTGCTGCGCGACGCGGGAGCTAAAGAGGTTCACGTCAGGGTATCGTCGCCGCAGTTTAAAAACCCCTGCTATTTTGGAACGGATATTCCGAACAGAGACAGCCTTATCGCCTGTCATATGTCGGTAGAGGAGACGCGTAAGCATATAGGCGCGGATTCTCTGGCGTATCTGTCTATAGAATCGATGAAGAAACTGGCGCAAAATTCAAAATGCGGACATTGCGACGCTTGTTTCACGGGCGAGTATCCGGTGTATGTGCCGCAGGAGAATAACACGGAAGCGCTTAACAATTAAAAAAGTGAAAATATACGATTAGAAATCGTCGGGCAAATGAAGCGCGCGCTTGTTCGGCGGTATGAAATAGGAGTTAGAAATGTATTATATCCGCAGAATCGAACTTGCGGAGGAGCATAGGTTTAATTCATTCATACTCCTATTTTGTTTTATTTAGAAATATTTATCAGCGAAAAGGTTTTGAGTACTAAATAGAACGATAAAAATAAATAAGTATCCGAGGCCGGAGATATTTAAGGAGAGAAATATGCAGAACGAAACGATTGTAATTATTGATTTTGGGGGTCAGTATAACCAATTAATAGCGAGAAACGTGCGTGAAGCTAACGTTTATTGCGTTGTATTGCCATATACTAAAAGTATTGATGAGATAAAAGCGTATTCGCCGAAGGGAATAATATTCACGGGCGGCCCTAACAGCGTATTCGACGAGAACGCGCCTAAGGTCGATCCTGAGATATTTGAATTGGGAGTTCCGGTTCTCGGGATATGCTACGGCGCTCAGCTCATGAGCATGACGCTTGGCGGAACCGTCGTACACGCGGACACGAGAGAGTACGGAGTTATCGATATAGAACTTTCGGACAGCGAATTGTTCGACGGGATCGAGAGAAAGAGCAGGTGTCTTATGAGCCATACCGATAAGGTAGAGGCGCTCCCGGACGGGTTCAAGGTGATAGCTCATACTGCGGATTGTCCTCTTGCGGCGTTTGAAAACGCTGAAAAAGGATTTTACGGGGTCCAGTTCCATCCCGAAGTTAAGCATACGCCTTTCGGCAAGGAACTTATGCATAATTTCCTGTATAATATATGCAAAGTATCCGGCGATTGGACGATGGCGGATTACGCGAAGAGATATATTGAAAGCGCGCGGGAGAAGATCGGCGATAAAAAAGTATTGTGCGCTCTCTCCGGCGGGGTCGACAGCAGCGTAGCCGCGGTGCTGCTCTATAAGGCTATAGGCAAACAGCTCACCTGTATATTTGTGGATCACGGTCTGCTTCGTAAAAACGAAGGCGACGAGGTGGAGGAGATATTTACAAAGCAGTTCGACATAAATATGATCAGAGTAAACTGCGAGGACAGATTTTTGGGCAAGTTAAAGGGCGTGAGCGATCCCGAGACGAAGCGCAAAATAATAGGCGAAGAGTTTATACGCGTGTTCGAAGAAGAGGCGAAAAAGGTCGGCCGTGTGGATTATCTGGTACAGGGCACGATCTATCCCGACGTGATTGAAAGCGGAGCGGGAGACGCGTCGGTGATCAAGAGCCATCATAACGTAGGCGGACTTCCCGACCACGTTGATTTTAAGGAGATAATCGAGCCGCTCAGAAGCCTGTTCAAGGACGAAGTGCGCAAGCTTGGATTAGAGCTCGGCATACCTGATTATTTAGTATGGAGACAGCCGTTTCCGGGTCCCGGACTCGCGATAAGATGTATCGGCGAGATAACGAAGGACAGATTAGAGATATTAAAAGACGCGGACTACATCTTCCGCGAGGAGATCAAGAACGCCGGCTTAGACCGCGATATAAACCAATACTTCGCCGTTATAACCAACATGCGCAGCGTAGGCGTAATGGGCGACGAGCGTACGTACGATTACACAGTAGCGCTCAGAGCGGTAACGACGACCGACTTCATGACCGGCGACTGGGCTAAGATCCCGTACGAGGTTTTAGATAAAGTAAGCCGCAGGATCGTCAACGAGGTGAAGCATGTGAATAGGATTGTGTATGATATTACTTCTAAGCCGCCCGCTACTATTGAGTGGGAGTAATAAACAATATCCATAAATCCGCATAAGAGGGATAAACTGATTGAAAAATGGAGGCTCTTGAAGAGAAAGAACGCGGATACAGAACATAAAATATCTACTTATAATGACGTAAAAGAATATGCACCGCACGCTGCAACAAAGTTGAAAGAAAATGCTGGCCTTAAAATAATAGAGCCTCCGCCTTTTATATCGGCAAAGACTTGAAAATAAAAGTTGTTAGCCATTTTACAAAAAAGCTGATTGAAATAATTCAAGACCTTGTTCGAAGACGTTACCGAGCAGAAAAAGAGGGGTAAAGATTTGATGAAAAAATTCTAAAGTTTTCTGAAGAAAAGGTACGTTATAAGTTAAAAGCTTGAACTTGGATAAGAATATATTTGTAAAGTTGGCTTTTTGCGCGCTAGTGATTGTATTTATACTATCATACCCAAAAATTGTGCAAAACATAGAAAAAAGTTAGAAATGATATTGACATCATTCGAGCTTTAGTATATCATAATATATGATTGGAGTGCATGATTATGAAATATATATCAGCAAGAGATGCAGCTCAAAAATGGGGTATATCACAGCGGCGTGTTGCGGTGCTATGTTCGGAGAATAGAATTATCGGTGCTGAAATGGTCGGAAATATGTGGATTATCCCGTGCGATGCAAAAAAACCGGAGGATGCAAGAAAAGTGAAAGTTGAAATAAATGACGGAATGGCAAGACCTTTTTTGAAATGGGCTGGAGGCAAAGGACAGCTTATTCGTGAGATTGAAAAATATTATCCATTTGAAGACGGTACCATAACCAAATATGCTGAACCGTTTGTTGGCGGCGGTGCGGTGCTGTTTGATATATTAAACAGATATAATTTGGAATCGGTTTATATAAGCGATATAAACACAGAGCTTATTAATACGTATAGCATTGTAAAGACGTGTGTGGATGAGCTTTTGGAATTGCTTTCTGTATATCAGTATGAATATATACCTCTTGAAACAGCAGAGAGAAAAGCGTATTATATGTCAAAACGAGAGAGATTTAACGAGTTAAAAATAAACGGAAATGAATCTGAAAATATTGAAAAGGCTGCACTTATGATATTTTTGAATAAAACGTGCTTTAACGGTCTTTACAGGGTAAACCGAAAAGGGCTTTTTAATGTACCTATGGGTGCATATAAAGCTCCGCTTATTTGTGATGAAAAAAATCTCAGAACGGTGTCAGAAAAAATGCAAAATGTGAGAATTGTTTGCGGAGATTATAAAAGTTCTGCTGATTTTATAGATGAGTATACTTTTGTGTATTTTGATCCTCCTTATAGACCGCTTACCGAAACAGCAAGTTTTACCGCTTATACAGAGAACGCATTTGACGATGAAAAACAGATAGAGCTTGCGGATTACGTAAAAAGGATGAGTGAAAAAGGCGCAAGGGTTGTGGTTAGCAACTCAGATCCTAAAAACACAAATGAAGAAGATGATTTCTTTGACAATATTTATGCGATTCACAACATAAAAAGAGTTGAAGCTACCCGTATGATAAATTGCAACAGCAACTCAAGAGGGAGAATAAAAGAGCTTCTAATATCGAATTTTTAAGGAGTCGCAAATATGGAAATTAGAGAAGGAACAAGGCTTATAAAAAATGGCACTCAAAAGGCAATTATAGAATATGTCTTTACAGATTACATTATTTATGTTTTTCAAGGAGGTCTATCTCAGTTTGATATACTAATTAGGTATAAAAAAGACGGTAAACGCATTCGTACACCAAAACATATTCATTGGGTAGTAGATATTTTAATGAAAATGCAAGGGAATGAAGCTCTTACCAAGAGATACTTGCTTGCGATTCAAAACTGTTGGAACTCTTGTGTGCCGCTTGTCAACAACGAGTTTGAAACATTAAAAGCTTTGATTGAGAACGGTGAGGAAGATATTGAAATAACACAATTTTTCGATCTTAATATGTTTGGGGAATATGATGTTGAATTTCTCTATGTATTGATGGAATTGTTGGCGGTGCAAGAAAAGACAAACAGAGCGGATGCATATATGTTTGGGAAAATTATTGAAGAATTGCTTGATACGGATAGAGATATTTTTTCAATTATATCTACAGCGGGATTTGGAGGAAGGAAAGGCTAATATGGGAAAACGGGATTTTAATATTTGGCTGTCAGGCTTTCGCGGCAGTATTGCGAATTATGGATATTACATAGATTTTGAAAAAGTACACCGCAACGTCGATAGGATTAAGGTTGAACTTAATATCCTCAACTCACTTATTGGCTCTAAAAACATCAAGGAGGATTTCAAGGCGTTAATCAAGAAATATCCTGAAACATTGAAATGTATTCCTTTGCTACTCGCTGTAAGAGCTAATGAAATATATTGTCAAGACGAAAACGGTGGCTATATGTATCAATTTGACTTCGGCAAATATCCGCCTAACAGTCATACTTATTATAAACGCTACACATATTTTATGGAGCATACAGGTCTTTTCGACTTACTTGAAAATCATATCATCAATAATCTGGTCGACTATGCGACAGGCGTTGAAACTGGTCTTGATTCCAATGGTCGTAAAAATCGAGGCGGGCATCTTATGGAGGATTTGGTTGAGAGCTTTATTAAGAAAGCTGGTTTTGTAAAGGACAAGACCTATTTTAAGGAAATGTATATTCATCAGATTACCGCAAAGTGGGGTATCGATCTTTCTGCTATTTCCAATCAAGGTAAGATGGAAAAACGTTTTGACTTCGTTGTTAAAACACCTACCATGATTTATGCCATAGAAACGAACTTCTACGGTAGTGGTGGTAGTAAACTTAATGAGACTGCCCGTAGTTTTAAGACGCTTGCATTAGAAACTGATACTATCAATGGATTCACATTCGTTTGGTTTACAGATGGTAAAGGATGGACCAGTGCCCGTAACAACCTTGAAGAAACTTTTGATGTGATGGAACACATCTACAGCATCAAGGATTTGGAGAATGGTATCATCACAGAGGTTTTTAGATAATGGCTAAGAAAATCAAAAAATGGGAGCCAGAGGATTTTGAACTTGAAATGACTACGCACTGGTCTTTCCCCAAGCGTGGAGATTGGGCAACACACGATGCCAAATGGCGCGGGAATTGGTCGCCTTATATCCCAAGAAATATTATACTTCGATATTCTAAAGAGGGAGAGCTTGTATTAGATCAATTCGCCGGCGGCGGCACTACTCTTATTGAAGCGAAGCTTTTAAATCGGGATATAATCGGCGTTGATGTAAATGATGCGGCGCTTGACAGATGCAGAGAAAAAACAGATTTTGATTATGAACCTGCGAAAGGAAAAGTGTATATAAAAAAAGGCGATGCAAGAAATCTTGATTTTATACACGATGATAGTATTGATTTAATATGCACGCATCCGCCGTATGCGAATATTATCAAATACAGCGACGGGATTGATGGAGATTTGTCACAATTAAAAATTAAAGACTTTCTTGAAGAGATGCATAAGGTTGCAGCTGAAAGCTATCGGGTGCTTAAAAATGACAAGTTTTGTGCTGTTCTGATGGGTGATACACGTCAAAAAGGACATATGATACCGATGTCTTTTGAGGTGATGCGTATTTTTGAGGATGCGGGGTTTAAATTGAAAGAGCTGATCATAAAAGAACAGCATAATTGCAAGGCAACAGGGTATTGGAAAACAAATAGCGTGAAATATAATTTTTTGCTGATTGCACATGAGTATTTATTTGTGTTTAGAAAATAGCATATAAGGAGAAAAACAATGTCCGAAGATAAAAGAGCGTACTTACAAATGTTACAGGAACCGATTTGCAGAATGTCTACGATATCTGCAATCTTCAAAGGGTTTGCTGCTACTATTGTTGCAGGTATTTCAGCAATATCATATGCGTCCACAAATATTTGGGTTTTAGGACTTTCTTTTTTGCCCGTGCTAGCTTTTGCTGTTTTGGACGTTTATTACTTTAAATTGGAAAGAAAATTTCGATTCTTGTTTGATCAAGTGCGTATGGACAAACATGAAATTGATTTTTCCATGAAGTTGACCAACGATCCATTGGAAATAATCAGCGCAAAAGCTCGTACTTTGGATTGCATTAAGTCCCCTAGTATCTATCTGTTTTATCCATGTATGATTGCAATTCTTGTCGTAGTTATAATTTTAAAAACAAGCGGGAGGATATAATGGCACATAAGACTTTTATTTCATATAAATGGAGTGAAGCCCAGGATTTGAGAGACAATATAATCGACGCTCTCGGAGATGATGCTACATACTATAAGGGGGAAACAAGCGACTCTCCAGATTTGACAGATACCTCGACAGAAAATATAAAGAAGAATCTTAAAGATATGATGTACGATACATCTGTTACTATTGTAATTCTGTCTCCCAACATGACAGAAAGCAAATGGATAGATTGGGAGATTGAATACTGCCTAAAAAATATAGAAAGAAAAAATCGTACATCTCATACAAATGGAGTGGTCGGTGTTATTATGAAGGTTGATGGTGGTTATAGTTGGTTCAAAAAAACAAGTACTAACTGTCACGGGAATTCTACCGCATCTTACGAGATGAGTAAAGTTTTCAATATCGTTTCTGAAAACCATTTCAATTCCAATCCTAAGCAGTGGCATTGTGAGAAATGCAAAACCTATGATTGGCTGAATGGGTCATACATTGCGTTTGTTGAAGAAGCAGATTTTTTAGCGGATCCTCAAAAATACATCAACAATGCGTATGATAAAAGCGAAAATGATGCTAGTGGGTATGACCTTGTGAAACAAAGATAACCTTATCCGCGGCAACAATATGGCAACATAAAATCAGATAGCTCAAATCAAATGAATAATACAGACAATACAAACACTCTGTGATAAACCATCTATACAAAATCGTTTAAGATGAGTTTGTCAGGAGCGAGTGGGAGTAGTGCGAGATAGGAATTAAGGAGCGAAAGCCATGCCCGTACCAAAATATAACGAATTTATGCCGTCGATCATTCGTTGTTTAGGCGACGGAGAACAACATTCACTTAGAGAATTGACGGAATATTGCGCCGAGGAATTTAAGCTCTCGGACGCTGACAGAGCCGAGACGATTGAAAGCAGCGGTCAGAACAAGCTGCATAACCGGGTCGGTTGGGCAAACACGTATTTGAAAAAGGCCGGATTGGTAGAGAGTCCCAAAAGGGCGCATGTTCGTCTTACGGACGAAGATCGAAAAGCTTTGCAAAAGGGCGCCGAGCGCGTTACGCTGGATTATCTTTCCCAATTCGATTCTTTCAACGAATTCAGAGACGGGAGCAGACGAAAACATGACGATCCGGAGCAAACGGACGTCGTAAAAAGCGAAAGTCCGCAGGAGCGGATGGAGTCTGCGCTTAAAGAATTAGATAACGGACTTTCAGACGATCTGATGGAGGAAATAATAAAAATTTCTTCTTATGAGTTCGAGCGTCTTGTAGTTAAGCTGTTGATCAAAATGGGATACGGAACTATGGAGCAGAATAAAGACGCGGTTACTCGAAGATCGAACGACGAAGGCATAGACGGTATTGTGAGCGCGGATAAATTCGGGTTTGATTCTATCTATATCCAGGCCAAACAGTGGAAACCCGACAGCGTCGTAGGTCGACCCGAGATCCAAAAGTTTTTGGGCGCGCTTGCCGGTCAGGGAGCGACAAAAGGAATCTTCATCACAACGGCTCAATTTTCAAAAGAGGCGCTTGATTTTGCTAAAAAGCAACTACATAGCAAAATTGTCCTCGTAGACGGGAAACAGCTGACGAAACTCATGATAGATTACGATCTCGGCGTATCCACTGTTGCGACGTACAAGGTTAAACGTATCGATTCGGATTTCTTTAATGAAGACGTATGATCACAGCGACGCGCTTAGAGATCAAAAATTTGTACGTTCGCCGCTTTTTGCAGGGATCGTGCGCGTCCCGGCTTGGCTCCCAATTTTGTTGAATATGCGAATAGATTTTTTAAATCCATGTGCTAAAATATTCAATATCGTTAACATAAACTTTAAAATTTGGAGGTATACGCATATATGTCAGCATGGAGCTCGGAGCAATACTTGAAATTTAAAAATCAGCGGACTCAGCCGGCGGTGGATCTGGCGCGAAGATTGGCGCCGCGCAGGCCGGAGAGCGTATTGGACGTGGGCTGCGGTCCCGGAAACAGCACGTCGGTTCTCAGGGAAGTTTTCCCTCAGGCGGATATACTCGGCGTCGACAGTTCGGAGGATATGATAAAGAAGGCGGGGGAAACCTATCCGGACATGCGTTTTATGCTGTGCGACGTATGTACCGAGCTGGACAAGCTCGGCGGTTACGACGTTATTTTTTCCAACGCTTGTCTGCAATGGATACCGGATCATAAGAATTTTATACCTAAGCTGATGGATAAGCTCAATCCCGGAGGCGTTTTAGCGGTGCAAATGCCGATGAACGGTCGGGAGCCGCTGTTTAGGATCATAGCCGAGACGGTAAAGGATCCTAAATGGAACTTTGATTCGTTGAATATTGAAGCAAACGGAACCTTAGAACCTGACGAATATTTCGATATACTTTCCGGATGTTCGGAAAAGTTCGATATATGGGAGACGGTGTATTATCACAACATGCCTAATATTCAGGCCATGATCGAATGGGTAAAGGGAACGAGGCTGAGACCGTATCTCGGCGCGTTAGACAGGGAATCGGCTGAAGAACTCGAAGCCGAAATAGCTTCCCGGGCGTCGTCGCTCTACCGCCGTCAGGCAAACGGAGAGATCATATTTAGGTTCCGCAGATTTTTCTTCACTGCGGAAAAATAAATTTAAAAGTCTATATAATTTCATCGCGCCTTCGCGGATCGTCCGGGAGGCGCGTGATTTTTTGCCTCGGTTTAAATACTTTCAAAATTATTTGCGTTGATATTCTCGGCCTGAGGGTATATAATAGTAATTGCTTAAACTGCGCGCTCAAAGTTATACGGCCGCGTAGCCGTCCGTTACGGCGGCGTTAGACGCCGGACGGATATTATAAAAGTAGGCGTAAGATATAGCCGCGGGCGCTGAGCTTATTTAGTTTGAGCCGCGCGGACGCGCAAAAACGGGATGATTAGATCAGGAGGAAGACGAATGAAGATATTATTGGTCGAGGACGATCTGAGCTTAGCGGGCGGCTTGTCGCTCGCGATAGAAAAACAGGGTTTTGAATTGGAGGTCGCGCGAACGGCCAAGGAGGCGGAGCGGTCATGGGCGGACGGGAAATTCGATCTGGTTCTTTTGGACGTCTCGCTGCCGGACGGATCCGGCTTCGACATCTGCCGCGAGATCCGCAGGACGTCTAAAGTTCCGATAATATTCCTCACCGCTTCGGACGAGGAGATAAATATCATAACCGGGCTTGAGATAGGCGGCGACGACTATATCACAAAGCCGTTCAAATTGGCCGTGCTCATATCGAGGATAAACGCCGTATTAAGAAGGACCAACGATTACGCCGCAGCGGCGGATACAGAGTTAAGTTCGGGCGGAATAAAGATCGATCTGCTAAAGGGGCGGGTATACAAAAACGGAAATCCGCTCGATCTGACGGCGGGCGAATATAAATTACTGCGCCTGTTTATGGAAAATCCCAACACTATATTGTCGCCCGAGCGGATCTTGAGCAGGCTTTGGGATTGCGACGAGCGGTTTGTGGACAACAACACCCTCACGGTCTATATCCGCAGGCTCCGCGCTAAGATAGAGGACGAGCCGAGCGAGCCAAAATTGATAATAACCGTCAGGAGAATGGGGTATAAATGGAACGATATCGAATAAGAGGCGTATATTATGAAGATTTTTGCAAATAAGTATATAAAACAATTTTTCACAAGTATTTTAATCTGCGCGGCCGTATACGCTTTGGCGGCGCTGTCGATCGTGTTTTTGGGCTTGGACAACGCCGCCGTATGGGTGTTTTTATTATCGGCGCTTATGGCGGTCGGAATACTGGCCGTTAGTCTTAACTATTTTATCAAGCAGAATAGGTCGATAGAACAGGCCGCGCTGCAGGTCAGGAACTATCTTTCGGGCGATCGGACCGCGCGGATCGATTGTATGCGCGAAGGCGAGTTGTACAGGCTTTTTCACGAGGTCAACAATCTGGTCGCGGCGCTCAACGCTCACGCCGAGAACGAGCTGAGAGCCAAGGAGTTTTTGAAAGATACGATCTCGGACATTTCTCATCAATTAAAAACGCCGGTCGCCGCGCTGAATATCTATAACGGACTGATCCAGGCCGAGGGCGAGGAGCTGCCCGAGATCAAAAACCTCGCCGAACTCTCGGAAAAGGAGCTTGACAGAATAGAGGTCCTGATACAGAACCTTTTGAAAATAACGAGGTTTGACGCGGAGGCGATAGTTTTAAATAAATCCATGGAAAACGTGGCGGAGATGATGAACCGCGTCCGCGAGCAGTTTGCGTTCAGGGCAAGAAGCGAGGATAAGCGGATAGAACTTAGCGGGGAAGACGGGGTCATGCTGTTGTGCGACCGCGACTGGATCTTGGAGGCGGTCTGCAATATCGTAAAAAACGCTCTCGACCATACGGCGCCGGGCGGGCGGATAGATATTATGTGGAAGGAGTTCGCGTCCGTCGTTCAGGTCGTTATAAAGGACGACGGCGCAGGGATCCATCCCGAGGATATATGCCACATATTCAAAAGGTTTTACCGGAGCAGGTTCTCTCAGGACGTTCAGGGGATAGGCCTCGGCCTGCCGCTCGCCAAAACGATCGTCGAAGCGCATAACGGCAGTATCGAGGTAGACAGCGAATTGGGAAAAGGTTCGGTGTTTACGATCAATTTTTTGATTACTACAGATTTGTAGGATTAGATTCATATTGCAGTAGGGAGCGGGCGCTATTCTCTTTATAGGAAAGAGGTGTAAGTAATATGAATTTATTGGAAGTTAGATCGGTTTCTAAAACCTACGGACAGGGCGAAGCGGCGGTGCGCGCTCTGAAAGACGTAAGTTTTTCGGTTTCAAAGGGCGAGTTTGTCGCCGTGGTCGGAGAGTCCGGCTCGGGTAAAAGCACGCTGCTCAATATGATAGGCGGGCTCGATACGCCGACTTCGGGAAAGGTCTTTATCGACGGGACCGATATTTTTGCGATGAACGACGGCGAGCTTACGATCTTCCGCAGGCGGAATATCGGCTTTGTATTTCAGGCGTTTAATTTGATCCGGGAGCTAAACGTCGAGCAAAACATAATTTTCCCACTGCTGCTCGACTACCAAAAGCCGGATAAGAAGTACTTAGAAGAGATCCTCGGAGCGCTAAATCTAAAAGACCGGCGCCGTCATCTGCCCGGCCAACTATCCGGCGGACAGCAGCAGAGAGCGGCGATAGGACGCGCGTTGATAACCCGGCCGTCGCTGATACTTGCGGACGAGCCGACCGGGAATCTGGACACTCAGAACAGCGCCGAGGTGATAGCGCTCCTGAAAGAAGCGTCGAGAAAGTACGAGCAGACCATAATAATGATCACGCATAACCGTTCGATCGCCCAGACCGCGGACCGTGTATTGCAGGTGTCGGACGGAGAGCTGACCGATTTCGGGAGGCGGAGCGAATGAGGAGTTATTTAAGTCTTATTACGATCTCGGCAAAGGCGAACAGGCGCAGGAACCGCATGACCCTATTTTGTATCATACTCGCGGTTTTTCTCGTGACCGCCGTATTTTCCATGGCCGACATGGGCGTTAGGATGGAGAAAGACCGCGCGATAGAGAATCACGGTAACTGGCATATCATGCTTAAAAATATTTCGCCGGATCAAGCGGAGCGGATCGGCTCGCGTTCGGACGTGGCCGCCGCGTCCTGGTACGACGTGATAAATTACAGGATCGACGAGGACTATTATATAGACGGTAAAAAAGCGGCGGTATGCGGAGTCGAAAAGGCGTATATGACCGATATATTAGACTGCATAAACGAGGGAAGCTTCCCCGAAAACGAGAACGAGGCGATACTGACCGATAACGCCAAGGATATCATGAGGATAAACGTGGGCGACAGCGTTACGCTAAACACGCCGTCGGGCGATATCGAGTATACGGTCTCCGGTTTTACCGACGAGAGTTCATCGAGGCTTTACGACGCGTTCGTTATCATAACGGATATTACGTCGTTTAATAAACTCTTCGGCGCGACCGGGACCGACAACGTCTATTACGTTCAGTTCGGCGAGCATACAAACGTAAGGCGCGCTATCTCGGAGATAAAAGAGGAGTACGGTCTGACCGACGATAACGTGTCGGAAAACACCGCGCTTTTGGGCGTGACCGGGTTCAGCTCCAGTTCGTACGTTATGGGGCTGTATATGATCGCGGGGGTGTTGTTCGTCCTGATACTGACCGCGGGAGTCTTTATGATCGCCGGAAGCATAAACAGCGGCGTCGCGGAGAGGACGCAGTTCTTTGGAATGCTGAGATGCATCGGCGCGAGTAAAAGGCAGATCGTGCGTTTCGTCCGTTTAGAGGCGCTGCGCTGGTGTAAGACCGCCGTTCCGATAGGCGTCGCGCTTGGGATAGCGATAACATGGATCTTGTGCGCGGCGCTGCGTTTTGGGATCGGCGGAGAGTTTATCAATATACCGATCTTTGAAGTAAGCTGGATCGGTATCGTCTGCGGAGTTATCGTGGGTCTGCTCGCCGTATTGATCGCGGCGCAGTCGCCCGCAAAGCGCGCGGCCAAAACTTCTCCCGTAGCGGCGGCGTCCGGTAACTCGGGAAACGTCAAAGAAGTTCGGCACGGCGCCCGCGCTCGCTTTTTCAAAATTGAGACCGCGCTCGGCATCCATCACGCGATATCGGCGAAGAAAAACCTTATTCTTATGACCGGATCGTTCGCGCTCAGTATCATTTTGTTTTTAAGTTTTTCGGTAATACTCGACTGGACGCAAAACGCCCTGCAGCCGCTGAGTCCGTACGCGCCGGATCTTTCTATCCTCAGCGAGGACAGATCGCGTACGGTGGACAGAAGCCTGATCGCCGAGATAAGCGAAAGCCCGGGCGTTAAGCGCGTCTTCGGCAGAATGTTCATGGGAGACGTCCCGGCGTCGTCCGACAGAGGAGTGGATAAGATCGACCTGATCTCATACGAGGATTATCAGTTCGAGTGGGCCGAGGAGGACGTCGCGGAAGGCGACCTATCGAAAGCGGCCGAAGGCGGCGGCTATGTAATGACGATCTACGATAAAAACAATCCCCTGCGGGTCGGCGATAAGATACGGCTTGATAATACGGAACTTGAAGTCGCTTGCGTATTGTCCGACAGTCCGTTCAGCGCGGACGATACACCGACGCTGATATGTTCCGAGGAGACGTTTACGCAGCTGACCGGGGAGAGCGACTATTCGGTCGTAGACGTGCAGCTTGAGAGAGGAGCGACTGACGCGGACGTAAGCGCTATCCGGGATATGGCGGGCGACGAATACCTGTTCTCCGACAGGCGGGATACCAACCGCGAGACAACGGCCACATACTTGGCGTTTACTCTTCTGGTATACGGCTTTTTGGCCATCATTGCGATCATTACCGTGTTTAATATAATGAACAGCGTTTCGATGAGCGCGGCCGCAAGAACGAAGCAGTACGGAGCGATGCGCGCCGTGGGCATGGAGATCGGACAGGTCGCCAAGACGATCCTGGCCGAAGCGGTTACCTACGCGCTCTCCGGCTGCGCGGTCGGGTGCGCGCTCGGCTTGCCGCTCAACAGGTTTTTGTTCAGGGTCATGGTATCCGATTATTGGGGGATAGATTGGAGTATTCCGGTCGGGGAGACGCTTATAATAGCGGCGATCGTTTTGATAGCCGTCGCCGCCGCGGTATACGCCCCGACGAAACGTATCGCCAACCTGTCTATAGCGGAAACCATAAACGAACAATGAGGCCGGGATATATAATATGACCATATAAATTGAAAGAGGAGTTTCTAAAAGAGGATAACGCCGGTTATAGAAGCGGCTTTGGATAAAAGTCTACGGCGCGAGCCTTTTCCGCAGAACTCTTAATAACATGATCGACGACAAAACGCCGGCGCCGTGGGCATATGATGCGTATCGTATGGAAACGCGTTCTTGCTTCGCGGCGCCGGCGTCTAAATTTTAACTTTCGGTTACATAGATTCCTTTAATATCTCTACGACCTCGTCGTGGTTTAGTACCTTGTATCCGCCTTCCATAATGAAGGTGGAGTCGGCGATACCGTCCAGCATATCCTCGGTCACGCCCAGCTCTTTTATATTCATAACAAGGCCGATCTCGTTCATGTATTTCTCCATCTCGCTAAGACCTTCCTTGGCTATATCTTCGTCGGACTTACCTTCGGGATCGACGTTCCACACGTTTATAGCGTAGCGCTTGAACTTTTCAAGACCGTAAGGCATGATATGCCTGTAATACGCCATAGAAACGGCCGACAGCGTCATGCCGTGAGTCGCGTCGGTGTACGCGCCTATAGCCTGGCCTATCATATGGACCATCCAGTCGGTGGCCTTGCCCTTTGCGACCAGCGTGTTCAGCGCCCATGTCGCGATCCACATAATATTGCTTCTCGCCTCGTAGTTCTTGGGATCCTTAACGGCTATCTTTGAGCTGTGGATCAGCGATCTTAAAAGCCCCTCCATTATATAGTCGGAGGTGTTGTCGTCCTCGCCGGAGAAGTACTGCTCTAAGATGTGGGACATGATATCGTAGAACCCGGCGATCATCTGATATTCGGGGAGCGTGTATGTGAAGATCGGGTTCAGTATCGAGAATTTGGGGAATACGTTGTCTCCGAATACATGACCTATCTTGAGCTTGCTCTCATGGTTGGTTATTACCGAGCCGCCGTTCATCTCCGAACCTGTTCCCACCATCGTGAGCACGCAGCCGACCGGGATTATCTCGTTGTCAACGTCCTCCATTTTAAGGTAGTATTTCTCCCACGGGTCTTCCTCGCAGTAGGTCGATACCGACACGGCTTTTGCGTAGTCGCAGACCGAGCCGCCGCCGACGGCTAAGATCAGGTCGGCTTTCGCTTCCTTCGCGATCTTGCAGCCCTCGTATAACTTCTCCACGGTCGGGTTGGGCATAACTCCCGGATCCTCGAAGATATTCTTTCCGCAAGCCTTGAGTATGTCTACGACCTTGTCGTAAATACCGTTTTTCTTGATCGAACCGCCGCCGTATACCAGCATTACGTTATCGCCGTATTTAGCCAGTTCTTCGTTTAAGTAATTTAGCGAATCCTCGCCGAAATATATTCTCGTCGGGTTGCAGTAACTAAAATTTCCTAACATAGTAAGTCCTCCTGTAATATAAAGCGTAGTTTGTATCTTCTTAAAGAAATATAGCCGAGGATATATTTTCCTATACTTTGATTATAATACAACTTACTTAAAATGTCCAATACTTATGTTGAATATAAAGTTATGCTTGACGGCTATGACGCCGAATGATAAAATTCAAATATGATAATCAAAGGATCCGGAGGTTTTTAATATGGAGATCCGCGTTTTGAGATATTTTCTCGCGGTCGCAAAAGAACAATCGATTTCAAGAGCCGCGCAGGCGCTCCATCTCTCGCAGCCGACGCTGTCGAGGCAGCTTATGGACTTAGAGACCGAACTCGGCAAACAGCTCATGATACGCGGCACGAGGCGGCTGACTCTCACCGAGGAGGGCGTTTTGCTCAGGAAGAGAGCCGAGGAGATAATCGATCTGGTCGATAAGACCGAGGCCGAGATAAAGGCGGCAGACGATAAGATAAGCGGCGACGTGCTGATAGGCGCGGGGGAGACGGACGCTATGCGGCTGATCGCCGAAGTCGCAAAACGGCTCTCGGACGAATATCCGGATATACATATGCACGTCTTCAGCGGCAACGCCGAGGAGGTAACGGAAAAGCTGGATAAAGGCCTGATAGACTTCGGTCTGCTGATCGAGCCGGTGAGCGCCGCCAAGTACGAATCTATCCGACTGCCCGCGACCGATACCTGGGGTTTGCTTATGAGAAAGGACAGCCCGCTCGCCGAAAAGGAGTTCGTCGAGATCGAGGACCTGTACGGCCTTCCGCTCATATGCTCGAAGCAGGTCTATTCAAATCCCAAAGAATTTTATAAGCTGTTTAAGATCGATATAGGCGGGCTGAATATCGTTTCGACCTATAATCTGATCTTCAACGCGTCGATCATGGCGGAGGAGGGCTTGGGATACGCGCTCTGCCTCGATAAACTGATAAAGACGCCCGACGACGGCGCGCTCTGCTTCAGACCTATATATCCGTCTCTCGAGGTAAAGCTCGACGTGGTGTGGAAGAAAAATCAGGTCTTCTCCAAGGCGTCCGAACTGTTTTTAAATCGCCTGCGCGAGACGTACGGCGGCGATAAATAAAATGACCTAAACGCGCGCAGAGCCTTGAACGGCTCTGTTTTTCTATGCCCAAAAGCTATAGGCGCTTATTTAACATAAGTATTGGACATTTGGCGCTTTGTATCGTATAATCAAACCGAAGAACGATAGACCCGACCATGAGCGAGACGGAGATAACGGCGGCGCGCGGCGGGTTGTAAATAATAAAAAGCGATATAGACGGAGGGTAAATTTTATGAACACCGAAGAATTTTTAGACTATTTAAACAGCGGCAAGACGGTCGTCGGCGGCAGCGAGGCGCACATACGCATGACCGAGCTGAGCATGGAAGCGATCAGGATAACGACCGAGATCAACAGTAAGTATCACGAACCGGATCAGATGCGCGAGCTGTTCTCCGAGCTGATCGGGAAGCCGGTGGATAAGACTTTTATGCTGTTTCCGCCGTTTACTACCGACTGCGGCAAGAATATCAATCTTGGAAAGAACGTATTTATCAATTCGGGCTGTAGGTTCCAGGATCAGGGCGGAATATTTATCGGCGACGGCGTATTGGTCGGTCACAACGTGATAATCGCCACTTTAAACCACGGTTTTAAGCCGGAGAACAGAGCGGATCTGATCCCGGCTCCGGTAAGGATCGGGAATAAGGCGTGGATAGGCTCCGGCTCGATAATCCTACCCGGAATAACGATAGGCGAGAACGCTATTGTCGCCGCGGGTTCGGTCGTCACTAAGGACGTACCCGCCAACGCCGTGGTCGCGGGCAATCCGGCGAGAATACTAAGAGAGAATATAGATAAGGCGGATATTGAACGGGTAGGTTAGAGCCGAATACAAAAAGCGGTCAAGAAATAATAAGTAAAACAAAAAAGGAGACGATGATATGAAAAGATCGATTTCAAGTCTGCTCGTCATGTTTCTTATCGTTATAAACTTCACAGGCTGCGCGGCGGCTACGGAACAAGGCGGAACGCTTGATACGACTGCGGCCGACAGAGCCGCCCAAGCCACCGATACAAACGAGGCGAACGGCGCGACCGGAACGACCAGCGCGACCGATACGACAGGAGCGACCGAAGAGACCCGGATCGTAATGCGGATAGGCGACCCAGTAATGACGGTAACCGCGCCGAGGCGGAGATAGACCCGGGATATGGAACGGCGCCCATGATCAGCGGCGAGAGGACCTTAGTCCCGATCCGCGCCGTGATAGAAGCGCTTGGCGGAAGCGTCGAGTGGAACGAGGCAGAGCGGGAGGTCGTACTGACGATGAACTCGGACGTGATAAGCCTTACGATAGATTCCGACGCGGCCTATCTAAACGGCGAGGAGCATATCTTAGATACGGCGCCGGTCGTGATAAACGGAAGGACCATGCTGCCGATACGTTTTATCGCGGAAAGTTTCGGGCTTTCGGTGGATTGGTACGAGGCGGAACAGAGTATAACGATCGTTAAGCAGGGCGCGGATACGGATCTTGAGGCCGGCGCGGGCGAAGAGGCGCAGAATACGGTCTTAAGCGAAACAGAACAAGCGGAGGAGGACGACGGAACGATCTCAATAAGCGTAATAATAGGCGGAGAAGAGTATAGCGCTAAGCTGTACGATAACGAGACCGCGAGGGAATGGGTAAAACAGTTTCCCGCCGAGTACGAAATGAGCGAGCTCAACGGCAACGAGAAGTACTACTATTTGCAGGACGCCCTGCCGACCGACAGCGTAAACGCGGGCGGCGTAAACGCGGGCGATATAATGCTCTACGGCTCGAGCTGCATAGTTCTGTTCTACGATACGTTTCAGACTTCGTACAGCTATACGAGGCTCGGATATATAGAAGATCCGGACGGGCTCGCGGCCGCGCTCGGCTCCGGCGACGTTACGATAGGCTTTGAATTGGATTAAATTGAATATGCGTACGGGGAAAGAGGCGTTTTCTTTCCCCGTTTTTTTGCGTCTTAGAACAGATAAAAAGAGATAGACGCGAACTGATATGAGATCAAATCGGCGACGGCGGATCGATAGCCCCGATTGCAGTAAATTTTACTTGCGCCTTAAGCGATCGCGCAAACTCCGGCCGATTAAAGCTAAACGAGTATGCTTTTATCCAGCCATTTTCCCCTAAGGAGTCTTATCAGGAAAACTATTCCCCTGAAACAGAGTTCTCCGGCCATTGCGAACCAAACGCCGTATAAGCCGAAATGGGGGACGAGCAGGATCGACGAACTTATGCGGACTCCCCACATGCTCGCGAGATTTAAGAGGCTTGGGACAAGCGCGTCGCCCGCGCCGCGAAGCGCGCCCGCGCAGACGATAGACGCCGCGTACAGAGGCTCCGCGAAAGATTCGATCCTGAGCAGGTTAGCGCCCAGGCTCCGCACCTCTTCGGACGGGGTCAGCAGGCTGAACATCCACGGAGCCGCGCAGAACATTATCGCCCCCGTGCAGGACATTATCACGATCCCCAATATGACCGACGTCCTTGCGAAGCGTTTGGCGAGATCCTGCCTGCCCGCGCCTATGCTCTGTCCTACCAAGGTCGTAGCCGCCGCGGATATTCCGTAGCCCGGCATATAACAGAAGCTCTCCGCGGTCACGGCCAGAGAATTGGCGGCCACCGACACCGTGCCGAGGGGCGCCACTATCCGGGTCGAGGCTATATACGCGCCGCACATCACGGCGTGTTCGAACGCGGCGGGGATCGAGATCTTCATAGCCGTTTTTATACAATGGAGCCTTATTTTCCACTTTCCGCCATGCTTAAACGCCAATTTGGGCGAACGCAGACAAGCCGCCGCGAGCATGAGCGAGGCCGTACAGACCTCGGCGAGCGCCGTTCCGAGCGCCGCGCCGCTTACTCCGAGACCCGCGCCCGGTATTGTAAACGTCAGCGCTCCGACTACGATCTCCCTTGAAGGGAAGATAAAGATCGAGTTAAATATAATGTCGAATACGCACAGCATGATGTTTAGTATGCTCGGCGTCTTCATATCGCCGCAGCTTTGGAGCATACCGCCCGAGAGCTGGCGAAGCTGAGAGAAGGGGAGCGCGCAGGCGTAGATGAAAAAATACCGCGAAGCGTCGAGGCGGATCTCCTCGGCGCCGCCGAGCCAGGACGGCAGATATCCGCTTATGCTTACCGCCGCCCCCGCCAATACAAGACCGATACATACGGCTATTATCAGCGACTGCCTGAAAACGCTGCGCGCGTCCTCGTCGCGGCCGCCGCCCACGAGCTGGGCGACCTGAACCGAAAACCCCGTAGCCGCCGCGATGCACAGCCCGTTGATCAGCCAGGTCGTGGTACTGACGAGACCGATGGAAGCCGAGGCCTCCGCGCCGAGACTGCCGACCATAGCGGAGTCGATGTACTGCATGGCGGTAGACGTTATCTGAGCCATGATAGCGGGAACGCTAAGTCTGAATACGGTTTTTACCATACTGAAAAAGGATATGCCGCTCATACTGTCGAACTGTAAAAAGCCTGTATTTTTGCCCATAAAACGATCCTCCCGAATTTCCAATATAGGCGCGCCGCCGCGTGACCGTCCGGAGTTTCGCGGCGGGCGCATAGATATCGATATTATAGATATTATTTCTGCGGCGCGAAAGGCGCCCTATATATTTAGTCTTTTGCGTATAGCGGCTCTTTCCGCCGCGTACGAAACTATATTTTAGCGCTAAAGCGGCGGATTGTCCAATACTTATATTTAATAAACCAATATAGAGGAGAGGCATACGACCTCGGCGCGATACGTATGCCTGATTGTAATAGTTCGGTATACATGATAAGTATTTGCTATTTTTGGATTTTTGTTGTAGAATATAGACGTAGGTAAGAGGCGACCGTATGTATATTTATAGGTCATACCTTAGATAAGATAACATTTTTAAGATGGATTTTTAAAGACCGCGCGTTTAAAGCGGGCGGCGGAAAGGGTGATTTATATGAAAATATATTCAGATATGACGTTCGATGAAGAACGCGCACTTTACGGAGTCAAAGACGTAAAGATCAAGAACTGTTCGTTCGAGGGACCGGCGGACGGAGAGTCGGCGCTCAAAGAGACCTCCGATATAGACGTCGAGGATTGCAGATTTTTGCTCAGATATCCGCTCTGGCACGTGACCGGAGGCGATGTAAAACGCTGCGTTATGACCGAGACCTGCCGCGCCGCGCTCTGGTACGACGAGAATATAAGGATATCCGATTCGACCTTGGGCGGGATCAAGGCGCTCAGAGAGTGCAAGGACGTAACTTTAAATAATTGCAGGATAGACTCCACCGAGTTCGGCTGGTTCTGCGGCGATATAAAGATGAACGACTGCGAGCTAAGTTCCGAATATCCGTTCCTTAAGAGCAAAAACATGGAGTTTGAGAATTTGAACATGAGCGCGAAGTATTCGTTTCAGTACGTCGAGGACGTTACTATAAGAAACTCTAACCTAAACACGAAGGACGCTTTCTGGCACAGTAAAAACGTTACGGTATACGACAGCGTAGTGCGCGGGGAGTATCTGGGCTGGTACAGCGAGGGTCTGCGCCTTGTAAGATGCAAGATAATCGGAACTCAGCCGCTGTGTTACGCAAAAGGCTTGGTTTTGGAAGACTGCGAGATGATAGACTGCGACCTGGCGTTTGAGAAGAGCGACGTGAGAGCGGAGATAAACGGAAATATTCTAAGCGTTAAGAACCCGAAGAGCGGGAAGATCGTAGCGGACAGCATAGGCGAGATAATCCGGGACGACGCGGACGGCGCGTGCGAGATCGATATTTTATCCGCGTTGTCCCGTTGTTCGTAAGCGGGAATATCTTACCCGTATTCGTAAGCGGTAATATTTTGATTCGGCGGAGCGGCCTTATGCGAGGCGCTCCGTTTTTTAAGCTTATAAAATTTCGGAATTATTTTCTATATTATTCGGCGCGATCGTCGACGGCTGATTGTGCAAAATCTACAAAACGGTTTTTTATAAAAATCCTTTTATCTACATATATGTTTTTTGTTTTTAATATTTTTATTATTGAATTTCAGGCTTTGTTGGGTTATAATAAGGAATATATTATATAATTGGCTGGATTTTGGTTAATTAGAAGATTGATCAAGCAAAGCGGCGGCTGATAGTATTATAATATTTATATTTTGATAGTATATCTGCTGTGAAGTATCAGCGTTTAAGAGAAAGGTATTGATTTTTTTGGTTAGACTGCAAAAGTATCTTGCGGGCTGCGGCGTGGCTTCGCGCAGAAAGAGCGAGGACATAATAAGGAGCGGGAGAGTGAGCGTCAACGGCGAGGTGGTTCGCGAGATGGGCGTTCAGATAGACGAGGAAAACGACGTTATAACTCTCGACGGCTCCGTCGTAAAGCCCGAAAAGAAAATGGTTTACGTGATGCTCAACAAGCCCGCGGGGTTTGTGACCACGGCGAGCGACGAGAAAGGGCGGCAGACGGTCATGGATCTGGTCGCCGATATTCCGGTCAGGATCTACCCGGTCGGCAGACTCGACTACGACACCGAGGGGCTCCTGCTGATGACCAACGACGGAGACCTGACCTATAAGATAACGCACCCTAAGAACAACGTCGAGAAGACCTACGTCGCGGAGGTCGCCGGGAATATGAATATGGCGACTATAACCAGTCTCAGAAACGGCGTATATATCGACGGCGTCAAGACCAGCCCGGCCAAAGTCGAGGTCTTGGGCGCGACCCAGCTCGGAACAAAGATGGAGATAACGATCCACGAAGGCCGTAACCGCCAGGTGAGGCGAATGTTCGAGGCGGTAGGGTGCAAGGTCAAGCGGCTCAAGAGGACTAAGGAAGCCGGTCTCAATCTCGGCCACGTTCCGCTCGGCAGATGGAGAAAGCTCACCGAATCCGAAGTGAATATGCTCAAGAAGATCGGAACGGGCAAGAAGTCGTCCCGGGAGAATAGGGCGAGATATATGAAAAACGGCTCCGGCGGTCGGGGCGGATACAATAAGAAGAACTGAAAACTTAAATAGGGAAAACTGATTCGGCTTGATAAAAGCCGGTTTAAATACATTTGTAAAAATTATCAGTTTTATATACAAGGAGGTTTAATAATGGGGAAATTAGACGAATTACAGCAAAAACGCAGCGTCATTGAACAAGGCGGCGGACCCGACAAGATCAAGAAACAGCACGACAGCGGCAAGAAGACCGCCCGCGAGAGACTCGCTATGCTGTTCGACGAGGGAAGCTTTGTCGAGATCGACGCGTTTGTAAAGCACAGGTGCAACGAGTTCGGCATGCCTAAGACCGAGGCGCCCGGAGACGGCGTGGTCACCGGTTACGGCACGGTGGACGGCAGACTGGTCTACGCGTACGCGCAGGACTTTACCGTAATAGGCGGGGCCTTGGGCGAGATGCACGCCGCGAAGATCTGCAAGGTCATGGACATGGCGGTAAAGATGGGCGCTCCTATCGTAGGTATTAACGATTCGGGCGGCGCGAGGATCCAGGAAGGTATCGACGCGCTCAAGGGATTCGGCGATATTTTTTACAGAAATACGCTTTCGTCCGGCGTTATACCTCAGATTTCCATCATAATGGGACCCTGCGCCGGAGGAGCCGTTTATTCGCCGGCGATTTGCGACTTTATTTTTATGGTCGAAAAGACTTCGCAGATGTTCATCACGGGACCGTCGGTCATCAAGTCGGTGACGGGCGAGGAAGTAAGTTTCGACGAGCTCGGCGGAGCTAAGACTCACGCGTCTAAGAGCGGCGTCGCGGGCGTCGCCTGCGCGACCGAGGAGGAGTGTTTCGCGAGAGTTAAGGAACTGCTTTCATACCTGCCTTCCAACAATCTCGATATGGCGCCGGTCTACGAGTGCACGGACGATCTGAACAGGCTGTCCGAGAAGCTGACCGAGATCGTTCCGGAGGACGTAAACAAGGCGTACGACATGAAGAACGTCATAGCCGAGATCGTGGATAACGGCGAGTTTGTGGAGATATTTGAGAACTTCGCTAAAAACATCGTTACCGGCTTTGCGAGAATGAACGGCGCCACGGTCGGAATAATAGCTAACCAGCCCAAGTTCATGGCGGGTTCGCTCGACTGTAACTCGTCCGATAAGGGAGCGAGATTCGTTCGTTTCTGCGACTGCTTCAATATACCGATAATCACGTTCACCGACGTTCCGGGGTATCTGCCGGGCGTCGAGCAGGAGCACAGCGGAGTTATACGCCACGGCGCGAAGCTGCTTTACGCGTTTTCGGAGGCTACCGTGCCGAAGATAAACGTCATAATCAGAAAGGCTTACGGCGGCGCGTATATAGCTATGAACAGCAAACATCTCGGCGCGGATATGGTGTTCGCTTGGCCGACGGCGGAGATAGCCGTTATGGGTCCTTCGGGAGCGGCGAACATAATATTCAAGAAGGATATAAAGAATGCGGAAGATCCGATTACCGCAAGACAGGAGAAGATACAGGAGTACACCGACAAATTCGCGAATCCGTACGTTGCGGCGGCAAGAGGATACGTGGACGACGTTATCGAGCCGGACTCGACAAGACCGAGGCTTATAAGCGCGCTTGAGATGCTTATGAGCAAGCGCGAGACGAGACCGAGCAAGAAACACGGGAATATCCCGCTCTAACCGGCCGGCGAGGCCGGAGCTACCGGCAAGACCGGAGCTACTGGAAAGTCCGGATCTACTGGAAAGGCCGGAGCTATTTGGCAAGGCCGGGGCTATCGGAGAGTCGTGAGCTATGGGGAGAGTCCAAAATTAACGGGGATATCCCGATCCAACAGAAAGGGGAGAACTTTATGAGTTTAGCGCAGGCGCTTGGAGAAGGTCTTCAGGTAACCGTTATCGGCTTGATAATCGTGTTTGCGGTGCTGGTCATCATAATGCTTTTCATGATGGCTATGAAATGGGTGTTTTATAAACCGGACAAGAACGCGGCTGATAATAAGCCGGCGGAGGTCGAAAGACCGGCGAACGCGCAGGTCAAAGAGACGGCCGCGGACGACATGGACGAGGAAGAGCTGGTCGCCGTACTTACGGCAGCGGTAGCCGCGTGCATGAATACCTCGACATATAATTTAAAGATCAAATCATTCAGAAGAATAGAAAATACGTCGCCGAGCTGGAACAAGGCCGGACTTAGGGACGTCATAGATTCAAGATTTTAAGGAGGGCAAAGAAAGATGAGAAAGTTTAATATAAGCGTAAACGGAAAGAAATACGAGGTAGAAGTAGAAGAAGTAGGCGGAGCGTCCGCTCCGGTATCGGCTCCCAAGTCGGCGGCTCCGGCTCCGAAACCGGCGGCTCCGGCTCCGGCGGCGGCGAAACCCGCGGCTAAAGCGGCGCCCCCGGCGGGTTCCACGGTCGTCAAGGCGCCTATGCCGGGCACGATCGTATCGATAAAGGTAAACGCCGGCGACACGGTCAAGAAAGGCGACGTGCTGGTAATACTCGAAGCCATGAAGATGGAGAACGAGATAATGGCTCCGCAGGACGGCAAGGTCGTCGCGGTCAACACGAGTAACGGAGCATCGGTAAATACGGGCGACGCTTTGATATCACTCGGTTAATTTGAGGAGATAAACAGGTTTAAATTAACAGAAGGGGTGATATTTTGAACGGTTTTATAGAATTTTTAAATAGCACAGGCGTCGCGGCGCTTATAGACGGGATGAAGACGGCGTTTCAGAGCGGTGAAAATTTCCTTGTGGTAATAGGAACGCCTCTGATGATCGTTATAGCTTGCGTTTTGCTGTATTTGGCGATAGTCAAGCAGTTCGAGCCGCTGCTGCTTTTACCTATAGCTTTTGGTATGCTGCTGTCTAACCTTCCTATGTTCGCAAATTCAGGGGCTATAATGATGCATCCGGAGTTTTTCACCGATCCGGAATATTTGGTTGACGGAAACCTTGATATGCAGATGATATTCTCTAAGGGCGGACTTTTGGATATGCTGTATTTGGGCGTTAAGCTCGGTATATACCCGCCGCTGATATTCCTCGGCATAGGTTGTATGACCGACTTCGGTCCGCTGATCGCCAATCCTAAGAGCATTCTCTTGGGCGCGGCGGCGCAGCTCGGCGTGTTCATCACATTCCTGGGAGCGTTGGCTCTCGGCGCGGTAGTTCCGGGCATAGACTTCGGCGTTAACGAGGCGTCTTCGATAGGTATAATCGGCGGCGCGGACGGACCTACGGCTATATACGTAACTAAGACGCTCGCTCCGCATCTGCTTCCGGCGATCGCTATCGCGGCGTATTCGTACATGGCGCTGATCCCGGTTATCCAGCCGCCTATAATGAAGGCGCTGACGACCAAGAAGGAGCGTCAGATAGTTATGGAACAGCTCAGACCGGTAAGTAAGACGGAGAGGATAATCTTCCCTATACTTGTTACGTTAGTCGTCGCGCTCATAGTTCCGGACGCCGTTTCGCTGGTAGGTATGCTAATGCTTGGTAACCTCGCGAGAGAGTGCGGAGTAATCGACAGATTGTCCAAGACGGCGCAGAACGGTCTTATGAACGTAATAACCATATTCTTAGGTCTCACGGTCGGAGCTACGGCTAAGGCGAGCACCTTCCTGACGACCGAGACTTTGGGCATAGTCGCGCTCGGCCTGGTGGCGTTCTGCTTCAGCACTGCGGGCGGCGTGATCTTTGGTAAGATAATGTGCAAGCTTACGGGCGGCAAGGTAAATCCGCTGATAGGTTCGGCCGGAGTTTCGGCGGTTCCGATGGCGGCCAGAGTGTCGCAGACGGTCGGTCAGAAAGAAAATCCGGCTAACTTCCTGCTCATGCACGCTATGGGACCTAACGTCGCCGGAGTTATAGGCTCGGCCGTTGCGGCGGGAGTATTCTTGTCGATGTTTGCATAATGCAGGATCGATCCGTATACCGATAAGTATATACTGTATGTTTAATTATTCAAATGGGAGCCTAAATAGTTATATCAAGGCTCCCAAATGAAGATAGGAGGAATTGTTTAATGGCAAAAGTTGGAATTACAGAAACCATATGCAGAGACGCTCATCAGTCGTTGATCGCGACCAGAATGACGACCGAGGAGATGCTTCCGGCGCTGCCTTTGATGGATAAAGTCGGCTATCATTCGCTCGAGGTCTGGGGCGGGGCGACGTTCGACGCCTGCCTGAGATTCCTGAACGAGGATCCCTGGGACAGGCTGAGAAAGATAAGAAAGGCCGCTCCGAACACAAAGCTGCAAATGCTCTTTAGAGGTCAGAACGTTCTCGGCTACAGACATTACGCAGACGACGTGGTAGAGTACTTCGTGCAGAAATCGATAGCCAACGGTATAGACATAATAAGAATATTCGACGCGCTCAACGACGTGCGCAACCTTCAGACCGCGATAAACGCGACCAAGAAAGAGGGCGGACACGTTCAGGCGGCGATATCCTACACGATAAGCCCGGTTCATAACAACGAATACTTCGTAAAGCTTGCGAAGGAATACGAGAACTGCGGCGCCGATTCCATATGCATAAAGGATATGGCGGGACTGCTCACGCCTTACAACGCTTACGAGCTTGTAAAGGCTATGAAAAAAGCCGTAAAGGTCCCGATCCAGCTCCATACCCACTACACCAGCGGAGTCGCGTCGATGACCTACCTCAAGGCGATAGAGGCGGGCGTGGACGTCGTGGACTGCGCGCTCTCGCCTATGGCGCTCGGAACTTCACAGCCGCCGACGGAGCCGCTCGTCGCGACGCTTCAGGGCACGGAATACGACACCGGGTTAGACCTTAACCTGCTCACTGAAATATCGGAATACTTCAAGCCGCTCAGGGAGAAATATTTAGAGAGCGGTCTGATGAGCACGAAGGTCTTAGGCGTGGATATAAACACGCTCAAGTATCAGGTCCCGGGCGGTATGCTTTCAAACCTGGTATCCCAGCTCAAGCAGCAGGGCAAGGAGGATAAGTTCGACGAGGTCCTCAAAGAGATTCCCGAGGTGCGCAAGGACTTAGGATATCCTCCGCTCGTTACGCCTACCAGCCAGATCGTAGGAACGCAGGCCGTGCTCAACGTGCTGATGGGCGAGAGATACAAGATGGTCTCCAAAGAGACGAAGGGCATATGCAAGGGCGAATACGGCAAGACGCCCGTTCCGATCGACGAGAATTTCAGAAAGAAGATCATCGGCAACGAGAAGGCTATAACCTGCAGACCCGCGGATCTGCTCAAGCCGGAGCTCAAGAAGCTCAAGAAAGAGTGCGCCGAGTGGATAGAGCAGGAGGAGGACGTATTGTCCTACGCGCTGTTCGATCAGGTAGCGGTCAAGTTCTTTGAACAGAGAAGAGCCGCTAAGTATAAGATCGACAAGGATATGGTAGACGAAGAAAACGACGTTCACTATATTTAATTAAATCAAGACGCATGCGACCGTCCGTTTTGGGCGGTCTTTTTCTTCTTTCTCGGCGCTGAAATTTGAGCTATTGACAAATTTAAGAAACAGATATATCATTACAAATATTCTTGGAAAAACAGATATTCCGGGAAAAACTATTTTTAAGAGGCGATAATATTGATAGATAAAAACAATAACGAATTATGCGGCGACAACACGATACACCGGGACAGGATCGAACGCGCGAAGGCGGAGATGCCGGACGACGAGACGCTGTACGACCTGGCGGAACTTTTTAAGATATTCGGAGACACCACGAGGGTAAAGATCCTGTGCGCGCTGTTTACAAACGAGATGTGCGTTTGCGATATGGCGGCGCTGCTCGGCGTCACCCAGTCGGCCGTCTCGCACCAGCTCAGAATGCTCAAGCAGGCGCGGCTGGTCAAATTCAGAAAGGAAGGCAAGGTCGTGTACTATTCGCTCGCCGACGACCATGTCAAAACGATATTCGACCAGGGACTGACTCATATAAACGAATAACAGGCGTATAGATTTACGGAGGTATATACGAGGTGTACGATATGGAAATAGAGAAAATCGAATACGATTTAACGGTGTGTAAAGTTAAAACGGAAAAGGATATCGATCTGACAAAAAAATTCTACTTTATAGGCAAGACGGACGAAGAGATCTCATTGGTATGTCCCGCGCAGGATACGCCGCCGGAGACGGTCGAACGCGACGACGGCTGGAACGCGTTTAGAATACGCGGAGTATTGGATTTTTCCTTGATCGGGATATTATCGAAGATCGCGTCGATCCTTGCGGAAAACCGGATCGGCATATTCGTGGTATCGACGTACAACACGGATTATATTTTGGTGAAGAAAGAGAATTTCAGCAGAGCGCTCAGCGCGCTGCAAGCCGAAGGTTACAATATCGTATAACGTCTATCGAGCGGATCAAGCTTTGACGTAATTTTGCGAACTTTAGAATATATCGACTTTAGAATATATCGTTGGATTTTGTTATGTAAGAGAATTGTAAACTAACGTAGCAACGTAGCAACGTAGCGATTAGCGATTAGCGAACGTAGCGATTAGAGATTAGCGAATAGCGAATAGGTGGTGAAACGGGTTGATTTAACGCCGGACGGGGATTAAGCGGAATTGGAAGTCTTTGTTTTCCTAATCGGCTACAGAAGCCGTTTTTAACGTTACAGAAACCTTTTGGGCTTCCTAATCGCTATTCTCTAATCGCTAATCGCTACGTTGCCGAACGGTTATGTTTGAGGAAATGGAATACTCTGTAAAGGAATTGTAAATTGACGGATTACGTCGAATGATATATAATTATCGTTAGCAGAAAAGAGGTAATTGAAGAGCGGGCAGGCATCGCCTGCTTTTTGTTTTGGGTTTCTTTAGCGATCATATCATAAAGCCGCATTAAATATGAGCAGAATGTTTTCGTATCTTAGCTATATTACCATCTCCTAAGTTGCATTGGCAACAGAAAGGAGGTGAGAGCTATGTGGAAGATATTACTTAAAGTAATAATTTCTATTATTATTTTTTTAATAATAGTCTCCATAAAAGCAATATAGCCGTCTCTCCAGCTAAAAGAACGGCTATATAAAAATTAGTTATTTTTTTGGCTAACCGTTTAACGGTTTTCCTCTTTTCTGCTTTTATTATACACTAAAATTTTTATGTTGTCAACGCAAACACATTAATTATGGTATAGATATTAGGAACAAAAATTCGCCCGTGTAACGCCAAACGCAAGCGTATGCGAAAAGGAACACTCCGTTTTCTTAAACGGCTCAGAGGCCGCATAGACGGCAATAGGAGCCTTTTGGGCTCATATTCGCTATTCTCTAATCCCTAATCGCTACGTTGCTATGTTTATGGATTAATTCTGCCCATATCTCTCGGGAAAGCCGTGACGGTTCTGATGTTATCGACTTCGAGCAGCTTCATCGCGAGTCTTTCAAGACCTATTCCAAGTCCGCCGTGCGGCGGCATTCCGTATTTGTGTATCATCAAAAAGTCTTTGAATTCGTCCGGATCCATACCCCGCGCGAGCATCTTGTCGATCTGCGTCTGGTAATCGTGTATCCTCTGGCCGCCGGTCGTGACCTCGGCGCCGTTCAGCAGCAGGTCGAAGCTTAAGGTATACTTCGGATCCTCCGGGTCGTCCATCGCGTAAAACGGCCTCTTTTTAGACGGATAATGCGTGATGAACACCAGCGGCGAGCCGTACTCCTCCTTGACGTATTCGCCGATCAAACGCTCCTCTTCCGGGTCTAAGTCGTTGGAGTTTCTAAACTCTCTGCCGTACTTTTCGGCTACTATCTTCTTCGCCTCGACAAACTTAAACTGCGGTATCTGCTTTATTTCAGGAAGCTCTACGCCTATCTCCTCAAGCTCGAGCGCGTAGTTCTTCTTCAGGAAGTCGAAAAGGTAGACCATGAACCTCGCCTCGACCGCCATCACGTCCTCGAACGAATCTATGAATCCCATCTCGAAGTCGAGACCCTCGAACTCGTTTATATGTCTCGTCGTGCTGTGTTTCTCGGCTCTGAATACCGGAGCTACGACGAAGACCTTTTTGAACACGCCGACCATCATCTGCTTGTACACCTGCGGGCTCTGGTTAAGATACGCCTTTTCTCCGAAATAGTCCACTTCAAAGAGATCGGCTCCGCCCTCGGCGCCCGCCGAAACGATTTTAGGCGGCACGAACTCGGTAAAGCCCTCGCTTCTCATAAACGTCGAGAACGCGTCCATTATCCCGTCCAATATCTTTATATACGCCCTCTCGTGGGGATTTCTGAGCGATACGGCTCTGTAGTCGAGCTTTATATCGACGTTGCAGTCGAGTTTCTTCTTATTTATAACTATAGGCAGATTCTCGGCCGGCGACGACAGGACCGTTATGTCCTTAACGCGTATCTCGAAGCCGAGCGGACTTCTCGCGTCCACGGCTATGGTCCCGCTGAGTCTTACGCAGTCCTCTTCGCTGAAATCCGAGACCGGCTTTTGTCCCTCCGTCGGCTCGTAGACGCATTGAACGAGCCTGCGCGGCGTGCGTATAACAAAAAACGCGAATTTACGCATAGCGCGTATCTTGTGGATAGACCCTTCGAGAGAGACGGTATCCCCGTCCTTCAGCGCCCCGCTTTTAAAGTCCGATATGATATTTTCTATATCGTACTTGTCCTGGTGTTTTTCTAAGTCAATAAGTTTCATAATCTCACTTCCTAAAACATATATTAAGATCCGGCCGCCCGGATCGATAATCCCGCTATATTGCGGCGCTCAACAGCCGAATATCCAAGTTATAATACCATAATATGCTTGTGTTGTCAAGCAACGTAGCGATTAGGAATTAGCGAATAGCGAATAGGGGGTGAAAGTTGCCGTTTTAACGCCTGACGGAAACGTATGCGGAAGTGGAATACTTTGTAAAAGAATTGTAAATTGACTAAAGTTGTCGAATGATATATAATTATCGTTAGCAGAAAAGAGGTAATTGAAGAGCGGTTAGCCATCTCCTAAGTTGCATTTGCAACAGGAAGGAGGTGAGAGCTATGTGGAATACAATACTTAAGTTTATTGTATCTGTTATCATTTTTTTGATAATAGTCTCCATAAAAGCAATGTAGCCGTTTCTTCGCCAGAGAAACAGCTACATATTTAATTTTAGCATTTCTTTTGGCTAACCGTTTAACGGTTCTCCTCTTTTCTGCTTTTATTATACATCAAAATTTTTGTATTGTCAACGCAAACATATTAATTATGATATAGATATTAGGGGCTGAAATTCGCCCGTGCAACGCCTAAGCGGCTACGCAAGCGATGGAATACTCCGGTTTCCTATCACGCTACAGAAGCCGCATAGACGGCGATAGCAGCCTTTTCTGCTCCTATTCGCTAATCTCTAATCCCTCGTATAATATAGTAGTGATTAATTTTCAAGAAAATCACA
>JAHZIG010000013.1 GCA_019419865.1 Clostridiales bacterium | reverse complement strand
AACAGGCGTGAAGCCTTGAAAAATCAATGGTTTTTGAGGATTAGATAGTTAAATTGTAATTTATGGAACAAACCGCCTGACAGAAACGTCATAACAGTATAAACATTATAATCTGCGCGGATCTATACAATCAATTGACGATTGGGAGGAATTATAAATGAAAAAAGTATTTTTGACTATGTTTTTTGTGTTTCTGCTCGGCTTTACGGCTTACGCGGCCGAACCCGAGCCGGCGGATCTGAAGTTCACGCCCGCGGGCGGCGGAAAGTATATCTACTGTAACAACGAAGAGGGGATATTTTTAAGCACGCTGGCCGACAGTACTACCGACGAGCCGTCGTATATCATGAACAACTACGACTTGACGCCGGATAAATATATAATATATCTGTCGCATTTTAACTATACGCATACGTCGGATAACAGCTATAACGCGCTTGAGCGCGGCTTCGACGTGGAGCTTGACGTGGAGATATACGCGACCGAAGATACCGAAATTGTGATAAACCGGACGGCGTTTGAATTTCCGGCGAATATCTATACCGAAAATAACGGCAATATTTCGCGCAGTTACGCCGAGTACGGAAGTATCAACGCCTGCGCGGATCTGATGAACGAGACGATCTACCGGCTTCATTCCGACACGGTCTACAGACCTCGTCAGCAGGAGCCGCAAACGGTTAATATACGCGCCGGACAGAGGATATGGCTCAGCCAATATATAGACAACTACGCGGCGATCCCATATCTTAAGCCGGTTCACCTTGCGGCCGATATAGATATAGTCAGCGGTCGCGCGGACATAAACGTTGCGGCGTTCAAGGCGACGGATAAGCTCGGCGACAGGAGCGGCTTTATAACCGATTCGGCGTTTGGAACGTATAAGCGGGATAAGATGCAAAAGGGGATAGCCGACACCCTACCGGAAGTAAACGCATATTTAGAATACGAAATAGACGACAGTATGCCGGACGGGACCGCGCTTCCGGTGCGGGTGTATAACCAGTACTGTCCGGACGGAAACGTCACAGAAACGTGGGTGACGAATATCAATCCGCAGGACGATCAGTGGGCGAAACTGACGGCCGCCGAATCGGATATGCTGACCTATAGATACTACGATCCTGAAAAGAGGCTGTACTACGGCAAGAACGTCCCGGAGGAAGAGAAGGACAACGTTTGGGTGTTCGACGTATTTCACAGCGAGACGAAAGACTACGTCGGATACGCGGCGACAGGAGTCGGCGCGGACGACTATAAGCCTAACTATCTTTTGGACATAGACCGAGACAACATAGGCTACGCCTGCTGTATGGGCAACTACGGCGTGACTGACAGATACCATCTGACCGTGACAAATAACGGATCTCAGACGAGATACTTCGACTATAAACTGTTCACAGGAGCGAGCGTTATAGTTAAGGTCACGGACGAGAACGGGAACCTGCTTCAGCCGACGCTGACCAAGGGACAAACTATAGAACAGACCGAGGACATAATGGCGTCGATAGAGCTCCCGGCAGGAGAGAGCAGAAGTTTTATAATCGAGACCACCCTGCCGGTCAACTATAACGGCGGCCTCAAGAATACGTTCCTGCTCGGATCCTCCGAAACGGAGCTTGACTATTCGGAGGAGATATACTACAGACTTCCCGAGATGAGCGCGGATACCGAAACGAGCAGTATTTATAGAAAGGTTCAAAATAACGCCGCCGCCTCGAATTACTTCGACGGCAACTTTAACAACTATGAGTTTGTAAAAACGCTAAACGGTTATATGACCCGCTGGAAGGCATGGGATGGAAAGCCGTCTATGCAGACGATGTTCTGGGGACTTGTAAACGACGTCGCGTTCTTTGACAATAATATGAATATGATAGGCTCGCAGCAGTCGAGCAAGTTCCCCGCCGATATATCATACGCGGGCGGTAAGTTCTACATACAATACACCGACGGCAGTATAATCTCGTCTATCGACGGCGCGAGATGGTCGAACGTAAGCTCGGGGATAATGCCGCTCGGCGGAGCTGAGACGAAGTTCGCCGCCGCTTCCAAAGACGGAGTTATCTACGCGGGACTCGACGGCGAAGACATGCTCCCGGTAGAGCTTCAAACCGTTTCCGTTCCGTATGTGGAATATTTGAGCGGCGTATTTATCGCAAGCTACGACAATTACATCTACGTATCGTACGACGGAGTGTACTGGACTATTCTGCAGGCCGAGACTCAAGATGAGATCGAGTCGATAGATAAACGGGGCGGCTATCTGATAATAAACGACGAGGAGCGGATAGCGCTCCCGAGACAGCAGAATGAGACTTCATACGTTATACTAAACTGCGAATACTTAGGCTTCGACCAGGCGCCGTTGGTCAGTAACGACAGATTATTGGCGCCGATGCGGTTCATCTTTGAACAGCTCGACATGGAGGTCGATTGGGACGAGGAGACTTTGACCGCGACCGCGACAAGAGACGGTTTTGAGATAGCGTTCACGATCGGCTCGAATATCGCAAGAGTAAACGGAGTTGAAATAGAAATGGACGTCTCGCCCGAGCAGGTCAATTGGCGCACGCTGATACCGCTTAGATTTTTAAGCGAGAATCTGGGATATACGGTAAATTGGAACGAGACCAACAGAACGGCCGAGATAATCGGCCGATAAACGTCCGGCGCGGGCGGCATGACCGGCGCCCCAATATTTAAAATATAATTTCACGCGACCCGCGCCCGAGTTTGTCGGCGCGGGTTTTGTATTTGGATTATTATAAAAACAGAAACGATTTCCAACCGCTTCGCTCGTCTCCCTCCGCGCAACTCGCGTCTAAACCGGCGTGTAAGCCGGCGGCGTCATCGTCGGGAGTGGACAAAACACGCATTTTTAAGCCTGTGTATTCTACCTGCCAAATGCAAGAACAGACATATTTTCAGCAAAATGATCTTTTATGAGAAAAAGGCGGCCTTCTTATAAACAACGCGAAAGGACACTCCCTCATCGTCGTCGTTGTTGACAAACCTCGCGCTATGCTATAAAATCTTATCAAAGACTGCGATTTGCGGAAAATGATATTAAAGGAGATATTTCGGTCATGGATAAACGTTTGATAGACGCCGCTATGGGCAGGATAGAGGCGGATCTGGTTCTTAAAGGCGGTATTGTCGCCGACGTCTTTAACGGGAGATTTATAAAGGGCGACGTGCTCATAAAGGACGGATATATTTGCGGCGTTGGAAAGTATGACTGCGAAAACCGGGTAGACGTTTCGGGCAAGTATATACTGCCCGGTCTTATAGACGCGCATCTGCACATCGAATCGTCGACAGTAACCCCGCCGCAGTATGCCCGCGCCGTCGTTCCGCGCGGCGTTACGACGGTCATTGCCGACCCGCATGAGATAACCAACGTATGCGGCGAGGCGGGGCTTGAATTTATGAAAAAGAGCGCTAAGGGTCTGCCGCTCGATATCAAGTACGCGCTTCCTTCCTGCGTTCCTGCCGCTCCGTTTGAACATTCGGGCGCGGCGCTTACGGCTGCGGATACGCAAAGGCTTGCGAAAGATTATTTCGCCATAGGCGAGATGATGAACTACCCGGCGGTGATAAACGGCGACGAAGAGGTTCTCGCTAAACTTGTGGACGGCATGCCTCTCGACGGACACGCGCCCGGCCTTTCCGGCAACGAACTCGACGCATATATCGACGCGGGGATCAAAACCGACCACGAATGCGGCGAAGTCTCGGAAGCGCTTGAAAAGCTCGGCAAGGGAATGTATATCGCCCTGCGCGAGGGCACGCTGTCAAAGGATCTTCAGCGGTTGCTCCCCGGCGTAAACGCGTATAACTTCCGCCGCTGTATGTTCTGCACCGACGACAGATCCGTGGCGGAGATCTTAAAAGAAGGAACTATCGACTACATGATTCGCAGCGCGATAGAGTACGGGCTCGATCCCATAATGGCGATATGTATGGGTTCGGTATGCGCCGCGGAATGTTACGGATTAAACGATCGCGGCGCGGTAGCTCCGGGGTATATCGCCGACGTTATCGTGATAGACGACCCGCATGGTTTTAACGTAGAGGCTGTTTTCAAAAACGGGGTCAAGGTCGCCGAAAACGGAGCCGCTCTATTCGAGGTCTCAGGCTGCGATACTTCGTCGGTTACCGATACCGTTCATCTTCCTAAGCTGAACGCCGGTTTCTTCGCGCGCGAGCTTCCCGACGAGTTTACGGCGATAGAACTCATACCGGATTCTATCGTAACAAAACGCGCTGCGGCGCATAAGAGCGACGCCCCGGCGAAGGTATGCGTTATCGAGCGCCATCATAATACCGGCTGTAAGGGTTTCGGATACGTTACAAATTACGGGATCAAAAACGGCGCGATAGCTTCGTCTATAGGACACGATTCGCACAACGTCGCCGTTATAGGCGACAACGACGCGGATATGGCCGTGGCGGTAAACGCGCTGGGCAAAAGCGGAGGTATATGCGTAGTCTCCGGCGGCGAAGTCAAGGCGGCGCTCGAGCTTGAAATAGCGGGGCTTATGACCGACCGAGGCGCGGAATATGCGGCTCGGGCGCACGACGAGCTTATGAGCGCCGCGCGCTCTCTCGGAGTCTCCGAAAGCGTCGATCCGTTTTTATCGCTTGCGTTTCTGCCGCTGCCGGTCATACCGGAGATACGCGTCACCGACAGAGGCCTTTTCGACGTCGGCTCGTTTAGCTTTATCTAAACTTATCCGACGGCTGAGCGCGTATTACAAAATCATGGTTTGATCAACTTTGAAGTTATGGGGTCCTATAACATGGGATCCCTGATTTTTTGCCATCGAGACTATGTTTATACGGCGCTAAGATATGCGGCGCGGATCTGTCCGATTTAAATAAAAATATAAAACCTTCATTTAAAATCCAATAACATAAAATTAATATGGCGATCCTGTACAAAATTATCAATTTTTTGTTGTCAATACACACAAATTTATGCAAATCCAATATAAAGCTTGACCCGGTTATATATATTATTGTATAATCTAATTAATAAAATGGAGGTGTGTTAAATGGCATTAAACGTAGTAAGCGAAGCAAAACGCTGTCTTAATTGTAAAAAGCCGATGTGCAGACAGGGATGTCCTATATCAACCAATATTCCCAAAATGATCGAATTATTTTTGAACAACAAAATGGAAGAGGCGGGCGAGATGTTGTTCGAGAACAACCCGTTGTCCTTAGTGTGTTCGCTTGTCTGCAACCATGAAAACCAGTGCCAGGGGCATTGCGTCCTCGGGCGCAAAGGGGCGCCGGTTCATATCAGCAGTATAGAGAATTATATTTCCTCGACCTACTTTGACAGACTTAAGCTCGAACAAAAGCCGAAAAACGGTAAAAGAGTAGGGATCGTCGGTTCGGGTCCCGCAGGAATGACCATCGCGATAATTTTGGCGCTTCGGGGATACGACGTTACGATTTTTGAAGCCAAAGACAAGATCGGCGGCGTGCTCAGATACGGGATCCCTGAGTTTAGGCTCCCGAAACAGATCCTGGATAACTATAAGAAGATGATGCTAAAGCTTGGGATACTGATAAGACCCAACGCCACGATCGGCGGCGCGATCGGCGTGGACGAGATATTCAGAGACGGCTACTCGGCGCTGTTTATCGGTACGGGCGTGTGGAAGCCGAACAGTTTACATATAAAAGGCGAGAGCCTCGGCAACGTTCATTACGCCATTGCATATCTGATCAATCCGGACGAATACGATCTCGGCGACAGACTTACGATAATCGGCGCGGGCAACGCCGCTATGGACGCCGCAAGAACCGCCACAAGAAAAGGCGTAAGACATGTGACCGTATTCAACAGAAGCGACAAGGTGGCCGCGAGCGGCGTCGAATATGAATACGCAAAGATAGACGGCGTTGAGTTCGTAAACTGCAAAATGCCGATAGAGATCAAACCCGAAGGAGTTATATTCAGAGACACAAAGGTGGACGAGGACGGTAAGGTCGTCGGCATAGAGGGCACGGACAAGCTCTATGAATCCGACTCGGTCATTATTTCGATAAGTCAGGGCGCGCAGAATCAGATCGTATCCACGACGAAGGGGATAGACACGACCACTAAGGGACTTCTTGTTACCAACGAGTACGGCGAGACCACAAGACACGGTATATTCGCGTCCGGCGACGTTGTAAAGGGCGCTAAGACCGTCGTTGAAGCCGTTAAATATTCCAAGCAGGTGGCCGACTATATGGACGAATACATGCAGTCGCTCGATAAACCCGGCGCGCCGCAGCCCGGTTCGATAAGCGAAGAATAAGAGGTCGCTTAAAATATTGGGGTTGACCGAAAAAATATTTTATGGTAATATAAAAGAGGGCGTTTTCTTGGCCGGAAACGCTCTCTAAAATAAATTTTATGGGTGAATGATCATGAAAAAATTAATTTTTGTTTTCTGTATTACTATTCTATGTAGTTTTTGTCTTTGCTCCGCGCAAGCGTTTGCAGACGATACTCTCGAAATTTACAGACTTTACGAATCCGATTTCGATCTGTTACTGTCCTCGGGCTGCGATTTTTATTCGCTCGGCGACGTCGGGTCGGATAAGTACGAATACGACGAAGCGGTCAATATTGACGGCGCTTTTATAATCGCGGATGAATTGATAAATTATGTCTATTCGGAGGCTCAAATCACAAAAGCCGTTTCCGATCGTAATCCTGAAGCTGCTATTAAAGAGTACAAACCCTTTACCGTTTACACCCAGTATGATTTTGGCTTTACTTACCTTGTTTGGATCGATACCTCGGACGGTTTTTATATAGCGGCAAGTTATTTGGATGAAAACTACGACTACGCCTATAACCTGTTGACGCCCGAAGAAGCAAAATCGCAATTTTCGGAAAAAGACGCGGCAGTCTACATAAACGGCGCCGAGGCGCGAATGGATCATGCGACTATCAGATATACCGGGGCGCTGATCTCGCTCAGAAGCGTCGCCGAAAGTTTGGGTTTGACCGTCGATTGGATAGACGACGAGAACGCGGCCGTAATTACTTCGGGAAGCGAAACTCTTAAAATCATAATTAATCCGGACGATACTTTGCAAGCGTACGATATGTCGGGCGATAAAAAATATTTCATCACAGGAAACAGCTTAGCTAACGAGCCGTGCGTTTGGAAAGACGACAGAATTGTTCTGGACAGAACTCGCATAAGCAGTATTTTAAGATTTTTCTACGGCGATCGCGTCGAGATAGAACTTGATAGCGCAAGCGCACGTATTAATGTTTCGATCGTTTAAAAATTGAAAAATAATTAGAGAATATTATATGAAAAACAAAGGGGAGAGATAACATGAACAAAAGGAAAACGATAGCGACAACCGCGGCGGCGCTGGCGACGCTCACGCTTTCAACTCTGGCTTTCGGCAGCGGGATATTCGAGGAAGTCGGCTATAACATAAAATTCGGGCCCAACGACGCTCAGATGCAATATCCGATATATGAAAGCGAAGATCGGGTATATGTGTCCGTGAGGGATATGTGCGACAATCTCGGTATCCCGATAAAGTGGGATGAAGAAAACAGGGAAATAAACGTGGATATGTATAACAAAAAAACGCCTGTTTCGGACGAGACCGAATATAAGGAAGAGGGCGTTATCCCGGACGAAGAGACCGCTTTGACCGTCGGAAAAACTATTCTGGAGAAGTATATCGGCGAACCGGTGGAATACGAGACGGATGACAAGATATATTATCTTGATGTTGAGTTTTTGGAACAATATAACGCTTGGAGAATGGTGCAGTACTTTGATTATAAGAATGGAGGCGGTTGGTCTTTGACAGGCGAAAATGTAGAACCATTGAATATTTCTATTAGTAAAAGCACCGGGGAGGTATTATACTTAGGCGGAGATAGTTCGTTATACGATATATTTGATTGAAACCAACTATAAAAAACAAAGGGGAGAGATAACATGAACAAAAGAAAAACGATAGTAACAGCCGCGGCGGCGCTGGCGACGCTCACGCTTTCAACGTTGGCTTTCGGCAGCGGAATATTCGAGGAAGTCGGCTATAACATAAAATTCGGGCCTAACGACGCTCAGATGCAGTATCCAATATATGAAAGCGAAGATCGCGTATATGTGTCCGTGAGGGATATGTGCGACAATCTCGGTATCCCGATAGAGTGGGATGAAGAAAACAGGGAGATAAACGTGGATATGTATAACAAACAAGCGCCTGTTTCGGACGAGACCGAATATAAGGAAGAAGGCGTTATCCCGGACGAAGAGACCGCTTTGGCCGTCGGAAAAACTATTCTGGAGAAGTATATCGGCGAACCGGTGGAATACGAGACGGAAGATAGGATTTATTATTTAGACGTCATTTATGTAGAGAGAGAAAATGTTTGGAATGTTTCTCAAGAAATGAAATATAAAGATGGAAGAGTTTGGTTTGTAGGTGGTCTTGGTATAGAAACGCGTAGAGTGTGCTTAAATAAGAATAACGGAGAAGTGGTTTATATCTCTACCGAATCATATCTTGATGATATGGACTAAATTCACTTATCCGGCTGCGGTAGGCGACGCTTATTGCAACCGAGAGCTTTGTCTTATCCGGACAAGCATAAGAGCCGGTTAGCCGATAGATTATTCGTGGTTATACCCTAAAACTCCGTGGGCAAAAAGCGCCAGCTGAGGCCGAAAACGCAGCGGCCATTATTGTGCAAAAAACATACTAAAAATTTATCAAAAATCACTTGACATATTTTTTTTGTTATAATATACTATTCGGGTACGTTTTAGTATAATTATTCCTTACTCTCATCAAAGTATGAGGGTCTGAGTCCAGAAGGAGGTGACTTTATAATGGCGGAACACATCAATAAGTACGAGACCATCATGGTTTTAGATGTTACTAAAACGGAAGAAGAGATAGCTTCTTTGGTTGAAAAGTTCAAGTCATTGATTGAAAAGCACGGAGAGATCGAGAGCGTTGACGAATGGGGAAAACGCAGACTCGCTTATCCTATCAATTTCATGAACGAGGGTTATTATGTTTTGATCAACTTCAAATCCGGTCCGGAGTTCCCGAAAGAGTTGGAACGTGTTTACGGTATAACGGACGGCGTTTTAAGAGACATCGTCGTTAGACGCGAGGAGGATTAATCATGATCAATAAAGCAATCCTTATGGGTCGTCTTACAAGAGATCCAGAACTGAGACACACCGGCACAGGCAGACCGGTAGTCAGCTTTACCGTAGCGATAGACAACGGCTACGGCGAGAACAGACAGACCGATTTTATCAACTGTACGGCGTGGAACGCTACGGCCGAGTTCGTATCAAAGTACTTTACCAAAGGTATGATGATAATAGTTATAGGTCGTATCTCTACAAGAAGTTGGGAAGGTCAGGACGGAAAACGCAATTACGCTACCGAGGTGGTAGCGAGCGAGGTAAGCTTCGGCGAGACCAGAAAGAGCAGAGAAGCGAACATGGGCGGCGGCTACAGCGCGCCGGCTCAGAACTACGGTTCAAACAACAACTACTCTGCGCCCGCGTATAACAACAATTCGGGTTATAACAGCGCTCCTGATAATCAGTCGATGCCGGACGATTTGGGCGTGGATGATTTTATCCCGCTGTCCGATACGGACGACGACCTTCCGTTTTAAAATTTGAATTGATAGGAGGAAAATAGTAATGGCTGAAGAAAAAAGACAAGACAGACCGCGCGGCAGACGTCCTAAGAGAAAAGTTTGCTCGTTCTGTGTTGATAAAGTAGACCATATCGATTACAAAGATGTAGCTAAGCTCAGAAGATACGTGACCGAGCGCGCTAAGATATTGCCGAGACGTATAAGCGGTTGCTGCGCTAAGCATCAGAGACAGCTTACGGTCGCTATAAAGAGAGCGAGACAGGTAGCTCTGCTTCCTTATACATCCGACTAATTTGAACTATCCCGCGTCCTTTTGGGCGCGGTTTTTTATTTGCGATATGCGAAATGTATCCGTGCATTATGATCTGCGCGCGGCAAGCTTATCCGCCGCCCGTGGAATTTGGTTTTACATTTTTTAATTCTGAAACATTTCATTTTTACGCGATAAATCCGCCGATCGATTATAAAAAATAGGTGCGAGATTATGATTTATATAAAATATCTACGAAAAAATATTGAAATATATCAGCGGTCGTGGTATACTTAGAATATATTAAAACGAACTTTAAAGCGCGATCTTGATAATATTATTTAAACTTGTAATTGGTCGTTTTAGATAGTTATAACAGAGAATAGTTGACGAGTTGGTATCGATCATATCTTTCAGAGAGGCGTGTAAATATGAAAAAGAAAGCCATAATAACGATAATATTGCTAAGCGTTATAATATCAGCCGTTCTTGTATTTAGCTTAAGCGGCGCGAGCGAAAGTATAATCCTTGATATAAATTATGAGAACGTTGAGAGCGTAGAAATTGTCACGAACGGTTTGTTTGGATCCCGCGACGATACGATCAGAAAATCGATAACCGAGGCGCCTCAGATAGAGAGATATATAGACAAATTGAAAAAAATAAGGCTATATAGAACTGCCGACGAACAATTTGGGACGCGAGATTTCACAACGACGATCAGTATAAATATGCAAGACGGCGGCGCGGTAAAGATGTACATGGTTTCTATACAGGCTCGGATATCCGAAACAGATTCGTCTGAAAATATCATAAGAAGTTCGGAGCTTTATTATATATCGCCGCTCAGTTGGCTGAGCATTGTCGACGCGGCTTAGAGCGGGATTTTTTAATAAAAGATCATATAAATCTACTTGTTAACGTATGCGTTTACAGGGGGCGCGTCAATATGAAGAAAGTTATAAAGATAATCGTAGTAATAGCGGTTCTATGCATTGTTGTTTCACAGATAACAATGTATAAAATCAATTTTAATAATTCACGAAATACACAAGTTATAGTTGGTCCTCCAAAAGTTTCGATAGATGTTTTGTCAGAAACTGAAGTTAACAATATAGCGTTAGTAGGCGGATTTTTTAATTGCAATTTAGATAAAGATATAATTAGTAGTTTAGAAAATGATAGGGCAAGTTATAGAAAGATATGTATTGATTATACAATTTACAATCAGTCTGATAAAACAACAATGCACGATCTAAGATTTTATCCGCTTTTTAGTGAGAAGATTGAAAATATAATAGTTGGATATAACACCGGAGACGGCACATATTTCAAACATGTTGAACCAAGTTTTGAAGACGGTTTGAGACAGTGGATTATAGTTAAAATCGATAACATATCCGACAGTGAAATTTATAATCAAATGTATAATAGTTTAGTTAAGCTTACTTATTACAGCGATGGTTATGGACACAGTAACGGACAAAAGTACGTCGGCATGGGAAGACATGAGATTGTTTTCAGAATTTCAGATGGAGAAATAGTATCCAATAAATGAGACGATATAAATTTTATATATGCAGAAAGGTTTGATAAAGCATGAGGTATGTAAAGCTGGCCGGAATTATAATTATTATTACAGTTACTGTTGCAGTCGTCATAATAGGTATACTTATATGCAAAATATCGCCTTTATTGGGAAGCGATTCTATATTTATGCCAAGCGTTCGGCAAATTGAAAATATTTTAACAGAGAACTACAGTGAGCTATCATATGTAGGCGAATACATAGGCGGTTTCGAGTGCGATTATATAAGATGGGATTCATCCGATCCGCACAGATTGACATATTATTACGAACAGGAAGACGGCTATGTTAACGGTAAAGCAAACGAGATAGATAACGCTGAAATTTTGGATATTTTAGACGATTTTAAAAATGAAAAAATCGAACATATATTCAAAGAAAACAATTATGTTAGGTTTACGAGATGGTCGTCGCTTGATTCGAGTTGCGGATTATTATATTGTAAATATGATAATCCGGAAATAACCTATAACGGCGATACTGAGTTAAAAGAATTATCGATAGATAATTGGTATTATTTTAAGCGCGTAGGCGATTAGGGCGCAGATATATTTTTTTAGATAACAGAGCAATTTTTCGAATTAGATTCCGATAATGTCAACGCGGCTAAAAAGCGTGCAGGTCGGATTTTTAAACCGCCGGGGGAAGTTTATGCGTATTTTTAATAAAATTAATTTGCATATTCTTAAACAAATCCTTACAAAATATTAACATTAAAACTTGCAATTTAGGCGCTATTATTATATAATTATTGTGATTTAATTTCAAATTTTGGTAAACGCTCGAATTTATTCTTATAAATAGGTTTCGGGCTTAAATACAGCGTAGGAAAGGATACTATTATGGATAACGTAAGCGGCGGCGATTATGTTACAATAGTCGCTAAGGAGGACGGCGTGACTATTATCGGTCTCACAAGAGGCCGCGATACAAAGTTTCATCATACTGAAAAGCTCGGCAAGGGCGAGGCGTATCTCGCTCAGTTTACCGAGTACACGTCCGCTATAAAAATCAGAGGAAAAGCTACCCTTTACACAAAAACGGGAATTATCAATATTGGCGAGGAGAATTAATATGAGAAAAACGAAAATTATTTGTACTATGGGACCCGCGACGGACGATCCGAAAGTTTTGAAACAGCTGATGCTCAGCGGAATGAACGTGGCGAGAATAAATTTTTCGCACGGTACCCACGAAGATCATCAGGTGAGGATCGACGCCGTGAAAAAAATGAGAGAAGAGCTTAATCTTCCGATCGCGCTTTTGCTGGACACAAAAGGACCGGAAGTGAGAACCGGAAATTTTGAAGACGGAAAGATCTTTCTCGAGCAAGGACAAACATTCAGACTCACGCCCGACGATATCGTCGGCAATCAGGAAGTAACCTCTATCACGTACGCGAATCTCGCTAAAGACGTAAACGTCGGTAACCGTATACTGATCGACGACGGTCTTATAGAGATGAAGGTCGTTAATATAGACGGCAAGGACGTGATCTGCCAGGTATTAAACAGCGGTCCCGTAAGCAACCATAAGAGCATCAACGTCCCCGACGTAGAACTCAGTATGGATTATGTCAGCCAGAGGGATATTGACGATATAATTTTCGGTATAGAAAATGATTTCGATTTTATAGCGGCTTCATTTGTCAGAACCGCGTACGACGTTTTGGATATCAAACGCATATTGGAAAACAACGGCGGCGAAGATATTCAGATTATAGCAAAGATAGAGAATCGTCAGGGCGTAGACAACATCGAATCGATCCTTAAGGTGAGCGACGGCATAATGGTGGCCCGCGGCGATATGGGCGTTGAGATATCTTTCGACGAACTGCCGGCTATTCAAAAGAGCATAATCAAACGCTGCTATACCGAGGGTAAAAAGGTCATCACGGCGACTCAGATGCTCGAGTCTATCACTCATAATCCTCGTCCTACAAGAGCTGAGATCTCAGACGTAGCAAACGCGGTCTACGACGGCACTTCGGCGGTCATGCTATCCGGCGAGACAGCGGTCGGCGATTACCCAGTGCTCGCTCTTGAGACCATGGCGAGGATCTGCGTCAAGACCGAGGAGAATATAGATTATGTAAAACGCTTTGAAAACACGCATTTGAGCGCGAACAGAAGCGTGTCGAACGCGATTAGCCATTCGTCCTGCGCGACTGCGCACGATATCGAGGCCGCGGCTATAGTTACGGTCAGCAGATCCGGTTACACTCCGAGACAGATCTCAGGTTTTAGACCGGTATGTCCTATAATAGCCTGCGTCATGAACGAGAAGACCTGGAGACAGCTCAATCTATCATGGGGCGTATTGCCGCTGATGTCCGAGCCTAAGAAGACCAGCGACGAACTTTTTGAACAAGCGGTAGATTTGGCCGTAAATAAGACCGACATCGTTAATATGGGCGACGTGGTCGTATTGACCGGCGGCGCTCCGCTCGGCGTGAGCGGAACGACAAACCTGCTTAAAGTTCAATTGGTCGGCGACGTACTGCTCCAGGGCAGCAGCATCGGCTCGAAGATCATAAGCGGTAAGGTCTGCGTGGCTAAGAATAAAGCCGAGGCGGTCAGAAACTTTGAGGACGGAGATATTCTTGTAATACCCGAAACGTCGAACGAACTTATCAGCTTGTTGAAGAGAGCTTCAGCGATCATAACCGAAGCTCCCGGCCTCACATCTCACGCCGCTATAGTCGGTATGACGCTCGGTATACCCGTTCTGTGCGGCGCTAAAGACGCGACAAATGTTTTAATGAATCAGTCTATAATCACAATAGACGGCAACAGAGGACAGGTTTACGCGGGTATCGCTAAGATAGTATAAATTTAAATATGATAATCAATCTAAGAAGGCATGAGGATGTTTAGAACTAAATTAACTGTAAGGTACAGCGAAACGGATCAAATGGGAGTCGTTCATCACTCGAGGTATTTCCCTTGGTTCGAGGTGGGAAGGACGGAGTTCTTTAAAACCACAGGCATGAGCTACAGAGAGATAGAAGAAAGAGGGGTTCTGCTCCCGCTGGTCGACTGTTATTGTAAATTTATCGAAGGCGCGAAGTATCAGGACGATATTTGGATAGAGGTCGGGCTGAAAAAGCTCGGCGTGGCGAAATGCGTTTTCGAGTACAATGTGATTAGATGCGAGGACGAGCGGCTTTTAGCTTCGGGATACACAACCCACGGCTTTACGACGCCCGAATTTCATCCTTTGAATTTGAAAAAAACGTTTCCGGATATTTACGCGGAACTCGAAAAATTATGCGGCGGCAATAACTGTTGACAAACTAAAATAAATTTGGTATAGTAGTAATAACGTAAATGGGGTGCACCACCAAAAGGGTGTAGTCTATTTGCGTTATTTTTTTGCATAAAATCAGGAAGACAGAAAGGGGAGAGACGATGGTTTATATAAACGGAGAAGACAGGTCCGAGCTCGGCGGCAAGAGTTTGATCGAGGCGTTGGAGAGTTTAGGGTATAACAAAAACAGGGTCGCGGTCGAGCTTAATGAAAATATAGTTCCGAGGTCCGAGTACGAAAGCACGAGTTTAAAAGACGGCGATCGTGTCGAGATAGTCGGCTTTGTGGGAGGCGGATAAATGGAAATAGAAAGAAAAGATATAGAAAATATCATGCTTCAAAGATACGGCGCGGACGTATATGAGAAAATAACGAACGCGTCCGTAGCCGTATGCGGACTTGGCGGGCTTGGCTCGAATATCGCGGTCTCGCTGGCCAGATGCGGCGTCGGGCGTATGCTGCTTATCGATTACGACAGGGTAGATCTGAGCAATATCAATCGTCAGCAATATTCGCTCGAACATATCGGTCTCTATAAGACCGACGCGATAAGACGGATCATTGAAAGTATAAACCCTTATCTCGATATAGAATATAAAAATATCAAGTTGACGGCCGAAAACGCCGTAAATATATTGTCGGGATTTAAAATAGTATGCGAGGCTTTCGATAACGCCGAAGAAAAGGCGACGCTGGTCAATACATTGCTTGAAAAAACGAACGCGATCGTCATAGCCGGTTCGGGAATGGCGGGCTATTCAACAGCCAACAGCATAAGGACAAAGAAGGTTTTTGACAGACTCTATATATGCGGGGACCGCTCTTCGGAGCTGAGCGATACAAATTTTTTGGCGGCGCCGAGAGTCGCCGTTTGCGCCAATCACCAGGCGAATATGGCGCTTAGACTTATATTGGATAGAAACGAGGTATAATAATGGAAAATAATAAAAAACAGGATAAACTTATAATAGGCGGACATTCGTTTGATTCAAGATTCATCTTAGGATCGGGTAAATATTCGCTGGATCTGATCAAGGCCGCGGTGGAAAACGCAGGCGCCGAAATAATCACGCTCGCGCTGAGACGCGCGGCCACCGGAGACGTGGCAAATATACTCGACTATATTCCGGAGGGCGTAACCCTGCTTCCTAATACGTCGGGCGCGAGGAACGCGGACGAAGCGGTCAGGATCGCGCGGCTCGCAAGAGAACTCGGCTGCGGCGACTTTATAAAGATAGAGGTAATACACGATTCAAAATACCTATTGCCGGATAATTATGAAACGATAAAAGCTACGGAGATACTTGCGAAAGAAGGATTTGTGGTAATGCCGTATATGTATCCGGATCTAAACGCCGCAAGGGATCTTGCAGATGCGGGCGCGGCGGCGGTAATGCCTCTCGGCTCGCCGATAGGATCGAATAAAGGACTCTGCACAAAGGAATTTATAAGGATTTTGATCGAGGAAATAGATCTCCCGATCATAGTGGACGCGGGAATCGGGAAGCCGTCTCAGGCGTGCGAGGCTATGGAAATGGGCGCGGCTGCGGTCATGGCGAATACCGCGATAGCTACCGCGGGTGACGTTCCGGCTATGGCGTCGGCTTTTAAAAAGGCTATCGAAGCGGGTCGCACAGCTTATCTGAGCGGACTCGGACGCGTCATAGACTCTGGAGCCTCGGCGTCTTCTCCGCTCACGGGATTTTTAAGAGACTGAGACTATAAAGGTAAACTCGACTTAAACAATACTTGAAAGGATTGAACTAAATGGAAAATCAGTTTATACCGACTACCGACTGTATGACGTATATGCCGGATATGGAGATAATCGACAGCGATATCCCCGATAAAGTTATAAAAATGATGAACGAATACAGCGAGGACGCATATTCCGCCGAGGACGTCAGACGGGCGCTCAGCAAAGACGAACTTACTCCGGACGATTTCGGAGCTCTGCTCTCTCCGGCGGCGGCGCCGTTTATCGAGGAGATCGCGCAAAAGGCTCGTTTTGAGACAAAAAAGCATTTTGGTAACTCGATATATATGTTTACTCCGATATATATCGCAAATTACTGCGAAAACTACTGTATCTACTGCGGTTTCAACTGCCATAATAAAATTAAAAGAGCTAAGCTCACATATGAGGAGATCGAGCAGGAGATGCGGGAGATATCCAAAACCGGGCTTCAGGAGATCTTGATACTGACCGGCGAATCCAAAAAGATGTCCGACGTTGAATACATAGGCGAGGCGTGCCGGATAGCGAAGAAATATTTCAAAACGATAGGCTTAGAGGTCTATCCGATGAACAGCGACGCTTACAACTATCTGCATAAATGCGGAGCGGATTACGTGACCGTATTCCAGGAGACGTACAATTTGGAGAAATACGGAAAACTCCATCTTGCCGGACATAAACGAGTCTTTCCGTACAGGATAAACGCCCAGGAACGCGCTCTTATGGGCGGTATGCGCGGCGTGGGTTTCGCGGCGCTGCTCGGACTCGACAATTTCAGAAAGGACGCGTTTGCTACCGGGATGCACGCTTACCTTATTCAAAAGAAATATCCTCATGCGGAGATAGCGTTTTCATGTCCGCGCCTTAGGCCTATCATAAACAACGATAAGATCAACCCGAAAGACGTGCACGAGACCCAGTTGCTTCAGGTAATATGCGCGTACAGATTGTTTATGCCGTTCGCCAGCATAACCATCTCGACCAGAGAAGGACAGCGATTTAGAGACAACATAATCGACATTGCCGCGACAAAGATAAGCGCGGGCGTCAACGTAGGTATCGGCGGACATATAGGCGAGGAGAAGGGCGACGAGCAGTTTGAGATCTCCGACGGCAGAAGCGTAGACGAGGTGTACGAGGCGATCGTGGATAAGGGACTTCAGCCCGTAATGAGCGACTACATATATGTATAAAAATAATATGGACGGACAAACGCCCGATTTTTTATGTATCTCAAACCGAAAACTGTTCCAAGGCGACCGAGACGAATATCTTGCAAGACTTGCTCAGATAGACGGTTTGGAAATATCGGTCGTCTTAAGGGAGAAGGACTTGCCGGAGGTTGAATATACGGATCTGGCGCGCGAGGTAATATCAAGGTGCAAAAACGCGATACTACATACATATATAAGCGCGGCGGCAAGCTTAGGATATAAAAAAATACACCTTACTATGGATCTGCTCAGGAACTCCGATATAAGCGGATTTGAACTTGTCGGAGCGTCGGCGCACACGGTAGAAGACGCTGTGGAGGCGGAGAGACTCGGCGCGGGATATATCACGCTGAGTCATATATTTGAGACGGACTGCAAAAAAGGCGTTCCCCCTAAAGGACTGAGCCTTATTACAGAGGCGCGGAAAAAAGTAAATATCCCGATCTACGCTTTGGGTGGGATAAACGCTGAAAACATAGAGTCCGTCTTCGCCGCCGGCGCCTCGGGCGCGGCGCTCATGTCCGAATTTATGCGCGGCGAAAACGTTCCCGAGTGGATCTTAAAGAGGCGAGCTCAGAGACGAAAATGAAAATTAAACGGGAGCAATCTGATTTTACGATCGGAGCGAAATTTATATTGTTATTTTACTTGACTCAAAATCTATAAAATAAAACGGCCGCGCGGCTACGGCTATAGCGTACGCGCGGCTTTATGCGCAAACGTCTACCAGAAGAAGGCGTTTGAAAAATTATTTTTATAATCGGTCGGCGAAATCCCAAACCCCTTTTTAAATGCGGTAACGAAATACGAAACGCTGGAAAAACCGCATCGTTCGGCGATCTCTTTTACCTTCATATCCGGTCTTGAATCCATAAGATGCTTCGCCTGCTCGAGCTTATATTTGCGCACTGCCTGAGCCGGAGTCAGACCAAACGCCTGTTTGAACAAAACCGATAGTCTTCCGGAGCTTACGCCTACTATTTTTGCAAGATCGTCTACGGATATGTCTTCGTGCGTATGACGTCTGATATAATTCATAGCCGGAGCGAGCTGCATTGAAAGTTCGTCCTGGATCTTCGCTTTAGAGCGCCGCGTCTCTGCAATGAGCACAAGCAGAGAATACAGCATAGAAGACGTGCGGGCGTATCTGAGTTCAATATCGCTGAAATACGCGCTGTATATTCTGTTAAACATAGCGCTTATTTTATTATAATCGTCCTCGTCGATATTTTTAAGTACAAAACTTTTGCCAAACTCGAGGTAATCGACGATATTGCCGGACGCTTGACCGGTAAATACTATGTACGGAAGTTTCCATTCGTCGGTAACGGCTTTGTATCTATGCGGCGTGTTCGGAGAAAAGAAAAACAGATCGCCTTTTGAAATAACGTGTTCTTTGTTGTTCTCATCGATAAAAATACCGCTTCCGTCGACGCACAGAGAAAGCTGATAGCTCGGGTATCCGTTGGGACGGTCGACGGGCTCTTGCACTTTATTTATGTCTACTCCAAGTATATATATCGGAAGAAGATGAGTACGTACGCTTTCATATGTAATCGCCATTTTTACGCTCCTCTCAGCTAACGCCAAAGCGCGGTAGCATAATTAAATTATATGCCACTTTTTCTTAAAAGTCAATCGCTTTTGAAAGAGCGTTTTTTACTTTGTGTAAAATATCATATACCGTTATTCGGCTTTTATTTGCAAACCTCGATTCGCTCCGATTATTTGCCGATTTCAATCGCTGATGAATATAACAATTACAGTTTTTTTGTCTATAAGGCATTATATCCGCTTATTTTATACCTATAACTCAAGATGAATTGTGAATAAATTATAAACAAAGCATTAGAAATTTAAAATTTACAAGTAAATATACACAATGATATAATATTAACAAACGGATAAAATACTTGTAAAAATAAGGCGGTTTTATCTCTATTTTCAATATTAAACCGCGAATTGAAATCACACGCGCACATTTTTGGAGAGGAGGATCCGAATGTTAGCCCCAAAGTGAAACGGTATGCGGCTTTGTTGGTTAAAAAATAATTAATAAACAGAGCATATAGCATAAATTCTGTACTATACCGCAAAACTTTAAAATTTTGCGTAAACGTTTTCAGACGTCAACTATTTTAAAACTTTTATTCACCGGCGGAATTTCCGCCTACAGAAACGGGCGATATTTTTTGAAAGGGCGCCGCGTACGAAGATCGTCGGCAGAAAAAATATCGTTAAACTTGAAAGGGCGGCGATTTGACGACTATATTAATTTCAGTCGGCGCCGCGGTATTAAAAATATATGTGAAAGGAGTTTTTATCAAAAATGTTAAAACAGAAATTCATTTCAATACTATGCGCGATGGCGATCGTTTTTTCAGCGATCCCGGGAGGAATATTTGTATTTGCAAACGACGATAAGATCGATTTGGGCGACAAAGTTCAAAGCGGTTCGGCGGGATGGAACGGTCAAAATAACTACCCCAACGCGTTCGACGGCAATACCGAAACATATTTCGACGGACTCGTAGGCGGATACTGCCAAATAGATCTCGGAGCGCTGTATAATATTTCCGCGCTTAGATTTTATCCGAGAGACGGGCGTTTTTCCAACAAGCCTGCCGACGAATATGTATCGCGTATGATAGGCGGCGTATTCAGCGGCTCGACGGACGGCGAAAGCTGGACGCCTATCTACACTGTAGAAAGCGATATTTTTGCCAATAAAGAAGGCGACTCGATAATCGATTGGTACGATATCGCGGCGAGCGGAACATATAGATATATAAAATATGAGAACTCGCAGAGCGAGGCTAATATAGCCGAAATCGAAGTATACGGAACATTGTACGAAGGCGAAGATATTCCTACGGCGCCCACGGCGTCTCCCGCGCCCTCGGCTTCTGAAGAGCCTGCGGAAAACGTTATGATCGATCTGAGCGATAAAGATCAGAGCGGTTCGGAGGGATGGAATAATCAAAATAACTATCCGAACGCGTTCGACGGCAATACCGAAACATACTTCGACGGACTCCAAAATGGATACTGTCAGGTCGATCTTGGCGCGCTGCATAATATTTCTGCGCTCAGATTTTATCCGAGAGGCGGACATACTTCCGATAAACCCGGCGAATATGTAGCGCGTATGGTGGGCGGCGTATTCAGCGGTTCGATAGACGGTAGTAACTGGACTCCTCTTTATACGGTTCCGAGCGATATTTTCACTAACAACGCGGACGCGTCGATCGTCAAATGGTACGATATCGAGACGAGCGGGGTATACAGATATATCAAATATGAAAATAATCAAAACGCCGCGAACATAGCCGAAATAGAGGTATACGGCTCTCTGTACGAGGGCGAAGATATTCCTATCCCCACGGCCACGGCCGCGCCGACCGCTTCGCCTACCGCCGAGCCTTTACCGGACGGATTCTCGCTTATCAGCAGAGACGGATGGAGCGCGGAGACCAACTCTCAGCAGGCGACTTCGGGAAATAACAGCGTGGGAATGGCGATCGACGGAAACGTCTCGACAATCTGGCATTCAAGCTGGACGAACGCGGCGAATTACGATCCGGAAACAAATCCGGTATATCTCACGATAAACACGGGCAGAGTACAAACCATTTCCGGTATAAGATATACGCCGAGGGTAAAGGACACGACCGCGGGAAGTATCAACGGAGTTATAACCGCGTACGAAGTTTATCTTTCAAATGATAATTTAGAGTGGACGAAGGTCGGAGACGGAAACATGGGATATACCGCCGACGGGGTTCAGGAGGCGAAGGATATTATTTTCGATCCCGCCGAGGGTCAGTATATCAGATTAGTAGTAAAAGACAACTTGAATAACTCGCCGCTGTATGTGGGCAGCTGCGCTGAGTTTGAAGCGTATACATATTCCGGCGATATAGACGCTCACCCAATAAACGCCGCTCGCGAGGAACTTGACGAGACGATAGCGGTTCTCAATAACTTACAGACTGAACACGCAATAAAACAGAAGCTTATCGACAGGGCGGACGAGTTAATGAGAACCGGAACTATAGACGGTATCGAAAACTTCATCGACGCCACCGGCTCGATAGTGGAGGCGCTCGGTTGGATGGACAGAGGTATAGACGACGTATACCTCGGCAGGATAATGACCATGCTCTCCGACGCAAATATATCGTCTTCGGCGATATCGACTGCGAACGCGGAACTCGAGGGCTTTTACCGCACGGGCGCGGAGGCTAAGGAAGATTTGGCCGAATACTGGCAGGACGAATTCGCTATGAGCGAGGAAGAAGAGTCCATGCCGCTCTACGAGCGAATAGAAAGCGCTATATGCAGAGCTAAGGAGAGGATAGATTCAAACGACGGCAACGACTATATCATGCTTAAAGAGCTCGTTTCATATATAAGCGGAGTATACGAGTACGATGGCTATGAGAATAAGTTCGGCAGAAGCGCGAGCGACTGCGAAGCCGTAGTCAGCAATATAAACTTCGCGCTCAACAATCTTGAGAAGATTGATCGCGGCGAGCTCGATACAGAGCTTACGACATTTAAATCGGGAGAAGTATGGCTGGATACTTTAGGCTCTAAGATCTCGGCTCACGGCGGACAGATAATCCAGCAAGGCGACACCTATTACTGGTACGGAGAGGACAATAAAATAGCGTACGCGCTCACGACCGGCGTATCCTGCTATTCTTCAAAGGATCTAAAGAACTGGAAATACGAAGGTCTCGCTTTTAAGGCGTTTGACGACGGGACGGAAGAAGGACAATTTACGGAAGAATTTTTGACCGATAATCTGCTCGGTACTCAGGGCAGGATAGAACGTCCAAAGGTAATATATAACGAAAACACCGGTAAATACGTAATGTGGATGCATCTTGAAAAAGACGGCGGCTACGGTCTCTCCCTCGCGGGAGTCGCCGTGTCCGACAGCCCTACGGGACCGTTCGTATGGCAGTGGTACGGCATACCGGTATACGATACCTATGTAGTTAACAGAACCAAGAACAGGACAGATATACTCACGTTTAGAGATATGAATCTGTTTGTGGACGACGACGGCAAGGCCTACGTATTCTATTCATCAGAGAGCAATCAAGTTATGTACGCTGTCCAACTCAACGACGAATATACATGGATAAACGACGAAGGGCTTTCCTCCTCGGGCGATACCGTGGACGATATAACAGAAGGCTGCGTAATAACCCCGGATATGCGCGTTACTACAAACGGCGTAGCCGATTACACCTACGGTAAGACGTCGTTTACGCGGTATCAGCTCGCATCCGGCGGCGGCATGGCGCTTGAACGCAGGACGGACGAAAACGGCGACTACGTCTATGTCAGCCAGAGAGCGGACGACAGGCTGTTTATCCCCGAATATCCCGAAACGGGACGCTGGGCGAGAGTAGGACAGAACGCAGCGCCTGAAAATCAAGACGAAAGCAAGACGGGAACTACTTACGTAAACAATAACTGCGCGAATCAGCGCGAGGCTCCGGCGCCTATAAAGATCGGCGATAAGTACTATATGGTGACCTCCGCGCTGAGCGGCTGGAGGGCGAATCCGTCGCTGACTCAGGTGTCGGACAGCGTTCTCGGTCAGTGGAACGGAACTGGTAATCCGATGACCGGCGCAGGGCCCGAGAACAATGGAAGATGGTCGCAGGACGCTACGATCGGCACTTCGTTCAACTCTCAAAGCACCTGTATCATTCAGCTGCCGAACGGCGAATATATGTATATGGGCGACCGCTGGAAGAACGGAGTTTATGAAACGAATACGAGTCTCGGTACTTTCCACGACGTAGACGTAAAGGCTTCGACCTACGTCTGGCTGCCGATAACGTTCGAGACCGATCAGACCTACGGCGAAAACACTCTTAAAATACGTTGGTCGGATTCATGGTCTTACGACGAGCTTTCGACGGTCAAGGAGAACTTGACTATTTACGGAACGGAGCCGTATGTGTACGGAAACCTGTACTTACCGACCGAGTCAAACGGCGTAAATATTTCTTGGGAGTCTTCCAATACCGGCGTTATTACAAACACCGGCGAGGTTACGCGAGGCGATACGGATACCGACGTAGTCCTGACCGCTACGCTTACGTCGGACGAAGGCGCGACCGAGAAAAGATTCCCGGTCACGGTCAAGGCTAAAGCGGTGGAGAGAACGAACGAAGCTTATCTCTTCGTCCACTTTAAAGACGGAACGGAGACCGCTAAAAACGAACAAATATATTTCTCGGTAAGCAAGGACGGTTTGAACTGGGAGCGCGTAAACGCAGGACTTCCGGTGATAACGTCGAATCTCGGAACGGGCGGGCTCAGGGATCCGCATATAGTACGCTCGCCCGAGGGCGATAAATATTTTATGATCGCGACCGATCTGAGCATACATAACAACGGCAACTGGACGGCTGCCAGCGACTCCGGTTCAAGATCTATCATGGTTTGGGAATCTACCGACCTTGTCAATTGGTCGGAGCAGAGAACGGTTCAGGTGGCTCCGGATAACGCTGGCTGCGCATGGGCTCCCGAATCGATCTATAACGAAGAGACGGGCGCGTATATGGTATATTGGGCGTCTAAGACGGACGGCAAGCAGAAAATATACTGCAGCGAGACCCGCGACTTTGTGAACTTTACCGAGCCAAAGATATACCTCGAAAAGGATACGGACGTTATCGACACGACGATAATCGAAGAGGACGGCGTATTCTATCGTTTCTCTAAAGACGAGACGAATAAGAACGTCATACTTGAACGCAGCGACGCGCTGTACGGCGAATTTACAAGCGTCGATAACTTCTCGATACCTCAGTGCGAGGGACCGACCTGCTTCAAGTTCAACAGTGAGGACAAGTGGTGTCTGCTTGTAGATTTCTACGGCGGCGACGGCTATGCGGCATATACCTCCGACGATATAGCAAGCGGAGTATTTACCCGCGACGACTCGTATAACAGCCCTTACACTTTTAGGCACGGGACCGTTATCCCTATAACTATGGAGGAATACAACAGGATCAAGGAGACGTACGATCCTGACGTTATATTCGACGACGACGCGGAACCGGGAGCGATAAATATCCCGGCGCAGGCTCAGGACGAACCTGTGATATGGTATGATTTTGAAGATATAGATAACGGTATAATTCCGGACAGATCTGGACTTGGCAATACCGGCGCGCTTCACAGCGGCGGCGAATACTGCGCAGATAACGCAAAAATAGGAGCGACGCTCTCTCTCGATACGTCGGGGCATATTATCCTGCCCGATAATATAACCCAAAACCTTGAGGACTTCACTATCTCGATGTGGATCAACGTAACCGAGAGAGGCGCCGGGATACATAATAAGCGGCTTTTAGACCTCGGCGGAAGTATCGCTTATATCCCGCAGGGAAATAATACGTTCGGCTACAGTATGTATACAAAGTTCGGAAACTCTAACGTCGTCGCAAACGGTACGCAGCTCGCGATGGACGCCTCGGCGCCGAATAGATGGAGCCAGCTCACTATCGTAAAGAGCGGCGATACGGTCTCGATGTACATAAACGGCAAGCTTGATTCCGAAGGTTCGGTATCAGAGACGACGCAGTCGCTTGGAACGCTCAATAATAATACTATCGGTCTTAATATGAGCCTTAACATCGACGAGTTCAAACTCTATAACAGAGCGCTGTCGCCGATCGAGACGCTTGTAAGGAGCGCGGAAGGGCTTGAGGATCAGGAGAGCGCCGATATGATCGCGAACGGTATCGAACTTTCAAATACGACCGACTTGACTGAAAATATTTCATTGCCGGTATACGAGGACGTTATAGAATGGTCTACGTCCGATGCGGGAGTGATTACAGCCGACGGTACGATAACCAGACCGGAAACGGGAACAGCCTCGGCGGTCTTAACCGCGACCGTGACCGTAGGTTCCGCGACGGCCGAGCGGCAGTTTGAAGTTACGGTTAAAGAAGCGGAGAGCGAAGAGGAAGAAGAATTGAGCATGGAGATCGCAAGAACGGACAGCTCCCTCTCCTGCAGCTACGTCGTTCCGCAGTCTGAAACGCGCAGCCTTACCGGTTATCTCGCATTATATAACTCGGACGGCGTATTGGTAGATTTAAGAAATACCGAGCTTACGGCGGGTGAAAACGAACTTTCGATCGAGATAGAGAACGCTTCCGAATATAGATGCAGCGCGTTTATATGGGACGACGCTCAACAGCCGGTCTTAGATAAAGTCGAAGGATAAGTATCCGGCGTCTTAGGAAACGGAATCGTTTTAAAATTTAAACATTTTAGCGCTTATACTAAAGTGTGTGTGTATTTAGATATGGCAGGCGGATTAAACTCGCCTGCCGTAATTTTATTTTGCCGCAAATTTAAAACCGCCTTATTAACGCTTGCCAAAGCATATCAATTATGCTATAGTATATCGGTGAAAATAATATATCTACGCGCGAGTTTACCGGCGCTTCGGAGCTTGGCGCGCCTCGCTCAGATACTTCGCCGCCGGTTGTTGTGATTAAGTTACAGAACTATTGGCATGCAGCGGTTATAATTAGGCTAAAACCGATGAAAGAACGAAAGGCGGAAGAAAAATATGTTTGGTATGTTTTCACGAAAGGATATCAATAAGGGCGTAGAAGATTTTAAAAACACTAAAGACGCGGTTTTGCTCGACGTGCGCTCTGAAGAAGAATATAACGAATATCGAATAGAGGGAAGTCTCAATATTCCGCTTCAGAGACTGCGCGAGATCCGCGAAATTATTCCGGATACAAAAACGCCGATATTTATCTACTGTTTAAGCGGGGCTCGCAGCGCGCAGGCAGAGGCGGAGCTTAAACGAGCCGGTTATCAAAACGCGGTCAATATCGGCGGGATCAGTTCGTATCGCGGAAAAACCGTTTGATACTGTTTGATTTGGAAAGGATAGAGCTATGCAATATTTTATCACCTTTTTGGAGGGAATAATCACGTTTATATCGCCGTGCCTGCTGCCCATGCTGCCGGTATACATATCATATTTTGCGGGAGGAGACGCCGATTCTACGGCGAAAACCTTGAAAAACTCGCTTGGCTTCGTCATGGGCTTCACGATCGTCTTTGTGGCCATGGGCGCGTTGGCGGGAACGGTCGGAGCATTTTTAAGAGAATACCAGACCGCGGTAAATATAGTAACCGGTCTGATCGTCGTTTTCTTCGGGCTTAACTTTTTGGGCGTGTTTAAGCTGAACCTTTTCAGAGGAATGAACGCTTCTGTGAACACAAAGAATCTTGGGTTCTTCTCCTCGGCGCTGTTCGGTATCGCGTTTTCGATCGGCTGGACCCCGTGCGTGGGCGCGTTTTTGGGCTCGGCGCTGGCTCTCGCGTCTCAGCAGGGGCATGCGCTCAGCGGCGTCATAATGCTGCTTTTATATTCAATAGGCCTCGGCGTCCCGTTTGTGGCAAGCGCGGTCCTGATCGACAAACTTAAAAACGCGTTCGACTTTATAAAACGAAACTATAGAATAATAAATATTATCTGCGGCCTACTTCTGATCCTTGTCGGCGTCCTTATGGCGACGGGATTTTTAGGCAAATGGCTCGCTATGCTGTCATAAAGGAGGAGTTGAAATGAAAAAGAAAATAGTATTGGCGGCGCTGGTCGTAGTAGTCGTAGCCCTCTTTGCCGGCGCGTACGCCTTATACGGCAGATTGAGCGAGGACTATTCGCCCGACAATCTCTCGGTTAGCGATACGGAGACGACCGAATCTCAAAGCTCCGCCGAGACCGCCGAGCCGGAGCCGGAAAACTACAGAGCGCCCGATTTTACTGTGATAGATTACAGCGGAGCGGAAGTCAATTTATCAGATTATTTCGGAAAACCGATCGTCCTAAACTTCTGGGCGAGCTGGTGTCCGCCCTGCAAAGAGGAGATGCCCGACTTTAACGCGGCGGCTCAGGAACACACCGATATACAGTTTTTGATGGTAAACATGACCGACGGCGACAGAGAGACCGTCGAGATCGCTAAAGAATACGTAGAAGCCCAGGGCTTTACTTTTCCAGTATTCTTTGACACAGAACTCAGCGCGGCTACCGCGTACGGCGCGTACTCTCTGCCCACGACGTATTTTATAGACGGCGACGGGAATCTTACGACATACGCAAACGGTATGATCGACGCGAACACTCTTGAACGCGGGATACAGATGATAAAGTAGAATAACGCGGTCCGGTAGACGCCCAGAGCTATCGGACTTTTATTTTGGATATTTAGCGTCGACTTCGGCTTAAAAACGTTTTAACGCCGGTCAAAATTCAACTTTGTAATTCTTAGGTTCCGCTTTTGAACGAATAAAATTAACCTTTTCATAAATCTTGAATACCGCCAAAAACTATGTTAAAATAATATTCGTAAAGTAAGATTGTCAACTATAACAAGAGGAATAGACTATGAAGTTAGAAGATATGCTCTCCGCGCCTGCGGCGGACGATTATAACGGCGTTGTGTTCGCCGAGAAAGGCGGCGAGGGCGACTTATCTGAATATATTTTTACAAGAAGCGTCGCCGAAAACTTAAGTTTGATCTTGAATCGAATAATATCCGGTATAGCCTCAGAGACGGAGAATACCGGGATATGGATATCGGGCGATTTTGGGAGCGGGAAATCGCATTTCCTTAAGACGCTGTCGCTGATGTTGGACGGCCGCGGCTTGTCGGAGCGGAATTTTACGGAGACCGGCGCCGGAAGCGAGATTCTCGAAGCCGCCAAAAGGATCGAAGATCTGAATATCGAGCCGATCCTTTTTAATATAGATATGCAAGCGGTCAAGGGCGGCGAAAACAGGAGCCTGACCGCGGCGTTTTTAAACGTATTTAACAAAAACTGCGGCTACTGTGAAAATAACCCCGCCGTCGCCGAGTTTGAAAGATATTTGGCCGGTATTGGAAAATACGAGGATTTTAAGCGCGAATTTAAAAGCGTCTCCGGCAGCGACTGGTCGTCGCGGCGCGGCGAGCCGGGGTTCGCAGCGGACTATATCATAAAAGCAACGGCGGCGCTTGGGGTAATGTCGAGCGGCGCGATCGAGAGCGTCTGCGCCAACATGAACTCGGATTATCGAACAAGTATAGACGAGTTTGCGGGCGTAGTTAGGGAGCATACTGATAAAACTGGCGCGGCGGTAGTCTTTTTAGCCGACGAAATAGGACAATTTATCGGCGGAGATACGGCTCTTATGCTCGAACTTCAAACTATCGTGGAAGCGCTTTCAAGCTCCTGCCGAGGCAGAGCGTGGATCGTGGTCACGTCTCAGCATGAGATGAATATTAAAGACCAGAACGCGCTTGATTTTTCAAAGATACGCGGAAGATTTGCGCTTAAAGTATCGCTTAAGAGCCTCGAGACCGAGGAGATCGTTGTAAAAAGGTTTCTCGAAAAGAACCGTTCGGGCGTCGGGTCGCTTAGCAGAATGTATTCGCGGTACCGACTCAAGTTTTCTGATACGATCTATTCCGATTCAGACGTGGTTTTTGAGGACAAAGCCAGGTTTATAAGCCTATATCCGTTCGCGCCGTATCAGTTTAAGTTATTGCCCGAAGTCCTCGATAATATCAGAAAGCGCGGCGAGGCGGGAGCGGATATTTCAACCGCGGAACGATCTATACTGTCCGTGTTCCATTCGGCTCTGACGTATATGAAAACGTTCGAGAAGAACGGTCGCGCCATAGCGCCGCTTTATGCGTTCTACGGCGGGCTGAGGGAATTTTTTTCTCCCGACGAGACCGAAGTCGTCGAGGATGCGGATAAATATTTGAAAAACGAGCGGATCGGCGGCGCTCAAAAAAGGCTCGCGGTCGATATATTAAAGACGCTCCTTATTTTAAAGTACTCGAATTCAGTCCGCGCGACCGAGGGGAATTTATTAAAACTGCTTATCTCAGACCTAAAGCAGGATGCGGATAAAGCGACGACCGAGCTTAGAACCGCGTTAGCGGCGCTTTTAAAGACGAATACAATAAAAAAGCGCGGCGACGCGTTCGCGTTTTTATCGACCGGCGAAATCGAAACAGAAAACAAGATCTCTAAGATCGACGTAGAAAACCGCGAGATCGTAAGAAGTATCGCCGACGTACTGTTTGGTAAAATATTTACCTTGAAAAAGATAGCGTTACCGAACGGAGCCGAGGTAGGTCTTGGCAGATTTATCGACGGCGCTCCGTATAAACAGATCCGCGGCGGATGCGACGTAGGCGTGAATTTCATAACGGGGCTTGGCGAGATAAGTTACGGCGACGGCGATCTAAAGCTGCTTTCGGGAGAATGCAGGCAAACTATTGTCCTGCTCGACGGTTCGGCGGACTCCGATCGTCCAAACATTATGGAGAGCTTTGATGAGATAAGGCGGGCTATCCAGATAGAAAAATATATCGAATCCGTCGGGGCGAGGAATTTAGACGACCGATTCGTCAAGATCAAGACTGAAGAAAAGACCGCGCTTATGAGCCGTGCCGAGATATATCTAAAAAACGCCGCGGATAACGCGCTCGTATATTCGCTCGGCGAAAAGGTCTTTGGCGTTACCATAAAACGGGCGGCGGAGCGCTTGGCCGCGGAGGTATATCATAAAAACGCGCTGATAAACGAGCATATCGGATACGATGATATAATGAAAGAGTTGACCTACGGAGCTAAGCCGAACTCGGTTAAGTATAAGCAAAACGCCGCCGCGCTCGACGATATGGAAGAATATATCGGTTTAAGCGGCAAAATCTCGGTCGACGAAGTCAAGCGTCGATTTCTAAAGCCGCCTTACGGATATCCGCAGAGCGATACGGTCTGGCTGATACTTACGCTGCTTAAGGATAACCGTATAGGCTTGATCTTAAACGGGGTCAATACCGATATTTTTAAGCTGTGCGAACCGGAAGAAATATTTGGCATTATAGCCGACAATAAGAGACAGGATAAGCCCGAGCTTTTCGGGTTCAATGATACGAATATAGATAAAGAAAACGTCCTAACAAAACTGCGCGGACTGTATTTGGAACTGAGCGACGCGGATACTGCTCCGGACGATTCTTTTATCGCTTCGAGTCTGTTTACGGAGCTTGATAAGCTGAGGACTGAGCTTGATAAATATTCGGTATATTACATAGCCGAAGATAATATCTGCGCGGATAACATGTTCAAATACCCCGGCAGAGAGATTATCGCGTCCGGCAGGGAATTAATAGGCGAAGTCTGTCCGGCGTCGGATAGACGCGAACTTGAGACGGGAAAAAACGTCGTCGCGGCAAAGGCGGATGAAATAGCCGGTTTTTATCGCAAATTTGAGCGAGTACGGGAGTTTTTCAAAAGCGATCAATACAAGATCTACAGTATGGCGGCCGGTCTGTGCGGCAGGATCAGGAATATAATTCAATTTATGCCGGACGAAAAAGCGAAGAAGTTATACGCAAGTATCGCCGAGATCTTATCCGACGGCGAGCCGTATAAAAGAATACCCGAGCTCAGAGAGAGTTATTTAGAGCTGAGCGACATATACTATAATATTTTAAACGCTCTTAAAGCGGACGCAAAAAATAAACTCGACAAATTGACCGGCGGAGCTTTATACGAAAGCGTTGCGCTGAAAGAAATAGCGAAAAGAATTCCCGACAGCGATAACGCAGACGAGATACTTGGGGTTATGTATATGATAGACGCCGCCGATACCGAAGGCGGCTCGAAATCGAAAATAAAGGAATATTAGACGCATTGTTATGATAAAATTTACAAGACGAGGTAGGCGCTTATGAATAAAACAGCTATAAAGAATTTTGCCGTATGGGCAAGGAAAAAATTAATATCCGACACTATGTACAAGGCCGCGCTCATAGGGATAACGGAGGAAGGAATCTCGGATCCGGTATCCGGAGAAGGCGGCGTATACGTTTTTGATATAGGCGGCGCCGCGAAATATTCGCTGTCCGGAAAGCAGACCAAACAATGGGACAAGCTTGCCGAGACGATAGCCGAAATGAGCAGATCTATGAAATATACCGACGCCTACAAGCAGATAATAGAAGAGACGGCGTACACTTGGTTTAATCGTCTGATAGCCGTGAGGTTTATGGAGGTAAACGGGTATCTTCCGGACAAGATAAGAGTGTTGGAGCCGAGAAAGGGACATGCGGAACCGGATGTGATGGAGCGGCCGTTTGAATCGAGACTTGAGTTCAGCGCGGAGGAAGAGGAGACCGTTTTGAATTACAAGCGCTCGGCGCAGACCGACGAGCTTTTCAGGTTTTTGTTTATCAAGGAGTGCAATTCTTTGAGCGATGTCCTTCCTGGGCTATTTGAAAAAAAGGACGATTATACCGAACTTTTAATGAATATAAGTTTTTCGAGCGAGGACGGAGCGGTAAAAAGACTTATAAACGATATAGACGCGTCCGACTTTAAAGACGCGGTCGAAATCATCGGCTGGATGTATCAATACTATAACGAGGAGGAGCGGGATCGGGTAATAAATATTTATAAAGGCGCGATAGAAAAATCCGATATACCCGCCGCCACCCAGATTTTTACAACGGACTGGATAGTGAAATATATGGTTGATAATTCTCTGGGCAAATACTGGCTTGAACGAAACCCGGAAAGCAGGCTTAAAGAAAAGCTCGAATACTATATACCAAGCGGCTATGACGAAACGGAAAATAATTTAAAATCCGATACTGTAAAGCCGGAGGACTTGACTTTCTTCGACCCTTGCGTTGGGAGCGGGCATATACTTTCTTACGCGTTCGACGTGCTGATGGAGATATACAGAGAGTGCGGATATCAGGATCCCGACGCGGCGAGAAGTATAGTAAAGAACAATCTATTTGGACTCGATATAGATAAGCGCGCGGCGCAGCTCGCGTACTTCGCCGTCATGATGAAAGCGCGGAAGTATAACAGAAGATGGCTGAAAAAAAGCTCCGACCCGAATATATACGCGATAGAAGAGAGCGACGGAATGAGCGAATACGACGACGCTTTGGCGGACGATACGGTTACGGCCAATTATTTGATATCGGTCTTTAAAGACGCTAAGGAAACCGGTTCCCTGATCAAACCGGCGGCTAAGGATTATAAGGCTTTTATCCATAATCTTAAACCGGCCAAATCGTATAACGACAGCTATTTTCAGCCCAGTTTTATAAATACGAATTTACAGAATGATTCAGATAAGCTTGAGAAATTAGCGATTTTAGCCGACACGATGTCGCGTAAATATAAAATCGTATGCACGAATCCGCCGTATATGAACAGGCTCGGCGGCAGGCTCAGAGAGACCGCGAGAAAATATTATAAGGATTACAGCGGCGACCTGTTCTCGCTGTTTATGTACAGGAATTTTGAATACTGCGACGACGACGGATACTGCGCGTTTATGACGCCGTTCGTATGGATGTTTATAAAATCTTACGAGCGGCTCAGAAGGTTTATCATATCCCATAAATGTATAACCTCGCTCGTTCAGCTCGAATACTCGGCTTTTGAGGAGGCTACCGTTCCTATCTGTACGTTTGTGATAAGAAACGCGCGTTCGCCGCAAGGCTTAGGCTCGGCGGACGGATTAAACAGAAACAAGGGCGCGTTTATCAAGCTGACCGATTTTAAAGGCGGGATGCAGGTACAGAAAAAATTCTTCTTGGATGGTATCAAAGATCCGGATTGCGGCTACCGTTATGAGAGAGAAATGTCCGTGTTCGAAAAACTCCCGGGCGCGCCTATAGCTTATTGGGCGGGGGAGAGGCTTATAGCCGCGTATTCGCTCGGCGTCCGGCTCGATTCGATCGCCGAACCCAAACAGGGAATGGCCACCGCCGACAACAGGAGATTTACAAGACTATGGCACGAGGTCGACCTAAGCGCTATCAAATTTGGGGCGAAAAGCCGCGAGGAGGCGGCGGAATCCGGATGTAAATGGTTCCCTTATAATAAAGGCGGCGACTTTAGAAAATGGTACGGAAACGAAAATTATATAGTCGATTGGGAAAACGACGGCGAAGAGATAAGAAATTTCAGAGACGGAAGGGGAAAGCTGAGGTCCAGGCCTCAGAATATGGACTTCTTTTTTAAACCGTCCATCACCTGGTCGAAAATATCGTCCGGAAACATCTCGTTTAGGTATAAGCCCGAGGGGCATATTTTCGACGTAGCCGGAACGAGCATATTCGCGGACGAAGATACGCTTTACTATTTGGCGGGTTTTTGCAACAGTTCTACGGCGCTTGAATACGCTAAGCTTTTATCGCCGACGCTCAATTATGAGGTGGGACATATATCGAAGTTCCCGGTTATAATCAGCGAAGTACATAAGCCAAGAATTATCGAGCTTGTAAAGCGCAATATAGAGATATGCAAAGCGGATTGGGATTCGTTCGAAACCTCAAGCGAGTTCAAAATACATCCGCTTGCGGCCGAATCTGCGAGTACGGTAGAAGAGACTTATCAAAACAGAAAAGCCAAAACGAACGATATGTTCGGAGAACTGAAGCGGAACGAGGAAGAGCTAAACAAGATATTCATAGATATATACGGACTGGAAGACGAAGTCTCATATAAGGTTGAAGATAAATATATTTCGGTGAAAAGAGTAAGCGCCGCGGACGATGTAAAAAGCCTTATATCTTACGCGGTCGGCTGTATGTTCGGAAGATATTCGTTAGATAGATCCGGCCTCATATGCGCCAGCAGCCGTTTTGATATAGGTGAATATTCCCGTTTTAAGCCCGTCGAAGATAATATCCTTCTGATACTTGGCGGCGACGAAGCAAAGGCGCTAAAAAAGGCGAACCCCGATATTCTCAAATATGATATAACCGAAAGGTTCGTAGAGTTTATCGGCGAGGTTTTCGGAGCGGAGAAACTTGAGGAAAACCTTATTTACATAGCGAACGCATTGGATGAAGATCATGCAAAAAAAGAAGGCGTTTCCGCCGTCGACGTTGCGCGCGACTACTTTGTTAAGAATTTTTATAAGGATCATCTTAAAACGTATAAGAAGCGTCCTATATATTGGCAGATCGAAAGCGGATCCCGCCGCGGTTTTACGGCGCTCGTATACGCGCACCGCTTGAATAGTCTGACGTTTTCCGCAGCGCGCTCAAAGTACCTTCCGGCGCTTATCAATTGCTGCGAAGGCGAGATAGAAGAAGTAAAACAGCTAACGAGCATAAACGCGGTAAAAGCGAGATCCGCCGAAGGTTCTAAATTGAACGCAAGAAAGCTAAAGTTTACCAACAAGCTAAACGAATGCGCGGCTTGCGTAAATAAGTTAGAGGCAATCGATTCGTCAAATATGAATATAGATTTAGACGACGGGATAGAATTCAACCATCATAAATGTCAATGCAACGTGGACGGAAAAAGCGTTAATTTATTTACGCCGATTAGTTGACCGATAACATTTCGTATCAGCCGCGGCTTTGAATGGTCGAGCCGCGGCGGTTTAGTTCGTAAAAGCTTGTAGTACAAAGGTTTGATAAATTAAAACAATCGGTCGTATACCGCGATTTTCGAGCGTTTTTAAACAGTTAGACGTATTATAATAAAAATCGGACGCCGCCCGGTCAAGGCGGCGTCCTTATAATATGTGTGCAAAAATCCCGGTTATCGACTATCTTGTAGGGATAATCTCAAGCCAATAATTATCCGGATCGTTTATAAAGTAAATGCCCATTTTTTCATTTTCAAAGCAAATACAACCCATTTCTTTATGCTTTTCGTGAGCCGCTTCAAAATCGTCGACTCTAAACGCAAGATGAAATTCGTTATCGCCCAGATCGTATTTATCCTTACCCCAATCCCTGAGCCATGTGAGCTCTAAGAGATGAGGAGTTACTCCGTCGCCGAGAAAGATGATTATATAACTTCCGTCTTCAGCGACGCTGCGTTTCGTTTCTTTAAGTCCCAAAGCGTCGTTGTAGAATTTTATGGATTTATCGAGATCCATTACGTTAAAATTATTATGAGCAAATTTAAATTGCAAGCGCGTCAACTCCTTATCATATTTTGTTGCGTATAAAATCAGTTTAATAGTTTAGCTTCCCATTCCTTAACCTTAAAGCCGACGAGAACGAAGTCGTCGCCGACTACGATAGGACGCTTTACAAGCATACCGTCGGTAGCGAGAAGAGCGTATTGCTCGTCGTCGCTCATAGTAGGCAGCTTATCCTTAAGTTGTTTTTCTCTATACAGCATACCGCTCGTATTAAAAAATCTCTTAAGCTCCAATCCGCTTACGCCGCGCCACTCTCTAAGCTCGGCCTCTGTAGGATTATCCTTTGTTATATCCCGATCGTCGTATTCAATTCCATGCTCGTCGAGCCAAGCCTTAGCTTTTTTACAGGTCGAGCATTTTGGATACTCGATAAATTTATATTTCATAGATCGATCTCTCCTTAATATTATCTGTTTTTCAGATCCACATAGTCTCTGTGTTCCATGACGCTCGCGTACGAGGGTCTTATTATCTTACCGCAGTTTATTATTTCTTCTAAACGATGCGCGCTCCAACCGGCCATTCTGGCGACTGCGAAAATAGGAGTAAACAATTCAGTCGGCAGTCCGAGCATATCGTATACGAATCCGCTGTAGAAATCGACGTTTGCGCTGACGCCTTTGTAAATCTTCCTTTTAGCTCCTATAACTTCCGGCGCGATGCGTTCAACTTTTGAGTATAAACCGAATTCTTTCATTTTATCCTTTTCTTTCGAGAGCCGCTCAACAAAACTTTTAAAGACGCTGGCCCTTGGATCGGAAAGCGAATATACCGCATGTCCCATACCGTATATCAAACCCGCTTTATCAAAGACTTCGCCGTCGAGCATTTTAGTAAGATAGTCCCTTATCTCGTCTTCGTCCTCCCAATCCTTGATATTTTCTTTTATATTATTAAACATTTCAACGACCTTAATATTCGCTCCGCCGTGCTTAGGTCCTTTCAAGGATCCGAGCGACGCGGCTACGACCGAATAGGTATCGGTTCCCGAACTCGTTACGACATGAGTGGTAAAAGTTGAGTTATTACCGCCGCCGTGCTCGGCGTGAAGTATAAGCGCGATATCCAAGATCTTTGCTTCAACGTCGGTGAACTTGCCGTTAGGTCTCAAGCAGTGCAGAATATTTTCCGAAGTTGAATATTCCGCTACCGGATTGTGTATAAACAGGCTCGCGCCTTCGTAATAATGCTTATAAGCCTGATAGCCGTATACAGAAAACAGCGGAAACAAAGCTATGAGCTGCAAACACTGGCGCAGCACGTTTGGAATAGACGTATCGTTAGCTTTGCCGTCGTAAGCGTACAGAGTAAGAACGCTTCGAGCCAACGTGTTCATCATATCGCTGCTCGGAGCTTTTAAAATTATATCTCTTACAAACGAAGTAGGAAGCTCGCGATATTCGGACAATATCTTCAAAAAGCCCTTAAGCTGTTCTTCGTTTGGCAGTTCGCCAAAAATAAGCAGATACGCAGTCTCCTCGAATCCATAACGTCTGCCGTTTAATCCTTTTATTATATCCTCGATATCATAGCCGCGATAGTAAAGCTTACCTTCGCAGGGAACCTCCTTGCCGTCGACTTTTTTATACGCGCGTATCTCAGAGATTTCCGTAAGACCTGTTACAACGCCCTTACCGTTAATATCGCGAAGTCCTCTTTTAACGTCGTATTTTTTATAAAGCTCCGGATCGATCGGATCGTTCTTTTTACAGAGCTCGGCCAATTCTATAATTTCGTCTGAAATTTTAGTTAATCTTTTCATAATTATTACCACCTTTTATCTTATGATTACTTATAAAAGTCGTATATTGCCGTTTACATAAATCAAATTTTAATGTCAAATCCGGAAATATAAACATTATCAAAGAAAGTCTATTAGATATATTATAATAAACTTCACGAATTAAGTCAAGATTGTTTGGTAAAAGTGTTGTAAATTATGGTAAACGCGCATAAGTTAGAATAAATATTAAATTTAGGGTTGACAAACATTTTTTTGCGTGGTATAATATCATTCGTTGTCGAGGTGTGGCTCAGTTTGGTAGAGTACTTCGTTCGGGACGAAGGGGCCGCAGGTTCAAATCCTGTCACCTCGACCATTTTAAAACCGCCGCGGATACGCTAAAACAGCGTGTTTACGGCGGTTTTGCTTTATAAACCGATATTTCAAATTCACTTATATTAAGTAAAATTCACTCAAGTTGTCAGTCAAAAAACAGTCAAATGTAAGTCGGCGAATACCGAAATCAGAAATTAAATTCGTTCAAGATACGCGAAGTCTTTTCTTTCCGTTCCTGCCTTATGTGAGTATAAATACTTTTCGTTAAATTTATGTCGCTGTGCCCCATTAATTCCTGCGCGTCTTTTTCATCAATCCCCGCCTCGAACAGCATTGTCGCGTATGCGTGGCGGAGTTGGTGAGCCGTTAGTTTTATTCCGGCGTCTTTTTGCATTTTATTCCAGCGATAAGCTAATTGCTTTTTTGTGTAATAGGAACCGTCGTCGTTGCAAAATATAACGCCTGTTTTCTTATCCGGCAAAAGGTCTTTTACTCGGTCGAGCAATATTACTTCTCTGGTTCCGGCCTCTGTTTTTGTTTCATGTACTAACGTCGGATAATTACCGTCATGAATGATTTTCTTGTTTACGGTTATCAACTTCTTTTCGCGGTCTATATCTTCATAGGTCAAGGCTAACGCTTCGCTCATTCTAAGTCCGGTGTATAACAAGAAATAAGCTAAAAAGCCGAACCCGTCGCGCAACTGATCGACTTTCTTAATATCTTCGGTCGAAGGCAGCTCTCGCGCGGACTTCTTTAGATTTTTAGGAAGCGATACGCTTGGCACAAGATTATGATCGACCTCGCTGTTTATCAACGCGTATTTAAATATCTGGTTGAGTATGCTTTTATATGTTGCGACCGTCTTTTTATAATAGCCCTTAGCGGCTAATTTTTTTAGATATGAGTCGATATCGGAGGCCTTTATATCTTTTATATATCTCTCGCCAAACGCGTCTATAGCCGAAATATAAGCGGAATGGCCGCACTTTTTGAACGTGGTAAGCGGAACGTCTTTCAGATATTCTCTCTTCCAATCGGCCGCGACGTCTTTGAACAATCTGCCCGTTTCTTTTCTCTGATTATACGCCAATACCTTTTTGTTGATTTCAGCTTGAGTCCGACCGTAGAAAGATATAACTTTGCCGTCGACTCGCATTTGCCTGCAATAACGACCGTCCTTGCGTTTTTTCATGTTATCGACCTCCTTATGGTTGACGCCTCTACCTACTTCGAGAACAAAGCGATTAATATTATTATAATCCCAATGACAATCAATACAGTCCCAATAGACGAACACCCAGCGCCGAAGTTTTGCAGGCCGGAGCCGACCTCTTTCATTCTCTCTGCGCGGGGGTTCGTAGGCGCCCCGCAATGCGGGCACGCTTTCGCCATGTCCGATATATCCTTGCCGCATTCTCTGCATTTAATCATTGCCATGACTATTACCTCCTAATAAAAATTATTTTGTAATGTAAAAGAATACGAACGTGTTATAAACGTTTGCAATATACGTTATACCGTTGTTAACTATTTTATAATCATTGCCCGGATTGGCGCTGGCTCCATTTATTAAGTTTGCCAACACACTGTCCGCTTCTTGCATTGACAGCGAGGAGTCGACAGCAAGCGCTGCGGACGCGACATAATATGAAGAAGCAATAAGCGATTCCGTATTTCTTTGAACCTCAATAGATACGCTGTCCACGTAATCGTTAATAACGGTGCAATCTAAAGACACCCCGGAGTCTAAGGTCGTGTATGTCGTAACATTGTCAATAGTTGAAGCCTTACCTAAGAAAGCATCCAGACCGTTAGTTGCCGCTATACTGTTAAAAGAAGTATAAAATTCGTTTAACGATAGGCCTAACGAGTTCGCTTTTGCCGCCTCTTGCGCTGCTTTTTCCTGCGCCGCTCTTTCCTCCGCCATTTGCTGAGCAACGACAGGGTCTATTGTCGGCGCGGGCGTAGGAGCAGGCGTGGGGGCTGGTGTTGGCGCTGGTGTTGGCGCTGGTGTTGGCGTAGATTGAGAACTTGCGTTAGTTGAAGTGTATTTAGAGGCAATGTTGCTTGGTTCTGATGAATTATCATTAATAATATTGTACGCCGCTATCATTATAACTGAAGCGACAGCTACAATAGCAACACACGCGAGAACTATTGAACGCACATTTTTCTTCTTTTCTATTTCATCAATAGAGCCTAATATTACCCCGCTTTTTTCGCTATCGACGAGATCGGACAACACGTTTTTTTCTTGAGTTACATCATATCCGCAGCTGTCGCATATATCATTTTCGCCTACCTCGTACCCGCAATTTGGACATTTGCGCGCGGAGTTTTCGTTATCTGGCTTTTCTTCCGCCATATACTCTGATAATGGTTTTGGAGGCAGGGGAAAATATTCGCCGCAGCTTTCGCACATAATTGCGCTTTTAGGGTTTTTCCCTCCGCATTTAGAACACGTTTTATACTCTGGATCAGGCGTGGAAACGTTGTTTTCCTGAATAAATCTGTATCCGCATTCGTTACAAAATTTTGCTCCGGCTTTATTTTTACAGCCGCATTCAGGACACGTTATTTCCGACTCTAACTTTTCCCCACATTCGTTACAGAATTTAGCGGTGTCAGGATTTTCGTAACCGCAGTTTTTGCATATCATATTATTTTTTCCCCTTTATAAATAAGTTTTTTAAATTTTTGTATTTTATATTTCCGATGAATAATCCAAGACTTGAAGTCTGAGTTTCTCAGGCGATCTGTCGCCGCCTATGTAAATTTCTTCGTAATAATCGACCGTTTCGCCGGCACCGATATTTTTATCAAGCGTAATATAGCATTCTCCCTCTTTTGTAGATCCATCATCATAAGTTGCAGTATATTTTAAAGTAAGATAATTAGAATATGCAAGTTTACCCATATTTTCTACCTTGCCTGAAATGCTGAGCGTTGAGTCTTTAAAAGAAGGATCGAACTCATTCACGTTCAGAACACTGTAACCGCTTTCATGGCCGCCGCTTGAAAGGGCTCTTTCGTATACTTTTTCAGTAGACGAACCGTCAGTTTCAACGACTAATTCTCCTGATTTGTCTAAAACTATCGTCATGAAGCTTAGTTCAACAACGCCTCTTTGCGGATTTAGTTCGAGCTCGTCGCCAAAAGTCCAGGTTTCAGATAACCGCTCTCCTCGTCCGTCCAAAAAGTGCAGATAATCCGGTTCTAACACCATACTTTCATCTTTTTCCATCCAATACCCATCTAAATAAGACAGCATATCTTCTTCATTGTCAAACGTTTCACGTTGCGATAAAGAGTATAGATCAACCGCTATATAAACTACTACAACCAATACAAGTATTGAAATAGGAACAATTGTTTTTAAGTATTTTTTAATTTTTAAATTACGCGATTCTTTTGCCGCTTGCAATGCTTCAAGACGCTGTTTCTCCGCCTCCCTTTGGAAATGTTCTTTGACTTCGTATCCACAATACGGACACATAGCGGCCTTATCGCTTACCACCTTTTGACACTCGGGACAATTGATTAGAGCCATAAATTCGCCCCCTTTCTTTAATTTAGCGCATTATCAGGTCGGCGCTCATCGATCAAAACTCAATTCAATCACCTTATCGCCTTTGCGCTTTATCCGATAGCTTCTTCATTATGAATTTTATACTTCTCTTTAGTGAGCATACCGTTTATATACCCGCGTACTTCGCCTTGATCGGAGTCGTCGAGCTGTCTGTAGGCCGACAACATTTCGTGCTCGGAGCCGGATAATGTATCTGACGTCCGCTTGCTCGGCGCGGTATCGTCTGTGAGTCCTAATAGATAGTCGGCGGATACGTTGAAGTATTGGGCTATTTTTATTAAGTAGTCGTTCCGTATATTGCCTTTTTTCCAAGTTGAAAGGTTCCCGCTACTGCCTGTTATTTTAATGCATAAAGCGGTAATATTAGTGTTCTTTTCTTCGCATAATCTTTTAATCCTTTCTAACATTTCTGTCATGTATACAACTCCTTTCTATAATTTTTTCACCATTGACTAATTCAAATATTTGCATTATAATATACCCATACTAATCTTCGAGGTGGGTGCCGTGTTAATTATTCTTACCGCGCTATTTGCCGTAGCCGCTTGCGTCTTAGGTTTTATAGCCATAAAGTACTATATATCAACCTTAGTTTCGTCAAAAATTCTGGTAGATCATAATATAGAGCCTACCGATGCGGAAGTAAAAGAAGCGGCCAGTTTTGTTGCGAAAAAACTAATTGAAGGTATTCGACGAAGTTAATTTTCATATGTATACAGTCCTTTCTTATTAGGATTAATAATAAATTTACGAGGTGATTATTATGTTATTTGGCAAATTGTTTAAAGAGCTCACGCGAACATCACAAGATGACGAACCGGCGGCTGAACCGTCGACGGAGCAACCTCAAGAAGAGCAGGAAGCTCCAAAAGAAGTTGTGCATGAAGTGGAGTACGTAAAACCGCTGCTTAGAGGTACAACCTGGAGGCACCCCGATCCCGATATTATACTACAGCCGCCGCGTGTCCCGCCGGAAATCCTTAAGCCTTGCATAAAAGATCTGTTAGAAGCGCTGAAAAAGTACGACTTGAATTACAATCAAATCGATACGGTTTTCTACGCGCTTGCCGACGAGATCTCCACCCGCAAGGAAATTGCTCAAACTCGCCTTTATTTAAACGTAGAAGACATATTACATACAAAGGATATATTATCGTCAGATTAATCGCTCGGCGATCTCTTCAAGCGCTTGTAAAATATGGCCGTCTACATTGTCGTCATTTTCCGAAGCGCGTTCCATGTAATAACCGGTACGCAGGCTTAAAGTCTGATTATCGCAATATGTCTTGGTAGGGCTTTTATACTCTATTTTAAACGCTATGGTTTTAGCGGACTCAAGTTTATTATCGGCTTTATCATGCACGCTTTTTTCGTCGCCGTCGGCTTTGTCTTGCTTTTTTTCTTCCTCGATCTTAGCTTGGCTAAAAGTGTAAAGGCGTTTCTGTCCCGGGGCAAGCGTCAGGCCCGGGACTCTTTTTAATCTTTTGACCAGTTCTTGGTCTTTAATTTTATCTTCTTCAAAATCAAATACCGTTATTTCGGCGGCCGTCTGTCCGTAATTTTTTATCATAATATATGTCAACATAACGCCCATATGTGCCGCTTCATACGATAACGATATATACGGACGTGTCGATTCTTCCAGCATTATATTGTTTTGTTTGAGCGTCTTTAGAGCAATAACGATCGAGGTTATTACAGCCGCCAACGAAATAATAACGCTGATAAAATCTAAAATATCAGAACAATCCATTGATTCTCACCCCCCCCGATATACATTTTCAATAAATCTATCGCTTTAGTTTTGTGCACATTTAATATAAATACAAATATCTGCATAAAGGTGTTGACCAATGCAAATATTTGTATTATAATATACCCATGGTATAAATCAAGGTTCATAAATATCCTTATCCCTACCAAAAGAGCGGCCCAGATGCTCAAACACTGATAACAAAAGGATTTGATTTATATACCATAACCGTTATACGAATCGGGGGTATCACCTTCTTTTACGTCTTGTTGAATTTACCTTTTTTGTCATTGCCCCGGTTCGTATTTAAATATGTACAATTATACCAAAAGTATAAAATTTAGTCAATAGCGAGGTGAAAATTATGTCAGTATTTTGTGGAAAATACATAATGCAGAGACGAAAAGAGTTAGGGTATACGCAGGAATATCTGGCTAACGTGACAGGTCTTTCGCAAAAAACCATATCCAAAATCGAAAACGGGCTTGAAGAGCCGAGAATTACCATTCTTACGGCCATAGCCAAAGAGCTAAGCTGCGAGATAACAGATTTGATCGAAGCGTCATAGGAGGTAAGATGAATGAACGATAAAACTTTTTACATAGCGATGGCGGTCGGTTGCGTTTTTGGAATGATAGTAGGAATACTGTTAAGAGAGTATTTGCATTAAATAACCAAACAGCAACGGCAAGAAGTATGTTACGGCCGAGCCTAAAATTGTGCCGAACACGAAACCGATGATACGATCTTTCCATTTCTGTTGATTTATATAGTTTTTCTCCGGGCTGTAGGAATAACCGTCCGGGGTTACGTATAATTCAGCTATGTTGAAGTTATCGGGATAATCTGCATATAAGACGCTTATCAATTTCTTGTTTTCAAGAATTGATAAAATTTGCGTTAAGGCGTCGACGGATATAAATTTAAAATTATCCGTGAAATTTACGGGACGAGTAATTATAAAAGTAGGAGAATCATCGCATAAAGATATTAATTTTTTTAATACTTTTTCTTGGTTTCTGATCTTTAGTTCCGAAAGTTTCATTGTCAAACACCTCTCTGAAAATGATTATAGCATGACAGGGAGTCTTACGCAATAATAAATTTGCAAGAAATGAATAAGAAAGGTTGAGACGCTTAATGAGCGACAAAGTTCTATACGTAATCATAACAGTTTGCTGCGTTTTGGGAATGTTAGCAGGAATGCTGTTAAGAGCCGGGATACTGTTTAAATTGATAAATTTGTAAATAAGAAGAAAGGTAGGGCGATGAAAGATGGAAGATAGAATTGTTTTAGATTTGACGCATTTGAAAGACATAAACGAAATTGTATATCAGCAGATAAAGTTGGTAGCAAAAAAATCAAAGAATTGTACGCTGGAGGAACTGGCGATTTTAAGCTCAAGTATGGTTGAATTAACCAACGCCTATATAAAAGCAAACTTACAAACTTACAAAGTTGCGGATACTTTTACTTGTTAAAAACAACGTTCACAAAAAGCGAGGTGAGATAAATGCCAAGAGAGAAAGAGGCTTACAGAGATAATTTAGAGGGCGTGCTCGGGTTTTTGAGAGAAAAATATAATGACTCGAGGCGCGTATTAAATATCAAAGACGTTCAGACTTATACCGGGCGTTGCTACAGCTATGTAAAGCGCAATTACTTCAGCGACAGACAATTCATATCCGCTGAAACTTTTGCACGAATGTTAAGTTAGGAGGAACAACAGATGAATAAACTATACCTGCACCTATATAAAAACTTCGGTCTCACATATTTAGGAGCGTTCGGGATGGCGGCTTGCAAAATGGCCGGAGTACTTGAAAAGTATGTGTATATTATCCCGGCGGTCATAACCTTGTGGGGTATGATCGGAGCGTGCTACAATTTAGCGCTTCTTTACAAGGCTGAGGCAAGACTTAGGAAAGAAAGGAGCAAAACGATAAGATGAAAAGCTACGAAACATCAATAGCGTATATGAGGTGTGAAATGGCGAAGCAGACCGAACCGCATAGGCGGCCTTATCTCGACGCTATTAAGGCAATGGAGAGATTAAACCCAACGGAGGCCGGGAAGAAAGGCGCATATATTATTTGTCCATATTGCGGCAAGGAATATACGCACAGAAATAAGACTGAGCTTGAGCGCGGCGAGCGAGTATGTAACTTCTGCGGTCAACATATGAAATGGTGATACGCCGCCGATGATTGAGTTGACGAAGGAAAAACACGCTTCATTACGAGAGCTGATCAAGAAGATTGACGAGGCTTGCAGGAAAGCGGATAAAGCGAAACATAAAAAATCCGCCGACGCATAAGCGCACAGCGGAAAGGTACAAAATGAAAAAATCTATTAACACACAACCAATATAACCTAAAATCAACCGTTTGTCAAGGACAAAAAGGAGAGCGGCCTTGGAAAACGACTAACGCCCAAGGCCGCAAAAAGTATGATTAAGTCGACCGTGACAATATACCATAAATTTACATTAATGTCAACAAGATAAACAATTATTAACGAAAATGATAAGAATTTGTAATATTTTGGAAGGAGAGAAAGAAACATGGCGAGGTATTTAAAGTTAGAAATGACGTTAGATAACAAAGGTGGGATTGAGTCCGAAATTGAGGCGCATGATTTGAGCAATGGTGAAATATTAGCCTTAGCTTTTCAGGCTCATTATGATGCAATTGAAGGCGTTGCAAAAAGTTTGGGGCTCAACGCTGAAGAAACGGATAATAAGATCGGGCAGATGATAATGCAATCCCGCGACGCTTTATTACAGCTATATCTATTAAACATGCAAAAGGAGAAAAAGGAACATGGCAACGTTATACGACTTGACCGGTACATATAAACGGTTGTATGAGGAACTCTCGGGCGGGGAGCTGGACGATGAGACATTTGAACAAGCGTTTCGCGATACGCTCGAGTCGGCGGGGTTCGATGAAGAATTTGAGGATAAGGCGGACGGCTACGCTAAGATAATAAGTATGTTAAACGCCGATTATGAAGGCGTGACGGCTGAGAAAGAGAGGCTGGACAAGCGGGCTAAGGCCATAAAGAACAACATCGAGAGGACGAAAAAGAGGCTTCAATTCGCTATGGCGGAGTGCGGTAAACCAAAGTTTAAGACGCTGTTGTTTTCGTTCAATATACAAAAGAATCCGCCTTCGGTAGTGATCGAGGACGAGAGCAAGATAAGCGAGGAATATTTGATAAAGCAGGCTCCGAAGATAGATAAGGCGGCTATAAAGAAAGCCATTGCGGCGGGTAAAGATGTATCGGGCGCAAGCCTTAAACAAAGCGAGAGTCTTAGGATAAGGTAGGAGGAAAGAACATGCAAATTATCAGAGGTAAGATAGACACGGCGGAAAAGGTCGTAGTATACGGACCCGAAGGGATCGGCAAAACGACGTTCGCCTCAAAGTTCCCAAATCCGTTGTTTATTGATACTGAGGGAAGCACGAAACATTTAGACGTGGCGAGGCTGCCTACGCCGCAGAGCTGGGAGGAATTACAGAGCGAGATCAAATATGCGATCGATAACCCGGACTGCTGCGGGACGCTGGTAATAGATACCATAGACTGGGCTGAACAGCTTTGTATTGAAAGCGTTTGCAAAAAGCACGGTAAAAACGGTATCGAGGATTTCGGATACGGCAACGGCTACGTATATGTGAAAGAAGAATTTGGAAGACTTTTGAAGATGTTAGACGGCGTGATAGACAGAGGAATAAACGTGGTTCTTACCGCGCATAGCCAGATCAGAAAGTTTGAACAGCCGGACGAGTTGGGAGCGTACGACAGATACGAGCTGAAACTTGGCAAGAAAACGTCGTCGCAGACCGCGCCTTTAGTGAAAGAGTGGTCGGACATGCTGTTGTTCGCGAATTACAAAACTATATCGGTTGCGGCGGACGATAAAGGGAAAAAGCATAAGGCTCAGGGCGGCAAGAGAGTAATGTATACCTCGCACCACCCATGCTGGGACGCCAAAAACAGGCACGGCTTAGACGACGAGCTGGAGTTTGACTTTAAAGAGATAGAACATATATTCTCGAACGTTAAGCCTAAACCGGAAAGCGAGCCGGAAGAAGAGTCTAAGCGTATAGAGCGAGAGATAGAGGATATGATCGACGCGGCGCCGGTTTCAAGCGAGCCCGATACGAAGCTCGACGGTCTGCCGGACGAGCTAAAAAAGTTGATGGAACAAAACGGCGTAACTCCGGCGGATATTCAAGAGGCGGTAGCCGATAAAGGATATTACCCCGAAGATACGCCCGTAGAAAAATACGATCCCGAATTTGTAAACGAGGTCTTAATAGGCGCGTGGGATCAGGTTTATGGGATTATAAAGAAAAATAAAAAACTACCTTGGGAGGAATAAAAATGGCAGAATACAATAAGGACGAACAAAGAGAGTTAGGCTGGGACGACGTTATAGAAAACGACAGTCCGGAATTTGTGATAGTCCCGGACGGAGATTACAATTTTGAGGTAAAGAGTTTCGAGCGAGACAGGTATCCGGGCAGCGACAGAGAGGGCGGACTTCCGCCGTGTAATATGGCCGTGCTCAATATCAGCATAGAGAACGATAAAGGCGTTTGCAACATACAACACAGGCTGTTTTTACATACCCGCTGCGAAGGTCTTTTATGCGAGTTCTTTACGGCTATAGGGCAAAAGAAACACGGCGAGAAGCTAAAGATGGACTGGAACAAAGTTGTAGGCTCGAGAGGCAGAGCGAAAGTAGGACACCGCGAATACAACGGCGAGACATATAACGAAATAAAGAGGTTTTACAAACGCCCGGAATCGGCGCCTAAAAAATCGTTTACGCCCGGGAGGTTCTAAACGATGGAGCTTAGACCGTATCAGGAAGAATCTAAAAACGCCGTATTCGGCGAATGGGAAAAGGGAAACAATAAGACTTTGCTTGTTTTGCCTACGGGCTGCGGTAAGACCGTAGTATTCGCTAAGATAGTGGAAGAATGCGTCAAGCGCGGCGAGCGGGCGCTGATCTTAGCCCACAGAGCCGAACTTTTGAATCAGGCGGCCGACAAGATATACAAGGTCACCGGGCTTAGGAGCGCTCTTGAGAAAGCTGAAAACAGCTGCGCGGACAGTTTCTGTCGAGTGGTAGTCGGTTCAGTCCAGACGTTAATGCGCCAGCAACGGCTTGAACGATTTGAGAGAGATTTCTTCGATACAATAATAATAGACGAAGCGCACCATTGCTTATCCGCGAGCTATCAGAACATACTCGGCTACTTTGAAGACGCAAAGGTTCTCGGCGTTACGGCGACGCCCGATAGAGGCGATAAACAGAATTTAGGCAAGTTTTTCGATAGTTTAGCTTATGAGTATACCTTGCCTAAAGCGATAAAAGAGAAATATTTATGTCCGATACAGGCGCAGACCATACCTTTAAAAATTGATATAAGCGGGGCAGGAGTACAAGCGGGGGATTTCAGAGCCGACGATATAAACTCGGCTCTCGATCCGTATTTGTATCAGATCGCGGACGAGATGTCTAAGATATGCCGAAATCGTAAAACGGTGGTATTCCTGCCGCTTATCAAAACAAGTCAAAAATTCTGCGATATATTAAACGGCATAGGCTTAAAAGCCGCCGAGATAAACGGGAACAGCGACGACAGAAAAGAGATATTAGACGATTTCGAGGCCGGGAGATACGACGCGCTTTGTAATTCCATGCTGCTTACCGAAGGCTGGGATTGTCCGGCGGTGGATTGTATCGTGGTTTTAAGGCCTACAAAAGTAAGGAGCTTGTATTGCCAGATGGTAGGACGCGGAACGCGGCTGTCGCCCGGAACGGGCAAAGAGAATTTATTACTGCTCGACTTCTTATGGAACACCGAAAAACACGAGTTGTGCCGACCGGCTAATTTGATCTGCGAGAACGACGAAGTGGCGCGGCAAATGACGAAAATACTTTCGGAAGCGGGCGGACCGATGGATATTGAAGAAGCGGAGATACGAGCGAGCGAGGACGTTGTAGAGCGCCGCGAAGAGGCGCTTGCTAAACAGCTAGCCGAGATGAGAAAGAGAAAAAGAAAGTTAGTCGATCCGCTGCAATTCGAGATGAGCATACAGGCCGAAGACTTGTCGGGATACGTTCCCGCGTTCGGTTGGGAGATGGCGCCGCCGTCCGAGAAACAGAAAGCGACGCTCGAGAAGCTGGGAATATTGCCGGACGAGGTGGAGTGCGCCGGTAAAGCGGCTAAGATACTCGACCGTTTGGCGAAACGCAGAATCGAGGGGTTAGCGACGCCTAAACAGATCAGGTTTTTAGAGAACAAAGGCTTTTTACACGTAGGACAATGGCAGTTCGACGACGCTAAAAATATGATAGCGAGAATAGCGGCGAACGGTTGGTTTATACCGCACGGTATAAACCCGCAGACATATATTCCAGGAGTAGGATAAAGTATTATGGACAACAACATCAGTCTGATCGATCTGCTTAAATGTATCGATCCCGTTAATCTGAATTATCAGGAATGGTTAAGCGTCGGTATGGCGCTTAAACACGAGGGTTATTCGGTATCGGATTGGGAAGAATGGAGCCGGAGAGACGCGGAAAGATTCCATCATGGCGAATGCGAAGCTAAATGGAACACGTTCGGCGGTTCCGGCGCTCCCGTTACCGCCGGTACAATAATAATGCTCGCAAAACAAAACGGCTATAAATTCCACAGACAAGACAAAGCGTTTGATTGGAACGATGAAATAGGCGGCGACGAGCTTACGGTAATAGATAAAACATGGGTGGAACCGAGTTCTTTAGAGATACCCGATACATGGGATCCTGTTAATCAGCTGATTACGTATTTGGAAACGTTATTTGAATCGAGCGAGAACGTTGGCTATGTGACCCGAAGTTGGATGAGAGGCGGCAAGCGTTTGCCGTCAAAAGGCTGTTGGGATAGAACCGCAGGGCGGTTAATTCAACAACTCGCAGAATGTAATAACGATATAGGAAGCGTGCTCGGCGATTACGACGAGGAGACGGGGGCTTGGATACGTTTTAACCCGTTGGACGGCAAAGGCTGCAAGGACGCGAACGTTACCGATTTCAGATACGCTTTGGTAGAATCCGACTCTTTGGAATTAGAACGGCAAAAGGCTTTGATGGAGCAGCTGGAGCTGCCTATCGCGTGTCTTGTATACAGCGGCGGCAAGTCGCTGCACGCTATCGTGAAGATCGGGGCGTATAACTATAACGACTACCGCGATAAGGCGGACTATTTATATAAGGTCTGTGAAAAGAACGGGCTTATGATCGACAAGCAAAACAAGAACCCGTCGAGACTGAGCCGAATGCCCGGCGTTATGCGCGGCGGGCAAAAGCAGTATCTCTTGGCCACAAACATAGGTAAGCAGGATTTTAACGAGTGGAAAGAATGGATCGAATCCATAAGCGACGATCTGCCGGATCCCGAGAATATGGCGGAGGTGTGGGAGAATATCCCGGAGCTGTCTCCGCCGCTGATAGACGGGATATTAAGGCAGGGACATAAAATGTTGATAGCCGGTCCGTCTAAAGCCGGTAAGTCCTACGCGCTTATCGAAATGTGCATAGCGATAGCCGAAGGCAAGAAATGGCTCGATCGGCAATGCGCTCAGGGCAAGGTCATGTACGTAAACCTCGAGCTCGACAACGCGAGCTGCTTCCACAGATTCAAAGACGTGTATTCGGCTCTTAATATCAGGCCGGATAACCTTAAAAATATTGATATTTGGAACCTTAGAGGTAAGTCGATGCCTATGGATAAGCTGGCGCCCAAATTGATAAGACGGGCTATAAAGAAGAATTATATAGCTATAATAATAGACCCGATCTACAAAGTAATAACCGGCGACGAAAACAGCGCGGATCAAATGGCTAAGTTTTGCAATCAGTTCGATAAAGTGTGTACGGAACTGAAATGCGCCGTTATATATTGTCATCATCACAGCAAGGGCGCGCAGGGCGGGAAAAGAAGCATGGACAGGGCTTCGGGAAGCGGCGTATTCGCCCGCGATCCGGACGCGCTGCTCGACTTGATAGAACTTAATATAACCGACGAACTGAGAGAACAGGAAGAAAACGCGGCCATATGCGACGTGTGCCGCAAATGGCTTGAAAGACATAACAAGATAGACGAAGTATCCGAAAGCGATCTCTACAACGGAAATACGGCTCTCAGAGCTTGCAGGGAGACGCTTAAGAAAAACACGTATAATTTGATACTCGAAGAGGTAAAGAAGGCTAAGACGGAGAGAAATAAGCGTACGGCGTGGCGGATAGACGGTACGTTAAGGGAGTTCCCTAAGCCCGATACAATAAACCTATGGTTCGATTATCCGGTTCATAAAATAGACGATACCGGCGTGCTGAGCGACTTATCCGCAGACGAGGCGGACGCAGGCCGCTGGAGCAGGGCAAAAAAGAAGAAGAGTCCCGCCGAAAGAAAAAAAGAACAAAAAGAATCTATTGAAACGGCGTACGAAGCTTGCAAAATAGACGGAGAAGTAACGGTAACCGCGATAGCTGAATATATGGAAATTTCAGAAAGAACGGTTAGAAATAGGCTGAAAAACATTAACAATTTATATATTAAAAACGGTAAAGTTTGTGAGAAATAACCCGTTTTACAGAGCGATCAAAGCTTAACTTAAAGTTAACTTTAAAATTGTGAAATTTGGAAAAAGTAAGTATTTTTCACTTTTTCCCTCTGAAGGAAATCGGGAAAATGAAAGAAATTTTCCTTTTTTCCCTTTTTCCCTCAATGCCGCGCAAACGCCGTAAAAACGTCGTTTTTTCAAAATCGGGAAATTTGGAAGGAAAACTATATATTATAAATATATAACTTTCACTTTCCCTCGCGGTCAGTAGGGGTAAAGTAGTTGTGCGAAGCTGACGCACAACAACAACTTTCCCCTGACTACTGACAAAGGAAATTTTCACAAACTTAAAAAATCGAATGTAAAAAAATGGAAGGTGACGAATATGAGATCAAAGAGAAGTAAAATTTTAAACATAGCAAAACGTATGCCGGAATTAAGACACTCGATTCCCGGACAAGAATTTGAAATACAAAATAGCGAAGTAGTTCAGTGGCTTATAAAGCAACCCGAAGTTTTAAATTATGTTTGGAATAATATTAAAAATTCGGGAGCAGTAACATATAACGCTGATACAGGTTGTTGGAGGGGAATTGAATATGAGAACTGAATTTTTCGCGGCGATGAAACCGCCGACGGTTACGCACCAGGAATTAAAAGTAACGATCAAGAATGGAAGGCCGGTGTTTTACGAACCGGCGAAGCTTCAAGGCGCAAGAGAGAAGCTGGAAGCCAATTTAGGCAGATACAAACCGGATAAGCCGTATACGTCCGCCGTTAGACTTGTGGTCAAATGGTGTTTTCCCAGAGGCAGACACAAAGACGGAGAGTATAAGAAAACAAGGCCGGATACGGACAACTTACAGAAACTGCTTAAAGACGTTATGACTAAGTTAGGTTTTTGGAGAGACGACGCGTTAGTCGTCAGCGAGATCGTAGAAAAGTTTTGGGCTGAGACGCCCGGAATTTATATCTGCATAGAGGAGATCGAAAAATGAAATTGTCGGAAGTGAAACGCGCAGTTCGCAGACAAAGCATAGTTACTTACAAAGGGCATAAATACATATTTCACGCAAGCCGGATTTTTAAAAGGCCTAACGACGACAGAGAAGATTATACAGCCGAGCTTTTGGATACAAAGTGTAATTCTATAATCTGCGTTTCACTTGACGAAGTAGAATTGGAGGAAAATGAAGATGGAAGATAGATATACTTTGACGGATTTGCCGGAGATATTTACTGCATATTATGTGGTTGATTGGCATTCGCTTATAACTGCAAAAGGATTTAACGATTTCGAAGGATCTGGATATGAACTTGTTACTTGCGGTGTGATATTTGCCGAGAATGCCGGAGATTACTCTCGCATAGCGGCGGGTATGGCGTTTAAGACGCAGGAAGCCGCCGAGAGGAATAAATACGCTGTGTATAGGGAGTTGACGGGTAAGGAATGGGGGAAAGGAATAATGCGGCTTACAAAAGAGCGCGCGATAACCCTACACCGTAGAATGTGGCGGTGGATAGGATTAAAGACGCTGAGAGAGAAAAGGTGTGTGAGAAAAGAAGAGTGGTTCGAGAGGTTTGGGTTAAAAACAATATATAGCGACTGTTATTGCTGCGAATATGCCCGCCAATTTTTTCCATATTCTGATTGGCTTAACACGAGATGTTTCTATTGCCCCATAGATTGGGGCGTCAAGAGAGACTGTTGTGGCGAAGGAGCTCTGTTTAAGTTGTGGCGTCATGAGATAGATATGGAAAATTGGCAGGAAGCCGGAAAACTTGCGCTACAGATAGCGGAATTGCCGGAAAGAGAGGAGATTTAAAATGAACGCTGAGATGAACATAAAGTTTAACGATGACAAGAGCATAACCATAAACGACGTCAGATACATACCGGATTTTTGGGTCGAGGCTAAGGCAAGCGCCAAGCCCGAAAAGCGACATACTGGGATCGAAGAGCCGGAAAGAGACGATAGCGTTTGTTATATTGACGGGGACGGAATTTTAGAAACGTACGATTATTCTTCGGGGGAGTTTGAAAACGAATATCTCAGGGGTCGAGTTACGACTGACGAACAGTTATGCTCCGACCGAGATAGAGCCGCGCAGATACGCTTTGCTTTGGAGAAATACGCGGCGGAGCATAATGCAGAGCCTATAGATTGGACTGGCGACAATATCACGAAATATTGCATTGTTTATAATTCCAATATTAAAATGCTGGAGGCATACTCTTTCTTGTTTAGTAAGCATGACGAAGTATACTTCGATTCAGCCAAAACGGCACGAAACGCCATAAAAGCCGTAGGCTACGACAACGTGCTATGGCTGTACAGAGATTATCAGCCGTATTTGAACGCTTTTAAGATGGATTAAAACAAAAAACGCCCCGCGTGAAAGACACCGCCGAGACGCTTTGATAAACCAAGATGTGTTAACTATACCACATATCAAAGCGAAAATCAAGGGGTGAATGTATGACGGCTAAGGAATGGCTTAATCGAGGGCGGGCTTTGAATAAAACGATAGAGGGGCTTGAAAAAGCTAAGGCGAGAGCCTACGACATCGCGGTAGGGACGGCGGCGGAGCTTACGGAAAAGGTGCAGGAAAGTCGCGGAAACAGCGTAGAGGATAGGCTGGTCACATACGCCGACTATTGCCGCAGGATAGACGAACATAAGACTGAACTGTTAAAAATCCTGAAAGAGATCATGGAGGTAATTATGAAGGTGGAGGATCCGACTCTGCGTAACCTCTTGATATATCGGTATCTTAACTTTGAGACTTGGGAATCTATAGCCGTCATGATGAATTATAGCTATGTTCATGTAGTGCATAATTTGCACCCGAAAGCAATAGAAAAAATAAAAGAGTTAATAGTATTTAACACATAATCTATGTTAAGATATAAACTGTGAAATCCACAAAGTTTCCTCCTTCCATATATTTTTTGGATAGAGTCGTGCCAGTAGGCGCGGCTCTTTTTGTTAACGCGCCCGCGCGCCTCTTGCGGAATCACTTGCAAGCGAGATAAGCTTGACGACATAACGTAACGCGACTCAGCGGGTCATATATATTAGGGCGAGTGGGAATTGTACATCAAATTTATGTCGAGGGGCGGGCGGCTTTGATGAACGTAGGGATTAGGAGGATAGGGATCAGGAAGTATTGTAAAGGCAGGTGAGATGTTTGACAGAAAAGCAGAAGCGGTTTTGCGATGAATATTTGATCGACTGCAACGCTACGAGAGCGGCGATAAGAGCGGGGTATTCGGAGAGGACGGCGTATTCGATAGGCGTTGAAAACCTGAGAAAACCTGAACTTAAAGCCTACATAGACGCTCGGCTTGAAGAGATCCACAGCGCAAAGACGGCGGACGCTCAGGAAGTCATGGAATATCTCACTTCGGTAATGCGCGGCGAGTCGGAGTCGGAAGTCGTAGTAGTCGAGGGTCAAGGCGACGGATTTTCCGAGGCGCGGCGCATGAATAAGAAGCCGGACGAAAAGGAACGGCTCAAGGCGGCCGAGCTTTTGGGTAAGAGGTTCGGAATGTTCAGCGACAGAATGGCCGCGGGCGACACAAAAGAGATCTCGGACTTTATAGATTTGGCCGTGCCGGATAAAGAGACTGTTAAGGAATTGTTTGACGATGAATAAAGGATTTCAGTTTAAACCGTTTTCGGCTAAACAACGCAAGCTGTTGTATTGGTGGGCGGACGGCTCGCAGTACAGCGACAAGGACATTATCATAATAGACGGCGCCATACGTTCGGGAAAGACTATAGCCTGTATATGTTCGTTCCTGTTATGGTCGCAGAAAAGGTTCAGCGGCGAGAATTTCATCATAGCGGGAAAGACTATCAACTCGCTTAAGAAGAACGTCATAAGCCCGATGATAAGCATACTTATGGCTTGGGGCTGGCCGCACAGATACAATCGAAGCGAGAATTATATCGAGATAGGAACGAATACGTACTACATGTACGACGCTAACACGCAAGCGTCGCAGGATAAACTACAGGGGCTTACAGCCGCCGGAGCATATGCGGACGAAGCCGCGCTGTTTCCTCAAAACTTCATAGACCAGATGATAGGCAGGTGCAGCGTAGACGATTCAAAGATATTCATGAACTGCAACCCGGAAAGCCCCGGTCATTTCTTGAAGACTGAGTATATAGACATGGCCGAAGAAAAGAATATATTCCTAATGCACTTTACTATGGACGATAACCTAACGCTGTCTGAAAAGGTCAAGGAACGCTATAAAAACATGTTTACAGGCGTTTTCTATAAAAGATATATACTTGGTCTATGGTGCGTCGCCGAAGGGCTTGTATACCCGAATTTTGACCCTGAGAAGCATGTTGTAAGCGAATACGACGATAGAGGCGGATATTACGTCTCTATCGACTACGGAACAATTAACCCGACGTCTATGGGCTTGTGGCGCGTAAACGGAGACGGAGCCGTTCGGATGAAAGAGTTTTATTTTGATAGCCGCAGAGAGCATAAGCAGCTGACCGACGAAGAATATTACGCTGAGCTTGAAAAGCTTGTAGGAGACAGGAATATACAAGCGGTTGTCGTCGATCCGTCGGCGGCTTCTTTTATCGCCTGTATACGCAAGCACGGGCGATTTCATGTCAGGAAAGCCGATAACGATGTGATAGACGGGATAAGAATAACGCAGACGCTTCTCTCCGAGGGGCGTTTATTGTTTCATGAGAGCTGTACGGACAGCATACGCGAGTTCGGCATATACGCATGGGATGAGAAATCGCTCGATAAGGACGCGGTGATAAAAGAAAACGATCACGCAATGGACGATATACGTTACTTTTGCAATACCATACTGAGCGACAGGCGCAGGGGCGTAGTTCTAAACAGAGACGAATTCGGATTATAGAAAAGAGGCGGTATTTTGATTATAGATAAAACGCTTATAGACGGCGGAATAACAAAAGAGATAGTCGTTACGCTGATAGAGCGGCATAAAAGAAGCGCGGAACGCTTTAACAAGCTGCTTGCATATTACAGGGGCGAACACCCGATAACCAAATACGAAGGCAAGCCCGGAAAGCCTAATAACAAAGTCGTAAACAACTACTGCAAATACATAGTCGATATGACAACGGGCTTCTTTTTCGGCGCGCCTATCACGTATACGGCAAGCGAGAACGTCGATATTACCGCGCTGCTTGAAACTTATCAGAAACAAGGAATAAACGACACAGACGTAAAGCTATTTAAAAATATGTGTATGTACGGCTGCGCTTACGAATTGGTATACAATAACTCGGAGGGCGAGCCGGAGTCTGTCGTATTGCCGCCGCAGCAGGCTTTTGTGGTCTACGACGACACGGCGGAGCATAACCGCTTATTCGGCGTTCATTACAGAGAAAAACGCGATCTTAATAACAGCGTAGTAGGATATATCGCAAAGGTATATACGGACTCGGAGATAATAACTTTCGAGGGTCCTACGATAAACGGACTTGTCGGAAAGGAACCCGAAACGCACGAGTTCGGCGCGTGTCCGCTGTTTGAGTATGTGAATAACGATGAGTTTCAAGGCGATTATGAGCAACTTTTGGAAAATGTAAATTCATATAACCGGCTCCAATCCGACAGGGTAAACGACAAAGAGCAGTTCGTCGACGCGTTTCTATTCTTGAAAGATATTGAGCTTGATACCGACAGAGCTAAAGAGCTGAAATTAGAAAAGATACTCATGGCGTTTACCGAACACGGAGACGCAAAGTATCTTTCAAAGGTACTCAACGAAGCGGATACGGAAGTGCTTAAGAAATCGCTCAACGACGATATGCACAAGTTCAGTATGGTTCCCGATTTATCAGACGAGAAATTCAGCGGCAACGCTTCGGGCGTGGCGATCGAGTATAAGCTTATAGGCTTTGAGAATATGATAACCAATAAAGAGGCGTTTTTCTTTAAAGGGCTAAGAGAGCGGCTCAAACTGTACATAGCCTTTTTGGCGGACAAAACTAAGGAAATGACGCAGATCGACGTTCACGATATAGAGATAATATCAAGCCGCAACCTGCCGCAGGATGATGAGAAGAAGGCCGATATGGTCGCAAAGCTCAGAGGCGTAGTAAGCGACACTACTCTCAGAGGCGTGTTATCGTTCGTCAAGGATGAGGAGAGCGAAGTTAAAAGGCTTGAAGAGCAAAACCGTCAGGAATCGGAGCGACGGCTTGCGGAAGAGACGGCGTTTTTGACGGGCGCATACGAGGACGAGCCGGACGATGAAGAGTAGTCGATATTGGAAATTGGTCGCTCTGCTGCGCGAGATACAAATACAGGGAAAAGCCACGTACACGATAAACCAGCTCAGGCAGATGTACAACGACGCGGTTAAAGAGCTTGATAAGGAAATATCTAAGGTGTTTAGGACGTTTCAATACGGAGAGGATATAACCGAAGCCGAGGCGGAGGAACTTATCAATGCCGAGTCGCAGCGGCGCATATCGAGGGAACTTCAGGCCGAGCTTGAGCGGACGGACGATCCGAGTATCAAAGCCGAGCTGACGCGCAGGATACACGCGACGGCTTATGGAGCGCGGATAAGTCGGCTCGAGGCGGTCAAGCAGAACGTGTTTATATATTTTACAAAGCTGGCGATAGACGAGATAGCGAAGACCAAGACGCTGTATAACACCGTCGTAGAGGAGTCGTATTACAGAACGATCCACGATTTCGGCTACGGAGTTAATATGGGCGTGAATTTCTCGCTTTTGCCGAGTAAGGCGATAGACGAGATCGTATCCGCCAAATGGCACGGCGCGAGCTTTTCAAGCCGAGTATGGAGCAACACAAAACAGACCGCGGAGCAAGCGCAGGAAATCATAACGAGAGGGCTTCTTAGTCGGAAGTCTTACAACCAAATGGCAAACGAGCTGGCGGAGGTCACGCAAAATTCAAAGTACAACGCTACAAGGCTTGTGCGGACTCAGTGCAATCACTACCTAAACGCGGGCGAGTTCAAAGCCTATGAAGAACTGGGCGTAGAACAATATCTGTATCTTGCGACGCTCGATTACAAGACTTGCCGCAGATGTCAGCCTCTCGACGGGCGTATATTCAACACAAAAGACAAGCGCGAGGGCGTCAACGCTCCGACGATACACCCGCATTGCAGATGTACGACTACCGTGCCGGTCGAGTTCGCCCGCCGCTGGGCGAGGGATCCGATAACCGGCAAGGGCGTTAAGATACCGAACACGACCTATTCCGAGTGGGTCGAGAGTATGAGCGAGGAACAAAAGGCGGCGTTTGATAAAAACGTCAAGATGTATAAGAACCGGAGTTCGGATAAAAAGCAGTACGAGCGGTACAAAGAGCGTTTGGGCAAAGAAAACGTGCCGGAAACGCTTGAATTATTTCAGGAAAAGAAGTATAATGGCAGTGGAGATCATAAAGCGTTAGAGAGAAGCTATAGGACTATTGGCGAAATCGAAGGAAAAAGCCAATGGAGCGATACCTTTAGACAAAAAGCGATTGACGCTTATTGGGAGTTTAAGCAAAATGGTATTGAAATGTCGGCGCATGCGGTAGGTCGATTTTTGGATAGGTGCGAGGGAATGTTTACTCTAAACGACATTGTTATGCAAGCCAAAAGGCGATTTAATTATATTCAGCCGGACGGAAGGTATGTTAAATTCTATAACGGAATTGCTATAATATATAATAGCTCTGGCACAGAAGTTGTAAGTTTGGTTATGAGAAATACAATAAAAAAAGATTGGAGTGAATTACATGATTAAAAAAGCGTGTGAAATGATAGAAGAGTTTCTTGCCGGAAATTACGACCCGTTAGGATTTTCGTTTGATTTACCGTATCTTCTTTTTAACGAGTATGAGGCTATGAAATCTGAGAATGAAAAAGTCACCGCTGCATTAAACGAAGACTTTCCGGAGATCTGCGATACATATGAACGCGGAGACGATCCCGAACCGTTTATGAAACTGGTCGCTGCAGAGTATGAGAAAGTTAAAAAGGTTATTTAACCGCTTGTGAAATTAAGCAAATGAGACAGGTTCCGGCGCGCCTCTTGCGTAACGCGTACCAGGCCGGAGCCGAAAACTAAATAAACACACCGCTTTGCAAAATGCAGGCGGTTTTTTAATACCTAAAAAGGAGCGAGAACATGAAAAATAAAGACCCTACAACATAGAAAAACTTAATACGCGGCGGACGAAAGGTCCGCTATTTTTATACTCAAAATTCAAAGGAGGCATACAGGGAAATGGAAAACGAAATAACGAACACGCAACAGGCGGCGGGCGAATCCACAAGCGGCGTAACCGAGGCTCAACCGACCGGAGGGCAAGGCGAACAGGCGACAATAAATAATAATACAGATCAAAATACCAATACCAAACAGCCGTCGGGCGAGGCCGACATAAACGATATGGTCAAGCAAGCGGTTGATAAAGAACGCGCCAAATGGGAGCAAGAGATCGAGGAGCGCATAAAGCGGGAACGCGACGACGCGGCCAATCTTGCCAAGATGTCCGAAAAGGAAAAGCAGAAAGAGCTTGAAGAGCGGCAAAGGAAAGCGGACGCCGAGGAGCGGACGAAGCTCGAACGCGAAAAAAACGTGTTCCACGCAGAGCGGGCGTTGGCGGACAAAGGAATACCGATCGAGTTTGCGGAGACGCTCACCGGCAAGGATAACGAAGAGACGGACGCGAATATCGAGAGGTTCAATAAGATGTTCCGCGAGGCGGTGACAAAAGCCTCCAAAGAGAATTTGAAGGGAACTCCGCCGAGCGTCGGCGGTTCGGTCGGCTCCGCGCAGTCCGATCCGTTTTTAGCGGGGTTCGGCGGTTAGATTTAAAGAAAGGATGATTTTAAATGGCGATCAATTACGCTGAAAAGTATTCAACTAAAATTGACGAACGGTTTACGCTCGGAGCGAAGACGACTCCGGCGGTCAATAACGACTACGACTTTGTAGGCGTGGAGACCGTAAAGGTATACAGCATACCGACGGCGGCTATGAACAACTATACGCGCACCGGGAACTCGAGATATGGAACGCCTTCGGAGCTTCAAAATACCGTTCAAGAGATGACTCTTTCGAGGGATAGGAGCTTTACCTACACCATAGACAGAGCTTCGCGCGACGATACCATGATGACGATGGACGCGGGACGGTCTTTGCAGAGACAGATCGACGAAGTGATAATCCCGGAGATAGATACGTACAGGCTGTCTAAAATCTGCGCGGCGGCGGGGAATACGACCACCGCGGCGCTCACCAACCAGAACGCTTATTCCGCTTTCTTAAAGGGCGAGGAAGCGCTCACCGAGGCTAAGGCTCCGACGGCCGGACGCGTCGCTTTCGTATCGGCTCCGTATTTTACTTTGATAAAAGAGGATTCGATGTTTGTAAAGAACGGCGATATGTCGCAGAGGATAACGCTAAACGGCGAGATAGGAACTATAGACGGCGTGCCGCTTATCCTGCTCCCGTCGAGCTATCTGCCTGAAAACGTCGCGTTCGTTATAACCAACCCTATAGCGACCTGCGGTCCGATCAAGCTGACGGATTATAAGATACACGACAACCCGCCGGGTATAAACGGCTGGCTCGTAGAGGGCCGCGTGCGCTACGACGCGTTCGTGCTCGATAATAAAGCGGACGCTATCTACGTTCACGTAAACGCGGAAGATTCAAACGACGACGATGAGGGCGGAGGCGTAGGCGCATAATATGGGTAAGTTATACACAAACGGTAAACGTACGTTAGGAGCTCTGAACGACGTTCAGCGCTCCGCGTTTTTAAACAGCGGCTGGTACGAGGTCGGCGAAAGCTCGGGCGCGGCGAAAGGGCGTAAGACGAATGGACAAAGAACAACTAAAAGAACAGGCTAAGCTGTTGCTTGGGATAGACGGCGACGACGATATACTGAGTCTTTTGATTGACGATACAATAAATCTTGTTTTAGGCTATTGCCGGATCGAGGAACTACCGGCGCGACTGGAGAGCCTCATTCCGGTAATGACCGCGGACAGGTACAGGATAAGCGATTACGGCAAGGTCAAGCCCGACAAAGTGTTAGTCTCGAACTCGCAGGGTTCGCGCTCCGAGAGTTACGCCAATCCGAACATATTCGACGACAGTTTCTTGAAGGACTACGAATCAAGGCTCAAACCGTTTATCTGTAAAAGGGGGTATGTTCCCAGTGACTTTGATGAACCAGACGACGGAGATTGATATTTACGACGGCGAGACCGATACGGTTTTAGCGACTATTCTGTGCGACATGCAGCCGTACAGCGGCGGGCTCGCTCAGAAAGAATACGGGCTTGAGATCGATCGGGCTATGCGGATATATACGGAGCCGTGCGACGCTTTGACAGAGGGCGAGAGGATAGCCTTAAGCGGCGAGACGCCTGTGTATATAGTTAAGTACGCCGAACATTGGAACGATTATTCCATGGCGGTCTTGACCGAACTGCCTCTCGCTGCGAAGGAGCCGGAAGACGATTCGGACGACGGTTACGGGGGTGGTTTCTATTGATCGATCTTAATCCGCATGTAAAAGCTTTGCTCGAACAGACGGGCATAGAGGTTAAACAAGGTACGGTATTCGAGTTCACAGACAAGCCGCTTATAACCTTTCGCAAGGTGACGACCGATCAGGGATTCCATGCCGACAACATAGAACAGTCGCAGATAAGTAAATTCGCGGTCGATATTTGGTCTACGTCGCCGGTTAAAAATTCCAATATCGGGATCAAGGTGAACGAGCTTATGCAGACCGACGGCTGGACAAGAACATACGATTACGACGTGCCGCGGCAAACGCCGGAGGAGCTTTTCCATACGTCGATGAGATTTACCAAGGAGGCGTATTTCTGATGAGTATAAATATCGAAATAGACGGCTTAGGCGACGTGCTCGGCAAGCTCGCGGAGATGGGCGGTAAGCTCGACTCCGCCGTCTCGAGAGGCGTAAGTCTCGGCGGCAAAGTAATTCAGGCTTATTGCAAAGCCGAATGTCCGGTAGATACGGGCGAACTCCAAAACAGCATTATAGAAGAGACAAGCGGCGGCGGGGGTTCTTACACGTCCGAGGTGGGGCCTACCGCGCCGTACGGAATATACGTCGAGATGGGCACCGGCATATACGCGGGCGGAAGGCAGACGCCGTGGACGTATAGGGGCAGCGACGGGGAATTCTACACCACAAGAGGTCAGCCGCCGCAGCCGTACATGGAACCGGGCTTTGAGGAAGGCAAAGAGGAAGCCGTACAAAAGCTTACGGAAGAAGTTAGAAAGGCATTAAATTAGATATAGGAGGTAGATATTATGCCAGATGTTAGAAAACCAAAAACAACTATAGGCGTAGACAAATACACTATTTTTCTGGTCGACACGAGCACGGACGGAGATGCGACGTATGGAGAGGCGCTGCCGGTACCCGGACTTGTCGAGATAGCTCCGACCGACAGCGGCAGCACGCAGCCGTTCGACGCGGATAACGTGGCGTACGAGATAGACAGCTACATTGAATCGATGGGTCACGAGCTGACCAACGCGGATATCCCGCCCGAGGTCGAGGCGGTCATAAGAGGTTTGACTCTTAAGGACAACGGCGTAGAGTACGACAAAGACGCGTCGGGCAAAGTACCGTATTGCGGCGTAGCGTGGAGAGTTCTTAAGTCGGACGGACATTACAGACTCGTTCGTTACTACAAGGGCAAATATGCGTTCGCTTCAAACGTAGGCGGCCAGACGAAACCCAGCGAGGGCGCGCCCGAACACCAGACGGCGACGGCTACATACGCGGCGGTTCCGCGCGACAGCGACGGCAAGATATATTACTATCTCGACACCGATAACCTGCCCGAGGGCGTATCGGAGGCTGAGGCGATCGAGAATTGGTTTACCGACTTAAATTGGTATCCGTCAACGGAGGTAGGCGCATAATATGGCAAAGACTGAGAAAATACAAAAAACGCTGACGGTTCAGTTCGGCGGGGAGACCATAGTTTCTAACCCGTTCGACTTCGAGGCGGCGTGTTTAGTGGACGATATGCGTTACGACAGCGACGGTAAGATCGGACTTATGCACCTCGGCAGGAAAGCTGTGAATCATATGTTCAAAGGAACCAAGCTGACCGACGAAGATATTGAAAAGCTGCCTTACGGCGAGCGCAAGCGTCTTTGCGAAGAGGCGGCGGCTATGTATCTGGAATCGATGAAGACGAGCGACGAATCAAAAAACGAGTGACGGACGGCTCCCGCCCCGTCCGTCTTCGGGAGCTTTACAGGAAGATGTTTAAAATACATAAACTACTGCCGTCGGAACTTGCAAAACAGGATCCGGCGGCGCTGTTTTACGCGCTGACGCAGCCGGAGGAAGAATCGCCTAAGCGGCCTACAGCGGGCTTCGGCTGGATGGCGGGATTATAAATATTGAGTATAGCATAAGAACGCTCAAGGACGCGGGGCGTTCTTTTATTATGCTTAAAATTGAGGTGAGATAATGAGCGGAAGTTTAGGAGATTTGACCGTCAGATTTACGGGCGACGCGTCGCAGCTCGCGGCGACGATCTCAGAGGTGCAAGGCAGTCTGTCGGGCTTAGAAGGCGTATCGGGCAAGGCGATTAAGGGTCTGCAGGGCTTAGACTCCGTAAGCGGCAAGAACTTAGAACAGATAGCCAAACAGACGCGGGCGCAGGGCGGGCTTAAATCTATACTCGATAAGACTTCGAAGAGCCTCGAGGAGAAAAAGACCAAGCTTGCGGAAGTAGAAAAGGCGTATAACGAGAATAAGCCGAAGATAGAGGCGAATATACGGAGCCTTAAGGACGAGCGAAGCAGTATAGACGACAGCATAAAGGCGTCTCGAGACAAGATCGCGACGCTCAGAGAGCAAAACGCGGCGCTTAAATCTAACTCGAAAGAGTATAGGTCGAATATCGCAACCATACAAAATACCACTCAGGGCATATACGACCAACAGCAAAAGCGAAACGACCTTACCGCTCAGATACAGCGTCAACAGTCGGCGCTGAAAAAAGAAGAGGCCGCGTACAAATCGGCGGAGTCGGCGGTCAAGACCGCGAGCGCTCAATACCAAACGCTGGCGGGGAGTCAAAAAGAGATAGTCCGCATGGAAAAAGCTTTAGAGCTCGAAGAGACGGGCGAGAAGTGGCAGAAATTGGGCGACAGCGTAAATACGATAACAAAGCCGTTTCAGATCGCCGCGGCAGGATTAGCGGCGGGCGGAGTCGCGGCGGCGAAGTTCGCCATAGACTTTGAGGATAATTTCGCGAACGTAGAGAAGACGGTCGACGGTACGCCGGAGCAGCTCGAAGAAGTAAAACAAGGGATAATCGATCTTACTACAACCGGGATCGATGGACGTAACGCCATACCGCAGACGACGGCGCAGCTTACCGAGCTTGCCGCGGCGGGCGGACAGTTGGGTATAGAGACGGAGAATATACTCGAATTTACCGAGACGATGGCGCAGATGGGAGCGGCCACGAACCTTGCGGGCGAAGAGGGCGCGAAGACCTTAGCGCGGTTTATGAACGTTACCGGAACGTCGCAGGATCAGGTAAAGAACCTCGGTTCCGCCATAGTCGAGCTGGGCAATAACTTTGCTACAAGCGAGAGCGAGATAGCCTCAATGGCTATGAGAATGGGTTCGACGGGGCATACCGTAGGGATCAGTACGCAGGATATACTCGGATATTCAACCGCGCTGTCGAGCTTAGGCATGGAAGCCGAAGCGGGCGGCTCGGCGGTATCCCGTATATGGATGGATATGCAGAGCGCGGTCACGAGCGGCGGCGAAACGCTGACTGAGTTTGCTAAGGTCTCCGGCAAGAGTTCGGAAGAGTTTGCTGCTCAGTGGAAGAAGGACGCGAGCGGCGCGTTTTTGGATTTCCTTACCGGACTTTCAAAGAGCGAGGATCAAGTCAAGGCGCTGTCCGACTTAGGATTTAACAATATCTACGATATTCAGGCTCTGCAAAGGCTGGCAAGTCAGGAAGGTATCGGTCTTGTCACGGAGGCGCTCCAGCGTTCAAATACCGCGTGGGAGGAAAATATAGCCCTTCAAGAGGAATTTGACGCTAAGGCCGATACGACCGCAAGCCAGATACAAATAACGAAGAACAACCTTGTAGAGGCCGGGCGGAGCATAGGCGAGGCGTTCTTGCCGATTATAACCGACGTTTCAAGCGATATATCCGACTTTGCGCAGGGAATTGCTAACATGAGCGACGAGGGCAAGGAGAGCCTTGTCAATACCGCGGTCGGGCTTGTAGGAGTCGGCGCGGCGGCTAAAGTCGTTACCGGAACCGTAAAGGGCGTCGGAAACTTCGTCGAGGCTTTAGGAAAGATCGGAACGGTAGTTCCGGCTCTTGCAAGCGCGGGTCCCGCGGCTCTCGCAGTGGCGGCGGGTATTACGGCGGTAACCGGCGCGGTCGTTCTCGGTACGGCGGCGTATAACGCTTATCACGACGCCCAGCTCGACACGGTTAAGGTCACGGACGATCAAATACAAGCCACAAAAGAAAGCCTCGCTGAATATAAGAAGATCAAAGATTATCAAGCTCAGGCGCAGCAGCTTGAGACTATAATAAAAACGTCAACGGACACTGCCGAGATAGAAGAAGCGAAGCAAAAGCTCGACGAGTTAAAAGCGCGCGTTGAAGATGAATATAACGTAGATATAACCGTAAACGGCGGCAACGTTGGCGATACGTTAGACGACCTTGCGGGGAAAACCGAGAGCGAGTTATTAAAAGACCGCGCTGATTTGCAAAGGCAGTTAAACGAAAGCGATATTAGCAGCGCAAATAAAAATGTAGAAAAATATACTGACTTAGTAAACGAGGCTACGGGAGCCGTTGACAGGTATACTAAAGCGCAAACGCAATATAACGACTTAACAGGTAGCTTTGAAGCCGCGCAGTCTGATTTAAACAGTCAGTTCGAGCAAGGGGCTATAGATTCTGAAGAATACGGCGATAAATTAATAGAATTGCAAGAGGAACTCCAAGCGGCTCAGAAAAAGGTACAAGACGAAACGGGAGTGTCTCCAACTGATCCCGTAGCCGGTTGGCTAATGGACGCCGAGGAGGATCTGAAAAACTATACGGCGGATCTTGATACGGCGCAGCAAGAGGTAAGTCAATTCAGAGAAGGTATTCAAACCGTAGCGGACGCTACATCGACATTAGTTCCCGACCAGCTTGCGAACGGAAATTATGCGGACGCTATCAGGGGAATAACGACGTCTTTACTGAACGTAAAGGAATATTCTCAGGAAATGGGCTTCGATGATTTCGCACGCAGCACGGTCGAACAGCTAACCGTCGCTCAGCAGGGGCTTGACAATATATATCAGGTGGCGCAGGGCAGCGTCGAGGGAATAGGCGCGTTCTTTAACGACTTTGCCAATAATGCGCAGACGGCGGGAGCGAGCGCGGACGATATGGCTAAGTCGCTTGCAAACGTTGGTACGTCTTTAATACAAAACGGAGCCGACGGAAGCGCCGTCGCGGATATAATAAACGGTCTTGAACAAATGCCGGATAATAAAACCGTGACCGTTAATGCAGAGGGAACGGGGTTAGAGCTTCTTGAAGAAGACCCGGAACCGGTAGACAGAACTATCAACGATGTACAAGGCGATACTGTAGACGATCCCGAAGACGCAGACCGTACCGTTAACGATGAGCAGGGCGAAACCGCCCCGCCGCCAGAAGACGCAAATAGAACTGTAAACGATCAACAAGGGGAAACGCTACCCCAGCCCGAAGACGCGTCGCAGACCGTCAATCGCACTTTAGGAAAAGACGTCCCCACGACAACACCGGACGCAAGCGGAAAAGCAAATTTTTCTCTCGGTACATATCCAACTACTGTACCGGACGCCCCGGGTACGGCAAATTATTCTATGGGTACGTACCCGACTTCGGCGCCCGACGTATCGGGTTCGGCAAATTATAGTGGTATTTTCCCAGAACGCGCTCCTACGATAATGGGAACCATATTATACAGCGCTGTTTTCCAAAGCAACGCCAAAGGAACCAAAAATTTCTCCGGCGGGCTTGCGATGATAAACGACCAGCCCGGCATATCCGACCCGCGCGAGCTGGTGCAGATAGGCGGCAAGGGCTACATATTCGAGGGCAAAGACGTTATCGTCCCGCTTCCGGAACACGCAAAGGTATATACCGCGAGCCAGACTAAGCAAATGATGGCCGCGTCCGGTATGCCGCGGTATGCGAGCGGCAAGAACAACGAGGATTGGGAAAACGCCAAATCCGACCGGGAACATATCCGCAAGGTCACGTATAGGATAATAGACCCGCGCGAAGAGCTTGAGTGGCTCGAGGAGATGAAAAAGAAATTCGCCTCCGACGCGGAAGTCATAAAAGAGATCGAGGAACAGGTCGTAGAATATACCCGCGAAATGTGGGCTTCCGACCTCGAAAATATGCAATACGCCCTCGATATGGGCTGGCAGAGCGAGGAGGAATATTACCGGGCGCTTGCAGAGTACAGAGACCAAAATTTCGCTCCCGATACTCAGGAATACAAGGACGCGACGCTTGAACTTCACAAATACTCCGTCCAGCTCATCGAGGACGCCGACGAACTCTCGGAGGCGTATATCGATCTTCACGGTCGGCTCAACGACTGGGGCGAGATGGGAACGTCTATGGGCGCGGTATGGCAGACCGTGAATAAAAGAAACGTTCAGGCCGCCAAAGACGGACTTATCACATGGGATGAATATTTCGAGACAAGAGAGGGGCGTACGGAGCAATTCCTCGATAACTATATCGACTATTCGGACGATTGGAGAGAAACCCAAAAGAAATATCATAATATGTCCGCTAACGATAATGCAGCGGCCATAAAAAGACAGTTGAACGAGGTCGAAGGGCTTTTTTCCGCTATAGGCGAGTTGACCGATGAAGAATATAGGATAAAAATCGGGATAGAAGCCGATCTTCAAAAAGAACTGTATGACGTTATAAGCGATTCAATATCCGAGTGGGAAGGCGACGCGGATTGGTACGAACAACAGGCGGGCGTTTACGGCTGGGAAAATATGAACGAGACAGAACTTGATTTTCTGCGTCGTAAATATGATCGGTATCAAGAAATGCTTGACGGTACTTTTTGGAACGGCACGGAGCTTGAGGGAACGGAGCTTAACGAAACCGAAAGACAAAATGTGCTGCGGTCAATGGACGAAGTATTACTTGATATATACCAGGCGACCGAAGACGAATACGACGAAATGCTCGACATGGCTCAGGATCGCATCGATGAGACCGAAAAAGCGCTGAGCGACAGGCTGTCCGCTTTGGACGAGAGCTGGGAGGTCGAGGACAGAGCCGTAGAAAAGGCGGAGGTCTTAGCCGATCTTGATAAGTACAGAAACGCGGTCACCATAGAGGGGCGCGACAAGTACGAGGAGCTTCAGGATCAGCTTAAAGAGATCGAGCGCGAGGAAACACGCTTTGCTATGGAGCAGGAAAACAACGCGATACTCGAACAGCTTGAGGCCGAATACGAAGCGCTCGAGAATGAAAAGGCTAAGGTGTTGCAACAGGTAAGAGACGCCAATTTAAACGTGGCGGCGCTCATAGAACCGCTCAAGGAAAATATAGCCGACTCTATGGGAACTTTGGGCGATAAGATAGCCGCCTCTATCGACAGGATACGTCCGAGCGTTACGTTCACTCAAAACAACACGAATTATATAAACGACGGTACAGACGGATTGCTCTACCAAAATAGGGTATTCAATCAATCGGTCGGATTTTTAGGAGGTTAATATGCCGCACAATGGAATAACTTATAGAGGAAAACACAGCGACGAGTTCGGCGCGATCGTCAAAACGGTCGGCAGGCCTATAATCGCGCCGGTCAAACAGGTAGACGAAGAGGTCGCGTACAGAGACGGAAACGTGGACTACAGCGAGGCGGGCGGACGGCTGTACTACGAGGATAAGGTCTTGGAACTCGAATTTACCGTTAGAGCTATGAACACAACCGAGCTGCATAAGAAGGTTTCAAGAATGATAAATTGGCTCAGCGGCGGTTACGACGAGCTTATATTTGACGATATGCCCGCGGTCGCGTGGATCGCAAAGCCGGTCGATCTTGAGAGTTTATCCATATTGCTGTATAAGAACGGACGCTCGACGATACAGTTTCGCTGTCGGCCTTTCAACAGATTCATATACGATTCGCAGGGTATCCCGCTCGGAGCTAAGATCAGGCTCGGGGCGGCGATACCTTTAGGCATGGGTAAGGAGAATAATATATCGTTTGCGTTCGGAACGACGACCGCGACGCTTAACTATTTCGGCTCCGCGCCTATACGCCCAAAGGTAGCGGTAACGCGAAACACGAGCGGCGGCTCTTTCTCGATCGAGGTAAACGGAGTAGAAGCCGGATTCAGTGCAAACGCGCCGTCTTCGTTTGAGATAGACTGTGAAAACGCGGTTATGCCGTCCGGCATGTCGGGGGATTTCTTCGAGCTGGTACAGGGCGAAAACACTATCGAGATAAACAGCTCGTGCAATGGAGAGGTCAAGTTCGAGTACAAGCATAATTTTTATTACGGAGATGGTTTTTAATGAGATTCGTATCTATACACGACAAGGACGCGACGGAGTACGAAAAGACCCGCTTAGGCTTTCTTGAAAACGCAAAGGACGTCTGTATCACCCGCGCCATAAACGGCGATTATTCGCTTGAATTTACGCTTCCTAAGGGTGATCCTAAATGGGCGCTGATGGAGATCGAGCGGAAGCTGCATATAAATGATCAGACATTTAGGATAAAGAGGATCGAGGGGCTTAATACTTCGGCTGATTCGCTTATTCAGGATACCTGCCGAACGCATATTCAGTATATAGAGGATATGCTGGGTATGCCGGCGGTGAATATATTTAACCGGATATTCAGAGATACGCCGTATGTAGAGACCTTGACGAACGCGGAGTATACGGCTTTGGGCTTAGAGCCGGTCGCCGACGCTATAGATTTCTTTGAAACGTCGAAGAAAACGCCGCTGGGCTGTCTTAACATGCTTATGGAGACGCTGAACAAGTATAAGATACACAGCGAGGTATACATAAACGGAAACAAGATAGGCTTAGTCCGCAGGCTCGGCAAGGACAGAGGAGTGATTATAGACCCTAAATATAACGCGACTGAGATAAAACCCACGACCGACACATATCAGCTCATAACTAAACTGTACCCGTACGGCAAGGACGATATGCCGCTTGCGGGGTCGCAGCAGTATATACTAAGCCCGAACTACAGTATATTAGGCGAATACGAGGGATTTTGCAATATGGACGAGATAACCGACCAGGACGAGCTGTTAGAGGCGGCGGAGTGGCAATTCGACCCGGATAACATCGATCGGATAGACGTGCCGAAATATTCGGTGGAAGTTAAATACGCCGATATAAACGCCTATGTGGAAGTCGGCGACACCGTTACGATAGTAGACCGGGACAACGGCATAACTTCAAAACAGCGAGTTATATCCACGTCTATATATCCGTTCGAGCCTAACAGAAACAGCTTTACCGTAGGCAAGCCGCCGATAACCACAAAAGAGGCGTTCACGGGAATGTTCTCAGCCTCGCAGTATCTGAGGATCAATAAGAACGGCGCGGCGGACGAACTGAAAACGGGCGCGCTTGAGTTCATGGACAAAAACGAAGACGTTATACTTGAAAGCGACGGCGTAACGCAAAAGATAGGCAAATACAAGACCGGCGCGCTGTTCGTATCCTCAAACGAACAATACGCGGTCGCTATCATGGAGGGAAAAATCAAGGTCGGAGTTGCGGACAGCTCGAAAGCCGACGGCTGGGACTGGACGGGCGTGTTCGGCGACGGAGAGGTGACCGTAAGCAGAGTATTCGCCGGAACGCTGTACAGCGATTTAGTCCAGATCATGAGCGACGACGGAACGCTGAGCATAGAAGGCAATATCATTCAGATGTTCGACAATGCGGGAACTCTCAGGCTGAACGCCGGGTATAACAAGAACCTCGGCAGATACGTATTCGAGCTTTACAACTCGGACGGCGCAAGAACGGCATACCTCGACGACGAGGGCAATCTCACGATCCGCGGTATATTCAAGACCGGCGAGGATAACGAAGCAAGAATAGAGATAGACCAAAACGGTATACAGAGCTTTGACAGTAATAACAGACAAGATGGTTTGATTGTAAATCCTAATTCAGGATACTGGACTAATCTATCTATGTATTTACAGGGGCATGAATTGTTTAAAGTGGAATTAGAACCGTACGCTTGGACGATGTTATGTAATGGAGGTAGAATTATTATAGCAGATTCTCAAGGTGGCGATTTAAGAGGCACATGGAAATACAACCAGAGCGAACTTGCAACGCAGGACGATATTGCCGAGCTATCGAATAGGATTGAAGCTTTGGGCGGATAATATTGACTTGAAATTCCAAATGTGATATATTTAAAATATCAATTAACAGGAGGAATTTTTATGAAAAAGTTTGTTTGCGGATTAGTTTTAGGAGCGGCGATAGCTACGGCTGTAGGCGTAGGCGCGTCGGGAGTTTGGGAGAATATACCGGTGCTTAGGAACGATATACGCGTTGTCGTGGACGGCGCGGAGATTACCGCCGATAATTTCCTTTATGAAGATACAACCTATATACCGCTCCGCGCTGTAAGCTCCGCTTTAGGCGAGAATGTCGAATATGACGAAGCCGAGAACACTGCCTATATCGGAGAAAGGAATGATATTGTGGTGAATAGTAAATACACACCAAGCGAGCGTTGGCAATATGATACGGTTTTAATAAACAATGAATATTATTTTAATATAAGCGCTTGTTCCAAAGCTTTGGACGGTAGCATCGTGTATGATACAGATACAGAAGAAGTTATACTAAAATTTAATAATGGAACGGAAATGAAAATAAAATATACCATTTATAACGATAGGTGCTACATTCCCTACGACACGTTTGTAGATGAGATATTACCGTTTGTGGAGGCAAATTAGGAGAAGCAAGCGAGGAGGTGAAATAATGGATATTATTACAGCGACAAGAGAGGCCTTTGAAAAAGGCGTAGGTATAACATGCCCGCATATCCGGCAAAGCGGAGTGTATTTATTGCCGACTAACACAAACGAAAGTTTTATATGTATTCCCACTACGGGCCCGGACTCTAACGGTTATCATATGATACCAAGGTGGAATCCGACGGTTAAAGATATTTTAGCCGACGATTGGGAACTTATCGAGATAGAATGACTCTTGACATATGATACTGTATGTGATACTATAATTACAAGAGGTGAGAGCGGAGTGCAAGTTGATAAAATAATTCAAAAGATGAGAAATCAGCCTAACGGCATACGTCCGGAAGAAGCCCGAAAAGTATTAGAGTATTACGGTTACAGATTAGATAGGCAGGTAGGTTCGCATATGCAGTTTATCAATCAAAACGGCGAAGTTTTGACCTTGCCTAACAAAAATCCTCTGCGAGCCGTATATGTCAAAGATATACTGCGCAGAGTAGATGAATAGAATATGTCAGGAGGTTTAAAAATGGAAGTTAAAGACTACATGGATTTGCCATATAATTATATTATTCAGCAGATCAACGACGAAAGCGGAAAGTATTATTATGCCCGAGTTCTTGAGCTGGACGGCTGTCAGAGCGACGGAGATACTTTTGACGAGGCGTATGAAAATTTAAGAGAGGCTATGCAGGGATATATTGAAACAAAGCTTGCCAACGGCTTAGATATACCGATCCCTCAAAGCGCGCAGGATTACAGCGGTAAATTTGTGGTTAGGATACCTAAATCGCTTCACCAAACGCTTGTGATCGAGGCGGAGAAAGAGGGCGTTTCTCTTAATCAATATGCGCTCTACAAATTAAGTAAATAATAATATTACAACTGAAAACGAATCAAGACGCGTTTTAACCGACGCGTCTTTTGTTATACCCAAAATTCAAATAAGGAGGCTTAAAAATGCCAGACGAAAAGACTAATTCAAACCACGAACTGATTGAAAACTACGACGACGTAACATGGCTGTATAATTGGTGGCCGATGGTGAAGAGCAACTTTAGAAATTTGCTGAATTGGGTCACAGCTCATATCAACGGTACGGGAGACCGGCACAACGCGGCGGATATAGATTACAATTCCGGCACGGTCGAAGACGCGCTGATCGATCTCGCAAAAACGGACGCGGAAAACTGTAAATATACTATTCACCAAAGCTACGACGTAGATATATCCAAAGTAGGGAGCGGAAACAACGTCTTGTACATCACCATAGACGGCGTGACCAGTTATTCCCAGATGTCGGGTAAGGCGGTAGCTATCAATACCGGGATATATCAATGCACGTTTAGTTCGCCGTCTCCGGTGTACGTAAACGTGAACGGGTTGGGAAACAAGGCGCTTCGGCGACCGCTGCCATACGATTACGCCGATTACGATACGAAACAGTATTATACGGACAAATACTGTTACGGCGAGATAGGGCGGCACCAGACGCTTATAGTGTACTACGACGGTTCGAACTTTATACTTACCAACGTGGCGGTTCCGACGAAGGCGACAAAGGCGATTGAACTGGAGTCGACCGACGACAGCAGTTATACCACGCCTAAAGCGGTCGGGGTTATCGCGGGCAAGGTGAAGGACGATATAGGCGATCTGGACGAGCTTAATACGACCAATAAAAGCAGTATCGTAGGAGCGATCAACTCTGTATTGAGCTTCGCTACGTCCGGAGTTGACGAGGATGAGCTGCTTGCCGCTCTCTCTATTGAATTTTTCAACCCAAACGCATACAGTATAGGACTCGCAAATCTGACCAAAACGGGAAATAAAACCTACAAAGCCGACGTTACCTTATCGGGAGCGTATATAGATAATAAAATAATGAATGAGAGCAAGGATTACGGCATGAATAAGACCTATAAAGACTTTCATTTCAGCGTCAACGATTTAGACCGCTGCGGCCTGTGGATCGATATCGACATGTTGCAAAATAGAAGCGAAGTATGTCAGCTATTCGAATTTGATTTAGGGGACGGCTCCGAGCCTGCCGAAGGCTATCTTGACGCCGGCCAATACTTCCAGTTCCATTTGTGCGACTTTGAAATATACGACGGAGACACCGACAACCCGGATTATACAGTATATAATGGATACACCAGCGGCGTTATAAATATGTTCGAGGTTGTGGGCGGATATTTAAACTCAAAGGCTGAAATTGACCACGCAAGTTCATATACGGGGTACGGCTTAGGCGATGATGTAAACTACGGTCACGTCAAACTAAGCGACAGTACAAGTTCGACAAACGACGCATCCGACGGAACAGCGGCGACTCCCACAGCGGTTAAGGCGGCTTATGATAAGGCGGTTAGCATAGAGGATTATGCACAACATACGTCGACCG